>DBFOLV010000031.1:0-69118 GCA_048430825.1 Collinsella sp.
CATTTCAAATGGTTCGATGTCTGCCCGGATGCGACACTGAAGTGAGTGTCCATCCTCGCAGTATCCGGTTCTCAAGGTGCACGCCCCGCGGCTGATCCGGTTCCACCGGGCCGCGCGGCAAGGAGATATATTGCCAGACCGCGAAGCGATGTGGGACGTCAATTCCACTCTTCACAAGTCCTACACAATCTATGGCTTTCTATATTGGAAGTAGAAAGTCGAGTGCAGCAAGACCGCACGTATCAGATGATGACCCTTCGGTTAAGAGATATATAAAGATCGGTCACCTGTAAGTGTCTATCTACCCGCGCTTTTGCTATATAAACCAGCGCTTTCGATAAAAAAGAGGGAGCGCCGCGCACAGTGCGACACTCCCCTAGCGATTCAACAGAATCTATTAGGCCTCGAGAGCCTTCTTGGCAATGGCAGCCAGCTCGTTGAAGGACTCGATGTCCTCGTAAGCCATCTGAGCCAGGACCTTGCGGTCGAGCTCGATACCGGCAACCTTCAGGCCGTGCATGAACTGAGAGTAAGAGATGTCGTTCAGGCGAGCGGCGGCGTTGATGCGGGTGATCCAGAGAGAGCGGATCTCGCGCTTCTTGTTGCGGCGGTCACGATACTGATACTGCAGGGAGTGCTGGACCTGCTCTTTAGCATGCTTGTAAGTACGCGAAGCGGCACCGTAGTAACCCTTCGCACGGTGCATAACGGTACGGCGCTTCTTCTTGGCGGCAACAGCGCGCTTAATACGTGCCATGTTCTATCAACTCCTAGACGGTAAAACGAAAAACGGGAACGCGAACTTAGGCGAGACGCGACTTGATGACCTTGCGGTCGGCAGCGGCGATCTCGGTCTCCTGACGGAAGCCACGCTTACGCTTGGTGGACTTCTTGCTCAGGATGTGGCTCTTGAAAGCCTTGGCGCGCATAAGCTTGCCGGTACCAGTCTTGCGGAAACGCTTCTTGGTGCCGCTGTGGGACTTCATCTTAGGCATGAAATACTCCTTAATCGGTTACAGAACACTAGTTACTTGGTATCGCTTGCCGCTTTATCCTCATCAAAGGCGCCCTTAATCGGGGCGAGCAGCATAAGCATGTTACGGCCTTCCATCTTAGGCTTGGACTCGACCGTAGCGTAAGGCTTGAGATCCTCGGCGAGACGCTCGAGAACGTTAAGACCCTGCTCCGGGTGAGCCATCTCACGACCGCGGAACATGATGGTGATCTTAACGCGCGCGCCCTTCTTGAGGAAACGCAGAACGTGGCCCTTCTTGGTCTCGTAATCGCCAACGTCGATCTTGGGTCGGAACTTCATTTCCTTGACCTCGACCTTGGACTGATTCTTACGAGCGGCCTTGGCCTTCATGGCCTGCTGGTACTTGAACTTACCGTAGTCCATGACCTTGCAGACCGGCGGCTCCGCGTTGGGAGCGATCTCGACCAGGTCGAGACCCTGATCGTCAGCGACGCGCTGGGCATCGCGGATGGCGAACAGGCCGAGCTGAGAGCCATCGACGCCAATCAAACGGCACGAAGATGCAGTGATCTCGTCGTTGATGCGGGTGTCATCAGACTTAGCTATTTTCCCTACCTCCATTCATAAAAAAATAACCCGGCGCTTCTTTGCAACCAGGTCGTACACATAGACATCCTCGGTATGAGGAAGGGAATCTAGGTTGTATGACCAGTCAGCTGCTCATTGGCGCCAAAAGGTGGGAACCCTCGGGTTCCTCTTTAGGGCATTGCGGGAACAACGCCTTGCGAATAATAACACGTACCGCGCGTTATCACATTACGTACACGAAAAAGGGGGCCTCGACCCACTTGAACGCTCGCTTGCATGTATGGTGCCCGAGGCGAGACTCGAAGGGTCTTCGCTTCGCGAAGCCCCGGGCTTCGGGCGCACGGCGCCGTCGCCACGCTCCGCTACAAACAGGCCGCAGGCCTGTTTGCTTAACGCTCCGCGCGCTCACGCGAGTTCGGCACGAAAAGGGGGCCTCGACCCCCTTGAACGCTCGCTTGCATGTATGGTGCCCGAGGCGAGACTCGAACTCGCACGTTGTTGCCAACGGTGGATTTTGAGTCCACTGCGTCTGCCAATTCCGCCACTCGGGCACGTAATGCGTGAGTTAGTTTATCACAGCTTTCTACCGATTAGTCCGAAAATGGAACTTCGAGCATTTCAATGAGTTCGACCGTGCGGAGCATCTCGCGCCGACGGCATCCGCGTCCGTTAACCGAGACTTCGCCCATCTGGTTGTCATAGGGATCCTCGCGCATGCCATCGAAAGCAGGCACAAACTCGGCCTGGAATCGATTGTTGGCCACCATGCGCCACGGGTCGAGATTGCCAAAGTAGTGACGGCGGCGCCACTCCTCCCCCATCCTGCGAGCAGAAGATCCAAATGACACGTCGGCGTTGAGCCAACCGGTCTGCGGCGTATAGAACTCAGCCCAATCGTGCGGCCCCACCGAATCGGGCGCAACATACAGGCCGCTCTGCCAACGGGCAGGAACGCCCGCAATGCGGCACATGGTGATAAACGTGAGCGCCATAACGCCGCAATCGCCGCGGAGCGAATGCGCGCAGTCATCGGCAATAGATCCCAAAAGCAAGTACGGCGGCTGATAGCGATAGTCGATATACTGCGTCAGGTAATCATAGATAGCACGGGCGCGATCGAGCGGATCCTCGAGTCCGCCAACAACGCTGGCCGTCAGCTGCTGCAGATACGGCGTAAATGCAATGTGCGGACGGTCCTCGGAAATATCCTCGGGCAGAGGCGCGTCCATACGCGGATGAACCGGAAGTGTGCCACCGTAGACATCACAATAAGCAGCATCGATGTGATAACGATAAGTCACCGAGAATGAGCGCTCACTCGAAGAAGACCACGAGGCGGTACGCGCCGAAGCGTTCGCGGGAGCAACAGCACCCTCCGGCGTCATGTCGAGAATCTCGACCTGAGACTGTTGGCGGCAGGTGGCGGCTACGGGAAGCCAAGCGCGAACGGTCTCCCCCTCTAGAGCGCCGGGGACAGACAAGGACGCCTTAAGCGTAATAACGCGAGTCAATCCGTTTTGTGACTCCATCTCCTTGAGCATCTCGTTGCGCAGTGCAATTCCGTCCGTAGGATCGGGACGCATGCCGGGGACCTCTTTGGGATATACGCGAAGCGAATCGAGGAAGTTGTCGAGAACGAACAGCTCGCCATCGATAAAGCGCCAGTCAATACGCTTACGGTCAATCAGATCGTCAAACTGCTCCTCGGTAAACTCAGGCCACTCCTCGCGAATCATCGCAATAGCCCGATCGCGCGACACCGAAAAATGAAGCGGCGTCTCAAGCATGCGATACCGCTCGGCACGAACGCAAGCAGCAAGCGAGGGATCGGGATTCTGCCCCAAAAGACGATCACAAGCCGCAACAGCCTGCGTCAAATATCCGGCATCCTTGAGACGAAGAATCTCGGGCGGCAGTCCAATATCGAGATGACGGAAATCATCACAGCAAACATCAACAGAGCAACCAACAGGACCCTCGTCAATGACCTTCCCATCCGAAGGCAGCACATTAATAACAGCCATACCAAACTCCAAGTCATTAGAACTCTTGAAGCCCATTGTAGCGAGATAAAAAAGAAAGCCCCAATAAAGGAACCCTCAACACCGATAAACGGTACCTCTAAAAATGAATTCAGCCCAGTAACCCCGTAGCGAGTTAACAAAGGAGGCCCCGTTTCCCCGGAGCTGATTCCGTCGCGCGACTTCCGGCGAAGCCAGTAGCCACCTTAATTCAGACTCGTAACCCTGCGGCGTTAAACGAAGGAAGCCCCGTCTCCCGGAACTGTTTCCTTGGCGCGACTTCTGGCGAAGCCAGGTGAGCGCAAAGGAAACAGTGTAGGGAGACGGGGCTTCCGGTGGGAAGTTTAGCGACGCTTACGCCTTGTTGACGGAGCCAAACTCCTCCATGAGCTCCTTGGTGCGGGCAACGATGTTCTCGCGACCAGGCTTGAGGAGCTTGCGGGGGTCAAAGCCCTTGCCCTGCTGATCCTTGCCAGCCTCGATATACTCGCGAACGCCCTTGGCGAAGACGAGCTGCAGATCGGTGTTGACGTTGATCTTGGAGATACCCAGGGAGATGGCCTTCTTGATCTGATCCTCGGGGATGCCGGTGCCACCGTGCAGGACGAGGGGCAGGTCGCCGGTCTGAGCCTTAATCTCGCCCAGGCGCTCGAAGGAAAGGCCAGCCCAGTCGGCAGGGTACACGCCGTGGATGTTGCCGATACCGCAGGCGAGGAAGTCGACGCCCAGGTCAGCAATCTGCTTGCACTCAGCAGGATCAGCGAGCTCGCCGCTGGAGGTCACGCCGTCCTCGGTGCCGCCGATGCCGCCGACCTCGGCCTCGATGGACATGCCCTTGGAGTGGGCAAGCTCAACGAGCTCCTTGGTGCGGTCGAGGTTAAGCTGGAAGGTCTCCTCGTGAGAGCCGTCATACATGATGGACGTGAAGCCGGCCTCGATGCACTTGAAGCAGTCCTCGTAAGAACCGTGATCGAGGTGAAGGGCGACGGGAACGGTAACGCCCGTGGCCTCGACGGCAGCCTTGACCATGTCGGCGCAGACCTTGAAACCGCCCATCCACTTAGCGGCACCAGCAGTGCACTGAAGGATCAGCGGAGACTTGGCCTCCTCGGCGGCCTGGAGAATAGCCAGGGTCCACTCGAGGTTGTTGGTGTTGAAGGCACCGAGACCGTACTTGCCGGCCTCGGCCTTCTTGAGCATGTCTGCTGCGTTGACGAGCATAAAAGAAACCTCCTGTAAGGTTGCTCCGATAACGCCTGAGATTTTACCACGACATACCCGAGCATAAACGTTCGTTTGTTCACGAATACCATCCGATTGGACAAATTTTGACCGTTTGCCCCACAGAATCGACCCACTGGGGAAAATAGCTTGACGATTGAGCGGTCTTCGTGGTTCGGACGACGGCTTCGAGCCTACATCTGCATAAACGGGTTCTGCATAAGTTCGCGCGCCATCGTGGTCGAATCGCCATGGCCCGTCAAGCAAACGGTATCGGGCGGAAGCATCTTGGCAAGTTTGGAGAGCGAGCGCATAATCGCCGCCTCGTCACCGCCGGAAAGATCGGTACGACCGTGGCTGCCCGGGAAAAGCGTGTCGCCCACAAAGACGATGTTCCCCCGCTCGGTCGCGGCGAACAGGACGATGCCGCCCGGCGTATGCCCCGGCGTCTCGATCACCTGCAGGCAGACGTCGCCCACCTCGATTGTATCGCCCTCGGCAAGCAAACGCGTCGGCTCACCCGGATCGGGTGTCTCGATACCCCACATGGCGCGCTGCTCCTCGATATTTGCGCGAGGTACCGTCACGTCCTTAGCGCACAACTCATATAGCGCGCTGTCGCCAACGACAGCTCGAACCCCGGCAACCCCGCCAACATGGTCGGCATGACCGTGCGTGCAGACAGAGCCGAGTACGCGCACCTCAGGATGCGCGGTGCGGATATGCTCCACAAGACACTCGCCCTCCCACGCCGGATCGACGATTAAGCACTCGTCATTCGAAATCACGGCGTAACTGTTGGTCTGAATGGGGCCGTTGACGAGCGCCTCAATCGAAGCCGCACCTCGGGGTGTCAGGTCCAAAGTCATATCGCCCATGCGCATACCCTCCTTCTAAAATACGTTCGAGGCACCAAACGATGCCTCGAACGTAACCAATATCTATGATGCTGAGAGGCTCTCGCACCTACACACGGCGCTTGAGCTGAGCTCCGCCTTCGCCGGGCATAAGACGGCGAGCGTCGTAGACCGAATCGACACTGCTGATGGAAGCCAGCAGCGGATCCAGACCGCTCGCGTCCGAGATCTCGACCATAAAGCGCAGGGTTGCAATACCCTCGCGGTTGGTCGACGTGGCGGCAGAAAGGATATTGCCGCCCGCATCGCCAATGGCAATGGTGACATCCTTGAGCAGGCCCATGCGGTCCAGGCACTCGACCACGATCTCGACCTGGAAGAGGGTGTCGGCAGCGCCGTCCCACTCCACATCGATCATGCGCTCGGGATGTTCCATAAGACCCTTGACGTTGGGGCAGTTGGCGCGATGCACCGAAACGCCACGGCCGCGCGTGATGAAGCCGACGATGTCATCGCCCGTCACCGGATTGCAGCAATGCGCCAGACGGACCAGCAGACCGCTGTTGCTCTCGCCCTTGACGATAATGCCGTTGCTGGCGCTCTTGCCGCGCTTTTGCGGCTTGCGGTTGGAGCCGCGGGCAGGCTGCTTGACGATCTCGGCAATGGCTTCGGTCTTGGTAAGCTGCTCCTCGGGCTTGGGGTCCAAGATTTGCTCGACCTTGTTACCCACAGCGCGCGGGGCAACCTTGCCGGCGCCGACGGCGGCAAACAGGTCCTCGAGCTGCTTGTAGTTAAACTGCTCCGCCACGGCGTTGAGCGCACGCGTGGATCGCGGCGTAGAGATGCCATACCCGCGCTTGCGCAGGTCCTTGGCCAGTATATCGCGGCCGGCAGCAGCGTCATCGTCTTTGGTCGCGGCGGCGAAGTAACGGCGGATCTTTGACTTGGCGGAAGGTGTCTTAACGATCTTGAGCCAATCACGCGACGGCTTGGAACTCTTGTTGGTCAGGATCTCGACACGGTCACCCGTCTTAATCTCGTGCGTGAGCGGAGCCACCGCACCGTTGATTTTGGCGCCGACGCAGTGGTTTCCCACCTCGGTGTGAACGGCATAGGCAAAGTCGAGCGGCGTGGAGCCGGCACGAAGCGCCATGACCTCGCCTTTGGGCGTGAAGACAAAGATCTCCTGATCGAACAGATCGACCTTCAGCGAGTGCAGGTATTCCTTGGCATCGGTGATCTCGTCGGAAGCCGCCCAATCGAGCGAATGCTTGAGCCAGTTGATCTGGTCGTCCAAACGTTGAGCGTCATTGGTCTTGGAAGCAGACGATCCGCCCGACTTCTTATATAGCCAGTGGGCGGCAATGCCGTACTCGGCCTGCTCATGCATCTCGTAGGTTCGAATCTGAATCTCGAGCGGACGAGCCGTAGGGCCGATGACCGTCGTGTGGAGCGACTGGTAGTTATTGACCTTGGGCATGGCGATATAGTCTTTAAAGCGACCAGGCATGGGGTGCCACAGCGTATGCACCGCACCGAGCGTGGAGTAGCAATCGCGCACCGAATGGGTAATTACGCGCAGCGCCACCAGGTCGTAGATCTCGGAGAACTCCTTGCCCTTGCGCTTCATCTTTTGGTAGATGGACCAATAGTGCTTGGAGCGGCCGTTGATCTGGAAGTCCTCCAGACCAATGCGGTTGAGCTCATCGGTAAGCGTCTTGATGGTCTCGGCAAGGTAGCGCTCGCGGACCTCGCGCGACTCAGCCACCATGCGCGCGATGCGCTGGTAGGCATCGGGCTCCAAGTAGAAGAAGGACAGGTCCTCGAGCTCCCACTTAATAGAGCTCATGCCCAGACGGTCGGCCAGGGGCGCATACACGTCCATGGTCTCGCGAGCCTTAAACAGGCGACGGTCCTCGCGAAGGGCCGCCAGCGTACGCATGTTATGCAGGCGGTCGGCAAGCTTAACGATAATGACGCGGATGTCCTTGGACATGGCGAGGAACATCTTGCGCAGCGTGAGGGCCTGCTTCTCGTCCATGCTGTCGACTTCGATGTTGGTGAGCTTGGTCACGCCATCGACGAGCTCGGCTACCGTATCGCCAAACAGGCCGGACACATCGGCAAGCGAGGTCTCGGTATCCTCGACGGTATCGTGCAGCAGCGCGGCGCACACCACATCGCAGTCCATCTTGAGATCGGCCAAAATGATGGCCACCTCGACGGGATGGTTAATGTACATCTCGCCCGAGCGGCGCTTTTGGTTGCAGTGCTTCTCGGCGGCAAAGCAATAGGCCTGCTCCACCTTAGAGAAGTCCTCCTCATTCATATATTTGAGGCACAGGCGCTCCAGCTTGTCGTAGCTGTCCGCCATAATCTCGGGCGGCAGCTCATCGGCATGCTTATAGTGCTCCATCTCCGAAAACGGCTGGAGGGTGGAATCATGGGCGGTACGGGCTGCGGCATCCATCGAGGTCCCCTTCCCCTAGGCCCGCGGTACGATCGGGCGGTTAACTTTGGCTAGCATATCAGAAGCGCACGAATCGAGTGCCCAGCTCCGGAAAGCCGAGAACTCCATGCGCGAGCGCAAGCCCTCCAAATAGCGAATTGACCTGCTCAATTGCACACGGCCGGGGTTTTCGGCCATCGCGATGCGACGGGTGTCGTCAAACCCCGAAACGCGACAGAAACCAAGCTCTTCGAAGATTCCCAGGCCGCTTTCCACCGAGCGCTCGTCGACCGGCGTGCGGGCATCGATGGCAAGGCACATCTGCGCGATGTCGATATCGCTCGCGCTAAACGAGTCGTCTCCGGTCTTGCCGCGGTTGGAGCGCCACATAGTCTGCAGCGCTCGATAGAGCGTGACGAGTTCATCGCGCTCGGGCGCGTAGCAGTCGAGCAGGCGCTCGTTAATGCGAGCGTCACGCGACGAATAGAGCAAGTGAATCACGGCAGGTTGGCCGTCGCGACCGGCGCGTCCGCTCATCTGGTTAAATTCAATGCTGCCAAACGGCATGTGGTAGAGCACGACATGGCGAATATCGGGCAGGTTGACGCCCTCACCAAAGGCAGAGGTCGAAACGATGCAGCTGAGGCTTCCGTCACGAAACGCTTCCTCAACACGGCGACGATCGGAGCGCGCAAGCCCCGCGTTATAGAACGCGATGCGGGTCGCGCAATCGGGCACCCGCTTGCGCAGCGTCTTGGCAAGCGCCACGGACTGATCACGCGAGTTGACGTAGATGACGGTCTTCTCCCCCGTAGCCACGATTGACACCAGGCGGTTCTCGCGGCTCGCAAGATCTCGGTCATCCTCGAGCTGCAAGTTCTCGCGCACCGTCTCGTCGACCACCGTACGGGTAATCGGTAGAACACGGGCGAGCTCGGCCACAACCGGAGCCGTTGCGGTGGCAGTCGCGGCCAGAACGACCGGGTCGCCCAGGGCCTTGAGGATATCGGGCATGTCGAGATAGGCGCTGCGGTCGCCGCCCTTGGCAAGACCGGCATGATGCGCCTCATCGATAACGACAAAACCGATGCGCCCCGAACGCGCAAAGCGGTCGCGGTGAATGGACAGGAACTCGGGCGTCGTGAGCACGATGCCGGTACGGCCCGAAGCCAAGCCGGCAAACACGTCATCGCGCGCCGCCTCCACGGTCTCGCCGGTCAGCACGCCCACGCCAATGCCGAGCGCGGCCATCGTCGACGAGAGGTGATAGGCCTGGTCGGCAACAAGCGCGCGCAGCGGATAGACAAAGATGCTCGCACGTCCGCGAAGCACCGCCTCACGCGCGGCATGCACATGGAAGATGAGCGACTTGCCGCGCCCCGTTCCCATAACGGCCAGAACACTTTGGTGATCGGCCAGGGCATCGAGCGCCTCGACCTGCGCGCGGTGCGGCTGGTTCGAGCCGATAAAGCTATGGATAAGCGAGCGCGTGAGCTCGGTATAGGAAAGCTGGGCGAGCGTCTCGCGCTTGCGCGACTCCAGGCGCAGGCCAGAATCCGCCGGCTGCACGCCACGACGAAGCTCGCATGCCGGATCGTCGACGCCGGGCAGCGTGGTATCGCGGACCAGAACATCCTTGATCATGAGCTTGGGCTTCACACGCCCCTGCCAATGCTCGGCAACGGCCTCGAACACCAAGTCGACAGCGCTATCGCAGTTGATGAGCTTATCGATTTGCGGCACGCGGAACATGATGGCCGGCACGCTCGCGGCGCCATCGGTCGCCACAAAGCGCATGTGCTCGCCGGTTTTGCCCACCACGGCGCGATCGCACATCGTCACGCCCTCGGCGGCCAGCAGCGGCACCTTGTTGCCCTGGCCAAACGGCTCAAGACGGGAAATCTGCTCTATAGTCTCGATATTCAGCTCGGAAAGGTCGACCGTGGCGGCAACCTCGTCGATGTCTTCAAAGTCCTCAGCGGGAATCTCCGATAGCACGGCGGAAAGGCGACGACGGAATTCATCGAGCTTGGATGCCTCGATGGTCACACCCACCGCACCGGCATGTCCGCCGCGACGAATCAGCAGGTCGGAACAGCGCTCGACGGCGTCAAACAGGTTAACTTTGCCCACCGAGCGACCAGAGCCGCGCGCGATACCGTCCTCGATCGAGAACAGCAGCGCCGGCACGTGATAGCGGTTGGTCAGACGGCTTGCCACGATACCCTTGACGCCCTCGTGCCAGCCTTCGCCGCCCACAACGATCGCGCGCCCGCCGTCATAGGTCTCCTCGACCTTTGCCATGGCATCGCGCGTGAGCTCCGCCTCGATCTCACGGCGCTGGCGGTTGATTTCCTCGAGCTCAGCCGCCAGCGCGCTTGCTTCGATGGGATTGCGGGCAAGCAGCAGGTCGAGCGCCAGCTTGGGATCGGCCATGCGGCCGGCAGCGTTTAAGCGGGGAATGAGCGAGAATGACAGGCCATCCGCCGTAATGCTCGAAAGGTCCGCCTTGGCAAGCGCGGCAAGCGCGATATAGCCGGGGCGAGCGGTTACGCGCATCTGCTGGATGCCCTCGGCAACCAGCGCGCGGTTCTCGGGCGTGAGCGGCATCATGTCGGACACGGTGCCCAGCGCCGCGACCTCGATTAGCGAACGCCAATACGACGGCTTGCCCAGGCGCTCACCCAGGACTTGCACCAGCTTGAGCGCCACACCAGCACCGGCAAGCTCGCGCGAGGGGCCCTCGTCCTCGAGCTTGGGGTCGGTCAGGGGCACACCCTGCGGCACCTGGTCGGAGGGCTCGTGATGGTCCGTGACCACCAAATCGATCCCCAGGTCCTCCAAATAGGAAACCTCTTCCTTGGCGGCAATGCCGTTATCGACGGTCACGATCAGCTGGGGGCGAGCGAGCTCGTTAACGCGATCGAGTGCCGCGCGCGAAAGACCGTAGCCCTCATCAAAGCGATGCGGAATAAACGGCGTGACATCGGCGCCAAACGTGCGCAGCGCCTCGGTCAACAGGCAGGTCGACGTAATACCGTCAACGTCAAAATCGCCAAAGACTGCAATGTGCTCGTGGTTGCGAATAGCACGCTCGACGCGGTCGGCAACGACCGACATGCCCGGGATAATGAGTGGGTCGGCCCAGTCGCGATCGAGCGAAGGTGTCAAAAACAATTGGCCCTCTTTGATGGAGTCAATGCCGTGCGCGACCATAATGCGCGCCACCAGCCCGGGAATGCCCAGACCAGCCGAAAGCTCCTTTTCGAGCTCGGGGTTTTGCTGAGCGACCGCCCAGCGATGCGTCGTCTTAAGCGATGACATAGGCACCCACCCCTGATAGGGGCAGGTCGCCGCGATACCTCTCACGGTTCATAGCGATGAGTCCTCTGTGTATGCCCGCTTCGGCAGGCAGATCTGTTGAACGGATTTATTATACCGTGCGGCGCGGACGCAAATCGCCGCAGCACGCCGCGGTTTCGGTAAACGATGCCGGTAATACCCTCGAAATAATCGAGCGTTTCAGCCGCACGGACGCATACGAGCGTCTAGCATATCCATACAAACGAGTTCGCGGATAAAGGGAGTCACAAGCACATATGAAGCAATGGGTTGGACTGGGAAAGTTCCTCGCGGGGCATATGCAGGTCATCGTTCCGATTTGCGTAACGCTCGGTGTGCTCTTTCCCCAGCAGATCGGCGTACTTAAGCCCATCGTTCCCGTCCTCTTCGCCTTTATGACATTCCAAGGTGCGCTCAGCAACACCTTTCACCAGGTGGCTGAGGTGTTCCGCCGTCCCCTGCATTTGATTTTGGCGTTAATTGTCTCGGCTGTGCTCATCCCCATCGCGGCGTATGCCATGGGCTCGCTGTTCTTTGGTTCCAACCCCAACCTTGTCTGCGGCATCGTGCTCGAGTACAGCGTACCCGTGGCAGTCACTGCCTTTATGTGGATCAGCATGTTCGGCGGCAACGGCCCGCTCGCGCTCACCATCATCCTGACGTCCTCGGTCATCTCACCTGTGACGATTCCTCTTACGCTCAAGCTCCTGCTGGGCGCCACTGTCTCGATCGATGTGCCGAGCATGATGCAAGACATGGCCTTCATGATCGCCATACCCGCCGTGCTCGGTATCGTCATTAACGAACTCACGCGCGGATGGGGTCATGAGAAACTCTCCCCCGCGCTTTCGCCCGCCTGCAAGTTCATGATGATGGGCGTCATCGCGTCCAACTCCACCGCCATGAGCGACTACGTGCTGCACATGAACACGGTGCGCCTGGAAGTCGCCCTCTTTATTTTGATCTTCGCCATCAGCGGCTTTGTCGTCGGTTTTCTGGTCGCCCATGCGCTGCATCTGCCGTATGGCGAGACGACTACCATGTGCTTTACCTGCGGCATGCGTAACATCTCTTCGGGCGCCGTCATCGCCACGCAGTACTTTCCGGGCGAAGTCGTGTTTCCCGTCATGTGCGGAACGCTGTTTCAGCAGGTGCTGGCCTCGATTATCGGGCATCTCTTTGAGCGTCTGACCGGCGAGGAGCGCGCCAAACAGCGCAAGCGGGTCAAGGCCGGCCGCGACGCGATGGCACGCTAGGCAGCACACTTTTCGCAGGCGCTCGCCTTTCTACACGAGCGTTTCCAGATGCGCGCGCAGGCGCTCAGCATCGATATCGAGCGTTGTCTCGGCATTGACCTGGGCCAGGCGATAGCCCACAAAGTAGGGCGATACCACCCAACGTGGCAGCGCCTTGGCAATGGTCCGGCCGTCCATGTGGTAGAAGAACAAGTTGTACGACTCCGCGCGACCGCCGTGATGCTCGTGCAGGATATAGCGCAGGGCCACCTGAATCGCATCGACAAACAGGTCCGCTTCGGCTTGGTCTCGCGCGTCATCGCTGGCGGCGATTCCCTGCGGGGCTGAAACGTTGACCTCAAAGAATCCCATGATCGGCTCGGTTGAGATGCTGACCGAGATTCTCCCCTGCTGCCAGACATTGATGCCTTCGAAATTGGCGGAAGCCAGCGCAGCATAGCCGTCCTCCTGTTCCAAGCCCACAATCTGCATGTGTGGATGGACGAGGCTGCCGCCCGAAAGCGGGCCTTTGTTCTTGTACATGAGCACACTGCGGTACTGTTGGGAATCGATCATCTGCTGCCAGCAGCCCAGGGCAAACCGCATCACATGATGCAGCTCATCCGGCGCATAGGTCACCAGGTCGGCGTCGTGATTGGCCGACTCGATCAATACGGTCTGACGGGTGGCTCGCAAGGTCTTGAACTTATTCTCGAGCCAGATGCAGTCACCATCGCGCTGGATGATGTTGGCGAGCCCCTCCGTGTCACAAAAGGGGCACGCGGTGCCAGGACGACGGTTGTCGTCGGGCTTACCGCTCGCCTGCTGAACGTCAAATACCAGCGCCACGGGTTATACCTCCAGCGGCACGATCTTGGTGCCATGGAGCTCGGAGACGCCTAGCGCCGCCGCGACCGCGTCGCGATTTGCCGTGGTAATGCCGCCTCCGGGAAGGATGGTCAAGCGATCGCCCGCATACTCGATTAAACGAGCCAGGTGATTGAAATTATCCTCGATCGGCGTACCGGCCGCACCGCCATGCGTGAGGATGCGCGTAACGCCGCAGTCGGCAAGTGTATCAATCGCATCGAGCTGAGCCTCGGGCGAGAGCTGGTCAAATGCCATGTGGAAGGTGATGTCAAGGGACTCGCGCTTGCACTCCTCGGTCGCGCAGCCCGTAGCCATAACGAGGGCGCCGAGGGTGAGCTCGTCGAGCGCCCAGCCGCCGGCACAGGGCTTGCAGCAGCCAAAGACCAGGCCATCGACGCCGGCGCTCACGGCAAGGCCCAGGTCCATCTCCATCATGCGCAGCTCGTCCTGGTTGTAATGAAAGTCGCCACCACGCGGACGAATCATGCACATCACTCGCGCGTCATGCTCGTGAGCGTAGTTGACTGTAGCGCTGATAACGCCGGCGGAAGGCGTGGTACCACCGACGGCGAGGTTGTCACACAGCTCAATTCGCCCCGCACCGGCCTCGATGGCCGCCGGTACTCGCTCAAAGTTCTCGGCACAAAACTCGTACAGCATAGATAGGCCCCCAAAGACAGCAGATGTTTTCCGACGGGCATTGTCACACATCCCCATGAAGTTGCGGTGGAATAGAGACTGTTTTGGCCTCTGGAGCCTTCATTTAGTCCCTATTTCACCGCAACTTAAAAAGGGGCGCTGACCGGGATAGTCAGCGCCCCTTTGTTGAATGGATTAACCACCAAGATATGCCTTGCGGACGTTATCGTCATGCAGGAGCTCTTGGCCCGTGCCGGTCATGGTGATCTTGCCGGTCTCGAGCACGTAACCGCGCGTAGCGATCGAGAGCGCCATCTGTGCGTTTTGCTCGACCAGAAGCACCGTGGTGCCGGCCTTGTGCAGGTCCTCGACAATCTGGAAGATCTGCTCAATCAGAATCGGCGCCAGGCCCATGGAAGGCTCGTCGAGCATGAGCAGCTTGGGGTTGCTCATAAGGGCGCGGCCCATAACGAGCATCTGCTGCTCGCCGCCCGAAAGGGTGCCGGCGACCTGGCGACGGCGCTCCTTAAGGCGCGGGAACTGCTCGTAGACACGCTCAAGGCCCGGAGCAACCGTGGACTTGGGCTGTGTGTAGGCTCCCATCTCCAGGTTCTCCTCAACCGTCATCTGCAAAAAGGCGCGACGGCCCTCGGGCACCTGGGCCAGGCCCTTGCCCACCAGCTTGTCGGCAGGCGTATGGGTAATGTCCTCGCTCATAAACTTGATGGAGCCGGTCTTGGAACGCAGCAGGCCCGAGACAGTCTTAAGCGTCGTGGACTTACCGGCGCCGTTAGCGCCAATCAGGGCCACGATCTCGCCCTCGTTAACGTTAAAGGAGATGTCCTTGATGGCGTGGATGGCGCCGTACCAGACGTTGATGTTGTAGACGGAAAGCATCGGCTCTGCCATTTAGTTCTCCCCCTTATCCTGCTTGCCCAGATACGCCTCGATAACGGCGTCGTTGTTCTGGATCTCCTCGGCCGTGCCCTTGGCGATGACCTTACCAAAGTTGAGCACGCAGATGCCCTCGCAGATGTTCATAACGAGCGACATATCATGCTCGATAAGCATGATGGCAATACCAAAGGTGTCGCGAATCTTGACGATGTTCTCCATGAGCTCCGCGGTCTCGGACGGGTTCATGCCGGCAGCAGGCTCGTCGAGCAGCAGCAGCTTGGGGTTAGTGGCAAGCGCGCGGACGATCTCCAGACGACGCTGAGCGCCGTAAGGCAGCGATCCGGCCTGCTCATTTGCCAGATGCTCCATATCAAAGATGGACAGCAGTTCCATGGCGCGCTCGTGGGCGGCCTTCTCGTGCTTCCAATACGTCGGCAGGCGCAGCACGCCCTCAAAGCCGGAGTAACGCTCCTGGTTATGCAGGCCGACCTTAACGTTATCCTCCACCGTCATGGTGTTGAACAGGCGAATGTTCTGGAAGGTACGGGCAATACCCATGCGGTTGACCTGGTAGACCGACTTGCCCGAGGTGTCCTCGCCGTCGAGCAGGATGGTGCCGTGCGTGGGCTGATACACCTTGGTGAGCAGGTTGAAGACCGTGGTCTTACCGGCACCGTTGGGGCCGATCAGACCGGCGATCTCGGTCTTGCCGATAGTTAGGCTAAAGTCGTCGACTGCCTTAAGGCCACCGAACTCAATGCCCAGGTGGATGCACTCGAGTGCCGGACGCTCGCCCAGGTCGCGGTCGGGAACGATGGCGCCAGAAGGATACGGGACCATCTTGCCCTTGTTGAACTCAAATTTACTGGGCATCGGCTGCCACCTCCTTCTTGGAAGCAAAGCGGTCCTTGACGCGACCGAAGAACGCCTTGAGCTGCGGGTTGTTGGTAAAGATCATGACCAGGATCAGCACGATGGCGTAGATGAGCATGCGGTAGTCCGAGAACTGACGGAGCAGCTCGGGAAGCACCGTGAGCAACGCCGCCGCGATAACGGAGCCGCGCATATTGCCCAGACCGCCCAAGACCACGAACACCAGGATGAGGATGGACGTATTGAAGTCGAACTTGGTGGCGGAGAGCTGCGAGAAGTTACCGCCGAAGAGGGCTCCGGCAGCACCGGCGAGGGCAGCGGAAACCACGAACGCGATCATGCGGTACTGGGTGACGGAGATGCCCACGGACTCGGCTGCAATCTTGTTGTCGCGCACGGCCATAATGGCACGACCGGTACGGCTGCGAACCAGGTTGAGCACGATCACGAGTGCGACCATGACCAGGATGGCACCGGCGAGGAAGGTCGAGTACGTCGACACGCCCGAGGCGCCCTGGGCGCCCTTGATGATGGCGGTGCCGTCCTCGAGCAGGTGCAGGTCATCGATCGTGGAGTTACCCGTGATGTTAAAGATCACATGCAGGCCGCGGGAATCGACGCCCACAATGAGGCAGGTGACGATCTCCTTGATAATCTCGCCAAAGGCCAGCGTCACGATAGCCAGGTAATCGCCGCTCAGACGAAGGACCGGGATGCCAATCAAGAAGCCCAGGATGGCAGCGGCGATAGCGCCGACCACAATGCTGATAATCAAACGCATCGGATCGGACGGAACGGCGCTCTCCAGCGCGACGGCGGTGACGATGCCCGTGTAGGCACCGACACTCATAAAGCCCGCGTGGCCCAGCGACAAGTCGCCCGCGATGCCGACGACGAGGTTAAGGGAGATGGCCATGACGATATAGGCCGTGATGGGAACCAGCTGACCGGCGATCATGCGCGGAATCATGTGGTTAGACTGCATAAAGAACACGATGGCGAAGGCCACGATGCACATGGCATACGTAACAAAGTCGTGACGCGTCTGCTTGTCTTTAAGAAACTTCATAACGCTCACCTACACCTTCTCGGGGACGTACTTGCCCAAGAGGCCGGCAGGCTTGACGAGCAGGACGATGATCAAAACACCAAAGACGATGGAGTTGGCAAGGCTCGTGGAAATGTAAGCCTGCGCCATCGCCTCGATGATACCGATGAGAATGCCACCGACAAAAGCGCCGGGGATGGAGCCGATGCCGCCGAAAACGGCGGCGTCGAAGGCCTTGATGCCAGGCATGGCGCCCGTGGTGGGCTGCAGGACCGGCGAGTAGGAGCACAGGAGCACACCGGCGATGGCGGCAAGGGCGGAGCCGATGGCAAACGTCATCGAAATAGTGCGGTTGACGTTAATGCCCATGAGCTGAGCGGCGGCCTTGTCCTCGGACACGGCGCGCATGGCTTTGCCCATCTTGGTCTTACCTGTAAAGAACATCAGGCCGGCCATGATAACCAGGCAGGCGACGATGGTGACGAGCGAGACGGCGCTCACGTTGAACTTGGCCAAGAACTCCGGCACCTGGAAGGTGACGAGCGAAGTGAAGTTCTTGGGCGTGGCGCCCCACAGAAGCTGCGCGGCGTTCTGCAGGAAGTAAGACACGCCGATGGCCGTGATCAGAACGGCCAGAGGGCCTGCTTGGCGCAGCGGCTTGTATGCCAGACCCTCAATGAGAACACCGAGAACCGTGCAGACCACACAAGAAAGAACTACAGATGCCCAGCCCGGGAGGCCGAGATACGACGTGGCACAGAACGAGACATAGGCACCGACCATGATGACGTCGCCGTGAGCGAAGTTGAGCATCTTGGCGATACCGTAGACCATGGTGTAGCCCAACGCGATGATGGCGTAGACGCTGCCCATGGATAGGCCGTTGACCAGGTATTGGATAAAGACCGTCATGTTCCACATCCCCCTTTCGAATAGGTTTCCAGTTGATGTATGAAACAGGGACGTTACATCGTCCCTAGATACCAAGCAAGCAGGGAAGGCCAAAACCTCCCCTGCTTGGAATCAAAACCGCTCTATGTAAGGCGGCCTATTAGGCCTGTACGTACTTGCCGTCGGTAATGACGTACGCCGTCGGGTCCTTCTGGACCTGGCCCTTGTCGTTCCAGGAGAGCTTGCCAGTCAGGCCGTCAACAGTAATGTTGCGCATAGCCTCGGGAAGCTTCTCGGCAACCTCGGTGGGGTCGGCGTCGACACCCAGGCCGGCCTCCTTGAGAGCCTCGACCACAGCATGCACGCCGTCGTAGGCGTCGGCGGCAAACTGGTCGGGGGTATCGCCGTACTTATCTTTGTAAGCGTTGACGAAGTCGGCGTTCTTCTCGTCGTCGGCGGAGAACGGGGTCATGAGCAGCAGACCCTCGGCAAGAGAGGTATCGAAGCCCTCAACGCCCAGGATACCGTCCATGCCGTCGCAGCCCATCATCTTGACGTCGTAGCCCATGTCCTTGGCGTTCTTGAGCAGGACGGACGCCGGTGTGTAGTAGATCGGCGCAAAGATCATGGTGGCGCCAGCCTGCTTGGCCTTGGTCAGCTGGTTGGTAAAGCTCGTGGCGGAGTCGTCCTTAAAGGTCTCCTCGTCAACAATCTCGAGCTTGGACTCAGCGGCCTGGGCCTTAAAGGAATCTGCGATGCCCGAAGAATAGGCGTCGCCGGAGTTATAGAACAGCACGAACTTCTCGTCCGCATACTTCTGCGCCAGGAACTTGGCAGCGTTGACACCCTGGTTGGGGTCGGTGAAGCAAACCTGGAAGACGCAATCCTTGCCCTTGGTAACGTCCTCGGAGGACGCGGACGGGGTAATCATGAACGTCTCGGGGTCGTTACCGCACTCAGCAGCAACGGCGACCGACGCACCCGTGGTGGTCGGACCGACAAGGGCCTGCATGCCCCAGTCGAGCAGGGTGTTGAAGGCGTTGACGGCCTTCTCGCCGTCAGCCTGGTCGTCCTCGGCCTTGCTGACAAGCGGCAGCTCCTTAGTCGAGAAATCCTTGCAGCCAAGCTCGACAGCCTGTGTAACGGACTTGCCGTAGGACGCGTTGGCGCCGGTCAGCGGGCCGATGGTGCCGATCTTAAACGAAGCGTCGCCCGACGCGGAACCGCTGTCGCCGCCGTTGGAGGAGCAGCCAGCTAGAATGGACATCGCCCCCAGACCTGCTGCGCTCGCGATAACGCTCCTGCGATTCATAACAGGGTTCAATGACTTACCGGTGAGGCTCGACATGCGGCTCTCCTCTCATTTATCGTCGGGTTTCAGTTGCCCGACAGGCCATCCTTCGCCGTGTTCGGCGTTCGCAAAATAGTAGACGCTTTAGTTGGGAAAAGTGGCGATTATTTCAACTTTTCTTTTGTTTTGCCCATTTATCCATAATTCTGCGTATTCCTGTCGGTTTATGCAGTAATGCCACTTTATTGTGTGAAAGTAATGTTTCCGTTCTGTTACAGGCGTCCCTGCCCTGAATAAAACGGCCTCACTGGTCGCGCTTTATGCGCACTTAGGCGGCGATGTACTTGCCGTCCTGGATCACATAGGCTGTGGCGGGCTTTTCGACCTGGCCCTCGTCATTCCACGTCAGCTCGCCTGTCAGGCCCTCGATCTTGATCTTGCGCATGACCTTGGCAAGGTCGCCGGCAATGTCGGCACCGTCGGCCGAAATGTCAATCCCCGCCCTATCGATAGCCTCGGCGATGGCGTGGACGCAATCGTAAGCGTCGGCGGCAAACTGGTTGGGCGCCTCGTCGTAGGCATCCTTATAGGCCTTGACGAAGTCGGCATTCTTCTCATCGTCGGCGGAGAACGGGGTCATGAGCATATCGTCGGGGATCTCGCCCGAGACGGCGACGGCGGCACCAGTCGTGACGGGGCCGACGAGCGCCTGCATGCCCCAGTCGCACAGGGCAAACCTTATGGCGCAAACGTTGACAGTTTGTTACGGAAGTTCGTTTGTAGCGAGCATGTTTCCAATGTTTCCGCAGCGTTTCGGGGGTGCCGTTTTGTGCGACTCCTGTTGCCTGGCGAGCACGCGCCCTCTGTTCACGCTAGAATGCACTCAACCTTTAAGCGGTTAATCCATCCATAAGATGCACGAAGGAGCTATCTATGAGCGAACCCCTGCGCACCGTGAACGTCGGTCTGATCGGTCTGGGAACCGTCGGCGGCGGCGTGGCCCGTCTGATCAAGAGCCACCACGATGAGTACCTGGCAGCCTACGGCATCGACCTTAAGCTGACCCGCGCCTGCGCGCTTGCTTGGGAGCAGGCCGAGGCGGCAGGCATTGAGCGCGAGGCCTTTACGAGTGACTGGCACGACGTCGTCACAGACCCCGCCGTCGACATCGTCGTCGAGCTGATCGGCGGCGAGCATCCCGCAACCGAGATATTCACCACCGCCTTCGAGAACGGCAAGCACGTCGTCTCTGCCAACAAGGCCCTACTGGGCCGTCACGTCGAGACGCTTGCCGAGAAGGCACGCGCGTGCGGCGTGCAGATTAAGTGCGAGGCCAGCTGCGGCGGCGGCATCCCCATCGTGAGCACGCTTGAGCACGACCTGGTGGGCAACAAGATCCTGACCATTGCCGGTATTCTCAACGGTACCACCAACTACATCCTGTCGCGCATGGACGCCGAGGGCGCCGATTACGCCGACGTGCTCGCCGACGCACAGGCCAAGGGCTATGCCGAGGCCGACCCGTCCGCCGACGTCGACGGCTTCGATGCCGCCAGCAAGACGGCCATCCTCGCCTCCATCGGCTTTGGCACCCGCGTTACCACCGACGATGTGTACCAGCAGGGTATCCGTACCATCGGCGCCGAGGACATCGCCCAGGCCCGCGAGCTCGGCTACACCATCAAGCTGCTGGGCATCGCACGCAACACCGACGCCGGCGTCGATGTCCGCGTGCATCCCACGCTGATTCCCGCCGACCATATGCTCGCCAAGGTCAACGGCGCCATGAACGCCGTCTACGTGGTGGGTGACGCCGTGGGCGAGACCATGTTCTACGGCGCGGGCGCAGGCTCCTTCCCCACTGCGAGCGCCGTCGTGGGCGATATCCTGTCGCTCTCCGAGCAGATCAGCCGCGGCGTAGCTCCGCTGCCCGAGATTGAACCCTATGGCCACAACCTCGCCTTTAAGCCCATGGACGAGCTCCAGACCAAGTACTATGTGCGCCTGAAGGTCGCCGACCGCGTGGGTGCCCTGTCCGAGACGGTCGACATCTTTGCCAAGCACAACATCTCGATCTCGCTCATCAACCAGGTCGAGGACGGCAAGTCGGGCGTCAGCGATGCCTGCTCGGTCATCTTCCTGACGCACCGCGCGCTCGAGAAGGACGTCCAGGCTGCCGCCGCCGAGCTTGCCGGCGTCGACTGCGTGGCCGAGGTCGCCAACGTCCTGCGCATTGAGGACGTTGAGGCTTGGACCGAAGGCGTTATGGCCAACTAATCCAACGCTTGCCTAGCAATACACGCTTTGAGGGCTCCCGTCCGATGTGGGACGGGAGCCCTTTTGTCTCCTGCCCCAAGCACAACGGCAGAGTACATTTGCGCGAGCCGCTCATCGGTAACGCGGGCTACCGTTCACCGATATGCAGACGCGACCGATTCCGGCTACCGCTACGCTGTGCTGCGAATGTCCGCCCGCGATGAGAGGAAGCACCATGTTGCTCGAGGGCAAGAAAGCGATCATCACCGGAGGCACGCGCGGTATCGGCTATGCCATCGCCTGCCGTTTTATCGAGGAGGGCGCCGCCGTCACCGTCTTTGGCTCGCGTCAGGAGACCGCCGGTGCGGCCGTTGAGAAGCTGACAGCCGCCTATCCCGACGCCAAGGTCTGGGGCCGCTCCTGCGACCTCACCTCACTCGAAGCCGTGACCGAGGCCTTTACCCAGGCTGCAGCCGACATGGGCGGCTTGGACACGGTCGTCAACAACGCCGGAATCTCCCAGCGCTCGCCGCTGCTCAACTACACGGCCGAGGAGTTCGCCAAAGTTATGGACCTCAACGTCGTCGCCGTCTTTAATGGCCACCAGGCCGCCGCCAAGATCATGACCGAGGCCGGCCACGGCGGCACCATCACTACCACAAGCTCGATGGTCGCCAAGTACGGCCAGCCCTCTGGCGTCGGCTATCCAACGTCCAAGTTTGCCGTCAACGGCATGGTCCAGTCGCTCTCGCGCGAACTCGCCCCCATGGGCATCCGCGTCAACGCCGTAGCACCTGGTGTAACCAAGACCGACATGGTCGCCAACCTGCCCGAAGAGGTCATCAAGCCCATCATCGCCACCATTCCTCTGGGTCGCATGGGCGAACCCGAGGATGTCGCCAACGCCTTTGTTTTCCTAGCGAGCGACATGTCCTCCTATGTCACGGGCGCCGTGCTCCCCGTCGACGGAGCCGCCCGCTCCTAAAGGTCGCAAGCCACGACTTCGAACCTCAACGCAAAAGGCGCGCTGCCTGCATCAACCGCGGGCAGCGCGCCTTCTATTATTTGGACGGAACCCGTATCCCGACATTCCTGGCTACCTGCCGTCGTCGTCCTGGGCTTCATCGCGCGCATAGAGTTCCAGCATGCGGCGACGGTATTCGCGCACGGCGAGCTTGGCGCGCTCCAAGCGGCGGCGCTCACGCGGAGTCAGCTTGGACGGGTCGATCTCGTCGCCATAGGTCTTCTCGGCCAGCAAATGAGCGGCGTCCACGATACGGGCATCGATGTGCCCGCTTGCCGCCTCGGTCGAGAGGCGGTCGGCAATGGAATCAAGGGTAGGTATGCCGTCGAGCGAACGCCCATGTCCATGCGAGGTCAGCAGCTCGTGCTCGCGTGCAAGCAGGCTCGCCAAATCGTGATGGGCGCGCAGGATGTCAAGCGCATCGGATGGATGCTCGGCAACCTCCGCCACGGCAGCGACCGGTGCGGCGTCGACCACGCGGTAGAAGAGCTGCGCAAGCAATGGCATCAAGAACACTGTGATGGCACCGGCGGCAACCATGACCGACGCAATATCTTGCGACAGCGCGCCCGCGTTGACGGCAACGCTCGTCACGGCAACGATGATCGGCAGGGCCGTGGTGCAGTACAGGGCCACGGTAATGCGGCCATACGCCGACACATCGCGCGTCACGGGACAAAAGCTCATAGAGACGAGAATGGGCACGGCGCGAATAATCAGCAACGCCACGATAAAGCCCGCGAGCAGCCCGGGGCGCGACGCCACGGCCGTCAGGTCGATCTTTGCGCCCGATACGGTAAAGAACACCGGAATCAAAAAGCCGTAGGCCAGGCCGTCGAGCTTGGTCTCGAGCGTATGGTTGCCCTCGGGGATGATATAGCGCAGGACAAAGCCGGCGGCAAAAGAACCCAACACGATGTCGAGATCAAAGACGGCCGAGAACGCCACGAGCGTGACCAAGATGAGCACCGTCAGGCGCACGAAGGTCTGCGACGTGGTATCGGCGCGTTCCTCGACAAACGCAAAGAAGCGGCTGCCGACGCGCTTGGAGCGGCTTGGGACCACGGCCAGCAACACGCAGACCACCGCAAACAAGCCAAGGATTACAAGCGTCTGGATGCCGGTGCGGGCAGACAGCAGCACCGACATGGCGAGCACGGGGCCGAGCTCACCCCAGGTGCCATACGCAAGAATCGAGTCGCCCACGCGCGTGCCGGTGAGCGAGCGCTCACGCATGATGGGCACGAGCGTGCCGAGCGCCGTCGAAGTGAGGGCAAGCGTTACGGCGATACCGTCGAAATGACTGACCGAGAACCACGGGGTAAAGCGCACGGCAAGCCAGGCGATACCAAACGTGACGGCCCACGTCGCCAAGCCGTAGCGCCCCTCGACGCCCGTGATGCTCTTGGGGTCGATCTCAAAACCGGCAAGCAGGAACAAAAAGGCCAGGCCCAGCTCGGACACGAGCGAGACCTCGGCATCTACATGGATAATGCCGAGCATATGCGGGCCCAGCACCGCACCGAACACGAGCAAAAAGACCGTCTCGGGGACGGGTTTTCCGGGAATCGCCGAGGCGATGAAGGGGCTTGCAAAGGCCACGAGCGCGATGATGGCGAGTGAAACGAATGCCATGTGATGCCTTTCTCTTGTTTGCGCTTCACTGTAGCACCCTCGCCGTCCTCAACGCGCCGCGAGCTGTCGTATCATAGTGAGGTTTACAAACATGTGGCTCAAGGCGACCGCAGGGCAGACCCCGCAAACCGACCGCTGCCGCATACCGTACCGTACGCCCAACCGATCAGGAAGGCAGGAACCAATGGTCTCTCGTATCTACGTGGAGAAGAAACCCGGGTTCGACGTCGAGGCTCAGCAGCTCAAGGGCGAGCTGACCGAAATTCTCGGCATCAAGGGCATCGAGGCCCTGAGGATCATCAACCGCTACGACGTCGAGGGCATCGACGAGGAGCTTTTCCGCTCCTGCGTGCCGACCGTCTTTAGCGAGCCCCAGGTCGATGTGACCTACGACGAGCTCCCCGCAAGCGATGGCGCCGTCTTTGCCGTCGAATTCCTGCCTGGCCAGTTTGACCAGCGCGCCGACTCCGCCAGCGAGTGCGTGCAGCTCATCAGCCAGGGCGAGCGCCCCGCCGTGCGCTCCGCCAAGGTCTATATGATCTCGGGCGCTCTGGACGAAGCCGCCATCGAGGCCATCAAGCACTACGTGGTGAACCCCGTCGAGGCACGCATCGCCTCGCTCGACCTGCCCGAGACGCTGTACATGGAGACCCCCGAGCCCCAGCCCGTCGAAGTGCTCGACGGCTTCCGCGAGCTCGATGAGGCCGGCCTTGCCGCCTTTATCGCCGATCGCGGCCTTGCCATGGACGAGGCGGACATCGCCTTCTGCCAGCAGTACTTCCGCGATGAGGACCGCGACCCCACCATCACCGAGATCCGCGTGATCGACACCTACTGGTCCGACCACTGCCGCCACACCACCTTCGGCACCGTCCTGGACGACGTGACGATCGACGACGCCGTGGTGCAGCAGGCCTTCGACCGCTACATGGAGATGCGCCACGAACTCGGCCGCGACGCCAAGCCCGTCTGCCTCATGGACATGGGCACCATCGGCGCCAAGTACCTTAAGAAGACCGGCGTCATGACCGATGTCGACGAGTCCGAGGAGATCAACGCCTGCACCGTCAAGGTGAAGGTCGATGTCGATGGCGAGGACCAGGACTGGCTGTTCCTGTTTAAGAACGAGACCCACAACCACCCGACCGAGATCGAGCCCTTCGGCGGTGCCGCCACCTGCGTGGGCGGCGCTATCCGTGACCCGCTCTCGGGCCGCAGCTATGTGTATCAGGCCATGCGCGTCACCGGTGCCGGCGACCCCACCGTCCCCGTGTCCGAGACGCTCGAGGGCAAGCTGCCGCAGCGCAAGCTCGTGACCACTGCCGCCGCCGGCTACTCCAGCTACGGCAACCAGATCGGCCTTGCCACCGGTCAGGTCAACGAGCTCTATCACCCTGGCTACGTGGCCAAGCGCATGGAGGTCGGCGCCGTCGTGGGCGCTACCCCGGCAAACCACGTGCGTCGCGAGTGCCCCGCCCCCACCGACAAGATCATCCTGCTGGGCGGCCGCACCGGCCGTGACGGCATCGGCGGCGCCACCGGCTCCTCCAAGACCCAGAACACCGAGTCCATCGAGACCTCGGGCGCCGAGGTCCAGAAGGGCAACGCCCCGGTCGAGCGCAAGCTGCAGCGTCTGTTCCGCCGCGGCGACGCCTGCCGTCTGATCAAGCGCTGCAATGACTTTGGCGCCGGCGGCGTCTCGGTCGCCGTAGGCGAGCTTGCCGACGGTCTGTACGTGGACCTGGACACCGTGACCAAGAAGTACGACGGTCTTGACGGCACCGAGCTCGCCATCTCCGAGTCCCAGGAGCGTATGGCCTGCGCCGTCGCCGACGGTGACGTCGAGGAGTTCATGGGCTACGCCGCCGAGGAGAACCTGGAGGCGACCGTTATCGCCGAGGTTACCGCCGAGCCGCGCATGCGCATGGCTTGGAACGGCGTCGCCATCGTCGACCTGTCCCGCGAGTTCCTCAACTCCAACGGCGCACCCAAGCATCAGGTCGCCCACGTGTGCGCCCGCAGCGTGTGGCAGCCCAGCTGGGCCGGCACCACGCTTGCCGAGCGCATGACCTCGCTTGTCACCGACCTCAACGTTGCCTCCAACAAGGGCCTTTCCGAGCGCTTCGACTCCACCATCGGTGCCGCAACCGTGCTCATGCCTTTTGGCGGCAAGACGCAGCTCACCCCGAGCTCTGCCATGGTCGCCAAGTTCCCCGTGGACGGCGAGACCACCACGGCAAGCGCTATGGCATGGGGCTTCAACCCCTACCTGATGGAGGCCGACCAGTTTGCGGGCGCCTACCTGTCCGTGGTCGAGTCCATCGCCAAGCTCGTGGCCGCCGGCTTTGAGCACAAGCGCGCCTACCTCTCCTTCCAGGAGTACTTCGAGCGCCTGCGCACCGAGGCAGAGCGCTGGGGCAAGCCCATGGCTGCCGTCCTGGGCGCCCTTATGGCCCAGGTCGACCTGGGTGCCGGTGCCATCGGCGGCAAGGACTCCATGAGCGGCTCATTTGAGGACGAGGCCGGCGAGCTCAACGTTCCGCCGACTCTGATCAGCTTCGCTGTGGCCGTGGGCAAGGCCGCCCGTGCCGTCTCGCCCGAGTTCAAGGGCCTCACACACCGCGTTGTCCGTATCGCCCCCGCCACCTATGGCGAGGACTACCGCCCCGACGCCCAGCAGCTGCTCGCCGCGTTTGACGCCGTCGAGGCGCTCACCGCCACCGGTGACGCCCTGGCCGTCTCCACGCCCGGCTACGGCTGCGGCGCCGAGAGCCTCTTTAAGATGTGCGTCGGCAACCAGATCGGTATCGAGCTTGCCGAGGATGTGGACGTGGAGAGCCTCTTCACCCCGCTCTACGGCAGCTTTATCGTCGAGCTCGCCGACGACGCCGAGCTGCCCGAGGTCGCCGACGGCGTTGTCGTCGAGCCCCTGGGCACCACCGTTGAGGGTTACGTCCTCGATACTGGCTCCGAGGTCATCGAGCTCTCCGAGCTTCAGGAGGCCTGGGAGAGCGGCATCGAGGGCGTCTTTGCCTACCGCAGTGCCGACGAGACCGCCGAGATCGAGACCATCGACTTCCGTGCCAAGGACATCCACGTGTACGGCAGCGCCAAGATCGCCCGCCCGCGCGTGGTTATCCCCGTGTTCCCCGGCAACAACTGCGAGTACGATAGTGCCCGCGCCTTCCGCGCCGCCGGCGCCGAGGCCGACACCTTCGTAATCAACAACCTCACGCCCGAGGCCGTCGCCGAGAGCACCCACGAACTCGCCCGCCGCATCCGTGCAAGCCAGATTGTCATGATCCCCGGCGGCTTCTCGGGCGGCGACGAGCCCGACGGCTCCGCCAAGTTCATCACGGCGTTCTTCCGCGCTCCCGAGGTCACCGAAGCAGTCCGCGACCTGCTCAAGGCCCGCGATGGCCTGATGCTGGGCATTTGCAACGGCTTCC
Source organism: Collinsella sp. (assembly GCA_048430825.1). Lineage (GTDB taxonomy): Bacteria > Actinomycetota > Coriobacteriia > Coriobacteriales > Coriobacteriaceae > Collinsella. The sequence goes on from DBFOLV010000031.1 coordinate 27,563, forward strand.
AGGCCCTGGTCAAGCTCGGCCTGGTGCCCTATGGCGACATCGTCGACGCCACGCCGGATGCACCCACGCTGACCTTTAACACCATCGGTCGTCACCAGAGCCGTCTGGTGCGCACCCGCATCTCGTCCAACCTGTCCCCGTGGCTGTCGCAGTGCAGCCTCGACGACCCCTACACCGTCGCCATCAGCCACGGCGAGGGCCGCTTTGTCGCCAACGACGAAGTACTCGCTCAGCTTATCGCCAACGGCCAGGTCGCCACGCAGTACGTGGGTGAGGACAGTAAGCCCAGCATGGATCTTTCCGTCAACCCCAACGGCTCCGCACTCGCCATCGAGGGCATCACGAGCCCCGACGGCCGCGTTCTGGGCAAGATGGGCCATGCCGAGCGTCGCGGCGCCAACCTGTACCGCAACGTGCCCGAGCATGTCCCCGGCGATAAGTTCATGCCGATCTTTGAGAGCGGCGTAGCCTACTTCGCTTAAAGCTTTCCCATCGGGTACAATCCCCTCGGGTAACAACACCCGCCACTGGCACGCCCGGTGGCGGGTTCTTTTTTGCTTTGCGCGTATAGGAGAAGGACATCATGGAAAGCCGCAAGCCGCATCTCGCCACCCTGCCCGGACTTATCCTGGGCTGTCTTGTTTGCTGTGCACTCTGGGGATCGGCCTTTCCCTGCATCAAGATCGGCTACGGCCTCTTTGGCATTCCCGCGCACGACAGCGCCTCGCAGCTACTCTTTGCAGGTTTGCGCTTCACGCTTGCCGGTATCCTGGTTATCGCCGGTATGAGCGCAGCCCAACGCCGCCCGCTCGTCCCAAAGGAACGCGATGTCAAGCCCATCTGCATCCTGTCACTCTTCCAGACTATCGGGCAGTACTTCTTTTTCTATCTGGGACTCTCGCGCGCCAGTGCCATGTCGAGCTCCATCATCGAGGCCAGCGCCAACTTCCTAGCCATCCTCTTTGCCGCCCTGGCATTTCGCACCGAGAAGCTCGATACGGCCAAGGCGCTTGGCTGTGTGTTGGGCTTTGCCGGCGTCGTGCTCGTCAACCTTTCGGGCGCGGATGGCACCTTTGGCTTTACGCTCGACGGCGAGGGGTTTATCTTGGCCTCCACCGTTGCGGGCGCCCTATCGACCTGTCTCATTGGCATCTTCTCGCGCGAGCATGACGGCGTCTTGCTCGCTGGTTGGCAGTTTTTAGTCGGCGGCCTGGTCCTTACCGCCATCGGGTTTTTGATGGGCGGTACGCTCTCCCCCACCGCGATCATCCCCGCCATCGCGCTCACTATCTATATGGCACTCATCTCCGCCGTCGCGTACTCGCTATGGTCGCGCCTGCTTGCCGTCAACCCCGTCAGCCGCGTGTCAGTCTTTGGCTTTATGAACCCGGTCTTTGGCGTGCTGCTGAGCGCACTGCTGCTTGGCGAGGGCGCCGGGACGAGTCCTGCTACCGTTATGATTGCCCTGCTGTTGGTCTGCGGCGGCATCATCATCGTCAACAGGCCTAAAAAGGCCTAGCGAACTGCCCTTATTTAGCAGAGGGGGTTCACATACTTTAGCTTAATGGAGTACATCGGAGAGCCGAGGGCCGCCATGCACGCAAGCTTGTACCCCTTTATCTAGCGTATCTGGATGCCGGCTTTCTTTTTCTCGGCCTTGGCACGGTAGAGCTCCGCATCGGCAGCGCGAAGCAAGTCTTGCCAGGTATCGACGCCATCACCAACCCTTGCGTAGCCGATGGACATCCGCAACAGATACGGCACCTCGGCGCGCGCGAGCTCATCGTTGATTGTCGCGCACAGATGCATGATATCCTGCTCTGCCGTCGCCTTTTGAAGCACCACGAACTCATCGCCGCCATAACGTGCGATAAAGCCACCAGACGCCGAGCAGACTTCTTTGAGCGCAGCGGATATGACCTGGAGGGCATGGTCGCCCTCCACATGTCCATAGCGATCGTTAATCTGCTTAAAGCCGTCGGCGTCCATCATAAGCAGATACACATCGTCCGTATGACCCACATTTGAGAAGAGCGACAGCATATAGGTCTCAAAACGGTTGCGATTGTTGAGGCCAGTCAACGGGTCGGTCGAGATCAGTTGCTCCTGGTAGATGATGTAGAGCAGCTGGATGCTCAGCGTTATACCGACGCAAAGGCCCGGTACCGAAAACAAAACCTGGAAGGTACCGCCCACCAGAGCGGGAATCGCAAAAAAGGCTAGGGTGTGATAAATGGCCTTCTTTTGCAGGCTTTCGACTTTTTGAGCCTGAATAAAGGCATGCAAGGACGTATATATAACGTAGCAGTAGCTCACGATGGGCTGGATCATATAAGCAAAGCCGCGACGATATACGCCCTGTGCATCGATATAGAACATAGCGTGCGTCCAGTAGCTGGTAAATGCCAGCACGACCACCAATGCGGTTGGCAACGTTAAAAGTACCACCCTGTAGGGCGTGGTCAGGAGCCGTGAGCCCTGCATCGTCTCGGAATAGAAAAACCAAATGAGGCACGCGATGGCGAACAGCGAAAACGAGACCGCGTTGGAAATCCAGTTGGCGGCAATGCCCAACGTGCCGCTCGCACCATCCGAAAGCGTCCAGATCATATCAAAGAAAATGTAGGCAGCAGAGGTGTAGCCAAGCATGCTAAACAAGAGCTGCTGGGTGCTCGAGAACAAGGAGCGACGACTTCGCACGGCAAGCCCGATAAGAACAATCATGCATAGCACGAATATCTCAATCTTGAGTGCCTTAACCACTAGACGCCGTCCCTTCAATATCCAAGTGGTCAGAATCGCCCGATTCGAATCTGGGCAATAAACACCCCTTACTCCGCAGGGGTAAAGGGAATAATAGCAGAGCACCCGAACATCACTGCAAAACAGTTTCTGTTCGGGCGCTCGGACGGCGCGAACTGCACGCCGGAACCAATTATCGGTAACGGTCGTTACTCTCCGTCGATATCGGTTGCGACGGCCTCCTCGATAGCCTCAACACCCGCAACCGACAGGTCTTCCTTGCCCTGGCAAAACTTCTTGTCGACCCAGCCGGTCAGAATCGGAGCCATGATCGCCGTGATGATAACGGCGGTGGCGATCTGAGCGTACGCAGTGGGTGCAAGATCGGCATAGCGCGGCGCGACCTCGGCAAGGGCAACCGGCGTGGTCATAGCCGTGCCGGCGATGGTGGAACAAGCCACGGCAGCCTTGCCGTTACCACCGCACAGGCGCTCGAACGCAAAGGTGATGGGCCCAACGATAAAGAGCGTGATAAGGCCCAGCAGAATGCCCGAGATGCCGCCGGTGATAAAGCTCGCCAGGCTCATGGACGCACCGAGCTGAAATCCGATGACAGCAATCGCGGGATTGGCACCGGGAACCAGCAGGTTCTTGATAAACGGAAACAGGTTGCCCAGAACCATACCGATGACAAGCGGCAAAATGGAGCCGATGATGGTACCGACGGGAATGTTGGCAAGACCCGAAACGCCCAGAATGATCATGGTGACGGCAGGGCCGGCCGTAAAGAACAGGATACCCACGGCGCCTTGCTCGGACTCATCGCCGAACTCGCCCATGATGCCCGTATAGAGCGCCATGTTGCAAAACGTAATGCCGCCGATGATGGAGACAGAGCTCAGACCCAAAAAGTTGTCGTTAAAGAAATACGCGACACCCAGGCCCAGCGCGGCTGCCGCCACAAGCTTAGGGATCAGCACGACGATGCCGGTCTTGATGGCGCCCGGCGTGGACTTAAAGCTGATGCCGGCGCCCACAAACAGCAGGATCGCGGCGACGATGGTATTGGAACCGCCGCGGCAGGCGGCGGTAAAGAAGCCGCCGATCTCAAAGACCTGCGGACAGAAAGTGTTGAGCAAAAGGCCAACGATCATGGGATAGATCATGATGTCGCCCGGGATACGCGGGACTTTGAATTTCTTTTGCTCGTTGGCGGTCGCTCCCTGTGCCATGAAACCCCCATTTCCGCTGACGCGGAACAAAAGACCACGTCATACTTTGCTACAGTAAAGTTTGACCATGGTACCAGAAGAAGCAGACCAGCTCAGTGAGAAATTCGATTCATTGGGCCAGGACGGTAAGCGCGCCCTGCTTTTATACAAGACTCAAAACGATGTAGAGCGCGATACCCGAGACGCAGCACCACAACATCGACTTTGTCTTGATTGCCACCGCCACGACACCGGCAGCCGCAACCCAGGGAATCAAGCCCTGCCACAAGCCGGCGTCAAAAGCGTCAGGGCTTATCAAATCGTTAGCGACCAGCGCCGCGAAGGCGGCGGGCGGAATGTAGCCCAAGGCCTCGGCAACGCGGGGCGACAGCGTCCTCCCGCGCAAGGCGAACGCCGGGGCAATGCGAAAAAATGCGATGGCCGCCCATGACGACAGCCACAGGACCAAAAACTCATTAACGGGCATCGCGATCACCCCTTCCTTCGGCGAGGACATCGCACGCGAGCGCCGCGACAACGCCGACAAGTACACTTGCCGGCACGGCGATATTCGTCCACCCCAAGAACTTGCATATGGCGACGGACACCGCGCCCGAAACCGCCGCGACAACGTTGCCGCGCGACAGCCGCTGCGAAAAGAGCAGGCAGATAAAGAGCGATGTGCAGACAAAACCCGCAATAGCGGTGGGAACATCGACAACGACGCCGACGATGGCGCCCGTCGTACACGAAACGCCCCATGTTGCGATGAGGATTGCGTTGAGCACAAAGGACTCGAGCGGACCCCAATCCTCCCCTTTAACCAACTTGGCAAGCGAGATGCCGTATGCCTCCTCGGTAAGCGTCGCGGCGACAGCCAGCGTCTGGCGCTTCGAGGCACCTCTCAGATGCGGTGCGATTGATGCCGAATAAAGTGCAAAGCGCGAGGAAATTGCGGCGACGCTCGCGACGATCGATGCTGCAGGCACACCTGCCAGCCACAGATTGCAGACCATAAACTGGCCGCTACCCGTCACAAACGTACTGCTCAGGGCAAAGACCATCCAGGGTTCCATGCCCGTCTGCGCCATAATCATTCCGCACGGCGCGCCTATCGCAACATAGGTAAGCATCACCGGCCAGACGGTTTTAACGATTTTGAGCACCATAGTGTTCCTCGTCCCGACAAGCTTTCCGAGTGGCATTCAACGACATGGCAGAATCATCGCCCAGCAGCAACCGAGTTCACCTACAATTGCCACCGGATCGAAAGACACAGAAAGACACAGCTTTTTTAGGAAGTCATTATGACAGCTATCGATCGAACGCGGGCTGCCGCGGCCTTCAAGACCTACACCGATGCCTACGATGCTGCTAATCCACGTATCGCACTCAAAATCGAGCATACGTACCACGTTGCCGAGGCATGCGATGCCGTGGCGCGCGAACAGGGCTGGGCGCCAGAGGATATTGACCTGGCGTGGCTTTGCGGCCTGCTACACGATATGGGTCGCTTTGAGCAGCTGCGACGCTGGGACACCTTTAAGGACGCCGAGAGCATGAGCCATGCGGCGCTCGGCGTCGAGGTCCTCTTTGGCGAGCATCCCGCCGATGCACCCGCCACGACAAACATCCGTGACTTTATCGAAACCGATGCACATGACGAGCTCATCCGCGCAAGCATTGCCTATCACAGCGATTTCCGCCTACCCGCGCAGCTCGACACACGCACACGGCGCTTCTGCGATATCGTGCGCGATGGCGACAAGATCGACATTATGCGCACCATCGCCGACAGCGCCGTCGACACCATCCTCAAGGTTGATGAGGATACATTTCTCGCCAGCCACTTCTCGGCACCGGCGCTTGTCGCCTTTGCCGAACACCGCTGCGTCGCACGCGACGAACGCGATGAGCCGGCCGACTACTTGGTGGGGCTCATCTGCTTTATGTTTGAGCTCGTCTACCCCGCAAGCCGCGCGCTGGCGCGCGAGCAGGGCGATATCTACCGCCTGCTCGACGCGCCCTTTGGCATTGTGCGCCCCTTTACCGATCCCGCCACGCAGGCGACCTGGGAGCGCCTAAAGAAAGAGATGCGAGCCTGGCTAGCCGGCGCCTAGCGCTCGAGCTGGGCCAGGAGCTCCTCAACGACCTCGACGGCGTCGCCGACGACCTTGTACTGAGCGGCGCCAAAGATGGGGGCATCCGGGTCCTCATTGATGGCGATAATGCACTCCGCCCCACCGATGCCGGCAAGATGCTGGATGGCACCCGAGACACCAATGCTCACGAGGAGCTTGGGTGAAACCGACACGCCCGTCTGGCCAATCTGGTAGCGATACTCCAGCCAGCCCGCCTCCACGACGGGTCGTGTGCAGCCGAGCTCGGCACCCAGGGCTTCGGCGAGCTTTCGCATCAAGGGTAGGTTTTTCTTGGAGCCGATACCGCGACCCACAACAACTAGACGCTCGGCATCGGCAATCGAAGCCTGCTGGCCCCATTCCTCAGCGGGAATCGAAATCTCGACACGAGCCTTGGCGTCTTCCGCAAGGAATACCTGGGTAATCGTGCCAGAGCGGCTGTAGTCAAACTCGGGCGCTCCAAAGATACCGGGACGCACCGTTGCCATCTGGGGACGCTGATTGGGGCAAATGATGGTGGCCATCAAGTTGCCGCCAAACGCCGGGCGCGTCTGCTGCAGCAAGCCCGTTTCCGTATCCATCGAAAGCACGGTGCAGTCGGCCGTAAGGCCCGTCTGCAGGCGCACGGCAACGCCAGGCGCCAACTCGCGGCCAAAGGCGGTCGCACCGTACAGAATGGCTTCGGGCTTGCGCTCGGCTACCAAATCGCAGATGAGACGAGCATAGACCTCCGCGTCGTTCTGACGCAGGCGCTCGTCACGACAGACCAGAACTTCGTCCGCACCGGCGCAAACCAGATGCTCCAGGTCCCCGAGCGAGCCCTCGGGGCCCATGCCGACCAGCGCCACCAAGCGACAGCCGCGCGCATCGGCAAGCTCGCGGCCCTTGCCCACGAGCTCGAAGGCCACGGATGCCACGGCATCGTGCTCGTCAGTTTGCACGAAGACCCAAATGTCTCGATAAGCGTCAAGGTCTACCGCACCGGTAGCCTCATCGCGCTCGATCGAGATAGCGTTGACGGGGCAGGCGTCGACGCACCCGCCGCACAGGATGCAGCCGTCGGTTACGCGGGCACAGCGATTGGGACGCTCGCCCTCCACCACAATACCGCCCGAGGCACAGGCGCGAACGCAGCGACCGCAGCCGATACAGGCTTCGCTATCGATAATCAGTCCGCTCATCTATGCCATCCCCTCGATAATCTTGGCAAGCTTTGCCGCCTGCTCGGACGCCGTCCCCTCAACGGCCTCGCACGTTTGGTCACGGTCGGGCACAAACGAGCGCACGACCTGTGTCGGCGACCCGGCAAGACCGCAACGCGCGGGGTCGGCGTTCACGTCGGCGGCACTGACCACGCGCACGTCCGCCTCCTCCGCCGCGCGAATACCGGCAATACTCGGCATACGCAACTGGCCAATCTCCTTGGCAGTCGTCATCGCGCACGGCATCTCAAGATAGACCGTCTCCTCGCCGGCATCGCAACCGTGAACGAGCGAAAGCGCACCGCACGTCGTAAAACCTGCGCTCTGCACGCAGCTCACATCGGTCACGCAGGGAATCTCAAAGGCGCCGGCAAGCTCGGGGCCAATCTGGGCCGTATCGCCATCCACCGCCATCTTGCCGCAGATGAGCAGGTCGAAGTCCTCGTCGAGCGCTTCGATGCCGCACTTGAGGGCATAGGTGGTTGCCAGGGTATCGGCGCCCGCAAAGGCTCGGTCGGTCAGCAGCAGCGCGTCGTCGGCGCCTCGAGCGATGCAGTCGCGCAGCAGCGATTCGGTCGCGGGGATGCCCATCGACACCACCGTCACGCGCACGTCCATGCCAAAGCCGATAAAGTCGTCCTTCAGCGCCAGCGCGCATTCCAAAGCGCTCGCATCAAAGGGATTAATGACCGCCTGCTTGCCATCGCGCACGATGGTATTGGTCTTGGGGTCCATCTTGACCTCGGTGCTGCCCGGCACGGCCTTGACGCACACCACCATATGGAAATCGCTCATCTTCACGCGCCCCCTTTCTGGACGAGCTCATCCAAGAGCTTCTCCGAAAACAGGTTACCGCGACCCAGCTGCCCGGCAGGATCGAGCTGGAGCTTGAGCCGCGCCGACTCGACCATGGCCTCGTGACCGTACATCGTCTCCAAGAAGCCCGCCTTGATCTTGCCGACGCCGTGTTCTGCGGAGACGGCACCGCCCATGGCCGTGACCTCGGAAGCCCACTGGGCAAAGAGTTCTCCGCCGCGGCGATAATCCTGTGCATTGCGCGGCAGAATGTTCACATGCAGATGGTTGTTACCGATATGCCCCCAAGCGGCAGATTCAAGCCCACTTTCCGCCAGCGTGCGGCGATAGAGGGCGATAACATCGGCCAAGTGCGCGTTGGGCACCGACATGTCCGAACCCAGTTTGGTGATGGTGGGATCCATGCGGCGGCGCTCGTCGATGAGCATGTTGACGCTCTCGGGCACCGCATGGCGGAAGAATCGCTGACACTCGCGATCGACCTCGGCGCGCGCGACCCATGTCGCATCGTCACTGCCGCCCGCAAGCTCCAGTACCCACCCCAAGTGATACAGCTCCTCAATCGCCTGGGCTTCGTCGTCGCAGTCGAGCTCCACGTAGACACAGACCTTGGCGTCTTTGTCGAGCGCAGGCAGCGAGGCAAACGCCGTCGACTGCTCGCGCTGGCGACGTAGAATATCCAGGGCGCCAGCATCGAAGTACTCGATGGCAGCCGCATGGGACAGGACGGGACGCACAGAATCGGTGAAGGACACGGCCTTGTCTTCGCTGTCGAAGAAGCAGCTCACGCCCCAAACGACCGCGGGTGCCACCTGCAGGGCAATCTCGAGCTCGGTGATAACGCCGATTGTGCCACACGCACCGATAAACAGATCGATGGCATCCATATCGTCAGCAACGAAATAGCCCGAAGCATTTTTTGTCTTGGGCATGGTATAGCCGGGAAGATCGAGCTCGAGTGTACGGCCCGCTGCCGTCACGAGCGACAGGTGGCGGCCCTGGGCAAAAGCCTCGCCGCGCCGAAGCTCAAGCAAATCGCCATCAGCCAGCACGACGTGGAGTCCCGTGATATGTGGGCGCATGGGGCCGTAGGCGTAGCTGCGGGCACCGGAGGCGTTACATGCCGCCATGCCGCCCAGACAGGCAGACGCCTCGGTGGGATCGGTGGGAAAAAACTGCTCGGGAGCCTCTTGGAACTCCTCGTAGGCCTCAAGCGATGCCTGGTCCCAACCAGCGGTCGGCAGCACCTTCTTGCTCAGCTGCTTACGCAGCTCCGAGAGCACAACGCCCGGCTCCACGCGCAGCAGAAATTGGCCTTGTTCATCGCGGCGAAGGCCCAAATAGCGATTCATACGGGAAGTATTGAGGATATGCCCGCCGTGGGGCACGGCGCCGGCGGCAAGGCCGGTTCGGGCGCCCTGAACCGTTACCGGAACACGCTCGACATGGAGCTTTTCCAAAATGGCACGGACCTCGTTTTCCGTTGTCGGAAACGAAATGCTCGAGGCCTCGCCCGATGCGCGAGATTCATCGCGGCCATACTCTTCGAACTCGTCGGTGAAGGGTTTGATGGTTGCAGACACGCGAACTCCCCCTTTAGCTAACTACAGTGTTTGCAGGGAGATGTTACCGCATCGTTTCGTCGACGTGTTCGAGACCGTCTCCATAATTGGCGTTTTTTACGTTCGTGCAATTCGGCGAGCGGCTTGATTTCCTCGGCAGACGATGCTTTTGACACATATGGCCCCGCCGTCGCCGACCGCGCGATTGTCGCTCGAAAAAAGTTGGAGTATTTTTTGCCGCCTTTTACCTGCGGAGACGCCAATCCGTCAAGCATTTGGTCAGAAATTGGTCAAGTAGCGGCTGATACGGTCGGCGTCGACAGCCAAAACCGATAGAAGTTTTGGCCCAGAAGCAGGGAGGTTCCCATGGCATATTACTGGCCCCAGTACGGCATCGCCATCGAAGTCGACGACGATCCCCATCTCCTGCCTTTCGACGAAGAGGCATTCCCCGATACGACGGTCTACCACGTTACCACCGATGTGATCTGCGACCCCGAGTCGTTCTCGGCGCTCGCCCACCACATCGCGCATATCCACGACATCGAGCTCCCTCCCGACTTCGACGAGCTCGTCTACTCGCGCCGTCTGATGCTTCACATGCTCTTTGGAGCGGACCCGTCCACCTTTGCGCGCGTCTATACCGCCAAGGATGCCGCATGAGCGCGAAGAAGCCACCCCACTTTGCAGGCCTGGGTCGTCGCAAGAAGCTCATCGTTGCCTGCTTGGCCATCGTCTGCGCCCTTGTCGCCGTAGGACTATACGCTTGGCAGTCGCAGCCCGTACCCGAGGCGGGCGCTTCGGTCACGACGGCCGAGGGCAAAACGCGTCAGGAAATCCAAGATGAGCTCGACGCCATCGTCCGCGACAACATGATGACGATTTCGGTCGCGCCGGTCGCTCAGCTGCAGGAGGACGGCAAGCTGCGCGTCAACGTGCAAAACGTCCAAGACAATAAATTTCCCCAGCGATTCCGCGTCATCCAAAACGACGAGACCATATACGAATCCGATGTGGTCGAGACCGGCAAAACGGTCGAGACATGCCCCGCCGGCGACATCGAGGAAGGTGAGGCGTACATCGAGATCCAGGCGCTTGAGGCCAAGACCTATGACAGCCACGGCAACCCGACACGCGTCAAGGTACGGGTTGAGCAAGCCGAGAACTAGCTTTCCGGTCGACGCGGCACCGCACGCGATTCACCAGCATTCGTCCAATCATCGCGGGGACGGCCCGCGGCGAATAGAAAGGAACGACCATGGACATCACCAGGAATATGAACGGAGCCAGAGCGCTCGTCGTGGGTGCAGGGCTCGCGCTCGCGCTCGCAATGGGCGCCGCCCCGACGCCAGCTATGGCAGCCGGGCGTGTTGGAACCACGAAGGTAATGGTCAAGACCGAGATCGACAACATCAAGTTCAACGCACCGACGGTTATTCCCTTCGTCGCCCAAGCCGACGGCACGCTTCAGGGTCCCTCAGAAGACGCGATCACCATCGACAATCTTTCGGCCTACGGCATCCATGTCACCAACATGAAAATCGACGCCATGAACACCTGGACCATTGCCGCCGACGCCAAGGCCGGAACCGCGCAGAACTCCATCGACTTTAAGGTCGGCCCCGACGGCGCACTCCAGAACGCCAGTGCCGCAACGCAGGGGACAGGCCTCGATCTTTCCAAGAATGCAGCCTTCGACATGGGCTACCAGGGCATTGCCGGCGGCACGGACAAAATTAAGCTCAAGACAAGCGGAAACGTCGCCCGCGTCACGCGCGATATCTTCCACGTAACCGGCGAAGGCGATCAGGTTGCAACGATCACCTGGACGGTCGAGCCCGGTGCGCACACGGCATAAGGCCGTCGCCCTGGCCGCCGCCGTCAGCATCCTAGCGTTTGGCCCAGCCATGGCCTTTGCCCAGCAAGAACAGGCGCAGGCCGCCACGCAAGTGACGGTCGACCTCTCGGGGCTCGACCGCGGCGACCGCGAGGAACCATTGGCGCAGACAGGCGATGGACGATGGCTCTTGGCAGCAGGCGCCACAGCAGCAGGCGCGGGAACCGCCGGCCTCGGCCTGCACATCAAACGCAGCCAGAAACAAAACACGGACAGGCCGCACTAAATTAGCTAAGGAGACCCCATGGCATCGAAGAACCTTTTGCCCGTCGTCGCACTCTGCGGCGCGCTCGCAACCGGAACGCCTGTCGCCGCTTGGGCGACTCCCGTCATGGCAGACTCCTTACCAGCAGCCCTAAGCTCCGCATCAAATCCGTCGAGCGCCATTGCGTGCAAGCGTTTTTCGATCGCACAGGCTGCAATCTCAACCTCGGGATGCCTTCGTCGTAATACGGACGGTTCGATAGTCGTGGATATCAATCGTTCGAACAAGGCAAACGGCTCCCAGGCGGGGTACGCCGTCTGCACGTGGCGCTCGGTTGTGCTCGACGCAGATGGCGATCCATGCAATTTAGAGCTGCGCATCGACATCGCTTCGATCGATGACTCGGCGAACGGAGCGAAGGTCGCCTTCGACGGTACGTTTTTTGAGAAAGGAGGCGGTATATGTCTGGGCTGCGCCGCCGCGAATGCAGACGACACGCAGCCCACCCTCTCATTCACGGCATCGTTGCGGCTGACCAAAGCCGGTACCGATGCCATCGCGGCGGGAGAAGCGTCCCTGCTGTTCTACGCCGTCAGTACCAAAGACACAGACGCTCATTTCGAGAAGCCATCCGGATCACTCAGCCTTACACGAGGGATAGAGGCAGGCCCTATTGAAATCGATGCCCGCGCGCAAAGCAGGCAACGCATTCTTGCCGACCCGGCGCTTCTCGAAATGGAGTGGAACGGATCCGGAGCCATCGGAATTCTCCCCTCCGCGTTTGACGCCAAGACGCTCCCCCCAAACGACGAACCCATCAACGCAACCATACAAGAAGAGAGCGCGGACAAAGAAGCAGGTGCGGGCGACACGCCGTCGCCGACAAACAGCGTCCCAGCTTCTTTCGAAGCGCCGAATGAGCCCGCTGCCGATCCAAACGATCCCGAGTTCGCGGACAGTCTGGGGCTTGCTGATCCTCAAGAGATCGATGAAGGTAACTGCTGCGTGCTTGCCGCGCTCGACCACACGGAGGTCATCGACGCTGCGAACATCGAAGTTGCCGCCGCCAATCAGCCCGTCCGCAAGTCGGCTATCATCGCATTTCCTGAATCCATCGAAGTCGTCTTTTTGCCATCGGGCGAGGTCGTGGCCCCAACACTGCTCACCTTGTTGGGCGCCAAGAATACTCGAAACGAAATTAAAAAGGTCACGGTTGTCGACCCTGCAACCACCGCCAAGCTGCGTCTATACGCCGTTGCTCCAGACGGAGGCAAGACCTTGGAATTCGATGGTGACACACTCCTAGCCTGGCGACGTCTGGACATTATGCAAGACGTCTCGTATCAGATCGAACTCGAAGGGTTTGATCGTGCCCGCGATGCCAATATCATCGCCGCGGCTATTGAATCCCCGCAGCGGCTTATGACACTGCGCTTTGAATACTATCCCTATGTCCCGACAACCACCTGAGGCTTAAATGCTGCACATCATTCCTAACACCACTTATATAACGTATTAGATGAGTCGCGATGTGCCTCGCATTTCGTTCTGCTACGATTGCCACGTTGGCATCAATACAGGAGGGCTCATGCCGGGCTTGGGAACAATCATCAACGTTGTGCTTTTAGTTGCGGGCGGTCTTTTGGGATTAGCGGGCGGCCGCTTCATCACACCGCGCATCCAAGACACGCTCATGAAAGCATCGGGGCTGTGCGTCCTGTTTATCGGCCTTGGCGGCACCATGCAAAAGATGCTCCTTATCGATGGGAAGGCGCTAGCGACCACCGGCACCACCATGCTCATCGTCTCATTTGCGCTCGGTTCGCTCATCGGCGAGGCCGTCAACTTGGAAGCCGCCATCGAGAACCTTGGCGAATGGTTCAAGCGCAAGACCGGCAGTGAGGGCGATAACGAGTTCACCAACGCTTTTGTCTCGACTTCACTCACCGTGTGTATCGGCGCCATGGCAATTGTGGGATCGATCCAGGACGGCCTGCTCGGCGACTGGTCAACGCTTGCCCTCAAGGGCGCACTGGACTGCATCATCGTCTGCACCATGACGGCGTCGCTCGGACGCGGCTGCATCTTCTCGGCCCTGCCCGTAGCCGTGTTCCAGGGGACGATCACGTTGTTTGCCGGCGCGCTCTCCCCCATCATGACCACAACAGCCCTCAACAGCCTTTCGCTCGTAGGCTCCATGCTCATCTTCTGCGTCGGCGTCAACCTCATCCGTCCTCAGACCTTCCGCACGGCCAATATGCTTCCCTCCGTCGTCATCGCCGTCATCTACGCCCTCCTGTTCTAAATCTATCAACGCAGCGGTATCTCGAACATCTGTTTGATGCTGTGCTATGATATGAGGTCACCGTAGCTGCGTTCGAGAGGAGGAGCGGTGGCCGACCAGGACATCAAGATGCTCATCGAGCGCATTATGGCCGAGGCCCGAACCCATCAGTCTGCCCGCTTCTCACATGAAGTCTACGCAGACGAGCCGATTCTCAAAACCGGCCGACAGATGCAGAATTTCCTCCCCGACCAATACCGTAAAATGCGCGAGATATCGCGCTGGCAGGATGACCCCAAAGGCGGCGCAGGTCGCTGGCTTTCGGAAGCCGAGCTTTTCTACCGCCAGGGCCTGCTGATGGCCGACTTTGAGGACGACTGTCCCTACAACGGCACCTTTAAGTCGTACTTTCCCACCTACAACGCCATGAGCGACCGGCAGTTGCGCGGCTACTTTACCTGGCGTGCCCAAGTGCGCCGCGGAACCGTCGAGGAAACGTCTACGTCCTTTGCCTTTCTGTATCTCTATGAGCTGATCTGCGGCATTGGCGTAGATGACCCGCTCGACGGTTTTAACAAGATCAAGGCCTTTTGGGATGTCTATCGCGCCTTCGAGCCCGGCATTGATCGGTTTGCACGCGTGTGGTTGCAGGATTACGCCGTGTTCCACGGGCTCGACCCCAAGCTGCTTCGTGACTCTAAAACCGTCATGTTCGATAACGCCCTTATCGAGCTGCGACGCGCGGCACGAGACCTTGTACCAGCACCGGCACCGTCCGGCCAGACCCCTAAGCGTCGCAAAACCTCCGAGCCCACGCTCCCCCTTCCGCCCGATGAGGTGCGCGAGGAGCGACTCATGGCCGCCATCAACGCCCTCTCCACGTACAACCTAAATAACTCGCGGCTCGATCGCAGCCACCATCGCGATCTGCGCCACGTAGCATGCGCCGTGTATGTCCGCATGGCGCGCTACTATGACACGCACCGAAAGACCGGCATCGTGGCGAGTTTATTTGGGGAGGAGACGGCCATGCCCTACACCATGTTTGCCTCGGCCGTATTCTTTGCGCCCGAGCGCCACGAGGACTGCGAATACCGCTTGGATCCTATCCATATCTACCGTTGCCAAAACGGCTTTTGGGAATGTATGCGTATCCACGGTAGTAGGCAAAAGAGCAACAAGCTCGGTGAAATGATGCGCGCCTGCGACCAACGCCTGCGCCTGGCGCTGGACCCCGCCCATCCCCTTAAGGAAGAAAAGGTCCCCAAATATCTGGCCAAGATTATCGATGACGAGATTGTGGCATGGCTTTCGTGGGACGCCGCACACCAGCCCGTCAAGATCGATATCGACCTGACTCAGCTGGGGCACATTCGGAGCGCCGCTGCGCAAACGCGCGAAGCGCTTTTAATCGATGAAGAGCGCGAGGACAGCGCGCCCGTGGAAGTCGAGACAGCGAACTCAGGGCAACCGGAAGCCGAGCCCGTAGCCGACGCGATTGTCGAGGCGGTCGCGGCACCCATTCGGCAGGACGAGACCGACGAGCCAACCATATCCACCGAACAGTTTGGTGTCGTGGCACCGCTTCTCGCGCCGACGCCCGCGTTCGCAGCTGTTGCGCCCGCTGACGCCACGAACGAACTCACGCCTGCCGCAGACGCCTATCTCCGCGCGCTGCTCGAGCACAACGCAGTACAGGCGGAATCGGCGGTAGTGCAATCGGGGCAGAGCGAGGACATGCTCGTCGACAGCATCAACGAGGCGCTCTTTGACCTGGTGGGAGACACCATTATCGAATTCGGCGCGGCAGGACCGCAAATTATCGAGGATTACGAAGCAGACGTGAGAGGATACCTAGACCATGAGTGATACCGCATCCGCAGCACCCCGCGTGCCCAAGCGCGTCGCCGCCGTCATTCTCAACTCACTCAAGGGCGGCGTGGTCCCGCGCATCGGCCTTCCCTACATCACCGTAGGGCGCGAGGTCGAGATCCGCGCCCTGCTCACCGATCTGAGTCTCATCGCCGACGGTGGCGCGAGCTTCCGCTTTCTGGTCGGTCGTTACGGCGCCGGCAAGAGCTTTTTGCTCCAGACCATCCGCACGCACGCCATGGGCGAGGGATTCGTCGTCGCTGATGCCGACCTGTCGCCCGAGCGCCGCCTGCAAGGCGGTCAGGGGCAGGGCCTTGCCACCTACCGCGAGCTCATCCGCAACATATCGACCAAGACGCGCCCCGAGGGCGGTGCGCTCAGCCTTATTCTGGATCGCTGGGTCGCCTCGTGTGCCGACGTCGACGAGTCGGTCGTCAATACCCAACTGGCCCCGCTCGAGGAGATGGTCCACGGCTTTGACTTCACCCGCATGCTCCGCCGCTATCGCACGGCCGTATCCGAGGGCGACGAAGAGACCATGAGCCGCGTGACCAAATGGATCCGCGGCGAATACCGCACCAAGAGCGAGGCTCGCGCCGAACTGGGCTCCTCGACCATCATCAGCGATGACGACTGGTACGACTACGTTAAGCTCATTGCGCGCTTTTTGGTCTGCAGCGGCTACAAGGGCATGCTGGTGCTCATCGACGAGCTCGTGAATCTGTACAAGATTCCCAACGCGATTACGCGCCAATATAACTACGAGAAGATCCTGACCATGTACAACGACACGCTCCAGGGCAAGGCGCAGTACCTGGGCATGATCATGGGCGGCACTCCAACCTCCATCGAAGACCGCCGCCGCGGCGTGTTCTCCTACGAGGCTCTGCGCAGCCGACTCGCTCAGGGTCGCTTTGCGCGCGAGGACCTTAAGGACATGCTCGCACCCATCATCCGCCTGCAGCCACTCACCTATGAGGAGCTGCTGGTGCTGATCGAAAAACTCATGCAAATTCACGCCGGCTACTTTGGCTGGACGCCCACGCTTACCGAGAACGACTTGGTGGACTTCCTCAAGATCGAGTTCGGTCGTGTGGGAGCCGATACGCATCTGACGCCGCGTGAAGTTATTCGTGACTTTATCGAGCTGCTCGACATCCTATGCCAGAACCCCGACGCCAACGTAGCCGAGCTGCTGCAAAGCGTCGGCGGTGACGCGCTGGCGCCAGCAACCGCAACAGGCGACACCGATACCGCAGGCGGCGACCGTAACTTCGCCGAATTCACCATCTAACCTGCCAAAAAGGGACAGGTTTATTTTGGCAGGTTTTATCTGGGCAAACGTCGAGGCATTAATGCAGCAAGCCACTGCCCACCGCGTTGAGAGATTCGTTTTTGAAAGGAGGCCTCGTGAACGCCTTTGACCGCTACGCCCCGTTTATCCAAGACTTCATCTACTCCCACGATTGGGAGAGTCTACGCTCCATCCAGGTTGCAGCAGCTGATGCCATCTTTAACACTCAGGACAATGTGCTCCTGACGGCATCCACGGCTTCCGGCAAAACCGAGGCAGCCTTCTTTCCCATCCTGACCGAGTTTTGGGAGAACCCGCCCGCAAGCGTTGGCGCCCTCTACATCGGCCCCCTCAAGGCACTCATCAATGATCAGTTCGTCCGCCTCAACGACCTGTGCGAAGAGGCCGATATCCCTGTCTGGCACTGGCATGGCGATGTCTCGCAGTCGCACAAGGCTAAGCTCATCAAAAAACCGAGCGGTATCTTGCAGATTACGCCCGAGTCGCTCGAGGCGCTCCTGATCCATAAGCACATGGCAATCCCTCGTATGTTTTGCGACCTGCGCTATGTGGTTATCGACGAGGTTCATTCGCTCATGCGCGGCGACCGCGGCGGTCAGACGCTCTGCCTTATCGAGCGCCTCTCGCGCATGGCGGGCGTGCAGCCCCGCCGCATTGGCCTTTCGGCCACCATCGGCGACCCCGAGCGCACGGGTGCCTTTCTCTCGCAGGGAACGGGACGCGACTGCGTTATCCCCCGTTTTGAGGAACCGCGTCGCGTGTGGCGTATCTCCATGGAGCACTTCTACAACTCGGGTCCCCAGGCACAGCAGCGAGGATTCGAGAGCATGGGTCCTCAAGAGGCCGAAGTGCTTGCATGCGAGCGCATTGAGGCAGCGGAACCCGCGGCACTGCCCGCCGGCGCCCAAGACATGCGTCACAGCGGACAGCTCACACAAGAGGAGCGCCGTCAACGTCGTGAGCGGGCACGGGGCAAGGCCGCTCCCAAAGACCGTTGCACTTCCTCGGCCCCCGAGGGCGAAGTCGACATCCCACGAGCGACCGAGCAGGCGCTTCTCAACCCCACCGACACGGCGCCCGACAACGCCGACCCCGGTATGGGCTATATCTTTGAGCATACGCGCGGCCGCAAGTGCCTGGTCTTTGCCAACTCGCGCGAGGAGGCAGAGGCCGTGTGCTCCATGCTGCGTAGCTACTGCGAGAACCGGCACGAGCCCGACCGTTTCCTCATTCATCACGGCAATCTTTCGGCATCGTTGCGCGAGACGGCCGAGGAACTCATGCGCGATGAGGAGCAGGCACAGACGACCGTCACCACCTCTACGCTTGAGCTTGGCATCGATATCGGCCGTCTGGAGCGTGCCTTCCAGATCGACGCGCCGTTTACCGTCAGCTCCTTTTTGCAGCGAATGGGCCGCACGGGACGCCGCGACCTTCCGCCCGAAATGTGGTTTGTCATGCGCGAGGAAGAGCCCGAGCCGCGCACGATGATGCCCGAGACCATTCCGTGGAAGCTCCTGCAGGGCATTGCGCTCGTACAACTCTATCGCGAGGAAAAGTGGGTCGAGCCGCCCGAGCTCGATCGACTCCCCTACAGTCTACTCTACCACCAGACTATGTCGACGCTTGCCAGCACCGGCGAGCTCACGCCAGCAGAGCTTGCCCAGCGCGTGCTCACACTCAGCTATTTCCATCGCATCTCGGCCGATGACTATCGCGTATTGCTGCGTCACCTCATTAAGATCGACCATATCCAGGTCACCGAGGGCGGCGGACTCATCGTGGGTCTCGCGGGCGAGCGCATCATCAACAACTTTAAGTTCTACGCCGTATTCCAGGAAAACGAGGAGTTCACCGTTCGTAGCGAGTCGGCCGAATTGGGCACGATCGTCAACCCGCCACCGCCCGGTGAGCGCATCGCCATCGCCGGACACTGCTGGATTGTCGAGGAAGTGGACTGGAAGCGCCACACCGTCTTTGCCACGCAGGTCAAGGGTCGTGTGCCGGCCTACTTTGGCGACTGCCCCGGTGACATCAATACACACGTACTCGAGCGCATGCGCAAGACGCTCAACGAGCACGCGACATATCCGTACCTCATGGATAACGCACGGGCTCGCTTGGCGCAGGCTCGTCATACCGCCGAGATTTCGGGCGCGGGAACTAAGCCGCTCATCAACCTGGGTGGCGACACCTGGGTGCTCTTCCCCTGGTTGGGCAGCTACGCCTTTTTGGCACTCGAGCGCATGCTCAAGATTAAGTGTGCCGCGGAGCTGGGCCTTCGCGGACTCGACCCGTCACGTCCGTACTTTATGCAGTTCAAGATGAAGGCCGACGAGGAGACGTTCTTTGAAGTGCTCGCCGCCGAAGCCGAGAAAGACTTCGACCCCATCGACCTCGTCTATCCCGGCGAGGTGCCTTACTTTGATCGGTACGACGAATTCGTTCCAGAAGAGCTCGTGCGCAAAGGCTTTGCCGAAGGCGTGCTCGACATCGAAGGCATGAAGCAGCGCGTTCTCGGCTGGCGCGACCACACCTAAGACCAGTCTTTTTGGGACGGGGAGACTTATTTGTCGTGAAGGACGGTGCCGAGGAAGTCGGTGTCGAAGGGCACGGCTTCGGCAAAGGCATAGTCGCCGTCACTGGCGATGAGCAGGTAGTTCTCCTCGCCGCCGAACTTCGCATCGCCGCACGGGACCACCCAGGCATAGGCGAATACCTCGAGTGCCGTGGCAGCGCAGTCGCGCAGGAACGTCACGTCGCTCCCCTCGTTTGCGCTCACGATATTGGCGACGTAGACACCACCAACATTTAGGCTGCCCCGCACTAAACGCAACGCCTCAACCGTCGCCAACTCGCGTACGGGCTCGGCACCGCCAAAGCAATCGCTCACGACCGCGTCATAGCGACGATGGCCCACGCTCGTCACACCCAGATACGAGCGAGCCTCAGCGGTTATCACCCGCAGGCGATCGCCCGCCGCGCGTTCCAGCTCGTCTAGGTAGAACCAGCGGCGCGCCAGGCGCGTAATCTCTCCGTCATACTCGATGACGTCCATGCGCAAGCCCTCGTGCGACATCAGGGCGAATTTAGGATAGGCAAACCCGCCGCCGCCCAGCATAAGCATGCGGTCGATACCGTGACCATAAGCGTCGCGCATCGCATCCTCGGCCTCAAACACGTCGTCAAACGCGCGATAGTACGCAAAGACGGGCTCCGCCCAGCGCTCGCCAACGTAACTCGCGCTTTGGTAGACGCCGCCTTGCACCAATACGCGGACTTCGTCGCCGCCCTCGTCGTGCACGCGTTTCACACGCGCCAACCCATTGCGGGTTCGCGCAACCTGCAGACAGGCAGCACGAACAGCGACAGCGGCCGCACCAAGCGCCGCGGCTCCCAGAGCAACGCCGGCAACGACGCCGGCAGAAACACTCGGCTTGTTCATCTAGAGCTCCTTTTGCAGATAAAGGCCATGGTCATAAAATCCAAGATGGCGATAGTACTCGCGTGTGCCAATCGCGCTAATCACGTTGATACGCGCATAACCCGCATCCCGGGCAATCTCGCACGCACGCTCTACGAGCAAACGCCCCAACCCGTGATGCTGCGCCGCCTGGCCCTGGTCGCCCACGCGCGCCGCCATGCCATACACGTGCACCTCGCGAATCATCGCCTCGTCCGGCGTCGTCGGCAACTCGTCCGCATGTGCGGCAACAAACGAATGGTCGGGCAGCGACAACCGCAAAAAGCCCGCGATCTTGCCCCGCGGCGTCACCCACTGCAAAAAGCGCTCGTGAGTCACCGGCGTCTCGTACGCCACTTCCTCATCAAGAGAAAGCTCATCCAAGTCGGCACCCGCGGTACTGATCTCGCGATAGCGAATCTCGCGCACCACTGTGCCTTCTCCACGAGCCGCCAAGCGATTCTCAACGAGCTGACGCAGGTTGGGCTTCTTGTTGCCCACCATGATGTCATCGGAGCTAAAGTCGCGGATCATGCGACTGATGCGGCAGAACGCCGGCGTCACCACGATGTCGTCGGCCAGCACATCGAGCAGTTCTTCCTCGGTATAGGGGCGCCACTCGCCGCGCTCATAGCGGCCCACCAGACGCGAGCCCTCGATGAGCGCGCACGGGTAGACCTTGACCTCGTCGGGCATAAAGGCCCCCTCGGTCATAAAGCGCTCGTAGTCGCGCTTGTCCCCCTCGGGCGTGGCGCCCAGCAGGTTAAGCATAAAATGCGCATGGATCTTAAAGCCAAACAATCGTGCAAGCGAAAACGCCTGCTCGATCTGAGCCACCGTAATACGGCGCTCGTTGATATCGAGCAGGTGCTGGTCGAGGCTCTGGATACCCATCTGAATCTTGGTGCAGCCCAGGCGGCGGATGAGCGTGAGGGCCTGCGGCGTTACGGCATCGGGGCGCGTCTCGATAACGAGCCCCACCACACGATGCTTCGCCGTCTCGTTGATGCGCTGCTGGCGCTCGAGCTCTTCCATCGTTGTCGTTTGCCACTCGGCAACCTCGCCCCACGGCGTACCAGGGCCGTACAGACGACGCACCGCGCGGTTATAGCCGCCCACGGCAGCATCCACACGCCCCTGCTCGTCGGTAACACCGCTCGCAAGCTCGGCCTCGTCGGTCGCAATACCGACGGCCCGATAGCGTTCGCGACGCTCCGCCACCACCGGCGGCAGGGCATCGGCGGGAGCGTCATCGAGCAGGCGCCCTGCCTCGGCACGGCTGATGCCCGGACGCGCCAACATGGGGTTGGCCGCCACGCCGGCCACGGCATCGTCATTGAGTGCGCGGAAGAGCTCCGACATAAACCACATCTGATACCCTTGCGGATAGTCGCTCCAGGTACCGCCAAGCACAATGAGCTCGATCTTATCGGTCGCATGACCCATCTGCGAAAGCGCCGTCAAACGGGCACTCACCTGCAGATACGGATCGAAGCAGTTTTGCTCCGCACGGGCACACGCCGGCTCAGCGTGCAGATAGCTCTTGGGCATGCGCAGGTCGTTGGGGCAAAACAGGCAATCGCCCGAGCACGGCCACGGCTTGGTGATGACGGTAATAGTCGCCACGCCCGAAGCCGTGCGGCGCGGCTTCATGCGCAACACCTGCAGCAGTTGACGCTCCAACTCGGCATCAACATTCCAGGCAGCCCACCGAGTCGGCTCCTCACGTTTAACCCGCTGGTAGAACGGCAGCAGACGGCGCTTGGCCAAATCGCGTTTGTCGGCACCCTCACGGCGCGCCTCGGCATGTATCAATTTGACGAGCACCTTGTCGTCCACGGTCTCACCGCGACGCAGGACATCGAGTATGTTCAAGATAATCTGTTCCATGCCCCCATTGTAAAGGCAAAGGCGCCGGAGCCCATCACGGCTCCGGCGCCTCCATCAAAGAGCGTGCCTATATGTACCGATCTCCGAAAACCGCATGTCACTCCGGATCAAACGACATGTCGCCCGAACCGACCTTAAAACGATACGTGGCTGACTTATCACCGTTGTCGAATTCAAGATTCAATATGGTCTCGCCATCGTAGCCAAGCGGAAGGAAATCGCTCTCGAAGTCACCGCTGCCCACGGTGAGGCTCGCCTTAAAGCCCGTAGAGTTCGGAACCGTCATCTCCACGTCGCCCGAGCCCACGCTCACATCCATCGACTTCGCGGGGGCCTGGTAGAGCTCGAACGTCACATCGCCCGAACCGACCTCGGCACTGAGCGCATCAGTCACGCTGCCCGCAAACTCTACATCTCCCGCACCCAGGAAAAGGTCGAAACCATCACAGGTGACACCGGCAATCTGCAGATCACCCGAGCCCACGTGCGCGTTGACTCCCTTCAGATGTTCGGCAACACGGCGCGGCAGCTCGACCGTAACTGAGCGATCGATTGCCTTACCGTCATCACTTCCAAACTGGGAAACCTTGAGCGTCGAGTCCTCGACGGATGCGATGTTCTGCGTCGCGGCCTTGGAGGCATCCATACCATTGGCAACGCGTCCCCGCTCGATAACGCGAGCCTTGTTACCATCAATAACCTTGACGTCCACCGTAGCCGCATCGATATCGAAATCGAGGTAGCGAAACTCATCGGCATCAAAGGTCGTACACGAAAGCTGCTGAGGCCGAGCGGAATAGTTACCGCCATCGTTCATAAAATCGTCGTCATCAACCACATCGTCCATACCGGACAAGCCGGGTATAACATCGTCGAGATCCCACGGGCCATCAAAATGAATCAAAGTCCGCGAAGTGCCAAAGACAAGCCCGATGATGAGCACAAACGCTCCGATGCCAATGCCCAGGCGCAGCCTGGATTCATGCGAAAGCTTCATCATTCGTCACCCTCTTTGGCACATGGCTCAGCGGTGACCGCGGTAGCCACGTCAGCATCAGGTTCCGCAGAAGCATCCTTCCCCTGGGCCTTGACCGCCACCGACGCCGAACCAACCTGAATATCCCCGCGCGCCCAATCGCCATCGAGCGCACGCGCCACCCAGTGATAGATGGGAATCGTAAAGAAGATCAGTGCGGGAAAGGGGCTGACACCAACCAGGAGCATCAGTAAAAAGAACAGCAGCCAGCACACGGCCCAATACGGGAACGACTGGAACGGGCCCTTCACCGGAGTCGAACCAACTGTGCCGCCACTCGTCGCCTGCGCCGTAGCGGCATTGGCGGCCTGCGCACTCCAGCTTGCCGCTTGTGCCGCCTTGGCCGCAGCATCACTCGCCTGCGTTGCCGCCTCGGTAGCGCGCGCCGCCGCCTCATGGGTGCGAGCACGCTCTGCCGCCTCGGCCTCGCGCTGACGGGCGCGGTCCTCGTTCTCAAACTCGATATCGTCCTCGATCTCGTCGCTCGGATTGAGCAGCTCGTCCAGGCTCACACCATAGAGTTTGGCGAGCGAGATTAGGTTCTCGGTATCGGGCGAGCTCTCCGCGCGCTCCCATTTACTGACTGCCTGGCGCGACAGCCCCAGCTTTCGCGCCAGCCCTTCTTGGCTAAAACCCTTGCTGCGACGAAGGTCGGCGAGCCGCTGCGCAGTTTCTACATTCATGGTTCCTCCTATGTGATGCCGGCCGTGCCGCCGGACCGTTTTTTGTTCTTAAGGCGCCTTGCACAGTTAAAAATCTATCCGCCACCGCCAAAAGCATGCCACCTATTCTAGTGAGATTTTTGACAACCGGCGGTTGCGGGCACATATGAGCTGCGGAAATGTGTCCAAACAAAGCAATGACCCACGGCTCGGTTGTCCCCGTTGCGGCGTTAACGGTAGTATGGTCGTACTGTTTATTCCGCACCGCCAACGGAGGGAGTCCCGCGCCGTGAACCGCGATTTCGCCTCATCGCTCATCCAGCTCAACAATACGTTCTATCGCGAGCACTCCGCCTCCTTTTCCGATACGCGCCAGGCCCCGTGGCCCGGCTGGGTGCGCACCATGGACATTGCGCTCGAACAGCTCGACGTCGCCACGATCGAGCATCCCGTCCGCGTCTTCGATCTTGCCTGCGGCAATATGCGATTCGAGAACTTTGCCGCCGGCGGCGCACTTGCCGCCAAGGGCGTCGATGGCGCAAACCCCTCGGCAGATGCCAGCTGCCCGTTTGAGTTCTATGGTGTCGACTCGTGCCAAGACCTGGCCATCGATGCACATGGCCACGCGCTGCGCATTCCCAACCTGCACTTCCAGGAACTCGACGTGCTCGACGCCCTTATGAAGCTCAACCCCGCCGAGACGCCCGACGTGCTTTTCGACGCCCCGCTCGCCGACATCTCGGTCTGCTTTGGCTTTATGCACCATGTGCCGTCGTGCGAGTACCGTGTACGCGTGCTCGACGCCCTGGTGCGCCAGACGCGCCCGGGCGGCATCATCGCCATCAGCTTTTGGGAGTTTATGAACGACGAGCGCATGGCGCGCAAGGCTGTTCGCGCCGAAGCCCGCGCCGAGCTCACCCCGCCGTTTGAGGGTTACGATTCCGCACAGTTTGAAGCCGGCGACCACCTCATCGGCTGGCAAAACGACCGCCACGCCTACCGCTATTGCCATCACTTTGACGATCAGCAGATCACCGACCTGGTGCGCGGCGTCCGTACGTTCTACAAGAGCGGCGAGGTCCCCGTGCGCGAGCTTGAGCGCTTCCATGCCGACGGTCGTAGCGGCGAGCTCAACCGCTATGTGATTCTCAAGCGCCTGTAGGCACCGACGACTCGCCGCCGAGCCGCACCACATCTTTCGGGCAATCTATGCCCGCCCTTTTCAACCCATTGACGGAACGCGCGGCCATGCGTTTCGCATTTATGACCAAGGAGCCTCATGGGAGCCGTCCACGTTCGCACGCCTAAGAACTTTGTGCTCGAGGAGCGCCTGGAGCGCTACGCCGATGCGATCGAGACGAACCCCGAGGCTTATGCCGGAGATTGGCGCGAGGCTTGTGCGCCAGCTGGCAGCAAGCCCTTCGAACACCTTCACCTGGATCTTGGCTGTGGCAAGGGAACGTACCTTGTAGAGCGCGCGGGCCACGAGCCAAACACCCTCTTTATCGGCATGGACCAGGAGCCCATCTGCATTGCCTATGCCGCGCAGAAAATCTGCGAGCAGGAGCTATCCAACGCACTCGTCCTGCCCCGAGGCGCCGCATCGCTGCCACAGCTATTTGCCGCAGGCGAGCTCGATGCCATCACCATCAACTTTCCCACGCCGCAGCCCAAGGCCAAGTACGCCAAAAAACGACTCGTCCATGTCGACCATTTGATGCTCTACCGCCCGCTCTTTGCAGCCAACGCCACCGTCACGCTGCGCACCGACAGCAAACCATTGCGCGATTACGCCCTGGGACAGTTTGCCGCGGCCGGCTACGACACGCTTTGGGTAAGTGACGACGTACGCCGCGACCATCCCGAGCATCCCGAGACCGAGTACGAGCGCCGCACGCGCGAGATGGGTGCCGCCGTCTATGGCATTCGCGCCACACCTGGAGCGCAGCCCAGCGATGAACAGCTCGCGGCGGGCCGCGCGCAGGAGCAAAGCCTTGCCTGCTACCTGCCCGAAAACCTCGATGCGCTCACCTATGTACCTCTGGGCATGGAAGAGGCCGTCGAGAACTTTAGAAACCGCGCCCGCAAAGGCAAGAAGCGCCTGCCGCAGGAGTCCTAGGGGCTTCTGATGGTCGCGGCGTCGGCAAACAAGTGAAAATAGGCGTCAGCGAACGACCCTCAAACCTAAGTGAGTAGACTTTTTTGCAATAGCCAAGCACAACCCGCATAACGAAAACTAAAACCGCAGGTAGAGCTCTTGCGCAAAAGCCATGTGCTCGCGATATTGCAAAAAGTCTACTCACTTAGCTGGCAACTGCACCAAACGGCTGGGCAGAACGCCCATTTCCTGCATTTTCTCGCGCGCTGGCACCCCGCGCCGCTGCTACGCCATAATAGTTGGCGGACAAACGGCGAGAGAAAGCAACCACATGGCACAGACCACGACAGATACCGCCGCCAGCACCGTCTCCGGCGCCGGCGCCGCCAGCTCATTCTCGGGCGGCACGGGAACCGAAGCCGAGTTTGGCTCGCTCGGCGCGCTCTCCCCCACCTGGTGGGAGCCCGAGGGCGGCAGCGAGCCCGAACCGTGGCTCACGCCCGATCAAGCCTTCGAACGCTTCTTTGAATGGACGAGCGATCGCGGCATTGAACTGTGGGATCACCAAGAAGAGGCCCTCATGGACCTGGCTGCCGGCGATCACGTCATTTTAGGCACACCGACCGGATCGGGTAAATCGCTCGTCGCGCTGGGCATGCTCTTTATGGGCATGGCGCAGGGCAAGCGCTGCTACTACACGGCTCCCATCAAGGCTCTGGTCAGCGAGAAGTTTTTCGACCTTGTGCAGGTGCTCGGCCGCGATAACGTAGGCATGATTACCGGCGACACGCATATCAACACCAAGGCACCCGTCATCTGCTGCACGGCAGAGATCCTTGCCAACGACGCACTGCGCGAGAGCGAAGATGCCGACGTGGGCTGCGTGGCCATGGACGAGTTCCACTACTTTGCCGACCCCGACCGCGGTTGGGCTTGGCAGGTGCCGCTGCTCACCCTGCCCCACACGCAATTCATGCTCATGAGCGCCACGCTCGGCGATGTCACTGCCATCGCCGCCTCACTCGAGGAACACACCGGTGCTACCTGCGACTTGGTCGTCGATGCCCCGCGCCCCGTGCCGCTGAGCTACGACTACGTGACGACCTCCCTCGAGGGCACGGTCGAGCTCGCCATGCGCCGCGGCGAGGCCCCGCTCTATATCGTGCACTTTAGCCAGGATGCCGCCCTTGCAACGGCACAGTCGCTCGCCAATTTTGGCATCGCCAGCAAGGAGCAGCGCGAGGCCATCAAAGAAGCGGCAAAGGGGACGAGCTTCTCCACGGCCTTTGGTAAGATTCTCAAACGCCTGCTTGGATGCGGCGTCGGCGTGCACCATGCCGGCATGTTGCCGCGCTATCGCCTGCTGGTGGAGCGCCTGGCGCAGCAGGGCCTGCTGCCCGTCATCTGCGGCACCGATACGCTCGGCGTCGGCATCAACGTACCCATCCACACCGTGGTACTCACCGCGCTCACCAAGTTCGACGGCTACAAGATGCGTCGCCTGCGCGCCCGCGAGTTCCATCAGATTGCCGGTCGCGCCGGCCGCTCGGGCTTCGATACCGAGGGCATGGTCATCGCCGAGGCCCCGGAGCACGAGATCGAGAACGCCAAACTCATGGCCAAGGCGGGCGACGACCCCAAGAAGCTCCGCAAGATTAAAAAGAAGAAGGCCCCCGAGGGCTTTGTCACCTGGAACAAGCAGACCTTTGAGCGCCTGATCGAGACGCAGCCCGAGACGCTCAAGCCGCGCCTTCGCATCACGCACTCCATGGTGATTAGCGTGGTCGAGCAGGGCGGCGATGCCCGAGTCCGCGTACACGACCTCATCGAGACGAGCTTGCAGACCCCCGAGGAAAAGGCCAAGCTCGAGGTTCGCGCCGACGAAATCTTCGCCACGCTCATCGATTCCGGCGTCGTCGTTCGCACCGAGGTGCCGCCCGCGCCCGACGCCCCGACTGACGCCGCGCCAGACATCGACTATGCACTGACGGTCGATCTGCCCGAGGACTTTGCGCTCGACCAGCCGCTCTCGCCGTTTTTGCTTGCCGCGCTGGAGCTGCTCGACCCCGAGAGTGAGACCTATACCATGGATCTGATCTCAATGGTCGAGGCTACGCTCGAGGATCCCAAGCAGGTGCTGCGCGCGCAGGAGCGCGCCGCGCGCGACCGCGCTATGGCCGAGATGAAAGCCGACGGCGTCGAATATGAGGAACGCTTGGAGCGCATCCAGGATGTCACCTACGAAAAGCCGCTCGAGGATTTGCTCGATGCCGCCTTCGACAAGTACTGCCAGGAAGTACCTTGGGCCAACGACTACCAGCTCTCGCCCAAGAGCGTCCTGCGCGACATGTTGGAGAGCGCGAGCGACTTTAAGGGCTATATCCAAAAGCTCGGCATCGCCCGCTCCGAGGGCATTCTGCTGCGCTACCTAGCCGAGGCCTACCGCTCCCTCGATCGCACCGTGCCCATTGAGAAGCGCGATGAGCGCTTGCGCGACATCATTTCGTGGCTCGGCTTTGTGGTGCGCTCGGTCGACTCGAGCCTGGTGGACGAGTGGGAGAACGCCGGCAACCCGGCGGCCCTCGACGCCGCGCCGCCGCAGGGCATCGACGAGGTCGTTGCGGACCGTCGCGGCTGCACGCTGCTGGTGCGCAACGCACTCTTCCGCCGCGTGACCCTTGCCGCCCGCGAGCACGTTCGCGACCTGGGCGAACTCGACGAGGACTGGGGCATGAGCGAGGTCCGCTGGCAAAAGGCGCTCGATGCCTACCATGAGCAGCACGAGGAAATCCTCACCGACGGAGATGCCCGCAGCGCCGCGATGTTTACCATCGACGGGAGCGACGAGAAGACCGATCACGTGTGGCACGTGCACCAGATTTTTGCCGACGAGGATGGCGACCACGACTTTGGCATCATGGGCGATGTCGACCTGGATGCCACGCAAGACGGCGGCGAGGTCATCTTCAAAAACTACCGCGTCGGCTTTATCGAGGACCTGCTCGAGGACTAGCCGTACATACTGGAACGAAGCGGGGCCGTTGGCAATATCGCCAGCGGCCCCGCTTTTGCACTATACGCTATCCCCTACTCGGCATCCTCGACCTCATACGAATCCGCCTCGGCGGGCTCATCGTTTGCCCCTGTCGCAGCCCCGCGCGCCTCGTCAAACGCCGCCTTCATGGTCTTGTTGCCCCAGGTGAGCTTGCGAATGGTAAGATCGTCGGCCTTCTTGTTGGCTAGACGTAAATTGTTCTCGGAGGACAGCAATGCCTCCTTGGTTTTCTGCAGATGGCTAATCGTCTTGTCAATCTCCTCGATCGCCGTCTGGAACTTACGGCTCGCAAGCTCATAGTTGCGGCCGAAGTCGTTCTTGAACTTCTCCATCTTGGCCTCGAAGTTCGTGACGTCGATGTTCTGTTGCTTGTACTCCGCCAGCTCCTGCTTATAGCGCAGCGAACCCATGGCGGCGTTGCGCAGCAGCGTGATCATGGGAATGAAGAACTGCGGGCGGATCACGTACATCTTCTCATAGCGGTAACTCACGTCGACTATCCCTGCGTTATATAGCTCGCTTTCGGGCTCGAGCAGTGTGCAGAGCACCGCGTACTCACAGCCTTTCTGGCGACGATCGTGATCGAGTTTCTTAAAGAAGTCCTCGTTTTTGTGCTTGGTCGCGGTCTCGTCGTTCTCGTTTTTCATCTCGAACATAATCGAAATGACCTCGTTACCGCTTGCGTCGCACTCGCGGAAGATAAAGTCGCCCTTGGTGCCCTCGGACGCATCGTTATCCTTCTCGAAGTACGCGTTAGGAAACGCCGTCATGCGCAGACGGTTAAACTCGGTCTCGCAGTGCTGCTCGAGCGACTCGCCCACCATCTTGGTGGACAGGCGGACCTTCATGTCCTTAAGGCGCTCAATCTCTTCGTCCTTGTAGCGAATCAGGTCATCGCTCGCGCGCTTGGCCTGCGCAAGCTCGAGCTCGTGTGCCGCCTTGACCTGTTCCTCGTGAGAATCGCGCACCGCCAGCTCGCTCGTCAGTTTGGCACGCGCCTCATCGCGCTCTCGCTCCGCCGCGGCGACCGCCTCTGACAGGTTCATTTTTGCCATCAGTTCCTGCTCGCGCAGCTGGGCACGCAGGCCCTCGGCCTCTTGCTCGGACTGAGCCTTTGCGGCGGAAAACTTCTCTTGCACCTTCGCGCGATAGTCAGCAAGCGCGCGCTCGGCCTCGCTGCGAGCGGCATCGAGCTCACGCTGCGACTCTGCCGCGGCAGCGGCAAGCGCCATCTCCTGGGCCTTGTCCGCCGCGGCAAGCCTGGCCTGCAGCTCGGCAATCTGAGCGTCGCGTGCAGCTAAATCGTTTTGAGCAGCGTTGCGCGCCGCCGACTCGGCAAGCTTTGCTTCGTCATCTTTGCGCCCAAGCTGCGCACGCAGGCTATCAATCTCACGCTGGAGTTCGGCATTCTCTTTTTGAGCATTGGCTCGTGCCTCAACCGCCGCGCGCTGGCTTGCACTCTCGCGCTCTGCGGCAGCGCCCTCGAGCTTAGCGCGCAGCTCGGCAAGCTCAGCATCGCGCTTGGCAACCTCTTGCGCCAGTTTCTGATCCGCAGTGTTCTTCTGCTCGACAAGCTGAGCGTCGCGTTGAGACTCCGCCTCCTGCAGGGCAGACGCCGAACGCGAACGCTCAAGCTCCAGCGCCTGCTCGCCCTCGCGTCGAGCCGCCGCTACGCGCTCATCAAGATCGCGCGAGAACTCGGCATCGCGCACTTGCTTGACGATATCCGCATAGCCGGACGCATCGACCTTAAAAACTTCGCCGCAATGCGGGCACTTGATCTCGTTCATAGCAGCTCCTCGATGGACGCAAATTTCAACCGCCTACACTCTACCGCGCCACGCGGACAAAAAAGGCGCCGCCGCCATAATGGCAACGGCGCCAGAACCACCACAAAGGTGCCTGTCCCCTTTGTGGTGGTTCGAGCATTACAGTCCAAAGAAGCCCAGGATTTGATCGCGGCTTACGGGTCTGTAGTCGTTGGCATCAAGGCCAACGTCATAGCGCAGGATCGGGCGCTCGCGATCGCGGTTGCGTGCGTTGGTGCGGTCACCCCTGCTGTGGATATGCCCATGCAGCATAATGGCGCCACGTGCCTTGCCGTTCCAGCTGAGCATGGGGTAGTGGCTCATAACCAGACGATGGCCCTTGGCATAGCCGGGAGCAATCTCCAGGTAATCGCGCACGTCTTCCCAAATTTGCGGGGCGTCGGAATCTTCCCAGTCGCCGTCATGGTTACCGCGGATGAGCGTCGCATTCTTGCATTCGATACGCTCGCGCAGGCGCACCGCCTCCGCCATGGGCAAGCGATACGTAAAGTCTCCCAGGATATAGAGGCGGTCGTCCGCAGCCACGCACTCATTGATGGCATCGATGACCTTGCGGTTCATCTCCTCGACCGAATCAAACGGTCGATCCATGTCGTGCAAGATATTCGTATCGCCCAGGTGCAGGTCGGCGGTAAACCACATCATCGTCTATGCCCTCATTTCGCAATGCATCCAACTCGTGCTAAGTATACAGACGTAGCGATGCGGCGGTTATCCAAAGAGCCCGCCGAACAGTCCGCGGCGGCGCTTGTCTTGCTTTTTCGAAGCGTCACCCTGAGTTTTCTTGTCCTGCCGCATCTTACGGTCCTGTTCCAGCTCATCGTCATCGAGTAGCACATCCCACTCAAACGGATCATCTGCCAGATCAAACAGGTCATCGTCATCAAACATGGCAGCCTCCATTGCCGACTAGCGAGCATCCACCACGTAGAGCCCAACGCGCACCTGATGCCACGGGCTGCGCTCGGGGGCAACCTGTTGCACACGGGCCTCAAATACGTCCTCGTGGCCGTAATACATCATCAAGGACAGTGGGCCGACCTCGTTTCCCGGAACGTAGCCAAGTTTGGTCTTGCCATAGTAGATCGCAACTGCCTCGGGGTCATGGGGATTATCGCGCTCGGCACACAGCGTCAGTTTATCGCCCGCTTTAAGATCGCCTAGGACCAAAGCGCCATCGGCATACTGAAATCCTGCAATGTGAAATGACAGAAGAACACGCGAAGGCTCGTACATAGCAGCTCCTCTAACGGCCGGATAAACCGGTGTGTAACCTTATTGAGAAGTCTACGGTCCCGTGCGGACACAAATACATCCTGTCTGCGTCCTTCAATCGTTTGCCTCAACGCTTGCGCGACAGAACGCTTGCAGATAAGATAGGAACACGGATGGCACCCGTTGCCGCGGGTCTTGCCAACTCCGATACACGTTTTCATCGTGAGAAGTGGCCGTCTTCGCTTACGCGGGGGCGGCTATTTCATTCGGCCGATAAACAGACCGAGTTCGATAGCCGCAATCAACAACGCCAATAACGAAATAACATCGCTTACGTTCATACCAAATCCCTTCTAAAGGGAGTTGGCCCATCCGTGCTCCATAACAGTAGTCTAACGCAAAATGCAGGTAATAGGAACACTTGTTCGTATTACCTGCGCCCTTTTCTAATGCACAAACATGCGCACGAACTTGTGCTTCCAGCTTGCGTAAGGAGCATAGCGGAATGGCACGTCCAGCCACGTTGCCTTGTTCACGATGCTCTTCTTGTGGCTAAACGTATCGAAGCTCTCGCGTCCATGGTACTGCCCCATACCGCTCGCACCCATGCCACCAAAGCCCATATGGCTCGTAGCCAAGTGCATAATCGTGTCGTTGACGCAGCCGCCGCCAAAGGGCACGTAACGCACAAAGCGCTGCTGAACTGCGCGATCCTGGCTAAAGATATACAGAGCCAGCGGCGTCGGACGATCCGTAATAAACGTCTCGGCCTCGTCTAGGCTCTCAAACGTCAGCACCGGCAAGATGGGGCCGAAAATCTCCTCCTGCATCACGGCGTCATCGGGGGTCACGCCGTCCAAAATCGTCGGCTCAATCTTGAGCGATGACTCGCGCGCCGTGCCTCCAAGCACAACCTTATCGGGATCGATCAGCCCACGCACGCGCGCAAAATGCTTGGCGTTGACGATATGCCCATAATCCTCGTTATCGAGCGGATGCTCGCCAAACATACGGCGGGCCTCTTCCCTGATGAGGTCCAGCAGCTCGTCGTGCACGCGCGTATCGACCAGCAGGTAGTCGGGCGCCACGCAGGTCTGCCCTACGTTGAGCCATTTGCCAAAGGCGATACGCCGTGCCGCGACCTTCAAGTTTGCCGTCGCATCCACGATGCAGGGGCTCTTGCCGCCCAGCTCAAGCGTCACGGGCGTGAGGTTTTTACTCGCGCGCTCCATGACGAGCTTGCCGACCGGAACGCTACCGGTAAAGAAGATCTTGTCCCAGCACTCATCGAGCAACGCTTCGTTCTCGGCGCGCCCGCCCTCGACAACCGTCACCAGGCGCGGATCAAATGCCTCTTCACAGATTTGCTTGAGCACCGCGCTCGATGCCGGAGCATAGGCACTCGGCTTGATGACCACGGTATTGCCCGCGGCAAGGGCGCCGGCGAGCGGCTCGAGTGTTAGCAAAAACGGGTAGTTCCACGGAGCCATGATGAGCGTGACGCCATAGGGCACGGCTCGCGTTTTGCACGCGCTCACGGCGTTGGCAAGGTCACACGGACGCAGGCGCGGACGACTCCATCGAGCCACGTGAGCGATCTGATGACGAATCTCGGAAAGCGACGTGCCGATCTCGCACATATATGCCTCGTCATGCGACTTTCCCAAATCGGTCTTGAGTGCATGGGCAATATCGGCCTCGTGCGCCCGTACCGCATCGCGTAAACTCACGAGCGCGCGACGTCGGGCATCAACATCAAACGTAGCGTGCGTTTTAAAGTAAGTGCGCTGATCGCCGACGATGCGCGCAATTTCCTCGGTGTTCATGGACCCTCCTAATTCTCGTCCTCAAACATACCACCTGCAACGACTTCGTACATATGCTCGAGCTCCAAGCGGTCCATTAGAAGCGGAACGGGGTATAGCGGATTGGCCTCGGCATCGGCATGCGCCGCCATCTCGGGAATGTCAGAGCGGCGAATGCCCGAGACATATTTGGGGATTCCCAGGGCCTCGTTCATGCGGTCGACCCAATCGATAAAGGCCTCGGCCGCAAGACTATCCTGCGCGGTAGCCGGCGCAATGCCCGCCATGTGAGCAAGATCGGCAAGCTTGGGGGCGGCGGCGTCACCATAAGCGCGAAGCATGTGCGGCAGGATGATCGCGTTGGCCAAACCGTGCGGAATTCCGTATCGGCCGCCCAAACTGTGCGCGATGGCATGCACATATCCGACATAGGAGCGGGTAAACGCAACGCCCGCCTTATACGCCGCCAAAAGCATATTGCGACGAGCGCACATGTCGTCACCATGCTCATAGGCCTCGAGCAAATTGTCGTGGATAAGCTGCACCGCCTGTCGCGCCATCTTGCGCGTATAGGGCGTGGTGCTTCGCCCGATAAAGGCCTCAACGGCATGCGTCAGGGCGTCCATGCCCGTCTGCCCCGTAATGGAAGCGGGCAAGCCGCACGTAAACTCGGGGTCGTGGACTGCAAAACGCGGGATGAGCACAAAGTCGTTAATGGGGTATTTGTAGTGCGTCCCGTCATCGGTAATTACCGCCGCAAGCGTGACTTCGCTTCCCGTACCGGCGGTAGTGGGAACGGCGATGAGCAGCGGCAGGCGACGATGAATCCGCAGCAGGCCGCGCATCTTGTTGATGGGCTTGTTTGGCTGCGCAATGCGTGCGCCCACGCCCTTGGCACAGTCCATGGCCGAGCCACCGCCAAAGCCGATAATGGCCTGGCAGGCGCTCTCTCGATACAGGGACGCCGCTTCTTCCACGTTTGAAACCGTGGGGTTTGCACGCGTTTCGGCATAGACCGTAACGCCAATCCCCCTGCATGCGAGCGCCGTCTCGAGCGGTGCCGTGAGCCCCAGACGGGCAATGCCGGGATCCGTCACGATAAGGGCCTTCTGGATCGAGCGCTTTTGAAGCACCGCGGGCACATCCTCGGCATGCTCCAAAATGCGCGGCTCGGTATAGGGCAGGATCGGCAATGCAATGCGAAAAACCGTCTGATATGTTCGGCACCAGGCACGACGGGCTAAATGCATAAAGGAAACTCCTTCATTTGTTGATTGGTCAACATTTGCTCGACCGATTGTACTCAGCGGCGGTCAAAGACGGCCTGCCAATCGTTAATCAATCAACATCTTCATATCTCAAAATTGTTTTATTAAAAATCATTCCTAGTAGGCTTCACATTTGGTTGCATTTATGGATAATAGGACTCGTCAAGACGCACGTCCGGAGAGGGCCCTTACGGGACCGGACGAGCGCACAATCGCCATCGATCGAAAGGATCGAATCATGAAGTTTGTTTGCCCCGTTTGCGGTTATGTGGAAGAGTTCGACGGCGACCAGCTGCCCGAGGACTTCAAGTGCCCCCAGTGCGGCGTTCCCGGTTCTCGCTTCCTGAAGCAGGAGGAGGGTCAGCTCGAGTGGGCTGCCGAGCACGTCGTGGGCGTCGCCAAGATGGAGGGCGTCTCCGAGGACATCGTTGCCGACCTGCGCGCCAACTTTGAGGGCGAGTGCTCCGAGGTCGGTATGTACCTGGCCATGGCTCGCGTCGCTCATCGCGAGGGCTATCCCGAGATCGGCCTGTACTGGGAGAAGGCTGCCCACGAGGAGGCCGAGCATGCCGCCAAGTTCGCCGAGCTCCTGGGCGAGGTCGTGACCGACTCCACCAAGAAGAACCTCGAGATGCGCGTTGAGGCCGAGAACGGCGCCACCGCCGGCAAGACCGATCTTGCCAAGCGTGCCAAGGCCGCCGGCCTCGATGCCATCCACGACACCGTGCACGAGATGGCTCGCGACGAGGCCCGCCACGGCAAGGCTTTCGCCGGCCTGCTCAAGCGCTACTTTGGCTAAGCCAACCGCCTGAGACATAACCTCAAGCTCGATGAGGCCCGGACCGTATTGGTTCGGGCCTTTTTCGTGCCTCACGAACTTGTTAACGCCCTGAAATAGGACCGTCTTCGGCATCGGCTTCTCGTCAAAACTAAGTGAGTAGACTTTTTGGAACTTGCCGAGCAGACCATCCATATCACTTTATAAAGCCGCAGGTAAATGCCTTGTTGCAAAACGACCTAGTCGCCAAAGTGACAAAAGTCTACTCACTTAGATTCGCAGCCGTCCACGATCGAGCCATTTTGTGTCTAACGGGCATCTTTCCGTCGATTACTCCCAATTTTGTCCAGTCAATGAATAGTTCAGACCGGAGTAATATCTCAGCCCTTTGCTCATCCGAGCTTTTATCACGATATTCAGCATCGAGCATCCTGCATATGGCCTTAACGATCGCGCGGAATCTATCCTCATCCGATATCTGTCTGTGTGTCAGGAGAAGCACATCGTAGCCCATGGCCTGAAGGGCCGTCATGCGGTCAGCGTCACGCAAGCCATCCCCTGCGCGTCCGTGCGAGGCCTTTCCCTGACATTCAATGGCCACCTGTCGCCTACCGTCCGGTGAAGAAAGAAGTAGGTCGATATATATACGGGACTTTCCCACAATCGCTCGAGCACTTGTGCCTAGCATCACTTCAACATTAAGCTCTATGTCGCAAAAACCTTCGCCTCCCAGGGATCGCGGCAGTGCAAGTAGCAAATACGCCTCGACCTCAAAAGGCGACGCGGCACCCAATGGAACGAGTTGCGATACCGCCATAAATCTATTGCCGTAACGCATCCCGCAAACATCTGAACAAAAACGGTCAAGGTCTCCGCCCAAAACCAAAGCGTCTCGACGCCATAAATTTGAGGCGGTGCCGTCCTCGGACGGGCAGCGCACCCAACCGAACGTTGTCGAAATCGCGCCCGAATCAATTGCACGCGAAAGCTCCGCCTCAAGTGCCGCCGGCAGAGCGCACACCGCAAACAAGCCACACATCTCCGCCAATACCAAAAGAAGCTGGAGATCCGTCAGGTGCCGCGACATGATGAATGCCGTCAGTAGAGGAGACGTAATCAAAAACCCATGCTCCGTTTCCAGCACGGATTCCCTGGGAAGCTCACCAAGAAACAGCCGCTGCCTAATGCTGGCTGGACAAGTCCGTTTGTTTCTCGTCCGAACCAATGTATACAACGGAAAACCGAGCGCGACCGCAGCCGTCGGGTTGCGGGCGAGATCATATCGCTGCCGGTCTTCTTCCGGTCGTGGAAGCGGCGGACACAAAGCGCGGACTTGAGGAGGCAAACGCCAGTACCTAAAAGCCGATATGTCACAAAGTAAATCCTTCATAGGCACAGGAAAACACGAATTTCAACCCAGTCAGTCACGCATTGGCGCGAACGCACCAAAAATGGCGCCGAACGGACTGCCAAGTTTTCAACAGCACTCCCCAACTGGCCAAAAGCTTGCCGAGAGCTGGACGAAGCCCTGTTGAAAACCCCATTTTTTTCTCATGCAGGAGCTTTGCGCGGCAAGTGAGTAGACTTTTTTGAACATCCCGAGCAGGCCGGTCATCCTGCTTTTCAAAACCGCAGGTAAATAGCTTGCTACAAAACTGCCTGGTCGCCAAAGTGCTAAAAGTCTACTCACTTAGGTTGCAGAGTGCCCCCCATTAGCTGCAATTCCAAGGTTGTTAGTACTTTTGGACTCAGATCGTCATACTGAACAAGAATTTGAGTTGTGTTTTCAGGGACAGATGCGCCATCGGCACACCAAAAACAGTCACCGATATCGATAAAAGGGATGCTCGAGCGCGTGAGGGCCCGTGCAAAAGTGCTTCCGCCCGTTCTACGCTCCGCAACCACGATACAGTAAAGGCCCGCGTCTGCATGCTCGATCGAGACTTCCCCTGCCGGAAATGCCTTCCGTACAAGCGCCACTAGGCCATCACGCGCCTCGCGGGCACGAACGCGCACGCGGTTCACATGACGCTCGTAATCACCCGATTCCAGCAAGCGAGCCAATGCAACTTGATCTATGGAGCTAACCGACGAGGCGTAAAAACCAAGGTCGCGCCTAAACCGCTCCATCAGCTCGTCGGGCAACACCATGTACGCTAGGCGCAACGCCGAAGACAGGCTCTTCGAAAACGTGTTGGTGTATATAACCGACTGGGCGGCATCGATCGACGCGAGCGCGGGAATCGGCTTCCCGGCAAGGCGAAACTCACAATCAAAGTCATCTTCGATGAGATACCGACCTGGTCGCTCGGCGGCCCAGCTCAGAAGCGCATAGCGACGCGCAATGCTCGTCACAAGGCCGGTCGGATACTGATGGGACGGCATCAGGTGAAGGACATCGGTCCCGCTTTTCTGCAGAGTGCTCAAGTCCACGCCCTCATCATCCAACGGGATATGTCGAACTTTGCAGCCCATAGCCTGATAGATACGCGTCAGACGCAAATAGCCCGGATCCTCAACCGCATACACCTTGTCCGCGCCAAGCAACTGAACCAACATGGTATCGAGCAGCTGGGCGCCCGCACCGATAACGATGTTGTTGGGGTCGACATTCATACCCCTTGTCCCGTGCAGATGGTGAGCAATTGCGCGTCGCAGCCGAGCAGTGCCCTGCGCCGGTGCGGGCGAAAAGATTTCGCGCTCGTCTTCGGATGCCAGCGTCGCCCGTAGCGCGCTTTGCCAAAGCCGCGCCGCCTCCAAAGCAGAAGGAGAAAGCGCATCGAATCGCTCGACCTGTCCGTTGACATCATGCACGCTGGGGCCCACAGAGACGGCATCTCGGTCGATGCCCTCCGCAGCCGAAGCCAAAACCGGTGCATCCGGAAGCTCGCAAGCGTAGTAGCCACGACGCGGTATTGAGCAAATATAGCCCTCAGCGAGTAACTGGCTATATGCATTCTCGATGGTAATAACACTGATTCCCAGATGACTGGCAAAGGCGCGCTTAGACGGCAAATGCTCCCCCGCCACAATGCGTCCAGCTACGATATCATCTCGAATTTGCTGGTAAACATACTCATAGAGCGATGCTTCGCCGCGTTTTTCCAAATTGTAGTCAAGCATGAGCCTATCACCTGACCTTATTAAGTCATTCAATCTGGTATTAGTCTGACCTTGTAATTATCTCGAAAACTGAGTATTTTGTCATACCCAGCTCCCCGATAGGATGTTCCGTCAAGCAATGCACATGCCAACCAAGGGAGCAACCATGGCAGAACAGAACAGCAAGGCCGACCGCGTCAAACTCAATCGCGAGCTCGCGCAGATGCTCAAGGGCGGCGTCATCATGGACGTTACCACGCCCGAGCAGGCACGCATCGCCGAGGAGGCAGGCGCCTGCGCCGTCATGGCCCTCGAGCGCATCCCGGCCGACATCCGTGCCGCAGGCGGCGTCTCGCGCATGAGCGACCCCAAGATGATCAAGGGCATCCAGGAGGCCGTCTCCATCCCCGTCATGGCCAAGTGCCGCATCGGTCACATCGTCGAGGCGCAGGTCCTGCAGGCCATCGAGATCGACTACATCGATGAGTCCGAGGTTCTCTCCCCTGCCGATGACGTCTATCACATCGACAAGACCCAGTTTGACGTGCCGTTTGTCTGCGGCGCCCGTGATCTGGGCGAGGCGCTGCGCCGTGTTGCCGAAGGCGCCACGATGATTCGCACCAAGGGTGAGCCGGGTACGGGCGACGTCGTTCAGGCCGTGCGTCACATGCGCAAGATCCAAAAGCAGATCCGTGACGTTGTTGCCCTGCGCAACGACGAGCTCTTTGAGGCAGCCAAGCAACTGCAGGTTCCGGTCGAGCTGGTGCGCGAGGTCCATGCCACGGGTAAGCTTCCCGTCGTGAACTTTGCCGCCGGCGGCGTAGCGACCCCCGCCGACGCCGCGCTGATGATGCAGCTGGGCGCCGAAGGCGTGTTTGTCGGCTCGGGCATCTTTAAGAGCGGCGACCCCGCCAAGCGCGCAGCCGCCATCGTCAAGGCCGTGGCAAACTTCACCGATGCCAAGCTCATTGCCGAGCTTTCAGAGGACCTGG
The DNA here is from genome assembly GCA_048430825.1 of Collinsella sp. Classification (GTDB taxonomy): domain Bacteria; phylum Actinomycetota; class Coriobacteriia; order Coriobacteriales; family Coriobacteriaceae; genus Collinsella. The sequence goes on from DBFOLV010000031.1 coordinate 68,003, forward strand.
GCGAGGCCATGGTGGGCATCAACGCCGACGAGATCGAGATTATCATGGAAGAGCGCGGGCGCTAGTCCAGCAGAAAGGATCGCACATGAGCGATTATGCAGACCAAACGGTCGCCGTGCTGGCGGTCCAAGGCGCTTTTGCCGAGCACGAGGCAAGACTATCCGGGCTTGGCGCACACTGTATTGAGCTGAGGCAGGCGGCTGATTTGAAGCAGGACTTTGACCGTCTGGTACTTCCCGGCGGCGAGTCCACCGTTCAAGGAAAGCTGCTTGATGAGTTGGGCATGCTCGAGGAGCTTCGTGCCCGTATCGCTGAAGGTATGCCCGTCCTGGGCACCTGCGCCGGCCTGATTCTACTGGCTCACGACCTTGCCGCCCATGACGATAAGGGCACGCCGCGTCTGGAAACCATGGATGTACTTGTCGAGCGCAATGCCTACGGCAGGCAGCTCGGCAGCTTTCGAACCAAGGGGCAAATAGCCGGCATCGACGGTGAAGTGCCGCTGACGTTTATCCGCGCGCCCCGCATCGTCGAGGTCCACGGCGACGCCAAGGCCTTAGCGAAAGTCGACGGTCGTATTGTCGCCGCCCGTCAGGGCAACCAGCTCGGCGTAACCTTCCACCCCGAGCTCGACGACGATACCCGCCTCCACGAACTGTTCCTACAAATGTAGGCATCGAAATCAACAAACGAAACGAGAGTGGATAATCTCCCACCTTGAGCATGAATATGGGCTCATACCGGGAGATTATCCACTCTCATGCTACGTAGTCGTTGGGGACGTTCTTAAATGACCAGTCAAACAAGAACGTCCCCAACGACTACCTTTTTGCCAAGTTTTGGTCAAGACAACGCTGATGCTTTGGCACCGACAGCGAAAACCCGCCAGAGCGAGGGAGGCCCTTTTGGGGCGGGATGACGCCATAGGTTGAGCATAAGTCAGCGAGCGGGTCGCATTTGAGGCAAGGTGACGTGAAATCAGAACCACCCTTAAAAAGGGTGGTTTGCTCTTAGGGTATAACCCACGGGCCCCGGGCTCGCGTCTAAAGGCGCGGGCCCGGACTTCGTCCAGGCCTGGTGCATCTTGACCCGTGGCGCGCCGGTCGAACCGGCAGG
>DBFOLV010000032.1:0-18651 GCA_048430825.1 Collinsella sp.
GAAGGTGGTAGTATCGAGCATGGGAGCCCCTTCCATGAATGCGGCGTGGCCGCCACGGTTGGATTAGACACTCACCATTGTCGGCCTAATCCGCGGTCTTTCATGCAGCAGGGGCTCTCAATGTTTTTATGTCCTGCTCACATCGTCTCTGCCGGCAGAAAGGGACTGTCCCCAACTGCCGGGCGGGATCGTTTAGCGATGCAGCTGCCGACTGGGCAGGCTGAGCTGGTATCCTTATGCGGTAATGTCTCGATTCGTTAGGATTGCATGTGAGAGCTTCCGCTGTCCTTCGTTCAGTTATATATCGCACCCTGGCCGTCGCGCTTGCCGCGCTTGCCGTGCTGAATTCCATCGCGCCTGTCCAGGCTTTTGCCGATGACTCTAGTCAGCAGGTCAAAACGGTCCGCGTTGGTTGGCTCGTCAACAACGAGGGCTTCCAGGACGGCACCCCCGGCGAGCGTCTCTCGGGATGGGGTTACGAGTACCTCCAGACCCTCTCGTACTACACACCCGGCTGGCAGTACGAATACGTCTCCGGCACCTTCACCGAGCTTATGGAGAAGCTCGAAGCCGGCGAGATTGACCTCATGCCAAACATCTCCTACTCCGAAGAACGCGCCCAAAAACTGCTCTTCTCATCGAACCCCGAGGGCACCGAGCGCTACTACATCTATGCCAGGCCCGAGCGCGACGATCTGGCCAAGGGTGACCCCCGAGCGCTCCAAGGCCTTACCATCGGCTGCAACCCCGGCGTTATGCAAACCTTCGTTGGCCAGCAATGGCTCGCCAACGAAGGAATCGCCTGCACATACAAGGAGTATGACGGAAACTCCGTTCTCTTTGATGCGCTGGCAAACGGCGAGGTCGATGCCGTCATCATGAACGACACGACCTCGTCGCCCAGTGCCTCCCCCATGTTCTACATTGGGTCGAGCGACTACTATTTTGCCGTCCCCAAAAGCCGCCCCGACCTGATGGACGACATCAATGCCGCCATGACAGCAATCGCCCGCGTCAACCCACGCTATAACGACGAAGTCAAATCTCACTACTCGGCCCAAAACAGCGGTTCATCATCGCTCAACGGCCCCGAATGTTCCTGGCTCAAAGCAAACAACAACACCATCACGCTCGGCTACATTACGGGCAAACTCCCCTACTGCAACGAAGACGAAGACGGCAAAATGGAAGGCTCGCTCGCATCGCTTGCGACGACGCTACACGATAAATTTGGCATTACGGTCAAAACCGTCGCCTTTGATAGCTACAAGATGATGTCAAAGGCCCTGTCAGAGGGAAGCATAGACGTTGCGCTGCCGGCATACCGAGATTACTGGTTTGCCGAGCAATCAGGCGTTGTGCAGTCGGTATCGTTGGGGACCATGTCCCTCACCGCCATCCACACCGGCAGTAACCTGAAAAAAGACCTTCAGAACATCGCCTGTACCAAATCATCGTTTATCAACCGAAACGTACTTGAAAGTCTATTCCCCACAGCGACCGTAACCGAATACCAATCCGACGATGAAGCGTTCGACGCCCTCAGGAAGGGAACGGCGCGCTGCATCGTCGCTCCCAGTTCACGCGTAAAAACCATCGGTGACCGTTATGATCTCGAGGACTGCGAGACGGTCGAGCTCCCTGACACCTGTGACCTCGCGTGCTTGATGTCGCGCGGCAAGCCCGAACTGCTGGGAATCATCAACAAGGGCATCATCAATGCCGGAGAATCGCTCTCCGCAAGTAATTACTCCTCCACGTCGTACACGGCCCAGGAATCCAACACGCTTCAATTCCTTTATCGCAACCGCACCGCCATTGCAGCTACCCTCATCGGTATGTTGTCGGTCGGCATCGTCCTGCTCATCTGGGCGCTCGTGCGCGCTCGAACCGAGCGCAAAAAAGCCGATGCTGCCAACGCCGCTAAGACGGCATTCCTCACGCGCATGAGCCACGACATCCGTACGCCGCTCAACGGTATCCTGGGCCTTATCGAAATTGAAGAATTGAAGGAAGGCGATATGCAAGTCGCCCGCGAGAGCCGTGCCAAGGCGCGCGTTGCCGCCAATCACCTGCTCTCGCTGATCAACGACATCCTCGAGATGGGAAAAATCGAAGACCGCAAGCTAACACTGGAACATGCGCCTTTTAACCTCAAAGAGCTTTGTGATGATACGCTGGTGCTGTGCAAGCTCCGCGCGTCCAGTAACGGCATCACAATGCAGGACAATAGTCTGCCGTACGCCACGGGGCCATACGTAATCGGCAGTCCCACCCATATCCGACAGGTCATGATCAACCTGTTAGACAACAGCATTAAGTACAACAAGCACGGCGGCTCCGTCACCTTTAGTTCACAGACCAAGCCACTCGATAACGGGCGCGCGCTCTTTTGCTTTAGCGTTTCGGATACCGGCATTGGCATGACTTCCAAGTTTTTAAAGCATATCTATGAGCCGTTTGCCCAAGAAGGTAACGATGCGCGTAGCAAGTTCCAAGGAACCGGCATGGGCATGCCAATCGTCAAGTCGCTTATTGAACTGATGGGCGGCACCATCGAAGTCACCAGCGAACTCCATGTGGACACCACGTTCTACGTGGAAATTCCGCTCGATATCGACAAGAACCCTCAGATGCGAGCAGATACGGTCGAGAGGGCGCTCGACTGCTCGCTCGCCGACATGAACGTGCTGCTCGCCGAAGACAACGAATTGAATGCCGAGATTGCCCAGGTGCTGCTCGAAAGCGAAGGCATTGTCGTAACTCGCGCCGCCGATGGCAACGAAGCGGTCGACCTATACGTTGGCCGTCCCGCCGGCAGCTTCGATGCGATTCTGATGGACATCATGATGCCGGGCATGGACGGCTACGAGGCAACCCGCGCGATTCGCCTGAGCGAGAAGGTCGATGCAGCCGACATCCCCATCATCGCGCTCACCGCCAACGCCTTCGCCGAGGACGCCAAGGCGGCACACGACGCCGGCATGAACGCCCATCTGTCCAAACCGGTCGATTTTAACAAGCTCAAAAACATGCTCGCCCGCATCAAGAAATACGGATCCGTTTCGCTATAGTTTGTGCTCAACCACCATGCACGGCCAGAAAGGAAACCAACGATGTTTAGGCCCTTACGTCGAAAGAAACGCGCCATCACTGACGAGGTAGCGCGCGAACTGCTCGCTACCTGCAAGCGCGGCGTCTTTGCCGTCAACGGCGATGATGGCTACCCCTATGCCATTCCCGTCAACTACTTCTTTGACGCCGAGCACGACAAGATTTATTTCCATGGCGCCAAAGCCGGCCACAAGGTCGACGCACTCAAACGCGATGACAAGATCTGCTTTACCGTTTACGGTAACGAGTGGTATAAGGACGATGACTGGGCTCCCTACGTTATGAGTACCGTGGTCTTTGGCCGTTGTCGCCTGGTTGATGAGGCGCCTGCATTCATCGAGGACAAAGTCCGCCAGCTCGCCCTTAAGTACTACCCTTCCGCCGAGGAAGTCGAAGAGGAAATCGCCAAAGACATCAAGGGCGTCCAACTCTACGAGATTTCGATTGAGCATCTTTGCGGCAAGCAGATTCAGGAGAAGTAAGCCCCTCAACAGGCCTCATCAATAGCAATATGGCCCGGTTCCAACCCACCTTGGAACCGGGCCATATGCTTATGAAGCGTCGGCGGCAATGTGCGCTAGCGCCTCGACGAGCTCTTGCGAGCTCACAGGCTTGCTCAGGTGCGCGTTCATGCCCGCCTCGCGCGAAAGCCTGCGGTCGTCGGCAAAGGCGTTGGCGCTCACGGCGATAATCGGCGTGGTCGCGGCATCCTCGCGATCGAGCGCTCGAATCTGACGCGTGGCCTCAAGGCCATCGATGCCAGGCATCATGATGTCCATCAACACCACGTCGTACTCGTGCGGTGCGCTCGCGGCAAACGCCTCAATGGCAGACTCGCCATCCTTAGCATGCGTCACGACGGCACCGGCACGGCTGAGCGTAAACTGCGCGATCTCGGCATTCAGATCGTTATCCTCTACGAGCAAAACGCGCAAGCCCTGGAGCGCATCGCCATCGCCCGCATCCGCGCGAACTGCCTGAGGAATCTCGGAGCGCTCGCATTTCTCGAACGGCAGGCGGATGGTAAACGTCGTCCCCTGCCCCAAGACGCTCGTAAAGCTCATGGTTCCGTCCATAAGCTCCACCAGCTGTTTTGCGATAGGCGCGCCCAGGCCAGTTCCCGATGAAGCGCCTTCCACCTGCTGCTCCTCGCGGCAAAACGGCTCGCAGAGGTGCTGCTGGAACTCCTCGCTCATGCCAATACCGTTGTCGGCGATCGTGTATTCATAGACGGGGACGCCATCCGCTGGCTCCACCTCGCGGCACACCAGGCGAACATATCCGCCCTGGCGGTTGTACTTGACGGCATTACCGGCAATATTGAGCAACAAGCGCTTGAGGTGCGTCACGCTCACCCGCGCATAGGGATGATTAAGCGTCTGCTGGTCGCAGATAATTGTCACCAGACGCTCCTCGGCCTGGCGCTCCAGAATATCGCGCACTTCACAGTTGAGGGCCACCAAATTTATGGGCACGAGGTTCAGGTCGACCTGTCCGCTCTCCAGGCGACTCATATCGAGGGCCTCGTTGGCAAGGTCGAGCAGCAGTCCCGATGCCGTCCAGATTTTTGAGCGGCACTCAGTCTGCTTTTGCAGATCGTCCGCATTGGCATCGCCAACCTCGACCATGCCGCGAATGCCGTTGATGGGCGTGCGCAGATCGTGGCTCATGCGACGCAGAAACTCCGTCTTTGCTGAGTTGGCAGACGAGGCCTCACGCGCCGCCTTTGCCAGCTTGTCGCCATAGTCGCGCTCCTGCTGCAGCAAGTCCGTCAAACGTCGACGATCAGCGCGGCGACGCACCGTCACAACAACGGCTATAACACCGCCGTAGAGCACCAGCACGCCGGCGGCAACAGCCGCGGCGACCTCAAAGTAGCGCTGCGCCGAGGCATAGGTGTACACATAGAATTTGTGCGCTTTTCCAAATGTGCCCAAATACCACTCGCCGTCGGCGTTAACCAATCTGACCTTACCAGCCAGGCATCGATCCTTAATACCGTCGACAATAAAGACATCCGTCGCAGGCAGATCGAACACACCCAATACGGTGGGTTCAACGGCATTGGTCGCAACGACCTTGCCGTCGCTTTCGATCACGATATTGCCGCTATCGATGGTTTCATAGCCATCAAGCAAGCTCTGCAGTTTGAGTGTATTGCTTGCAACCGCTTTCGCACTCTGATGCCTTACCGCGATAACGATGCCCTCGCCATCCTGCCGAGTCACGCAGCCAATGTCTGCGACCGAATCATCCGCAAGCGTGATGCGGGCGGTATAGGACTTAAGCGGATGAGTTGCCACCTCCAGCACGGGTGATTCTTTGAGATACGTAGCGAGCGACCCGTAGTCCACATCGCCCGTCGAGGACTCGGACACCAAATTGCCCGATGCGTCCGTCACGATCAGCGCGCTCACGTTGAACTGGTCGGCGTATTGCTCCAGCATGGCGTTATCCACTGAACCGTCGCGCTCCATATCGCGGGCAGCCTCTCCGGCGATCTCCATAACGCGAATCAGGTTTTTGGTCGTATAGGCGCTGTTGAATGCATCGTAGGAAAGGCTCTGCGTCGCCACGTAATCGACAACGTCGGCAAAGCGCTGCTCGGCTTGGGCCGTCGTGTAACCGTAGCTCATCATGCCGGCAACAACCGAGAGCGCTATCCCCAGCAGAGCGACAAGGAGCCATGCCCCTGCCGAACGATTGCCCCGCTCCTGAGCAGCGTGGTCGGGCGCATCGATCATGACAGGCCCTCCATATTCAAAAATGGCGAAGGGTCATCAAAGTTCTTTGACACCAGGCGTTCCATGGTGCCGTCGGTTAGCATTTCCTGGTAGGCATGAGTGAGCTTAACGTCGATGCCGCGCGTATCGTTGATATCGAAAGCGGTGCCCAAACCGACCTCTAGCAGCGGCCCATCCAAAATGCGATATGTCACACCATAGTCTTTTTCGTAGGTGAGGAACGAGGACTCATGCGCGGCGATAGCGTCGACCAGGCCCTCGACGAGCGCCGGGTTCAGGTATGAACCGTCCGAAAAGCTGTAGAGTTCCTTGATCTGCGGAACGTTTTCATTTATGCGATTGAGCAAAATGTCCTCGGGCTTGGTGGTGGACTGAACCGCCACGATCTTATCCTCAAGATCGGCAAGCGTGTAGATATCGCTCTGGGAATCGACCGCGACCACCTGGCGGCTCGCAAGGTACGGGCCGGCCCAACGATACTCGTTTTCGCGACCCGTCATACTAAAGCTACCCATGACGCAATCGAGCTCGCCACTCGCCAGCAGCTCTTTCTTCTTTTCCCAGTCGATCAGCTGGTATTTTGGCTTGTAACCAATGCGGGCCAAAGCCTCGGTCAATATCTCGACATCCAGGCCAACGATATCGCCGTACTCGTCGGTATACACAAACGGCGGGTAGAGGTCGCTGCCGACATTGAGCGTCTTGAGGTCGTCGTCTTTGGCCTGCGAGGCGTCCAGACCTTCTAATGCAGACGTCGAGGCCCTGTCATTCGACCCGGAACAGCCGGCTATCGCTACGACAAAGGCACACGCTACCGCAAGCGCGGCAAACAACGATATGGACACCGAGCGGCGAGGTCTTTTCATCGAGCTCCATACGATCCTGTTTACAGACTGAAATGGTAAAAAATAATAGCAAACAAAACCACACGAGTGCCCAATGGCTACAGACGTTTTACCATGTGGGGCCTTCCAGCCGACTTGGCAGAAGGCCCCGCATGCAGTGCTCACTTACCGTGCATTAAAAACGTAGCGGTCCAGGCGGTCGCACGCTTCCTTTACGCGCGAAAGCGGCAGCGCCAGATTCACGCGAATGTGGCAGGGCCCGTGGAACGGGCGGCCGTCCTGATATCCCACGCCCACGCGCGCCCCCTCGTCGAGCAGCCACTGAATATCGCGGCCATGCTCGCGACACCACTCGGTGCAGTCCAGAAACACCATGTACGTGCCCTGCGGACGCGAATAGGACACGCCCTCAAAATGCCCGTCCACGTAATCGCAGAAGTACTCGATATTGCCGGCAAGCACCTGGTTGAGCTCGTCCACCCACTCGTAGCCCTGCGGCTGGTAGGCACCGATAAGCGCATGCATGGAGAGGACATTCATCTCGTTGTAGTGGGTCTTGTTGGACACGGCGCAGATGCGGTCACGCAGCGTCTCGTTGTAGACAATGTGGTAGCTGCCGACAAGGCCCGCCAGGTTAAACGTCTTGCTCGGCGCATAGAGGGCAACCGTGCGCATGCGGGCATCCTCGCTCACCGACTGCGTCGGGATGTGCTTGTGCCCCGGCAGGATGATATCGGACCAAATCTCGTCCGAAATCACCACGCAATCGTGCTGGCGATAGATGTCCATGGCGCGCTCGATTTCGTCGCGCTCCCATACGCGGCCGCAGGGATTGTGCGGCGAGCAGAACACCGCGGCATGGATGTGGTTTTGGGCGAGTTTGCACTCCATGTCCTCAAAGTCCATGCGCCACACGCCCTGATCGTCGAGCTTAAGCGGGCTATGGACAATACGATAGCCCGCGGCCTCAATGGACTTGGTAAAGCCGATGTAGGTGGGGCTGTGGACCAGCACCGCATCGCCCGGCTGGACATACGCGCGCAGCGTCGACACGACACCGCCCAGCACGCCGTTTTCGTAACCGATATGTTCAGGGCGCAGGCCCTCGACGCCATTGCGGCGGCTCTGCCATTCGATGATGCGGTCGAAATACTCGGAGCGCGGATTGAAATAGCCAAACATGGGGTGCTGGGCGCGCTGAATGATGTGTTCCTGGACCGTGGGCACCGTGGCAAAGTTCATGTCGGCCACCCACATGGGAATGCGGTCGAAGCCCTCGTCGGGTGCGTTCGGGGCCATACCGGGGATCTCACCCCAAGAGTCAACGGCGATGGCGTCCATGCCGTGGCGGTCGATGATTGAAGTGAAGTCGTATTTCATGCTGGACTCCCGTGCAAAGTAGACTGTTTCGATAGGCGTTATTGTCCACCAGCGTGGGCGGTTTTGGCGCGGGGTTTGGCGCTTAATTTGACGGGTGCGGACGAATGGCTGGTTAGTCTCGCGCGTCGGTGACGGCGACTACGGTTAGCTGGGTTTCATCGACCGTAAAAGATATGTCGAGTCCGGCGTAGGCCAAGTGGTAAACGCGGTTTGGCTCGTGCTTGCTGCCCGCGCGGCGTGGATCTTGGCGAAGGACCTCGACCAAGCCGGGGAGCTTTGCGGGCGAGACCATATCCTGCAGCGCCTGCGGAAACTCAACATCGAGCTCTTGCCACGGAGCATCCTCAATCCAGCCGCCCGTTGCATCCGGGTGGCAGTCCGCAAACGGAATGTAGGGCTTAATGTCGTAGATGGGCGTGCCGTCGCGCAAATCGGCCCCCAGCACATGAATGATGGGGCCATCGTCGGTGAGCTCGACACGATCGAGCTTGACGCAGGTGAGCCCGATGGGATTAGGGCGAAACGGACTGCGCGTGGCAAAGACGCCCACACGCTCGGCTCCACCCAGGCGCGGCGGACGCACAGTTTTCGACCATTTTGCGTTGGTGCCGGACCTGTCCTGCGACTTGGCATCGGCAACTATGTCCTTAGCCGTGCCGCCGGGCGTTCCGTTTTCGAAGCGCCACAGCAGCCACAGGTAAGAGAAGGAGTCCAGACCCTCAACCGCTGCATTGGAGGCAAATTCCGGCTCAAAAACGATGCGTCCCTGCAGATGAGGCGCCAAAAAGCTGTTGCGCGGAATGCCGAACTTCTGCGGCAGGTCGGTATGTATGTGTGCAATAGGTTCCATGCCGGTCATTGTACGGCATGGAGGCGTGGGGCGTTGCGCGCAATTCTTCGCCGCGGACTCCTGTCGTGCAACCAACGGTTGCTTGGAAGGGTGCCTGCCGCCGCGTATGCTTAAGCCATCAACCAGCAGAAAGGAGCCGCTATGGCCTTTGCAGAAAAGCTCATCGCTGTCCGTCGCGCCCATCACCTTACCCAAGAAGAGCTCGCTGCCAAACTCTTCGTCACACGCCAAGCCGTCAGCCGTTGGGAACGCGACGAGGTCACCCCGGGCATCGACATGATGAAGCTCATTGCCGCCGTAACCGGCGAGCCACTGTCCCACCTGCTCGAAATGCCCGAGCATTATTGCCAGAGCTGCGGCATGATACTCACGCCCGACGACTGCGGCACCGACGCTGCGGGCGCCACGACCGACCATTACTGCAAGTGGTGCTACGACCACGGCAAGTACACCTACGACACCACCATGGAGGCAATGATCGAGGATTGCGCCCCGCGACTGGCGCAAAGCACCGGTATGTCGCTCGACGAAGCCGTCTCGCTCATGGGCGCCGTCCTGCCGCAACTGGAGCGCTGGCGCACCGTGCAGGAAAACGAGGAGCGCTACGGAGCCGAAGCGCGGGCACGCTATGGCGATGAGGCTATCGATGCAGCAAACGAAGCACTGCTGGACATGGACCCCGAGACATGGAACGACATGAAGGAACTTGAACGCGCTATTCTGGGCCAACTCTCGATTGCCATGGGCGATGGCGATGCGAATGGAAGCGAGGCTCGCAAGCTTGTCGCGATGCATCGTCGTTGGATTGCTCTCAACTGGGGATGCGAGCCCCAAGACGAGGCGTACCTGGGCCTCGCCCACGGCTATCTTGCCGACCAGCGCTTTGTTGACTACTACGACAAGCCCTGCGGCACCGGAGCCACGGCGTTTCTGGTCCAGGCCATCGAGTCGTCACTGGTCCGCGCATAGACCGCGGCAGCTTTGGGTATTTCAATCGAAACCTCAACCGATTGGAGACCTATGGCTACTAATCATGAGCTCACGCTGTACGTTATGACCGGCTGCCCGTATTGCATAAAGGTCAAGCGCTTTTTGGCCGATAACGGTGTGACCATTCCCGAGCGCAATATCTCGACCGACCCCGATGCCGAGCAGACGCTCATCGCCGTCGGCGGAAAACGCCAGGTTCCCTGCCTGTTCATCGATGGCAAACCACTCTACGAGTCGAGCGACATCATCGCATGGGTACAGGAGAACCTGCTCTAGTGCAACATAGTCGTTGGGGACGCACTTAAATGAGTAGGTGGGGATTCAGTTTCTCATTTTTATAGAACATATGTTTGCTCTCTGTGTTATACTCATCCCAAGGCATGAGACTGGTCGAGAGCTCCTGCGGAGGTCACCAATGACACGCTGGAGCGAGCTCGGTAAGTAAGATCGGTGGTTACCGCACTCGCCCATCTCAGACAGGCTGCGCTCCTGTTCGCCGTCGCCATCAAAGAACGGCACTCACAATCAGACTGTTTCTTTTCCGTGAGTCACACAGGAGTGCATCGCTATGGCAAAAAAGATACCAACCTTTACGTCCGATATCGTTTCGAGCGCCTGCTCGGATATCAGCGGAATCGTTGAAGCCAAGAGTCTCAATCAAAAGGGCATCGATCATGGAACCTCGCTTGAGGGGGCATTGCTCATCGGGCGCCGTCTCGAACAAGAGACTGCCGGATACCCCATTTCCAATCTCAAAGGATTGCTCTCCCCTATCGGAGGTCACCTTAGACAGCATTTTGCCCCTCGTTTAGGCTCATCCTATCTCGCACGGTGCATCAAACTTGCGCGCGCCGTGCCCGAGAATACCCCTTTTCGTCCCGAGCTTAGCCTCGCCCACTACGAGTCACTCGCGCGTATCGCCAACAGCGACCTGCGCCTAGAGCTAATGAACGTTGCTGCCGACAATAACTGGAGCGCGTCGCGCGTTGGCCTCCATGCCAGATATCAGAGCCCTCAAGACGTTTTGGATTCGTGGAAGTGTCGCGAGGTCGAATCAAACCAAGAGATCTGGCGCTTTGCTCGGGCCTATACCGATGCCTGCGGAATTATCTCGCTTGATAAGTTTATTGAGCTCTACAACTCCTGCGCCCCCAAACCAGTCTCGAGATTTGAGGTAAATGAAACCATTTGGCGAATCAAAAACGAATCAGGGAGAATCGATAATCCCTGCATTATGTCCGAGAACGGAAGTCTGTATCTCATAGCGCCTGAACTCGATGACGCCGTCGACGATACCCCTTACTACTACGATGACTATGGATATTCCTATAGAAAGTACGAACGCCACAGTGAGTACACCGACGAAATGCGCGCGCTACGCCAGCAGCGTGTTTACAGCAGAAGGGCCGCCATATTCGCTGGTCATAAGCAGCATTCGATTAAAAAACTCAAACATGAAAATGTCATCTGCGGACATGCAGATTACACGCGGCCAGTTGAATACCTCAAACAATATCTTTTACAAGATTCCAAACTCAGTGCCGCGGGCCTACATGCAAGAGAAGACGAGTTCGATTTCATCATGGCGAAGCTTTTGCGCTCCGTGGGCCTCAATGGCATACCGACGGAGCGGCAAAAAAGCGAAGACACCGCATTTTTATTGTTAATCATACGACCAGAGTATTATAAACGCAGAGAAGCTGCCCTGGTCTCAAAGCTCCTCTCGATAGTCTATGAAAACGCTCCCCTCTGGGAGTTCAACGGACGTTCACATGCCGAGCTAAGAAGCGAAGAAGTGGTGGAGCCTCTGGTGCCGGCATTACACCGAGAGGTCCAATCAAAACAAGCCGCTTAACCTAATTAACTGCTTGCATTTTTGTCTACAAAACTGTATACAAAAAGAGAGGCCCTTATGGAGCTCATCGCAATCCACCCCCATGCCCTCAAACACGGGCTGACGGAGACGGATATCACATGCGCCTGGAACTCTGCTTTCGCATGGTTCAGGCGTGATCTCGAAAATAGAGGTATCGATTACGTTCTCGTTGGACTTGATGGGAGAAACCGTCTTATGGAGCTCATTGCTCGATATTGCCCCGACCGAGAAGGCTACATTATTTTCCACGCCCTTGTTCCTCCCACACGCAAGGTGCTCAGAGAAATCGGGATCGATCGATAGGAGGCACCATGGATGCTAAGCAGCTCGAAAAGATGATGGGATTTGCCCCTGGAGAGTTGGAGAAAACCGCGGAAGCCTACGAAAAAGATGAGTGGCCGAAAGGTCGAACCATCAAGTTGGGAAGGCCACCAATCTCTGATGAGCCGAGCGTCGTTTTATCAGCACGTGTGGGCGAATCGGTTCTTGAAGCGTTTGACGCAAAAGCAAAGCGCCATGGGCAAACACGTACGGAGCGACTCAGAGAGCTCATCACGCTCGATGCGATGATTGCCTAGTCACCCGCCGACCAAACATGTACGTCAGCATCCAAAGTCGACATTTTTCGACATCTTTGGATGCTGACGTACTGCTTTTTGCAACATAGTCATTGGGGGCGTTCTTAAATGACTAGTCGTTAAAGAACGCCCCCAATGACTAGCTAGCCGTGGAAGCGGGCTATGGGCGCAAGTGGCTGCTCGCGAAAGACGCGCTCGACGGCGGCGCGGTATTCGTCGACTTTTTTGGTCTTACGCACGAGCTTGTGAACGGTAGCGGGGTCGGCGAAGGCGCACTTGGCGTAGAACCACCACTCCTTCATGCGAAAGACCGCGTTGCCGCCAATCTCTTCTGCATAGGCCGCGAACAACGTGTCGTGGAAGCGCTGCAGCTCGGCTGCCGTGGCAGCAGGGCCGCCGTTGACCATACGGGCCAGAGCGGGATTCGCGAGCAGGCCGCGCCCCAGCATCACATGGCGTGTACCGGGATAGGCCTCCACCAGCGCATCCATGTCCTCAAGATCAAAAATATCGCCGTTGTATGCCACCGGAAACGGCGCACGTTCCAGCGTCTCGCCATAAAACTCTTTGCGCGGCGAGCCCGTATAGCGATCCTTCTGCACACGCGGATGCACGATTAGCTCTGCCAACGGCATGCGGCAATACAGATCGAGCACACGCTCGTATTCGTCGTCGCTCTCCAGCCCCAGCCTGGTTTTTACCGACACCGGCAACGGCGAACGTTCGCACACGTCACTCAAGAACACCTCGAGCTCGTCGAGATTGCGCAAAAAACCCGAGCCCTTGCCCTTAGCGACAACCGTTCCCGAAGGGCAACCCAGGTTGAGATTGACCTCGCGATAGCCCATGTCGGCGAGCACCTGTGCCGCCCACACAAACTCATCCGCATTCTTGGACATGAGCTGGGGCACCACGTTGAGCCCCTGGTTATTGGCAGGATCGATCTCCTTAAACGCCTTGCCACCAAAACGGTTGCCAACCCGCGGCGGCGGCAAAAACGGCGTGTAATAGCAATCGAGCGCACCGAAGCACTCCGCATGCACGCGGCGGAACGCATGCCCGGTAATCCCCTCCATGGGGGCCAACGACAAAATCATCAACATCTACTCTCAAATCAATGCAGCAAAGGGACTGCCCCCTTGTCACATCCTATTCAAACGGTTCAGAAACTCTTCGCAGGCGCGGGAACGCAGGCGATATTTTTTCCACACCAGATACGACGCAATGGTAAACGGCGGCTCAAATGGGATAAAACGCAGGTCGCTGCATTCATCTACCTGTAGTAAGCTTCCAATGCCAACTGCACACGCGGCGCCCGAGCGCACCAAATGTGACGCATTGCCGATAAGATCGAAATGCCCCACGATGTTGAGTTCATCGACGCTAAGGACGCCACTCGACCACGCTTCTAGGTCCAGCGCTCGATTCGAGGTGCGCGAACTCACCAGCAGCGGCATATTCGCCACGTCCGCAGGCGCCACCACGTCCCGGCCGCCCCATGGACCGCTCGCGGCAACAACAGCACCGACTCGATCCGCCTCGGGCATACGAATCCATTCGTATTTCTCGACGTTAACGGGCTCCAGCAACAACGCAAAGTCGAGTAGACCACGCTCCAAACGCTCCTCCACCGCATCGGCGTTACCGGTATAGAGCTCAATCGTCACTCCGGGATAATTCCGATGCAGCTCTGCAAAGGCATCGAGCACCAGCCGCATCGATTTGGTTTCGCCGGCGCCAATGCGGATAACGCCCGTAATGCCGAGCTCCCGATCCGCCAACTCCAGCTCGGTCTGCTCCACCAGCAAGACAATCTCCTCGGCGCGCTGACGCAGGCGCATGCCATCGCTCGTGAGCACGCACGATCGATTGGTGCGCTCGAACAGTTCCACGCCCAGCTCGCGCTCCAAATCGGCTATCTGGCGCGAGAGCGTGGGCGGCGTCACATGTAGCACGTTGGCAGCTTCGGTCATATTTTCCTCGCGGGCCACAGCAAGAAAATAACGCAGCGTTCGCAGTTCCATGCTTGCTCCTTCGTGCACAACGGAGAACCCCATTCGGTCCGTTTCGTTTCCCATATGTATTCCGTATACCCAGCAAGTCGATATAAGCAATATTCATTATCAACCTATCAACGTACGCTATAGTCATCCCCTCAAGAACAAGGAGAACGGCATGCAGCACACAGCCCTCGGACATTCCGGCATCAAAGTCTCTAAACTCTGCCTGGGAGGCATGAGCTTTGGCGAGCCCGACCCCGACCATCACCAGTGGACCATCGGACCCGACGACACACGCGCCGTCATCAAACGCGCGCTCGACGCCGGCATCAACTTTATCGATACCGCCAACTGCTACGCCTCTGGCACGAGCGAAGAGTATATAGGCGCCGCCCTGCGTAATCTGGGCATTGCTCGCGAGAACGTCGTGCTGGCCAGCAAGGTGCACTTTAACGAAGGTGGCCTTTCTGCCGCGGCCATCAAGCGCGAAATCGAAAGTTCGCTCAAACGCCTGGGTACCGACTACCTGGACCTCTACATCATCCACCGCTTCGATTACGACGTCCCCATGGAAGAGACCATGGAAGCGCTCAACGACCTGGTGCGCGAGGGCAAGGTCCGCGCGCTCGGCGCCAGCGCCATGTATGCCTACCAGCTGCACAACCTGCAGATCGTCGCGCGTGACCACGGATGGACGCCCTTTACGAGCATGCAGTGCCATTACAACCTGCTGTACCGAGAGGACGAGCGGGAGATGATTCCGGTGTGCCGCCAGTTCGACATGGCCCTTACGCCATACAGTCCCATGGCGTCGGGGCACCTCTGCCGCCCCACATGGGAAAGCTCGAGCATGCGTGGCACCACCGACATGACCATGGCAAGCAAGTATGACCCTGACCGTGCCATCGACATGCCCATCGTTGAGCGCGTGGCCAAGGTCGCCGCCGATCACGCCGTGCCGATGCCGCAGATTGCGCTGGCGTGGCACTGGGCGCGTGGCGTCGAGGCGCCCATCGTGGGTTGTTCCAAGCCCGAGCGCGTCGACGACGCGGTGGCCGCGCTCGACATAACGCTCTCCCCCGCCGAGATCGACTTCCTCGAAGAGCTCTATCAGCCGCACGCGCTCGTTGGTCCCAAAGCCCGTCCCGGCGAAAAGCCGCTTGCCGGCAGCACCAAAGCTAAAGCCACAAAGTGACGACATGGACGACAACATCATCGATGGCCTACGCGATGCCGGCTGCAGCGAAGAGCTTATCGAGCTGTACGGCTCGGCCGCCAGCGATTGCGCGCGCATTTGCCTGCTAAAACGGCATCGCCGCGAGTTGCTCGATGATATTCACTCGGGGCAGCAGAAGCTCGAACACCTTGACTATCTCATCTACCGGCTACGCAGCGCCTCAACCGGATACCGCACAAACAGCACGGCATCGCGGCCACAAGACGGCACCAAATAGCACCTCGCTATAAAACCTGAAACGCAGCAACGAAAGGAATTCCGATGACCAAGGCACTCGTGGCGTATTTCAGTGCAACGGGAACCACGATGAACGTTGCCACTCGCTTGGCTCGCGTAGCGGACGGAGATCTGTTTGCCATTGTGCCCGCCAATCCATACACAAGCGCCGACCTCGACTGGCGCGACAAACAGAGCCGCAGCACGCTCGAGGCTGCCAATCCCTCCTGTCGCCCCGTCATAGCCTCCAGAGTCGAGCACATCGAAGACTACAACACCATCTTTTTGGGATTTCCCATCTGGTAGTACGTGGCGCCGGCGATTGTCAGCACATTCCTTGAGTCTTACGACCTGGCAGGCAAAACGGTCGTCCTGTATGCCACCTCGGGCGGGA
Source organism: Collinsella sp. (assembly GCA_048430825.1). Classification (GTDB taxonomy): domain Bacteria; phylum Actinomycetota; class Coriobacteriia; order Coriobacteriales; family Coriobacteriaceae; genus Collinsella. The sequence continues at coordinate 16,225 of DBFOLV010000032.1, forward strand.
GCGGAATGGGCAAGACAGCGTCGATCCTTAGAGCAAGCGCTCCAGGCGCAAAGATCGTTGACGGCGGCATCCTCAACAACGTAAGCGACACCGAACTCGAAAAGTTCGCGGCAAGGTACCTCTAGCACGGCGCGTCGGAGGCCCAAGTCGACAATCCGCCCAAGGCAGAAGCAGTCATCCGGCACCAACTACCCCTCCAGCCGTCCCCGCGCAACGAAGGTGAATGGTTTCCCGAGAAGTGAACGAGTAAAATCGGACCCCCGAAGCATCGACACTTTTGGAAGGCCAATTCCTGCGGTTTTATCACTCAAATCCTGCGGTTTTAGCGTCGAAAAATGTGGGTGCTTCAGGGGTCCAAATTAGGTCGTTCACTTCTCGGGAAAAGTATTAGACCTCGATTTGTCGTGGCCCATAACGAGCAAGGGGGCCGTTCCATGGCGAGCCCATCGAGCCCTCATGGCACTTTTACCGTACGACCATGCGCTCATCGATGGCGGGATTCTCTATACTGAGTCACATATGACGGTATCGCGCCAAAGGAGAACGCCGTGACCACGTCGCAGATATCCCTGCTCGCGCTCATTTCGGTTGGAGGCATCGGCGTCCTGCTTATCGGAGTGAGCATGCTCATGAAAGCCGCCGCTCACAGGAAAGCCAAGGCCTGCACCGCTATGGCCGCAGGAACGGTCATTGACCACCGTTTTATGGGAGAAGGCAGGATGTATCCCGTTTTGGAATACACCGTCGGCGGCGCGCAGTACCACGTGAGAAAACAATTCCGCGGCGTAAAGACCGTACGCTTGTCGGGGCTCCCCGTCCGCTCGCAAACCGCAGCCTACGAAGACGCCAAGGGTTGGCTGCACGTGAAGATGGGACCCGTCGCCCGCCTAAGCACCCTCGCAGAGCAGCTTTGGCCCCTCGGCAGTCAAATGACCGTACACTACGACCCCGACAACCCAGACAAAAGCTATGTCGAACGGCCTATCGTGGGCAACTTTGCCACGCTGATGTTCAACATCGCGGGCTTCTTGCTCATCGCAGTGAGCATCTTGCTCTATGTTCTTATCCAGCGTTAGCCCAGACTGACGCACCCCGCGTCCCGCGCGCCGCAACGACCGCCACGACACCAAGGACCAGCTATGGCTACACTTTCCGAACAAGAACGCAAGCGCATCCAGCGGTACTGCATCTGCCCCAAGGTTGCCGGTGCGGCGCTTGCCATGGCATTCGTGCTGCCCTTTTTGATTATTCCCTTCGAAATGATCGACGACATCGTCTTCCATCACGAAGGCTTCCAAGATACGGGCATGATGGCCGCCTTGGTGCTCGCCGCTATCGAGCTCGTCATATTCTGCTACTGCTCGCTCGCACCGCGCTTTGGCATGCGCGGCAAGCAGTGGAAAGAAATGCAGCACCGACTCGTCGTCGAGCAGACCGAGAAAGACCGCTCGGCACAAATCGCAGGCGTTATCGGTACGCAGGCCGCCGCGCGCCTACTCAAGAACAGCGACAACGAGACCGCGCGCAACCTGGGCGGCGCGGCAGAAGTCGCTGCCGCCGTAGGCGCCGTCGCCACCGCAGCGGACGTACTTACCGAAAGCTATGCCAACGCAAAGGCCATGGCGGAGACCTGTGGCGTGCCCGTCCCCCGTGCAAAAAAGTGGATCATCGCGCTTGTGGCGCTGCCCCTCGTAATCGTGTGCGGTGCCTATATCCCGCAGCTGGCTCAGGGAAACATCGAGATGCAGGAGAACGCCGCGGCCGCGGCCGAGCAGATCGCCATCGCCCGCAAGGCGTTAGAGCCCTCATGCGAGTACGTGTCCGCTGATGACCCTTATGAGCGATATCAAGATTACGGCTATCACGTCCGCGGCTACCTTCACGACGGCGATTCCGATACCCAGAAGACCTATACGTACCTGGATTTCGACAACAAGGGAACGCTCAAGGAAGTGAGTTACATAGCAGAGATCGACCCCAACGCGAGCCTTGAGGACAACCTCGCCCGCATCGAGCTCGACTTGAACGAGCTTTCCTCTGCCGTCCAAACCGTAGACGTCAAGACCGTGAGTCCCGAGCTCCTAGCACCGCAAAAGCTCCCCGAAGAGTTTAGGCAGACTTTTTTGAACGGTTCGCTCTACGAGAGAATCTCCATCAGGACGAGCGACGGCCCCATCAAAACGTACTATTCGTTTGACACAGAGCCCGAGGACGAGTTTGACGAATACACCCATCCAAGCATCCGTATCTCGCTGATGGGCAAAACGAACTAGGCGCAGGAGGTGGCCCGCCCATTACAGTCTGAAATAGGCCATCGATAAATTTCGATGGCGAGCATTCGGCGCATTGCCTACGATACGGGCAAGCCCCGAGGGGCCGCCGATCGGGCGCCTCCGGATGGCCGTCTGCCCCTGCCCCGTAGAGGGC
>DBFOLV010000033.1:0-15098 GCA_048430825.1 Collinsella sp.
GGCCAAAGGGAGCTCAAGCCCATAAGGAGGGCCTACGAGGCATGGGTCGAGGCCGGACTTCCGCTCGATTGGGACAGGCAAGCCTTCGAGGCCGAGCGCAAAATGGATTCTAAAAAACACCTTGCCAAATAGGAGCGTCAGGACGCAAAGAGGCTCCGCCGCGCAACGCGCGCAGCGGAGCCTCTTTGCATGTCCGAGGGCGTTTTGGGAAATAACCCAAAACCGGCCCCAGTAATCCTACAGGAGTTGAACCCTTTAGAACTTGTCGTGGAAGGTACGCGAAATGACCTCGTCCTGCTGCTCCTTGGTGAGCGTGTGGAAGTTCACGGCATAGCCGGAAACGCGGATGGTCAGCTGCGGATACTTCTCGGGGTGGGCCTGAGCGTCGAGCAGCGTCTCACGGTTGAAGACGTTGATGTTCAGGTGGTGGCCACCCTTCTCGGCGTAAGCGTCGAGCATGTGGACCAGGTTATCGGCCTGAGTCTCAGAAACTTCAGAAACCTTCATAATGTGTCTCCTTCGATTGATAGGCGCCGGCCGAAACCGGCGCGCTAATCAGTAATCGTTATTGTTAGTATAGCACTAACAATAGTTACTCGCCCAGCTGATCAAGGTCGATATCGCCAAAGAACACCTGGTCCTCCTTGCCGAGCGCACCCGGGATGATGGAGAAGGTGTTGGAGATGCCGTCCTGAGCATCGCGGAACGGGAGCTTGGAAACCGAAGACAGCGAAGCGATGGCGCCGTGGCTATCGCGCTTGTGCATGGGGTTAGCACCCGGGGCGAACGGCTGGCCAGCCTTGCGGCCGTCGGGCGTGGAGCCGGTCTTCTTACCGTACACGACGTTGGAGGTAATGGTCAGAACCGAGGTCGTGGGCACGGAGTTGCGGTAGGTGTCGTTCATGCGGATGTACTCCATGAACTGGTGCACAACGTCGTGAGCAATCTGGTCGACGCGGTCGTCGTCGTTACCGTACTTGGGGAACTCGCCCTCGGTCTCGAAATCGACGATGATGCCGTTCTCATCACGGACGGGGTGGACCTTGGCGTACTTGATGGCGGACAGGGAGTCAGCCACGACGGAAAGGCCAGCGATGCCCGTAGCGAACCAGCGGTGCACGTGCTTGTCGTGCAGAGCCATCTGGATGCGCTCGTAGCAATACTTGTCGTGCATGTAGTGAATGATGTTCAGCGAGTTGACGTACACGCCAGCGAGCCACTTCATCATGTCGTTGTACTTGGCCACAACGTCGTCGTAATCGAGCGTATCGCCCTCGACGGCGCGATACTTGGGGCCGACCTGCTTCTTGGAGACCTCGTCAACACCGCCGTTGAGTGCGTACAGCAGGCACTTGGCCAGGTTGGCACGGGCGCCGAAGAACTGCATCTCCTTGCCAATGCGCATGGAGGACACGCAGCAGGCGATGCCGTAGTCGTCGCCGTGGTAAACGCGCATGAGGTCGTCGTTCTCGTACTGGATCGAGGAGCTGGCGACAGAAGTCTTGGCGCAGAACTTCTTGAAGTTCTCGGGCAGACGGGTCGACCACAGAACGGTCATGTTGGGCTCGGGGCTGGTGCCCATGTTCTCGAGCGTGTGCAGGTAGCGGTAGCTCATCTTGGTAACGAGCGTACGGCCGTCAACACCCATGCCGCCGATGGACTCGGTGACCCACTGCGGATCGCCGGTAAACAGGGCCTGGTACTCGGGGGTACGGGCAAACTTGACCATGCGGAGCTTCATGATGAAGTGATCCACGAACTCCTGGATCTGCTCCTCAGTGAAGGTACCGTTGGCAAGGTCGCGCTCAGCGTAGATGTCGATGAACGTGGAGGTACGGCCGATGGACATAGCGGCGCCGTTCTGCTCCTTAACGGCAGCGAGGTAGGCGAAGTACATCCACTGGATGGCCTCCTGCGTGTTGGCAGCAGGGTTGGAAATATCGAAACCATAGGTCTCGGCCATCATCTTGAGCTCGCCGAGGGCGCGGATCTGCTCCTGCAGCTCCTCACGGTCGCGGATGTTGTCGGCGGTCATGACCGTCGGGGTGGAAGCCTTCTGGGCCTCCTTGTCCTTGATCAGGTAGTCGACGCCGTACAGGGCAACACGACGGTAGTCGCCGATGATGCGGCCGCGGCCATAGCCATCGGGCAGACCGGTGATGATGTGAGCCGAGCGGCAAGCACGCATCTCGGGGGTGTAAACATCGAAGACGCCGGCGTTGTGAGTCTTGCGCTCGAAGGTGTAGCGCTCGACAACGTTCTCGTCGACCTTGTAGCCGTGCTGGCTGGCAGCCTGGCAAGCGATGCGGATACCGCCGTTGACGTGCAGAGCGCGCTTGAGCGGCTTGTCAGTCTGGAGACCGACGATGGTCTCCTTCTCGCGGTGGGCGTTATCGATGTAGCCAGCGGGGTGGCTCACGATACCCGTAACGGTCTTGGTGTCCATATCGAGGACACCGCCCTGCTCGCGCTCCTTAAGCAGCAGGTCGAGAACCTCGCCCCACAGCTCCTTGGTACGCTCGGTCGGGCCGGCGAGGAACGACTCGTCGCCCTCGTAGGGGGTGTAGTTCTTCTGGATGAAGTCTCGGACGTCAACCTCTCCCGTCCAGATGCCTTCCTTGAAGCCTTCCCATGCCTCCTGCATTGTGTAACCACGCTCCTAGTTACGTGTAATGCGGCGCTCTCTCACACCGCTGCTTATTGAATTCTTGAGTTTTCGGCTTGCACTACCGGCTTCTTCCGTTCTTCACCACACGTTGGTACAGGGAAAAACGTTTGTCCACCTTGGAACTGCAACCCAAAACCCAAGATTTCACCCGTCTGAGAAGGATAACATAGCCACCCTCTCCATCTGGGCTGTTATATGTTTCTTTTTTTATATCATAAGGACGTTTTTAACAAATCCGCAGGAAATGCGAGCGCGAACAACTACCGTTCACCGATTTGTATGTTATTTTTCCTTGCCTTTGTACGACGTTCGCTCTAGCTGTTATGCCAGCTTTAGCAGGGTAAAGTGTCCCAGAGACCCTACAGAAACTGCAGGGCGGCCACGGTATCCCCCGTGGCCGCCCTGTGGCGTAGCTAGTTTTTAGCTTTGATTGCCGCTTGGCATTAGGCGGCTGCGGCGGCCTTGTCGGTCGTTGCCTTGCTGTTGCCCTGGCCCTCAAAATGCTTGTAGCACCAGCTGGTGACCAGCGGGGTCAAAATAGCCGTCACGATTGCGCAGGCAGCAACCTGTGCCGTGGCCGTTGCGAGCACCGCACCGCCGTACATGGCCCCGTTGACGCTTGCCATGGCAGCAGGCGTGGCCACATTGGCTCCGGCGCAGCTCGAAATGGCCGCACCTGCGACACCCGTACCGCCCGTGAGCTTATCGACCGCGATGACGGGAATTGCAAAGACCACCGAGCAGATCACGCCGAGCAGAATACCGGGAAGACCGCCATTAATGAGCTGGCCAAAGGTCATGGTCGAGCCCATGGCAAAGAAGACGAGCACGATGATGGCGGAAAGTGCCGGTGCCATCATCTTCTTAAAGCTGGGGAACAGGTTGCCCAGGATAATGCCGACGACGATCGGCAGGATGGCGCCCACGAGCGACCAACCGATCGGAGCCTGACCGGCAGCGCCGAGCACGATCATCGTGACCGGAGGGCCGACAACCAGCGTAGTGATGGCGACGGCGCCACGCTCGGCCTCGTTACCCATGGTGCCCATCAGACCAGCGTACATAGCATTGTTGGCGCCGGTGCAAGCGGCCAGCATCACCATGGCAGAGATGCCAAACAGGTTGTCGTTGAACACATACAGGATGAGCAGCGACACGGCAACGACCACGATTTGCTTGACGGCAATGATGATGGCACCGCGGGCAGCGGCGGCAGGAGCGCTCTTAAACGAAATCGTCGTGCCGACAATCAGCAAAAAGGCGCCCACGAGCGGGCCTGCACCCTGCTGGGTCATGCCAAGCGTAAAGCTGCCGAGCGTCTTAAACAGGTCGGGGAATAGCGTGTTGAGCAGGCAGCCCAGCAAAAGCGGCACCAAAATATTGGCACCCGGGATGGAGGACATCTTAAAAAACGGCTCCTTTGCCGCCGGCGCCTCCACCGCAGTCGATTCACTCATATATATCTCCTTTGGATGCATGCGAATCGAAGCCGCACGCGCCTATATCAGAAAGAAGGCGACAACCCCGAGTCGCCAGGGTCGCCGCCAAACGATCACCGCGGGGTATTACCCGTCCAGGACGATGCCGCCGTCGCAGTCACCGATCTCGCCGTTCACGAAGCTGGCGAGGTCGGAAGCGAAGAACAGCACCATCTGCGCAGGCTCGCTGGCCTGGGCGGCGCGGCCCAGAGGAATACCGTTGATGATGCGCTGAGAGTTCTCGTCAGAGAGAATCGAGGTCATATCGGTCAACGTGAGCGACGGGCATACAGCGTTGCAGCGGACACCGAACTTGCCGCCCTCCTTGGCGACTGCCTTGGTCAGGCCGTTGACACCGGCCTTGGAGCTCGCGTAGGCCGCGGTGCCGAGCAGGCCGCCGCCGATCTTGCCCGCAACGGAACTCACGTTGACGATAGTGCCGGCATGGGCCGCCTTAAAGTGCGGGTAGACGGCGTTCATCATGGTAAAGGTACCGTTGAGGTTGATGTCGATGGTGCGGCGCCACTCGGTGTCATCGATCTCGTCGAACTTCTTGGTGCTGATGACGCCAGCGCAGTTGATCAGGATGTTGGTTTGCGGCAGGTCCGTAAAAATCTGCTCGACGGTCTCGCGCGCCTTGGGCGCATCGGCGACATCGAGCTGATAGAACTTGTTGCCCTCGCCAAGCTCGGCCACAGCGGCCTCGCCCTTAGCAGCGTTCCTTGCGATGAGCGCGACATGTCCGCCGCCCGCGACGATGCCCTTGGCGATCTCGAGGCCAATGCCCTGAGTGCCGCCCGTGACAATCGCGGTCTTGCCCGTGAAGTCAAATGCCATGACTCCATCCCCCTTTATGTAAGGTGTCTCCTTGCGGGAAGTTGGAGCATCGCACGTGGCGATTATATGAGTCCCAGTCGTCATGGTGGTGACAACCCCTCGCCTAACCGCGGGCATAATAGTTCTTTGAAACGCTTCAGCGATTGAATTATTTACTCTTTATGCGCTCTTTATATTGCCCACTGCATGAGACCCGAATACGCGGGTATCATCTTTCACCGAAAATAGTTTCTAGTGTTAGGGGTTTTCGGTGGAAGATACCGATTTCCATGAGCTTGGGCGTCAGCTCTTTACCGAGTTTGGCAGCATGCACCAGCGCGTTTCGCGCTTTGCCGACCAGGCTCTGGGTGGCGAGATGGCCGTCATGCGCGCCCTCATGCGCGCCGGCGGCTCGCTCACGCCGAGCGAACTCGCCGATCGTGCCTGGGTCTCGAGCGCCCGTATCGCCAATATCCTGCGCGCCCTCGAGGCCAAGGGTTGGGTCGAGCGCGAGCACTCAAAGACCGACCGTCGTCGCGTACACGTCACGGTGACCGACAAAGGATTCCAGGTTATCGAAATCAAACGTCGGGAATTCGAGGACCGCACCGCGGCCTTCCTCGAGCAGCTTGGCGAAACAGATACCCAAGAGATGGTGCGCCTTCTTAGACGTGCCAACGAAATTATCGACCGCAATCAAGAAAGGAGAGATGCCGAGTGAGGATTCTCAAGCTCTTTAAAAAACATATCCTGGCACTGTTCGCAGCTATCGTACTTATCGTAATCAGCTGCAATGCCGATCTGGCGCTGCCTACCTATATGAGCGACATCGTCGACGTGGGTGTGCAGCAAGGCGGCATCGCGTCGCCCGTACCCGACACCATCCGCGCCGAATCGCTCGACGACCTCGAACTCTTTATGAGCGCCAAGGACGCCAAGACGGTAGAAGCTGCGTTTGGCAAGGCAGACAAAAACGGGATTCGCACGTACAAGGGAACCGAGGATGAGCGCGCCGACGGCAGCAAGCTCGCCGATATCATGAGTCTGCCCGAGACCGTCGTCCTTTCGCTCAACCAGGGTATTGACGCCAACTCCATGGGTGACATGATGGGCACGTCCGGTGAGAAAGACAACAGCGGCGCCCAGGCCATACCCACGCCCGAGCAGATGGCGGCGATGACGCCCGAGCAACTCGCCGAGATGCAGCAGAAGGCCGCAGCGGCGCAGAACATGCAAAAACAGATTGATGCCGACGGTGGCAAGATCACCATGAAGAGCCTGCGCCTAGGTGTCAAGGGCGGTCTGGTAGACCAAAGCAAGCTCGTCGAGGGCGCCAACCAAATGGCGGACAAAATGAGCTCCATGTCGGGCTCCATCGTCACCCAGCGCGCCGTGAGCTATGTACAGGACGAGTACAAGGCGCAAGGCATCGACCCCGCCGACGTACAGAACGCCTACCTGAGCCGCATGGCAACCACGATGTTTGGGCTGTGCCTGGTGTCGCTCGTCGCCACCATCCTGACCGGTGCCGTGGCTTCGCGCACCGCCTGCTCCATCGCCCGCGACCTGCGCCGCGAGACCTTCAACAAGGTTATGCACTTCTCGCCGGCCGAGGTGGGCAAGTTTAGCCAGGCGTCGCTCATCACCCGCTGCACCAACGACATTCAGCAGATTCAGATGGCCGCAACCCTGTTTATCCGCATGTGTCTGATGGCCCCCGTCATGGGCATCGTCGCCGTCATGCGCGTCCTGGCCAACCACACCGGCTTGGAGTGGACCATCGCCGTGGCCATCATCGCGGTTTCGGCCGTTGTCGGCGTGCTCATGGGCCTCACCATGCCCAAGTTCAAAAAGATGCAGAGCTTTGTGGACCGCGTGAACCTGACCGCCCGCGAGCTGCTCGACGGCCTTATGCCCATCCGCTCGTTCAACCGTGAGGAGCATGAGCTCGAGCGTTTTGACAAGGCTTCGCTCGACCTGATGACCACGCAGCTCTACACCAACCGCGCCATGAGCTTTATGATGCCGCTCATGATGCTCGTCATGAACTGCATCACCGTGCTTATCGTCTGGTTTGGCGCGCAGGGCGTGTCCGACGGCGTGATGCAGGTCGGCAACATGATGGCGTTCATCTCCTACACCATGCAGATCGTCATGGCGTTTATGATCCTCACCATGGTTTCGGTCATCCTGCCCCGCGCCGAGGTCGCAGCCGAGCGCGTGGAAGAGGTCATCACCTGCCCCACGAGCATCAACGACCCCGCCTCGCCCAAACTGCCCGCTGCCAGCGCGCCGCGCGGCGAGCTCACCTTCCGTGACGTGAGCTTCCAGTATCCCGATGCCCGCGCAGACGTCATTAGCGGCGTGAACTTCACCACGCATGCCGGTCAGATGCTCGGCATTATTGGCTCCACGGGCTCGGGCAAGTCCACGCTTGTGCAGCTCATCCCGCGCCTGTACGACGTCACGGGCGGCAGCATTTCGCTCGACGGCATCGACGTGCGCGACATGACCCTTTCCGAGCTGCGCCGCCGCATCGGTTATATTCCGCAGCAGGGTCGTCTGTTCTCGGGTACCGTCGAGAGCAACCTCAAGTTTGCCGGCGACATGGTGAGTGACGAGGATATGCGCCAGGCAGCACGCGTCGCCCAGGCGGAGGACTTTATCGCCGAGCGCGAAGACGGTTACGACTCCCCTATCAGCCAGGGCGGCTCCAATGTTTCGGGTGGTCAGCGCCAGCGTCTGGCCATCGCCCGCGCGTTGGCCAAAAAGCCCGAGGTCGTGGTGTTCGATGACTCGTTTAGCGCCCTCGACTACAAGACCGACGCGCGCCTGCGCGAGGAGCTGGCCAAAAACGTTACCGACGCCGCGCTCGTGGTCGTGGCCCAGCGCATCGCGACCATCATGCACGCCGACCAGATCATCGTGCTCGACGACGGCCACGTAGTGGGCACCGGCACGCACGAGGAGCTGCTGCGCAGCTGCCCGGCGTACCTGGAGATCGCACAGTCGCAGCTTTCCGCCGAGGAGCTGGGGCTTACCCAAGAAGAAATTGCAGCCGTCATGGAAGGAGGCGAGCGCTAATGGCAGACGAGACCAAGACTCAGATTCCCAAGCCCACCCGCCAGCGTGGTCCCATGGGCCGCATGGGCGGCATGCGTCGCGGCGAAAAGGCCAAGGACTTTAAGGGCACCATGAGGCAGCTGCTCGGCTATATCGGCCAGCACAAGATTGCCGTGTTTGCCGCCGTCGCCTTTGCCGTGTGCTCGGTCATCTTTAACATTGTGGGACCCAAGGTGCTCGGCCAGGTTACGACCAAGCTGTTCGAAGGCCTGGTCGCCAAGGTCAACGGCACCGGCGACGTTGACTTTGACTGGATCGCCAAGACGCTCGGCTTTTTGCTCTGCCTGTATCTGGCGAGCTCTGTCTGCAGCCTGGTCCAGGGCTGGCTCATGACCGGCGTCACGCAAAAGATCTGCTACCGCATGCGCAAGGAAATCGCCGCCAAGATCGCCGTCGTGCCGATGAGTTACTTCAACGGCCACAGCAAGGGAGACGTACTCAGCCGCATCACCAACGACGTCGATACGCTGGGTCAGTCGCTCAACCAGAGCGTGACGCAGCTCATCACGTCGGTGACGCAGATTATCGGCGTGCTCGTCATGATGCTTTCGATCAGCCTGCCGCTTACCGGCGTCACCGTGCTCACGCTGCCGGCCGCCGCGATTATCCTGACCGTGATGATCCACTTCTCGCAGCCGTACTTCCGCGAGCAACAGCAAGTCCTGGGCGCCGTCAACGGCATTATCGAGGAGGACTTTGCCGGCCAGAACGTCATTCAGGTGTTCGACCGCGCCGAGGCCTCGATCGAGGAGTTCGACCGTCAGAACGACCGCTTGTTTATTAGTGGCTGGCGCTCGCAGTTCCTGTCGGGCCTGATGATGCCGCTCATGAGCTTGGTGGGCAACATGGGCTACGTGGGCGTCGTCGTGGTAGGCGCGCAACTCGCGCTGACCGGCAATGCCACGCCCGGCGACATCCAGAGCTTTATCCAGTACGTGCGCAACTTTACTCAGCCGGTGCAGCAGCTGGGCAACGTGAGCAACACGATGCAGTCGATGGCTGCCGCCACCGAGCGCGTCTTTGAGTTCCTGGCCGCGCCCGAGGAGGAGCAGAAGGCCGACGCGCAGATTCCCGAGAAGCGCCCCGGCCACGTGGTGTTTGACCATGTCAAGTTTGGCTACACGCCCGACAAGATCATCATCCACGACTTTAGCTGCGAGGCGCAGCCCGGCCAGACCATCGCCATCGTCGGCCCCACCGGCGCCGGCAAGACCACGCTCATTAAGCTGCTGCAGCGCTTCTACGACGTGGACGGCGGCTCGCTGCGTGTCGAGGGCGTCGATGTGCGCGACTGGGACCGCGCGGCGCTTCGCGGCGAGTTTGCCATGGTGCTGCAGGATACCTGGCTGTTTAACGGCACGATCCGCGAGAACATCCGCTACGGACGCCCCGACGCGAGCGATGCCGAGGTCGAGGCCGCTGCGCGCGCCGCACGCTGCGACCACTTTATTCATACGCTCGCCGGTGGCTACGACTTTATGATCAACGAGGAGGGCACCAACCTGTCGCAGGGTCAGCGCCAGCTCGTGACCATCGCCCGTGCCATTTTGGCCGACCGCCCGGCGCTGATTCTGGACGAGGCGACTTCCAACGTCGATACCCGTACCGAGGAACTCATTCAGCGCGCCATGGATGCACTGATGCAGGGCCGTACCAGCTTTGTCATCGCACACCGCCTGTCCACGATCCGCAACGCCGACGTGATCTTGGTAATTCGCGACGGCGACATCGTCGAGAAGGGCACGCACGACGAGTTGCTCGCCCAGGGCGGCTTCTACGCCGACCTGTACAACTCGCAGTTCGACGAGGCGGCGTAAATTCTGCCGCAGGGAACGAATAACGCCCGAGAACGGGGGCGCAGGACAACCTGCGCCCCCGTTTTTGTTCTGCGGCCCTTGAGCCGCCTCCCCTGGGACCTGATTGACAGCCCCTTCGAGGCCCCGTGGGCAAAAAAGGGCAAATATGAGTACTGTTACCTTTTTAGTAACAGCCAAAACCGCCTCAAACGACCTCTTCGCGGGCTCTATACGCCTTCAAATTAATCAAAACGCCCGTTAGCAGGCTTCTGCGTGCCAACGTTAATGAACATATTTATCACTTTGTCTATTATCTCGCTAGACGGATATGTTACTAGGTTAGCAACAGTACTCATATTTGGCATTTTTTGCCCGCAGGGTGTTTCCTGGGGAACCGACAATAGCCTTAGGGTCCCGCGCGACGCCACTCCCTCCCGGTATCCGCCGACGTTCCCCCATATAAAACCTGCCAAAATAAACCTGTCCCTTTTGGCAGGTTTCGGGGTGGCAAGGGCTTGCACTTTAGCGTGCGACAGCGGATAATGCCGAGCACTCGACAATACGCTTATTGCTCTTTCTATAGATTGAGGAGGCCCCTATGGCCATGGAATTCAAACGCAGGCTGCCGATCCCCATGGAGATCCGCGAGGAAATGCCGCTTTCTGCCGAGCTTACCGCCAAAAAGCAGGCATTTGACGCCGAGGTCGCCAAAGTCTTTACCGGCGAGGACGCACGCAAGGTGCTCATCATCGGCCCGTGCTCTGCCGACCGCGAGGATTCGGTCCTCGAGTACATGAACCGACTGGCCAAGACCGCCGAGGAGGTCAAGGACAAGCTCATCATCATTCCGCGCGTCTACACCAATAAGCCGCGCACCAAGGGCACCGGCTACAAGGGCCTGCTGCACAACCCCAACCCCGAGGCTCCCGACGACCTGCTCGAGGGCGTCAAGGCCATCCGCCATATGCACCTGCGCGTTATTAAGGAAACAGGCTTCTTCACCGCCGACGAGATGCTCTATCCGTCCAACTACCAGTACCTCGTTGACCTGCTGAGCTATGTGGCCGTGGGCGCACGCTCGGTCGAAAACCAGGAGCATCGCCTGGTGTCGAGCGGCATTTCGGTACCCGTCGGCATGAAGAATCCCACTGCCGGTTCCACCACCGTTATGCTCAACTCCATTTACGCCGCGCAGGCGCACCAGAGCTTCATCTTCCGCAACTGGGAGGTCGAGTGCGACGGCAATCCGCTCGCGCACGCCGTTATGCGTGGCTACATCGGTCTCGACGGTCGCACCTACCCCAACTACCACTACGAGCACCTGGAGCGCCTGGCCGAACGCTACACCGAGCACGCCGGCTATGCCAATCCGGCAGCGGTCATCGACTGCAACCACGACAACTCGGGTAAGCGCCCGCTTGAGCAGTATCGCATTTGCAAGGAGGTGCTCGACAGCTGCCGCCGCAACGAGTCCATCTCCAAGCTGGTCAAGGGCTTTATGATCGAGTCCTACCTGGAGGACGGCAACCAGCCGGTCGACGGCGGCGTCTTTGGCAAGTCGATCACCGATCCGTGCCTGGGCTGGGAAAAGACCGACTACCTCATCCACGAGATCGCGGAACGTATTTAGTTACGCGGTTTTACCAAACCGCGTAACGGCTCGACGCTGCAAACCCGCCAGAACGGCAATCTGCCTTTCAGCTTCGACGGCATGACCAAAAGGTCAATGCCGCCTCGCTTCAAGGCACCTTGCTCGCTCTGGCGGGTTTTCGCTGACGTTTTTCGACCTGCATCGTTGCCAGGGTTGGCACCAATGACTAATGCGGTAACAAGCTACGTCGGTCCGATTGATCGGCTGGGTTTTCGAGGTGCCCCAGGTCGCCGCGAAAGAGGAGCGAAGCGTACTTTGATGAACGGAAAGGTGCCGTGCCTCGGGAAGACAGACAGTTACGCCGAGGGTTCCTGCTGCGTAATGCAGTGGATATTTCCGCCACCGAAGACGACCTGCTCGGACTGAACGCCGACGCACTTGTAGACGCCCTCGCCCCAGAACTCGTCGTAGATCTTCTGGAGCGTGTCAACGGCAAGCTGATCGTTCTCGTCGCCGTACTGCGGGACGATAACGCCGTGGTTGGTGACCAGGTAGTTCATGTAGGAGGCGATCAGCGGCTCGTTGGCAACGCGCGGCTCGGCGTTCTCGTCGGCGTCGATGGTGTCGCAGGAAGCCTGGTCCATGAACAGCGGGTTCACAGGCATACAGAGCTTGTAGACCTTCATCTTGCGGCCCTTGGCATCAACGGCATTGGAAAGGGTCTCGTAGACAGCATGGCATTGCTCGTAGAACGGATACTCGGGATCGTCGGTCCAGATGCAGGCCATGACGCCCGGAGCGATGAACGTAGCGACATCATCGATGTGACCGTTGGTCTCCTCAGGGTCGATGCCCTCCTTAACCCAGATGACCTTCTCGACACCCAGGTAATCCTTGAGGTGCTCGTCCATATAGGCGCGAAGTTCCTCACTCCAGGGCTCAAACTTCCTCTTGAACTTGGGCCAGATGGACTCGGGATCCTCTTCCTCCTCCAGAACCGCAGAGCAGGTGCGGCCCGGGGAAAGCAGGCACTGGTCGGTCACGACTACGGTGCCTTCGCCGTCGACGGTAATGGAACCGCCCTCGAGGATCATGTCATCGGGACGATAGCGACGGCAGCCGGAAAGCTCAGCCATCTTAAGGGCAATCTGCTCGTCCTTATCCCACGGGAAATAGAGGCCGTCGACGAGGCCGCCGTAGGCGTTGAAGTGCCAGTGGTTGGCGCGCTTATCGCCCTTGCCATTGATAACGAAAGTGGCAGCGGTGTCGCGGAACCAAGCGTCGTCGGTGGTCATCTCGATAACGGTGACGTTCTCGTCTTCCTCAAAGGCGGCCTTGCAGTTGGCGTAGTCGGCCTGGTTGGCGCACATGGTGACCGGGGTGAACTCGGCAATAGCGCGAGCGATGGCGGCATACTGCTTCTGAGCCGGCTTGGCACCATGGGCCCAGGTATCGGTGCGATGGGGCCAGCCCATCCACACGCGATCCTGTGGGGCGAACTCAGCAGGCATAAAGAAGCCATCGGCCTTAGGGGTGGACTCGGACTCGGTGATCGTACGCATAAGATTTCCTCCAAATCGAACGATCGCTTGCTGCGGGCAGGTTACCCTCAGCCTAAAACCAAGAGATGGTAGGCGCCCGTTCCCCGGCAAAGGTCGGGGCGCCTGGCACCGGTTTTCACGGATGTCGCACCGGCAAGCGACGACGTAACCCGGTGCACGGAGACAAAACGCACGAAGGATACGGAAGAGAGATTGGGGCGGGCGGTGGTTACCGGAGCAATAGCTCACACCCACCTCAGAGAAAGGTTAGCAAACCTGTTGCTTGGGCACGCCTCCGAAGAGGCTAGAGCGTCCCGAGTCGGGAGCGACAAGCCCGACGAAGCGTACGTTGGTACGCGAGGAAGGTTGGAGCCCCGAATCCGGGTGCTCTAGTCCTCCTCGGACTCCTCAGCGAGGCGCTGAGCAGCCAGCTCGGGAGTGAGACCCTTGTACTCGGTCTCGCGGCCCTTAGCACTGACGACGCGGACAACCTCGCCAATAAGCAAGAGCACGATGAAGATGACGATCATCGGGACCTTATCGCCAATCTCATCGACAGAGAACGGAATCAGCGTTGCAACGATAGCCAGAATCAGCTCGATGCAGGGAATAGCCAGCATGACCTTCATCATGGCGCCCTTAAACGGGAACGTAAAGATACGCTCACGGCTGGGGTCG
Organism: Collinsella sp.; assembly: GCA_048430825.1. GTDB lineage: Bacteria > Actinomycetota > Coriobacteriia > Coriobacteriales > Coriobacteriaceae > Collinsella. The sequence continues at coordinate 13,692 of DBFOLV010000033.1, forward strand.
TTCTTACGAAGGTTGAGGAATGCCGGGAACATCGGGATGTAGGTCAGCAGCAGGAAGACAACGGAGGTACCGAAGAGCATCCAGAAGACACCGTTGGAGATGGCGTCGATGGGAACCAGCTGCAGGCACAGCACCAGGGAGGCAACGATGGCGTTGACCAGGTTGGCGCCGTTGGGCATGTCGTCATCCGAGATCATCGAGGCGAAGACCTTGGGCATGTTGCCATGCTCGGCAGCATAGCGAGCAACGGAGTTGACGCCGAAGGACCAGGCAGCCATGTTGGCGAACAGCGTGATCAGGAAGGCGATGCAGATGACCTTAAAGATCATGGAATCGCCCACAATAGTCTGGACAGCGTAAATCATGCCGTAGTCGGGATCGATGGAATCGGCCGACACAGCAGCGCCGATGCCAAAGCCAGCGAACAGGTAGATCACGGCGATGGACAGGCCGCCGACGATGATAGCCTTGGGGATATCGCGAGCGGGATCGGCCATATCGTCGGTCATGGTGCAGATGACCTCGAAGCCCATGAAGTTAAAGATGATGATCGACAGGTAGCCGAGCGCGTTGGTGTTGGTGAGCTCGGGCAAGAAGGTGACAGCGGACATATCATTCGCAAAACCGTTCTCCATGGCGTACCAAATGCCCAAAGCGCCGACGATAACGGCAACGGCGACCTTGATGATGGCGCCGCCGTTCAGGACCCACTCGGAGTCGGCAGCCTTGGAACGACCCATAAGATAGACAATCCACACAAAGGCAAGGTCGATACCAATCTTGGCAATCAGATTGAACTCGACGCCAAAGACCATGCCCAAAATGTCCGGAAACATAGTAGCCAGCGAGGCAATCCACAGCGGGTAGTTAACCCAGTAGTAGTACGAAATGCGGGCGCCCCACTTGTCGCCCAGGCCATCGCGTACCCAGTCGTAAATGCCACCCTCACCGTCATAGGTAGTGCCGAGCTCGGCAACGACCATGCCATAAGGGAGCAGGAAGGTCAGAATCAGGAAGATCCACCAGAAGAACTGCTGGTTGCCAATGGCAGCAGCAGGTGCGGCGGCCTCGCAAACGAAGACGACGCAGATGATGGTCGAGATGACCGTCAAGAAGGAAAGCTTTTTCTTTCCGTCGCTCATGATGAGCTCCTTCGCTCAGTCTTGGACAAATCGAGGCCCTTAAGATATTAAGGCAATTGCCGGGCCTCGGTGAGCAGGCGACAGGAGACGAGCATCCGCCGCCCGCAGACGCGCTTCTACGATGAAGTTACGCGGTTTTACCAAACCGCGTAACGGCTCGACGCTGCAAACGCCCCTAAGCGGCAATCTGACGTTCAATCGTCGGTCGCGTACCGAAGTACGCTTCCCTCCTCTTTCACGTCACCTTGCTCGCTTAGGGGCGTTT
>DBFOLV010000034.1:0-25756 GCA_048430825.1 Collinsella sp.
GCAAAGACGAGCGTCGGTAAGACACGCCGAGGTCGCCGCGGACGGGCTGATATAGGGAGAGGGCCTGACCCCATATCGTTGGGGCCAGGCCCGATTTTGCCTCTTGACAATGTCCTGCTCATATTAAAAGGAACGTCCCCAAGTGCCAACCACGGCAATGCCGATGCTTTGGTAACGACAGCGAGCGGGTCGCATTTGTGACAAGGTGACGTGAAACGAAAGGGCGCTGACCTTCTGGTCGCGCCCTTGAAGTTGAACGTCAGATTGTCCAAATGCGGCCCGCGCAGCGTCGAGCCGTTACGCGGTTCGTAGAACCGCGTAACAAGTTAGTACATCTTTGCGCCGGCGGGGATGGAGGCGTCGAGCTGGATCAGGTTGAGGCGCTCCTCGCCCTCCTCCTCGTGGACAGCGCTGATCAGCATGCCGCAGCTGGGAATACCCATCATCTTGCGCGGAGGCAGGTTGGTGATGGCGAGCAAGGTCTTGCCGACCAGGTCCTCGGGCTCGTAATAAGCGTGAATACCGGAGAGGATGGTGCGGTCGGTACCGGTACCGTCGTCGAGCGTAAAGTTCAGCAGCTTCTTGGACTTCTTGACGGCCTCGCATGCCTTGACCTTCACAGCGCGGAAATCGCTCTTGGAGAAGGTATCAAAGTCGACGAACTCCTCGAACAGCGGCTCAACGGCGATCTTGGAGTAATCGAGCGTGGGCTTAAGCGACGTAACGAACGGGCTCGCGGCGTTGCCGGCCTCGGCAGCCTTAGCGGCAGCGGCACCGGACTGGAAACCCTTCTCGGGCTTCATGTGCGGGAACAGCAGCACGTCGCGGATGGAAGCCTGGTTAGTGAGCAGCATGACCACGCGGTCGATACCGATGCCGATACCGCCCGCAGGAGGCATACCGTACTCGAGGGCGCGCACGTAGTCCTCGTCATACTCCATGGCCTCATCGTCGCCGCCGGCCTTCTCGGCCATTTGGGCAGCAAAGCGCTCAGCCTGGTCGACCGGGTCGTTGAGCTCGGAAAATGCGTTGGCGTACTCGTGGCCGGCAATAACCAGCTCAAAACGGTGGGTCAGACGCGGATCGTCCTCAAAACGCTTGGCAAGCGGGCTGACCTCGATGGGGTAATCACACACGAACGTGGGGTTGACGATGGTGTCCTCGCCCAGCTCATCGTAAATCTCGGCGATGATCTTGCCAGCAGTCCACTCGGGCTTGATCTCCAGGCCCTTCTCGCGCGCGGCGGCAGCAAGCTCCTCGACCGGCGTGTCAATGGTGACCTGCTTGCCGAGCACGTCGGAGACGATGTCGGTCATGGGACGGCTGGCCCACTCACCAGAAAGGTCGATGGTCTGGCCCTGATACTCGATGACCTCGGGGTTGCCGATGGCCTTGTTAGCTGCCTTAATGACACCCTGGGCGAGCGCCTTCATGCCCTCGAGGTCGGAGAAGGCACGGTAGGCCTCCATCGTGGTGAACTCGGGGTTGTGGGTAAGGTCCATGCCCTCGTTACGGAAGATGCGGCCGATCTCGAACACGCGCTCAAAACCACCGACGATGCAGCGCTTGAGGTGCAGCTCGGTGGCAATACGCAGGTAGCACTCCTGATCGAGCGCGTTGAAGTGAGTGATGAACGGCTTGGCAGTAGCGCCGCCCTGGATGGTCTGCAGGATGGGGGTCTCGACCTCCATGTAGCCGTCGGACTCCATAAAGCGACGGAAGGTGGAGAGAATCTGCGAACGCTTACGGAAGGTCTCGCGAACGTCGTCGTTGGCGATCAGGTCGACATAGCGCTGGCGATAGCGGGTCTCCTTATCGGAAAGACCGTGGAACTTCTCGGGCAGCGGACGAACGGCCTTGGCAAGCAGGGTCGCGCTCTTAGGGGCAACGGAAAGCTGGCCACGCTGGGTGCGCACGACCACGCCGGTCACGCCCAGGATGTCGCCCAGATCGAGGGCCTTGAGCGTACTCCAGGCAGCCTCGTCCATGTCGTTGATGCGGCAGAACAGCTGAATCTCGGCAGTCGCATCGCGCACGACGATGAACATGATCTTGCCCTGACCGCGCTTGGCGACCACACGGCCAGCGATCTTCACGACGTCCTCGGTGTCCTCGCCATCGGCAAGCTCGGCGTACTTAGCCTCGATATCGGCGACGTAGTCCTCAAGCTCAGAGTGCTCGGGATAGGGGTTCTGGCCCGCCTCGAACAGGGCGGCGCGCTTGGCCAGGCGGGTGGCGCGCTCGTCGTTGAGCGTCGATGCCTGATCGGCGGCGTTCTGGTTCTCTGCCATAAGTTAGCTCCTCAAACTAAAACGCTCCCCAGGATTCGGTCCCAGGGAGCGAAAACATACCTTTACGCGGGACCGTGGTCTAGCGTGCGATCTTGGCGATGGTGTAGACGCGAGTCTTGCCGGAAGGCGTAACGACCTCGACGGAATCACCCTCGCCGTGACCGATGATGGCGTGACCGACCGGAGACTCGTTGGAGATCTTGTGCTCGAGCGAGTTGGTCTCGGTGGTACCGACGAGCGTGACTTCCATGACCTCGCCGTTGGGATCAATCAGCGAAACGGTGGAACCGATGGAGACGGTCAGGTCGCCCGTGGTGGCAGCAACCTGAGCGTTGGCGAGGATGGCCTGGATCTCGGCAATACGAGCGGCGTTCTGGGCCTGCTTGTCCTTAGCGGCGTCGTACTCGGAGTTCTCCGAAAGGTCGCCGAACGCGCGGGCTTCCTTGATGTCCTCGACGATCTCCTTGGCGTAATCGCCCTCACGCCAAGCGAGCTCCTCGACGAGCTTCTGGCGGCCCTCAGCGGTCAGTACGATCTGGCTTGCGTCCATACGGATATCTCCCCAACTCTGATCAAACAATCAACTGTCAACAAAACGAAAAAGACCGGCTAGCCTGCGGGCAAGCCGGTCAGGTGCTCACCCCAAAGGGATGGGACTACTCTGCGTCCGCGTCGCTGTCCTCTGCCTGCTTCTTCTTGGCAGCAGCGAGCTTGGCCTCGAGCTCAGCGATCTCCTTGTCCTCCTCGGACTGCTCGACCACGACCTCCTCGGCCTGCTTGGTCTCGGCCTTATCGTCGCCCTCCATACCCTCGCGGATATTCTTGACGGTAGAGCCGAGGGACTTGCCGAGCTTCGGCAGGTTCTTGGGCCCGAAGATAATCAGGACAACGACGAGAATAATGATGAGCTCAGGAGCCCTCAGTCCAAACATGTAGACCTCCACAATACAGCGAGACAAGCTCGAATGAGTATACCGCGGGTATCGCGGTATCACAACACTAGCTAAAAAAAGGGACCGCAAGAAGCGGTCCCTCCTCATGCTCTGGTCGGGTTGACTGGATTTGAACCAGCGACCCCTGCGTCCCGAACGCAGTGCTCTACCAAACTGAGCCACAACCCGTTAGCTCGACTATAGTAACAAAGATTTTCGCCGCGTGCTAGAGAAATTTTTATTTCTTTGGCGCGTCGATTTGAACCGTGTTGGGAATGAGCTCAGTCGCGCAGGCCCACCAGCCATTTTGCTGGACAGCGTCGGCAAGCCTTTCGGCCGTGGCGGCGGTGTCGCAAATGGCAAACGAGCAGGCACCCGATCCGCACACATCTACAGCAACGGTGCCGTCCTGTTTACGCAGCCAATCGAGAACCGTTTGAATCTGCGGCTCCATCTGTGCGGAAATGATACCCAGGTTGTTATGGATGAGCGCATATGCCGTCTCGGCATCACCAGCACGCAAGGCAGAAGCTATCGCGCCGAGCTTGTCCGCAGGCACCGGGGCCTCGTCAAAACGTCGATAGGCTTCAATTGTCGAAACGCTCGCCTCCCGCGGCTTAACCAGTACGACAGGCGTCGCGGGCAGCGCGGGGTACTCAGTTGCCAGCACGTCTCCCCCACCTACGTAGAACGCAGGACTCGCGTGCAAAAAGAACGGGACGTCAGCACCAATGCCCCGCGCAATATCGTCGAGCGCTGGGTCGGTGCGATCAATGCCCCAGAGCTCCGCCAAGGCGACAATGACCGCGGCCGCATCCGTCGAGGGGCCGCCCAAGCCGGCGCACAATGGAATGCGCTTCTCAATCGTCACGCAGATGTTTGCCTCGCGACCATAATGCTCGGCCATAGCAACCGCAGCCCGATACGCCGTATTCTTTTGCATGGGAAAATCTGATGCCGGAACCGTCTGGACAGTCAGCGCCTGCGCCGGCGTGACCGTCACGGTATCGGAAAGACCGACGGCTGCCATCAGGGAATCGACCCTGTGGTAGCCGCGGTCATCGCGCTCGGTATGAACCCCCAGGTAGAAGTTAATCTTTGCCGGCGCGGAAAGAGTCAGGGACCGATCGGTCACCGTTAGTGCTCCTCGAGCTGATTGCCGAGCGGGGTAAAGATATGCTCGCCGCTCTCAGGGTCGAACAGCTCGACCTGACCGGTGAGGACATCGATATACTGGTAGGACTGACGCGACTTGCGGCCGCGGCGCTCGTCAACCTCGACGATAAAGACGGCGGGGTGGACGCTCTTGATGGTGCCCATGCGCTCGACGACGCGGGTGCGGCCCATGTTGGCCTTAACCTTGACGCGATCGCCCACCATATCGGTCAGCTTCTCGTGGATGTCGTCGACGTGATTGACTTCCATCTCTTCCATGAACAGGGCCTCCAGAAGGTGCAATTCAAAAAGGGGATAATACCCCTAAGATAGACAAAACTCTAATACTATAGCACCCTGCTGCCGCCAAACGCAAGTAGCTAAAAAAGCCCGGTCTCGAATACGTACCAGACGACAACCTCGCATGACCAGTTGTTACGCGGTTTGGTAAAACCGCGTAACCTAAAGGTTGTCGGTGTCCAAGACGATGGTGAATGGGCCGTCGTTGACCAAGTCGACTTTCATATCGGCGCCAAAAATGCCGTGCGCCACGTGTTCGACATCTTGACGAACGAGCGTCAGGAAGTACTCGTAGAGCTCGTTGGCAACATCGGGTGCGCCGGCATCCGTAAACGACGGACGGCGACCGTGGCGGCAGTCGGCGAACAGCGTGAACTGCGACACCACGAGCACCTCGCCGTCGACATCGGCAAGCGCCAAGTTGGTCTTGCCGTTCTCGTCCTCGTTAATGCGCAAGCCCCGGAGCTTGCCCCACAGCTTGTCGGCCTCGGCACGCGTATCGCCATGGCCCACACCCAGCAGCACCAGGTAGCCGCGTCCAATGCGGCCCACGCACTCGCCGTCGACCGTCACGCCGGCGTTGAGCACGCGCTGCACCACCGCACGCACGGTCTACTCCTCGCCCGTCAGCTTGGCGGACAGATGCTCGAGCGCGTGGAAACGATGGCTGATGGCGTTCTTCTCGTCAGCCGTCAGCTCGGCCATGGTCTTGCCCGGCGTGTCGACCGGCAGGAACAGCGGGTCATAGCCAAAGCCGTGATCGCCGCGGCCCTCGTGCGCGATAACGCCCTCGCAAGCGCCCTCGCCATAGGTGACCAAGCCGTCCGTGTCGATGAGCGCAACGACGCTCATAAAGCGTGCGGTGCGGTCCTCATCTGCCACGCCTTCCAGGTTAACGAGAAGCTTGGCGTTGTTGGCGGCATCGTCGCCGTGCACGCCCGCATAGCGCGCGCTATACACACCGGGATCACCGTCCAGCGCGTCGACGACCAAGCCCGAATCGTCGGCAATGGCCATAAGGCCCGTCTCCTCAACCGCGGCTTGGGCCTTGATGATGGCGTTCTCCAAAAACGTCGTGCCGTTTTCCTCGGGATCCTCAAAATCACCCAGCTGGCCGAGCGCCACAAAGCGCACCTCGGGCATGACCTTGCCCAAAATGGCCTCGATCTCGGTGAGCTTATGGGCGTTGCCCGTTGCCACGACGATGGTCGCCGCCGGGTCGAGGGTGTCGATGTCAATCTTCTCAAGTGCCATGACTGGCCTCCTTGTCTCTATAGCAAGCCGCGTGAGGGGCGTTTGGGCACTTGACCTCTCCCCTCTCAGGCGATCGGACTTTTCAACGCAGCATTTCAGCAGATAAAACCTACCAAAATAAACCTGTCCCTTTTGGCAGGTTAGGCGATGGCTTGGCGCTGAAGCTCGATGAGCTCGGCGATACCCTTGTCGCCCAGGTCGAGCAGGGCGTTGAGGCGTTTGCGGTCAAAGGGCGCCTGCTCGCCGGTGCCCTGGAGCTCGATCATCTCGCCGGTGTCGGTGGCGACGAGGTTCATGTCGACCTCGGCATGACTGTCCTCGGAATAATCGAGGTCAAGCAGCGTATTGCCGTCGACAACGCCCATGGAGATGGCAGCCACCTGGCCGATAAGCGGGATGCGCTCGATCTTGCCCGCCTCGACCCACATGGCGAGGGCGTCGTGCAGCGCCACCCAGGCGCCGGTGATGCTCGCTGTACGCGTGCCGCCATCGGCCTGAATCACATCGCAGTCGACGGTGACGGTGTACTCGCCGAGCGCCTTCATGTTGACGACGGTACGCAGGCTGCGGCCAATGAGGCGCTCGATCTCCATGGAGCGACCCTTGCGGTTGGCGTGCTCGCGCTTGCAGCGCTTGCCGGTCGACGCCGGCAGCATGGCGTATTCCGCGGTCACCCAGCCGGCCTTAGCTCCCTTTCGCCAGCCCGGCACGCCCTCCTCGATAGTGGCGGCGCACAGCACGCGCGTGTCGCCGAACTCGGCCAAACACGAGCCGTGGGCGTGCTTCATGACACCACGGGTGAGCTTAACGGGGCGCAACTCGTTGGCGGCGCGACCGTTGGCGCGGTTGACCTGCATGTACTCCATAGAAATTTCCTTTCGGCAAAAGATGTGGCGAAGGCTTTGGCGGCTGCCTTACATCTATTTCAGCTCATCGATATCGATATGTTCGATGCTCTTGAGCGGCTGTCCAAAGATAAAGCTGCCCGCCACCGCAAACTCGGCAATGTTATCGGCCGTCGTGGCAAAACGATGCTGCGGCTCGGCGGCGTCGCCCGCCAGCTGCTCGCGGCGCGTGAGGATATCGGTCAGCTCGCGCGTGGTCTCCTCGGCGGAACTCACGACGCGCACCCCAGGCCCCAGCGCATGCCGGATAGGTCCCACCAACAGCGGAAAATGCGTACAGCCGAGCACCACGGTATCGATACCGTGGTCGCGCAGCGGCTCAACCGTGGCACCCACCAGCGCACGCACGGCAGGCGTATCGAAGATGTCCTCGTTCTCAAGCCACTGTTCCTGCAGATGTGCACCCGAGGCGAGCTCGTGTTCGACAACCTCGACAAAGCTCGAGGCAGGACAGCCGTATACATCGACGCCGGCATCCAGATCCTGAATGGCGCGCGTGTAGGCGCCCGAGCGAATGGTGAGGTTGGTGGCGAGCACGCCCACGCGACGCGTACGCGTGCTGTTGATTGCTGCACGGGCACCCGGCGCGATCACACCGATCACGGGAACGTCGAGCACCTGCTGGGCCAGACGCAAGGCCGCAGCGGTCGCCGTGTTGCAGGCGATGACCATAATCTTGACGTCGTGCTTCGAAAGCCAACGACCCGCCTGCAACGCAAACGAACGCACCTCATCCTCGGTGCGCGTGCCGTAGGGGCAGCGCTTGGTGTCGCCAAAGTAGTAGACGGACTCGTGCGGCAGCGCCGTCGCGATGGCGCGCGCAACCGTCAGACCGCCCAAACCAGAATCGAACACGCCAATCGGGCGCGTGTCGCCTGCCGGATTCTCGATATCGGACATTACCTCACCAGTCTCTCTCGAAAAGACATGTCCAAGTGCGGCGGCGGCGCGCTACGAACGCGCCGCGACCAGCAGCTCTGCCGTCGCCGCCCAACCGTCGACAATTTTGCCACGCGTAACGAAAGCGTTCTCGCAAGCAGCCAGGAACTCGGGCGCGCCGGCGCTCGTCAGGCCATTCTCGACCAGGCAGAACGTGCCCACGTGATCGGCCATGTAGAAGTCGGACTCGGAGTCGCCGAGCGCGAGCGTCTCCTCGCGCTCAATCCCCAGGTGCTCGCAGAAGCGCGCAATGGCGACGCCTTTGTTGAGGCCCGCGGGGTTGATGTTGAATGCGCGACCGTCCTCGACGCGATCGAGCTCGAGCGTCGTCGGCTTGGACAGATGCGTCAGGTGACCGTTACAGGCCCACACCAGGCCGCAGCCGGCCTCGTCCAGGATGGCCTGAACCTCATCGTCGGGCACATCGCCGCGCATGCCGACGGTGACCTCGCGGTACTTGTAGCCGGTCGACATGTCGTTGTGATACTCGATCTTGTGCGGCCAGCGGGCAAGGATCTTCTCGCACACGCCGGTCTGCTCGATCACCTGGTGCGGAGTAAGGCCGCAGACGGGGTCGTAAGGCATGTCGCCGGTCAGATACTCCCAATCGTTGGCCTTGAGGTCGTACATAACCAGGCCGCCCATCTCACCAATGTAGGAGTTGAGGCCGAGCACGCGCGCGTCCTCGTGGATCATGGTACGGTTGCGGCCCGAGGTGGGAACCACCTGAATGCCAGCACGAGCGAGCGCCACGACGGCCTCGACGAGTTTGGTCGAGGGGTTGCCGTCGTTGTCGCGCAGCACGCACGAGCCGGGTGCAAGCATCGTGGCATCCAGGTCGGTAAAGACGTACTTGACCTTGGCCAAGCGCTCGCGCATCTCGCCCGAAAGCTCGGCAACGGTCGGCAGGGTGTTGTGGGACATGGTTACTCCGTTTACGTAGAAGGGTTTGGACTTGGACGGCATGTTTTGATTGAGGGAACACGCTTATGGCGACAGCGTACTCAGGGCGCCGCCGCCATCATGGTTCATTAGTCAAACTGGGTAACATCGATCAGGCGATTGGCCAGCGAAAGGTCGCTCTTGATGGGCACGAATTCGTCGCCCACGTGCATGAGCTCCTCGTCACCCTTTGCCAGCAGCAAGACAATGGTGGGAGCATCGGGGTTGACGTACTCCTCGCGCGCCGCCTTGAACGCCGCATGCACAGCGGCTTCGCGATCGAGGATGATCTTGTTCGGCGTATCGTCGGGAACATGTTCGGCAAGCTCGCGACAGACCTTCATCGGGTCCTCGTGAGCTGGATCCTCGTTCGTAAAGATCATCAGGTCGGAATATGGTGCGGCCTCGCGTGGCAATTGCTCGCGGCGCTCCTGCGCCTTGCCGCCGGCGGCGCCAAACAGCGCAATGACGGGGCTAGCGGGAAACGCGCGCTTGACCGACGAGAAAAGCGAACGGAACGAAAGCTGGTTGTGCGCATAGTCAACGACGCAGATCACGCGGCCGTCCTTCGACTCCACGACCTCCATGCGGCCCGGCACACGCAGTTTGGAGAGGCCCTTCTTGATAGCCTCGATACCGATGCCGATCTCGCGCGCAGCGGCGATAGCGACCAGCGCGTTTTCCACGTTAAAGTCGCCCGCGATACCCAGCAGGACCTTCTCCCCCGCCTCGGGCTCGTCGGCGCTCATGCCGTGCAAGTTGAACTCGATGTTAAAGCCGAGCATGCGGACATCGCTCGCCCACAGGCTTGCCTCGGGATGCTCGACGCCAACGGTCACCAAGCGCTCGGCCGTCGACGCTGCCTCTAGCACACGGTCAACCTCATCGGTGCCCAGATTCACCACGGCGGTCTTTGCCTGGTCAAAGATCCTAAGCTTGCTCTCAAAATAATCCTCAAACGTGGGGTGTTCGATCGGCGAGATGTGGTCGCGGCCGATGTTGAGGAAGCACGCCACGTCAAACGGCAGATTCTCGACGCGTTGGTACTTGAGCGCCTGGCTCGAGACCTCCATGACCATGGACTGGCGACCGGACGTGCGGCAGTTGGCGATATGGCGCCAGACCTCGGGGGCCTCGGGCGTAGTATTGGTGCTCTCGTAGCACTCGATGCCATCGTCGGTACTCACCGAGCCGATCATGCCGCAGGACTCGCCCGCCGCTTTGATGATGGACTGGAGCATAAAAGCGGCCGTGGTCTTTCCCTTGGTGCCGGTGATGCCCACGATCTTGACGTCGTGGTCGGGACGGTCGTAGACCTCCGGCGGCAACAGGGCCATGGCCGTGCGAACACTATCAACAACCAGCATCGCAGCACCGCTCTCCTTCGCCAGCGGCTCCAGAGACTCGACCAGCGACTCCTCGCACACAAATGCGACGGCGCCCGCATCGAGCGCCATGCTCAAAAACGCGGGCTTAAAGGCAGCACCTTTGCAAAAGAATACGTCACCTGCCGAGACCGCGCGCGAATCAAACGAGCAGCCGGTCACGGCACGCTCGTCAACCTGCTCTGATGCGCGCAGCTCGCCGCACACATCGAGAAGCTTGGCAAGCGTATCGACCGTGGTCACGGTCGCGGAATCCGAATGGTGCATCTTTCACCTTTCTCAGCCATTTGGCAGGGACGGTTTTATAGTAACTGAAACGCACCCACGCAAAAACGGCTCCCGGAGGAGCCGTTACGCGCAGGCGTTCGTAAGCCGAGGCTAGGCAGCCTGAACAGCGGGCTGGTCCTCGTCGATAAAGAAGCGCTTGTACCACACTAGGAACACGAGCGGCGTATAGATCTTGCGCTGGAAATCGCCCTTGCCCGCAAAGTGCAGATCGAGCAGGTGCATGAGCTCGTCGGTATTGAAGAACTCGCTTGCCCACGGCGCGGTGAAGTACTCCTTGACATAGTCGTACCACTTTTGCTCGCGCAGCCAGTAGACAATCGGCACCGGGAAGCCCACCTTGGGACGGGTGGCCCACTCATCGGGCAGCGACTTGTTGGCAGCGTGGCGGAGTACCTGCTTGTTGCCGTTCTCGTTGATGCGGTAGCGATCGGGAATGTGCTCGGCGAACTCCATGACTTTGCGGTCCAGGAAGGGCACGCGCAGCTCCAGCGAGTGCGCCATGCACATCTTGTCGGCCTTGAGCAGAATGTCGCCCGGGAGCCACATGTTCATGTCCAGGTACTGCTTCTTGACCAGTTCGGGCTGACCCTTCACGCGTGCGTAGATGGGTGCAGCGAGCTCAAAGGCGCCATCGCCGGTGTTGTACTCGGGCTTGAGCACGCCGTCGACCTCGCGCTCCGGCCATACCAGAGCCTGTCCCAGGAACGACTTCTCGGGGATCTCGGCACCCTTGACCAGGAAGTTATGTCCCTTGAAGTACGGCATATGCAGCGCCAGGTTACCGAGCGCGCGACGGATGGGCAGCGGCACCATCTTTTTGTACTTGCGCACCGGGACCGTGTCCTCGTAGTAGGCGTAGCCGCCAAAGAGCTCGTCGGCGCCTTCGCCCGAAAGCACGACGGTAACGTCCTTGCGGGCCATCTCGGCCAAGAACCACAGCGGCACGGAAGACAGGTTGGACTGCGGCTCGTCCATGTGATACTGGATGTCCTCGAGCGCACCGAAGAACTCGTCGGCGGTAATCATCTTGCGAACGTTCTCGACGCCGAGCTTATCGGAAAGTTCCTTGGCGTAGTTGGTCTCGTTGAAGTTCTTGTAGTCAAAGCCCACCGAGAAGGTCTTGTCGGGCATGAGGCAAGCGGCGATGTAGCTGGAGTCGACGCCACCGGAGAGGAACGACGCGACCTTGACGTCGGCGATGCGATGGGCCTCGACACTCTCGTGCACGACCTCGTCCAGCTCATCGACATACTCTTCGAACGGCTTCTCGACGGCAGAGTAATCGCAATCCCAGTAGCGCTCGATGTTCATCTTGCCGGTCGGGATATCGACGGTAAAGTAGTGCGCCGGCGGCAGCTTGTAGACACCCTCGAAGAAGGTCTCCTCAGTCGCCGAATACTGCAGCGTCATGTACGGACGCAGAGCCTTTTTGTTGACCGCCTTGTGGAAGTGCGGGTAGTCCAGGAAGCTCTTGATCTCGGAACCAAAGAGCACGCCCGGAGCGCCGTCGCCCGCATCGGCCATGGGATAGTAGTAAAGCGGCTTGATGCCAAAGATGTCGCGGGCGCCAAAAAGCTTGTTCTTCTTTTTGTCCCAGATGACGAAGGCGTACATACCGCGCAGGCGATCGAGGACGGCCTCGCCCCACTCCTCGTAGCCGTGCAGGAGGCTCTCGGTGTCGGCGCCGCAATGGAACTTGTAGCCCTTGGCTTCGAGCTCGGAACGGAGTTCTTGGAAGTTGTAGATCTCACCGTTGAAGACAATGACGACGCTACCGTCCTCGTTGGCCATAGGTTGGGCGCCGGCCTCGGTCAGGTCGAGGATCGACAGGCGGCGGAAGCCGAGGGCAACGCGGCCGTCGATAAACTGACCGCCCATGTCGGGACCGCGATGGACGATGCGGTCCATCATCTTGGTGAGCACCTCGGATTGGTTATCCGTCCCACCGACAAAACCGACAAAACCGCACATATACTATCCCCTCTGCTGTTGCTGGGCATCAAATCGAATCAGTAGCTTTTGAGTATACCCGAGGGCGTAAAGAGGGGCGGAATGTTCAGGCAATCTCAACTGAATCAGCTCCGCTGCGACACGTGCCAGTTACCTTTAATGGATATGAGATGAATGAGGCGATTGTTTTGCTATACTCTCTCCGCACGGGCGATTGGCGCAACGGTTAGCGCAGGTGCTTTACACGCACAAGGCTGGGGGTTCGAATCCCTCATCGCCCACCACTGATTTGATAGGCTCCCAGCAATGGAAGCCTTTCTTTTTTGGGCCCAGCGCATGGGATTCGAACCCGACAGGGTGCGGAGCTGAGGAAACGCGCAAGCGTTTTCCAGCGCAGCACGCGAGGGCCGTAGGCCCGAAGCGAAAGCGGGCGGCGTCAGCCGCACGCGACATCCCTCATCGCCCACCATTGAATTGGAAACGGTCCTCGAAAGGGGACCGTTTTTGTTTGGGCCCATTTCATGGGATTCGAACCCGCAAGGGTGCGGAGCTGAGGAAACGCGAAGCGTTTTCCAGCGCAGCACGCGAGGAGCGAAGCGACGAAGCGGATGCGGGCGGCGAAGCCGCACGCGGACATCCCTCATCGCCCACCACTGATTTGATAGGCTCCCAGCAATGGGAGCCTTTCTTTTTTGGGCCCAGCGCATGGGATTCGAACCCGCCAGCACGTCTGTCACAAAGGCCGTGGCCAAATAATGGCAAAAATGAGTACTGCTACTTTGCTTGCAACATATAAACAGATAGTATTTGCTTAGGTTACGCAACATATGTCCATTATAAGGACTAACAGTCAGATCAAAATCGTGTATTCATCGCCATTTCGACTTGCCATCTGGCCTTATTAGTCCAAAATTGCTGCTACCAAATCGGTAACAGTACTCATATTTGATGTTTTTTGACCAGCAGGTCTCCCTGCCTTAGCAAATCTAAGGCAAAACGGGCTCCAGACCGCTGAATCATGCCGCATAGGGCACGTCCGCAGTCCGGAACTCGGTCCAAATTGAGTTATTGCGCCGCGTTAGCCCAAAACACCCGACAGGATCTCGATCAGACTGTCCACGTCGGCTTCCTCGCAGACGAGTGGCGGCAGGAAACGCAGCGTATGCGCACCCGTAGCGTTGATCACGGCACCGGCGGCCAGCGCGCGGGCAACAACACCATGCGCGTCGCCCGCGGCATCATCCAAATCACAGCCGAGCATCAAGCCGCGACCACGTACCTCGGTCACGTGCGGCAGCTTGGCGAGCTTTGCCTCCATATAGGCACCCACCTTGGCAGCATGCTCGGCATAATCGCCACGCACAAGCGCGGAGAGCGTCGCGGCACACGCCGCGATGGCCAAGCAGCTACCGCCAAAGGTCGAGCCGTGGTCGCCCGGCTTAAACACGTCGGCAATCTCCTTCTTCGCCACGACGGCACCCATGGGCACGCCATCAGCAATGCCCTTGGCAAGGCTCATGATGTCGGGCTCCACGCCATAGGTCTG
This sequence comes from Collinsella sp., assembly GCA_048430825.1. Taxonomy (GTDB): domain Bacteria; phylum Actinomycetota; class Coriobacteriia; order Coriobacteriales; family Coriobacteriaceae; genus Collinsella. The sequence goes on from DBFOLV010000034.1 coordinate 13,888, forward strand.
GAACGCAAACGGCTTGCCGGAGCGGAAGATGCCGCACTGGACCTCGTCGGCGATAAGCACGGCGCCCACTTCGTGTGCCAGGTCGCGCGCCGTAGCCATAAACTCCTCGGTCATGGGATGCACACCGCTCTCACCCTGGATCGGCTCGAGCATCACGGCACAAATTTCGCTCCCCAGCTGCTTAAAGATCGCACGCAGCTCATCCACATCGTTGGGCGTGCAGGCCACAAAGCCACCCGGCAGCGGGCGGAAGCTGTCCTGCAGCCAATCCTGCATGGTGGCGGCAATGGTCTCGAGCGTACGGCCGTGGAAGCCGCCGCGCATGCACACGATGGTGTTGCCGCCATTACCGGCACGCTTGGCGTACAGGCGCGCGAGCTTCATCGAGCCCTCGTTGGCCTCGGCGCCAGAGTTGGCAAAGAAGGTCTCCCAAACCTGCTCATCCGCAGCCGGGGCACCAAGAGCAGCTGCCGTGGTCTCATCGCCGGCGGCAATGGCATCGGCAAGCACGCGCGCACCATCTACGTCGTCGTTAGCAAGCTTGGACAGCAGCGCCGCGACCTGTCCGCGCTGCTCAATGTAGAAGTAATTGGAGACATGCATGAGCTTTTTGGTCTGTGCCTCGAGCGCCGAGAGCACAGCCGGGTCGCCATGACCTAGGCTGCACACGCCGATGCCGGCAAGAAAGTCGAGGTACTCACGGCCATCGTCGCCGGTGAGCTTCATGCCGTGACCCTCGACAAACTCGACCGGAGAGCGGCCAAAGGTATGCATAACGTAATGGGATTCAAGCGATTGCTGAGCTGCAAGTGACATGAGATGCCTTTCGTTGGGCGCCAGACGGCGCGGGGCTATGGGTGCAGGAATGGGGCGGCTGAGGGTCAGCTAGACCGTCTGAAGCTTCTCGACCTCGTCAAGGTTCTCGGTCAGACGCGCAGCAAACGTCGAAAGCGGATGCGGATGCGTATCGAACTCGTAAGCCGTCTCGGTGGAATGGATCACGGTGCCGACGCCGGCATCGGTCAGCAGCTCCAGGAGCAGCGAATGCGGCGTAGTACCGTTAATGATGTGGGCACGAAATACGCCGCCGGTAAGCGCATCGACGGCCGCACGCAGCTTGGGAATCATGCCCTTATCGACCTCGCCGCCGTAGAGCATTTCGTTAACCTCGTCGAGCGTTAGGTTGGAGATAAGCGAGCCCTTGTCGCTAAAGTCCTTGTACAGGCCATCGACATCGGTCAAAAAGATCGCCTTATGCGCGTGGAGCGCCGCGGCAACGGCACCGGCGGCGGTGTCGGCGTTGATGTTGAAGAAACCGCCGTCCTCCCCCGCCGCGACGGTAGCGATGACGGGGATGTACTCGCTATCGAGCAGGCGCTCGATATAGTCGGTGTTGACGTGCGTGACCTTGCCTACGCGGCCGAGCTCTGGGTCGAGTGGCTCGGCGATAAGGGTGCCGGCATCGCTGCCCGACACGCCCACGGCCAGGTTGCCGTGGTGGTTGATGGCAGCAACCAGCTCTTGGTTGACCTTGCCGCCCAGTACCTCGCGCACGATGTCCATGGTGGCAGGCGTAGTCACGCGCTGGCCGTTCTTAAACTCGACGGGAATGTCGTAGTGGCTGAGCGCCTCGTTGATAGCCTTGCCGCCGCCATGCACGATGACGGGGCGCATACCGATGATCTTGAGCAAAACGATGTCGCTCATCACGTCGCGGCGCAGCTGCTCATCAACCATGGCGGCTCCGCCATATTTGATAACAACCGTCTTGCCGGTCAGGTTCTTAATCCACGGCAGTGCTTCGAACAGCAGCTGCGCGGTTGCTTCGTTGGATTCGCTCGAACGACAATCGCGTGCGAATTTCATAATCTGCCTCGTCTTTCGTATCGTTATCGCGCCGTGCTCCGCTGTCCGCAATCGCGGCAAGATGCGCAGCGTGCCTGGAATCTAGGAACGGTAGTCACCGTTAATGGAGATGTACTCGTGCGTGAGGTCGCAGGTCCACACGGTCGTTGCCGCGTCGCCTGCGCCCAGGTCGGCCGAGATCACGATCTCGGGCGCCTCGAAACGTCGTAGAGCCTCGTCCTCGTCAAAGGGAACAGTCAGACCATCGCGACAGACAGGCATGCCCATCATGTCGATGGAAACGTCTTCCTGATTAAACTTCACGCCGCACTTGCCAAGCGCCATAGCAACACGGCCCCAGTTGCAGTCGTGGCCGGCGATGCAGGTCTTAACGAGCGGCGAGTTGGCAACGGCACGGGCGGCGATATCGGCCTCCTCGTCGTTCACGGCGCCGGTAACGTTGACCGTAACAAGCTTGGATGCGCCCTCACCATCGGCGGCGATATTGCGCGCCAGGCTCTCGCACACCTCGTGCACGGCAAATGCCAACTCGTCGAAGACATCGGAGCCCTCGACGATAGGCTCGGCATCTGCGGCAGCGGCGCCGGAGGCAAGCATGATGCAGGTGTCGTTGGTCGAGGTGTCGGAATCGACCGTTACCTTGTTAAAGGTCTGCTTGACGGTCGAGAGCAGCAGGGCATGAAGTGCCGCAGGCTCGACGGGGGCATCGGTAGTAATGACCGCGATCATGGTGGCCATATTGGGCATGATCATGCCCGAGCCCTTGCACATTCCGCCTACCGTATAGACATTGCCCGCATGACCCGCAGCCTCGCTGACATAGGACACGGCGTACTCCTTGGAGTGCGTGTCAGTCGTCATGATGGCGCGAGCGGCATCGGCGCCACCGTGGGCGGAGAGCGCCTCGTAGGCAGCAGGAATGGCGGTCTCAAACGTGTCGATCGGCAGAATCTGGCCAATCACGCCCGTGGAGGCAACCAGAATCTGCTGGGGCTCGCAGCCGATGACCTGCGATGCGATGCTGCACGTCTCGCGCGCGCATGCAAGGCCGGTCTCACCCGTGGCGGCGTTGGCATTGCCAGAGTTGACCGAAACGCCGGCGATGATACCGTAACCCTTGTCGGCACCGCCCAGGTTGGCACGGCTCACTTGCACGGGCGCCGCGCAAAAGCGATTGGTAGTAAACACGCCGGCACCGGGACAGGGTTTATCGGGCACGACGAGCGCGTAATCCAGACGCTCGGGGTTCTTGCGGAACCCAGCGTGGATGCCCGCAGCTTTAAAACCAGCCGCAGCCGTAACGCCACCCTCGACGGCGCGAATCTTGATATCAAACAGCTCGGTATTCATCGTCTTTATGACTCCTTATGTCAAACAAAAAACGGACATCGGTTGGTGCGCCATGCCAGTCGTGATCATGAGACCAGCTTAAGAGTGGCGCCCCACTCGATGCCCGACTACCAAATCGTTAACAATCGAATGTGCTACACCGGGCACGCCACTGTGGGCAAGCCTCGTCGCTCGTCAAAGCCAAAGACGATATTGGCGCACTGGACCGCTTGGCCCGCAGCGCCCTTGCACAGATTGTCGATGGCGCCCGTCGCCACCAGCACGCCCGCGCGTTTGTTGAACGCAAGGCCAATCTGGGCGGCGTTGGTGCCGACGACCGAAGCCGTCTTGGGCTGCTGGCCGGCATCGAGCACGCGCACAAAGGTGCGTCCAGCGTAGAACTGCTTGTAATAGTCGACGACATCCTCAAGAGCCAGGGAGTCGATGGCCTGCGGCGTGAGCGGCAGCGTCACCGTGGAGAGCAGGCCGCGCTTGAGCGGTGCCAGATGCGGGGTGAAGACGACGCGATCGGTCAGGCCAAGGATTTGCTCAATCTCGGGCGCGTGGCGATGCTTGCCCACGCCGTAGGCCTCCAAGTTCTCGTCAGCGCTGCAAAAATGCGTACGAGCATTGCAGGACTTGCCGGCACCCGTCACACCGCTGATGGCATCAACGATCACGGGGCCGCTCTGGGCAACCCAGCCAGCGCGCACGGCGGGCGCGGCGGCAAGGCTCGTTGCGGTGGGATAGCAACCGGCGCAGGCGACCAGCACGGGTTTGCCGTCGGCATGGTCGGATGCGGCGGTCTCCAAGTCCCGGCAGAATAGCTCGGGCAGGCCAAAGGCACGGGTCTTGAGCAGCTCGGGGCTCGTATGCTCGGCGGCATACCACGTCTCAAAGACGGGCGCGTCGTTCAGGCGGTAGTCGGCCGAAAGATCAAAGCAGGAGACGCCAGATGCAAGCAGTGCGGGCACCTGTGCCATGGCAGCCGTGTGCGGCACGGCCAAGAAGACGGCGTCGCAGCTCTTGAGCTCGGGGGCGTCATGCGTGGTGAAAACCAGGTCGCTCACGCCAGCAAAGCTCGGATACGCCGCGGACAGCGGCTGGCCGGCATCGGCGTTGGACGTAATGGCAACAAGTTCAAACTCGGGATGGCCAAGCACGAGGCGAATGAGCTCGGCTCCGGCATATCCAGCCGCGCCGACGATTCCAACCTTCAATGACATATCAGACTCCTTGTCTGCGATTTATGCACCGATGCGCATTTCGCAGTGGTCGTTATGAAGTGGGTTGAAACTTTAGCACCAAAAGATGCATGAACACGTAAATGGCTTGCATATTCATGCATTGAAACAATCCCGACACATTCGCTTGAAGGAATTGACAAATGGAGCGGGCCCCGTATTGACCGGCGCTCCTAACGGCACCGGGCAATACGGGGCCCGCCCATGCGAAAACCAAGTTGTTAGGATGAGCCAGCCGGCTAGAGCTCGACCGGCACCCATTCGTCGTGATTGCAGATAAAAGCCTCGGGATCCTCGACGCTAAAGAAGACGAGCGTGGGGTCGTTAGGCCCCTCATAGTGCTCGCCCAGGTGCTCTAGATGCTTCCACCCGGCTTCGCGCATTTCGTCTAAAGCCCGGTCATCCAAGCCGGCACGCCCGCGCAAGATGAGCCAGCCATGGCCCGGCCACCAACTCGTGGCCTCAAAGCGCTGGTTTTGCAGCAGCTCTTGCCACACATCTTTGGTGCGCGCTGTTACAAACCACAGCTTGCCATCCTGGATCTGCGCAAACGAAAACGGACGCACATGAGGCTGTCCGTCAACGCTCGTCGCCAAATACCATGCCGGCACCGACGTCAGATACTCCAACACCGTATTCAATCCGTCCACGTTTCCTCCTGTACTAGTTAGTTTGGGAACCTGGTTTGTGCGAGCTAGAGCTCCAGGCGCTCCTCGCTGCCGTCGATATCACAGAAGCGCGCGGCAATATTGCGGACCGAAAAGAAAGCAAGGCGGCCGTCGTTGGCACTCTCGTGTTCCTCGCCAATGCCCACCATGTGCTTAAAGCCCGCTTGACGCACCTTGTCGCTCGCAACTGCGTCGTCCTCAAGTGCGGCTTCGCCGGTCAATACGATCCAACATTCCCCCGGCTTCCAGCCCGAGAGCTCAAACTTGGGATTCGCACTCAGCTCCGCCCACACATCCTTGTCGCGCGATGTGCAAAACCACAACTTACCGTCATCGACCATGGCAAACGAAAACGGTCTCACGCGGGGCTGATGTCCGTCGGCCACATCGGTCGTGGCCAGATACCACGCCGGAATGCGCCTGAGATACGAACAGGCGCGCTCAAGCTGAGCCGTGCGGTCGTTGTCGGTCATAGGGACCCCTTTCTTGCGCTCGAATCGCGCCTAAACAAGTTGAAGATTGATGACGATGACGCAGATGAGCAGCAACGCCGTCACCACCGCCGCCAACGCATCGCCGCGGCCAAATGCAAGCGCATGCAGGCGCGTGCGGCCCTGCTCGCCGTGATAGCAGCGTGCATCCATGGCAGCAGACAGCGTCTCGGCATGGCGGAACACGCCGGTGAACAGCGGGATCGCCACACTGCCGAGCATACGCACGCCGCCGAGCGGGCCCCCCGTCACGCGCGCACCGCGGCTCGCCTGCGCGTCCGCCGTCTGCTTCATCTCGGTGGCAAACTGCGGCATAAAGCGCAACGCGATACCCATGATCATGCCGAGCTCGTGCGCAGGAAGTCCCACACGCGCAAACGGTGCGAGCAGGCGCTCAAAGCCCGCGGTGAGGTCGAGCGTCGGCGTGGTGAGCGTGATAGCGCTCATACCGGCCATCATCAAGGTCAGGCGGCACGCCATAAAGGCGGCGGAATGCAGCGAGCCCTCGCTTATCTGCAAAAAGCCGAGCTGCCACAGAATGCGCCCGCTCTGGTCGGTAAACAAGTTGAGCACCGCGACCACGACGACGATTGCCAGCAGCGGCGCCATCGACGACAGAACGCGACGAACCGGCACCCGAGACACGGCATAGATCAGCACGACAAACATTGCGACAGGGGCCAGTCCGCGGAAGCCGCCGACGGTCAGCGTCGTGATCAGAAACACAAAGCCCAAGAGCAACTTAGTTCGCGGGTCCAGGCGGTGGATCGCACTATCGCCGGGATAGTAGCTGCCAAACGAAAACGCCTCCATTAGCAGCCCTTCTCTCGCGCGACCGTCTTGAATTTAGCAATGTCCGCGACGTTAGAAGGACCGCCCGAGCAACCGATTAGCAGGTCCACCAACTCGTCTGTCAGCGACTCAACCGTATAGAGGCCGTCAAAGCGCAGCGGCACGCCCGCCTCCGTAAGCGCCAGCGCCATACGCTGGGCGGCGGGAACGCCCAAGCCGATTGATTTAAGCTCATCGGCATGCGCAAACACCTGCGCGGGGGTTCCCTCGGCAAACACCGCGCCTTCGTTCATTACGACGATGCGGTCGCAGCAATTGGCCAGGTCATCCATGCTGTGCGAAACCATGACAACGGTCAGGCCCTCGCGATGGAGCCGATCGATGAGCCCTAGGAAATCCCTGCGGGCAGCCGGATCGAGCCCCGCCATGGGCTCATCGAGCACCAGGACTTCGGGCTCCATGGCGAGCACGCCGGCGAATGCCACACGCCGTTGCTGACCGCCCGAAAGCTCAAAGGGACTCTTGTCGCCGACCGTGGAAAGGTCGAGGCCCACGCGTGAGAGCGATGACTCGACACGACGGTCGACTTCATCTTGCGGCAAGCCAAGGTTATGCGGACCAAACGCCACGTCCTGCGCCACGGTTTCGGCAAACAGCTGACGCTCAGGATATTGAAACACCACGCCGACCTTGGCCTTAACCGCGGCGGCGTCTTTCTTGTTTGACAGATCGAGCCCCAGCGCGCGAACGGATCCCTCCTGGGGGCGAATCAAACCGTTGAGATGCTGGACCAGCGTCGACTTACCCGAACCGGTATGACCTGCCAAGCCCAGGAACTCGCCGCGACGCACCGTCAGCGATACATCGCGCAGCGCCCACGGGCTGCTTGGGTCGTTTCCCCAGAGAGCCTGTTTGCTCGATTTGCCCGCAGTGGCCGAGCGCTTATGCCAGCGGCGGCGCTCGCGCGGACTGAGCGAATAACTGTACGAAACATGGGATAGCTCGATGACGGGCTCCGACGCGTTGCCCTCGTTGTCTACCGGAACAGTGCCGTCAGCGATTTCCGACTGGGATACGGAAGACTGCCCCGCGATGCCTGCCCCACTTCGCTCGGCATAAGCCTGCGCAATCTCGGCGACCATATCCGCCTCACGTACCTGCGCGCAAACGGGCACGCCCTCCGCACGAAGTGCCATGCCCAAACGGCACGACTCTGGCATGTCAAGGTTGAGCTGAACGAGTTCATTCGCCCGCGTCAGAATCTCATCGGGCGTGCCCAGCATGGCAACTCGTCCCGTCTGAAACACGGCGACACGATCGGCCTCGGCAGCCTCCTCCATAAAGTGCGTAATCATCACGATGGTCATGCCGCGAGCGTGCAACGCGCGGCAAGCCTTCATGAGGCCCTTGCGTCCACGCGGATCGAGCATCGAGGAAGCCTCGTCCAATATGAGCACGCGCGGTTCCATGGCGAGCACGCCGGCAAGCGCCACGCGCTGCTTTTGGCCGCCCGAAAGCGCATGGGTCTCGTGGCGCTCAAAGCCCACCAGGCCCACACCCTTCAGCGCCTCGCGTACGCGCTGCGCAATTTGCGCCGATGGCACGCCAAGGTTTTCGGGACCAAACGCAACGTCATCTTCGACAAGCGTTGCCACCAGCTGGTCGTCGGGATTCTGGAATACCATGCCCGCGGTCGAACGAATGTCGTAGACCAGCTCGGGGTCGGACGCATCCATGCCGTTGATGCGTACCGTGCCCGCATCGGGCTGCAACAGCGCATTCAGATGCTTGGCAAACGTCGACTTGCCCGACCCATTGCCACCGAGGATGCAGAAAAACTCGCCGTCCTCGATATTCAGATCGACGCCGTCGAGCGCCGGTACGGCACCGTCATAGCTAAAGGAAACGCCCCGACACTCAATCATGCGCGGCCTTTGACCTGGTCCTTTTTAGGCGTGATGAGGTTGGAGACCGCTTTATACACCGCCAGTGTCAACACCGAGTTAAGCACGGTCTTGATAAGGTTGAACGGCAGCACGGCAGGAATCATGAGCGGGGCGATCACATCGACCGAGCCATACCAGAACCATACGCCAATGGTAAGGTTTGCGACCATAGACAACGCCGTAGCGGCAATAACGCCGAGCACCAGGCCAATCACGGCACCCTTATAGGTATGCATCTTCTGATAGACGATAGCCGCAGGCAGAATGTAGCCCAGCGTGGCAACCAGGTTCATAAGCGCGCCGACCCAGTCACCCGTGGTGAGCGCATGGATAACGATAGCCATAGCGGCAACAGCAGTGCCGGCGCCAGGACCATACGCAAACCCGCACACCATCGCCGGTACCAGCGACGGGTCATACGTCAAAAACGGCGCCGAAGGAAGGATAGGCAGCTGCACGTACATAAACAGGGCGCCCAAGGCGCACATCAACGCCATGGTAACGAGCTGTTTGGTGCTCCACCTATTCGTGTTCTCAAAATGGATATGCTGCGACTGTTCAGACATAAGATCACCTGCCTCTTTCATCCGGACTCTAACCGTTGGTACTGGGATCTCACCAGTTCAGCCGGCATGCGAACCAACACACGCACGGGTCGCGGACTCATCGGCTCGGTCGCAGACACCTCGCCTGCGCCACGGCGTCCCTTTGACACCGCCCGATTTACCGCCAGTGGGGAATTCCACCCCGCCCTGAAACAGCAATTGCAAGTGTAGCACGAGCAGGTTCTCGCGCAAGTATGCCAAGGGTAATTTGTGGCGGAGATCAGTTGCCAAAGCAACCACGTCCCCCACCCATCCCAAAGCAACGCGCCTTTCGCGCAAAGCGCGAAACAGCGAAGGGGACACGTATCCCTATCGACCACATCCTTCTCCGCCCGCCGGCCTCAAGGCCGTAAACGCAGGGAATCCGGGGGCGGGACGGGGACTTCTCTCCGGAATATTCCGCAGGACGCAAAGAGGCTCCGCAGCGCGAAGCGCGATGCGGAGCCTCTTTGCATGTCCGAGGACGTTCCGGAGAGAAGCCCCGTCACGCCCCCGGATTCCCGGTGGGAGTTCTAGACCTTGTCGGCCTTAGTACATACCGCCGCCCTGCTGACCAGCGGTAGCAGCAGCGATAGCGTCCTCAAGCTGAGTGTTCTTGGGCACATCGGAGACGGTGGCCTCGGTGATGAGAATCAGGCTGGCAACAGAAGCAGCGTTCTGCAGGGTGACGCGGCTGACCTTGACGGGGTCGAGGACGCCCATCTCGATCATGTCGCCCCACTCGCCGTTGGCAGAGTTGAGACCCTGGCCGGCAGGCAGCTCGGCAACCTTGTCGACCACGACGGCGCCCTCAAAGCCAGCGTTCTTGGCGATGGTAGCGACCGGAGCGGTCAAAGCCTTCTTGACGATATCGACGCCGATCTTCTCCTCGGGGTCGTCGATCTCGACAGCATCGAGCGCAGGAGCAGCGTCCATGAAGGCGACGCCACCGCCGGCGACGATGCCCTCCTCGACAGCAGCGCGGGTAGCCTGCAGGGCGTCCTCGACGCGATGCTTAATCTCCTTGAGCTCGGACTCGGTAGCAGCGCCGACCTTGATGACGGCAACGCCACCGGAGAGCTTGGCCAGGCGCTCCTGGAGCTTCTCACGGTCGAAGTCAGAGGTGGTGTTCTCCATCTCACCCTTGATCTGAGCGATACGAGCGTCGATGGCCTCCTTGGAGCCAGCGCCGCCGACGACGACGGTGTTGTCCTTGGAGATGGTGACGGACTTAGCGGTACCGAGCATATCGGCGGTGATGTCAGCGACCTTCACGCCCAGCTCGTCCAGGGCAGCCTGGCCACCGGTGAGAACGGCGATGTCCTCGAGGATGCGCTTGCGGCGATCGCCGTAGCCCGGGGCCTTGACGGCGCAGACGTTGAGGGCGCCACGGATCTTGTTGAGGACCAGGGTAGGCAGAGCCTCGCCGTCGATGTCCTCAGCGATGATGAGCAGGCCACGGCCAGCGCGCTGGACAGCCTCGAGAACGGGCATGATGTCCTGAACACTGGAAATCTTCTGGTCGGTGATGAGGATGTACGGATCCTTCATCACGGCCTCCATGCGGTCGTTGTCCGTGACGAAGTAAGCGGAGACATAGCCCTTGTCGAACTGCATGCCCTCGACGGTGTCGATGGTGATGTCGAACGTCTGGGAATCCTCGACGGTGATGACGCCGTCCTTGCCCACGACCTCCATGGCCTCGGCGATCTTCTCGCCGACCTCGGGGTCACCGGCGGAGATGGTACCGACGGAAGCAATCTGCTCCTTGGTCTCGACCGGCTTGGCCTGCTTCTTCATCTCGGCGACGGCGGCGTTAACGGCCTTGTCGATGCCGCGACGAATGGCCAGCGGGTTGGCGCCAGCGGCGACGTTGCGCAGGCCGTCGTTGACGATGGCCTGAGCGAGCAGAGTTGCGGTGGTGGTGCCGTCACCCACGGTGTCGTTGGTCTTGGTGGCAACCTCCTTCACCAGCTGAGCGCCCATGTTCTCGATGTTGTCCTCGAGCTCGATCTCCTTGGCGACGGAAACGCCGTCGTTGGTGATGGTCGGGGCACCGAACGTGCGCTGCAGCGCAACGTAGCGACCCTTGGGGCCCATGGTGACGGTAACGGCGTCGGCCAGAGTGTTGACGCCCTTGGCAAGCTTAGCGCGGGCATCGGTGTTGAACGTAATGTTCTTTGCCATGGTAGGTAATCCTCCAAAAAAATGTGACTCGCGTCGCCGCTTCCGAGTCCTATGCGGCGGGCGCGTTCAAAGACGAATCAGAGATTCTGACGAGACTAGGCCTCGACGACGGCGTAGATGTCGTCGGCGCGCATCAGCAGATACTTCTCGCCGTCGACCTTGACCTCGTTGCCACCGAACTTACCGTAGATGACAACGTCGCCGACCTGAACATCCATGGGGATGCGCTCACCCTTGTCGTTGACCTTGCCGGCGCCCACGGCAACGATGGTGCCGCGCTGCGGCTTCTCCTGAGCGTTGCTGGCGATATACAGACCAGAAGCGGTCTTCTGCTCGGCCTCGTCGGGCTTGACCAGAACACGATCTGCAAGCGGCTTCAAAGACGACATGCTTGTCTCCTCCTTTTTGGGCCGCGCGGTTATACCACGCGAATTAACCCTTTTTGTTTGCGTACGCGTTGAATGGTACCCACGAATGGCGGGTTATACAACACGGAGTCAAAAAATCTTATTTTTTGGCACTTAGATTTTCTGAATGCCGGGGGATAACTTAGCAGTGGCTCCCGGGGCGGACCGGAGGGCATGAAGTTTGTCGCGAGTTCCGCACGCAAAGGAAAGCACTTAATGTGCTTTCCGTCTTGCGCAGGACTGTAGAGCAGCAAACTTCATGCCCTCCGGTCCGCCCCGGGAGCCACTGCTAAGTTATCCCCCGGCATTCAGAAAATCTAAGTGCCAAAAAATAAGATTTTTTGACTCCGTGTTG
>DBFOLV010000035.1:0-69542 GCA_048430825.1 Collinsella sp.
ATCGAGCTCTTCAAGAAGATCTGCCCGGCTGCCTAATTTGGTTCGGCGGGCCCCTGCCCGTTAGCCCCACAATCGTCCTCGGACATGTCGGAAGCCCCCGCTGCGCACTTCGTGCGGCGGGGGCTTCCTCCGTCCTGCGGGAAGATTGTGGGGCTAACGGGCAGGGGCCCGCCGAACCAAATTAGGCAGCCGGGCAGATCTTCTTGAAGAGCTCGATGACGTCGTCGAGCGTCGCCTCGCGCGGGTTGCCCGGGAAGCAGGCGTCAGCCATGGCGTCCTTGGCCAGGATCTCGATCTCGTCAGCCTTCATGGCCTCGCAGACGTGTGGGATGTTCACGTCGGCAGAGAGCTGCTTAACGGCGGCGATGGCGGCATCGGCGGCCTCGGCGGTGCTCATGCCCGTGGTGTCAACACCCATGGCGACGGCAACCTTGGCCAGACGCTCGGCGCAAACCGGCTTGTTGAACTCCATGGCGATCGGCAGCAGCATGGCGCAAGCGACGCCGTGCGGGGTGTCGTAGTGAGCGGACAGGGTGTGAGCCATGGCGTGGTCGATGCCCAGGCCAACGTTGGAGAAGCCCATGCCGGCGACATACTGGCCAAGGGCCATGCCCTCGCGGCCGGAGCCGGGCTGACCGGACTTGGCCTCGGCGACGGAGTCGCGCAGGTTCTCGCTGATCAGCTTAATAGCCTCAAAGTGGAACATGTCGGAGAGCTCCCAAGCGCCCTTGGTGGTATAGCCCTCGATGGCGTGGGTCAGAGCGTCCATGCCGGTGGAAGCGGTCAGGCCGGCGGGCATGGAAGCCATCATATCGGGGTCGACGACGGCGACCTCGGGGGCGTCGTTGGTGTCGACGCACACGAACTTGCGGACCTTCTCGGGGTCTGTGATGACGTAGTTGATGGTCACCTCGGCAGCGGTACCGGCGGTCGTCGGCACGGCGATGGTGAACACGGCATGGTTCTTGGTGGGAGCAACGCCCTCGAGGCTGCGGACATCGGCGAACTCGGGGTTGTTGATGATGATGCCGATGGCCTTGGCGGTGTCCATGGAGGAGCCACCACCGATGGTCACGATAGCGTCAGCCTCGGCGGCCTTGAAGGCCTCGACGCCGTCCTTGACGTTCTGGATAGTGGGGTTGGGCTTAATCTCGGAGTAGAGGCTCCAAGCGATGCCGGCGGCGTCGAGCTCGTCGGTCACCTTAGCGGTAGCGCCAAACTTAACCAAATCGGGGTCGGAGCAGACGAAGATCTTCTTGTAGCCGCGACGCTGGAGCTCGCCGGGGATCTCCTTGATGGCGCCGGAACCATGATAAGAGATGGTATTGAGAACGAAACGATTAGCCATTGATAGCCTCCCATCGTGTGCGGGGCATCCATTACGCCCCACGCTATGAGTCCCATCCTAACGCTTTTGAAACAAAAAACGCGTGAGAACATCAAAAGTGTTAAAGCGTTTCAACAGATGATGAAAAATATTGCGGCAAAGGGACAGCCCCTTTGCCGCATTCGGTTACTTTCGGCAGCCCTCTTTCCAAGCCTCGGCCGCAACCTTCCAGCGTAAGCGCAAATCGCGCTCGCGGTCGATGAACATGATGGCAAACGCGACAAACAGCAGCAAGCTCGCCACGACGATGGCGTGCAGGCCCATGCGCTCAATACACCAGTTGCCCAACACGGCGCCAAACACAAAGGTAAAGATCACGCCAAAGTACAGCAGGCCGTTTTCCAAAAAGCCGCGCCTGTGGGTGATGATGTAATCGTCCACGTTTTGCAGCGCGTTGCGCAAGTTGCCGATGCACATGGTCGTAGCGATGCCGTGACCGTGGATCTTGCGGAAGCTCTCGACCTGCATGCCGCAGGCAAACGAGGTGAGGCAGTTGGCGAGCAGGTTGAAATTGCCGCCGGGGATAAAGCTCACGCCCAGCAAGATAACGGCTTCAAAGAACACCGTCACTTGGCGCCAGTGAATCACGCTGCCAAACCGCTCGTGCACCAAGTCGGCAAGCATAATGCCCACGGCAAACGACACCACGGGGAAGAAATAGCGTCCCGCCAGCGCCCAGTTGCCCTCCGAGATGCTCACGCCCACGAGCAGGATGTTGCCTGTCTGCGCGTTGGCGAAAACATGGTCGCGCCCAATGTACGAATACACGTCCATAAAGCCACCGGCGAGCGCCAAGATGATGCCCAGCTCAATAGACTCCGATATCTGTTTGGCACGCTGCATCGTCGTGCATCCTCCTTGTTGACGACTCTCTCGTGCGTTGGCGGAAACATAGCCGCCGTTCATACTGTAACCCATTGACAACATGGCGTGCGCGCGAGACGGGTTCTCCAACGCGCAGATACACAGTCTGGAAACAAACAACACCCGCATCGACGCGCCGATCCGCCGGCTCATGTACTCCCCCAGTCTTTTTAGCCCCGTCCCAAAAAGACTGGTTACAATTACGTGCAGCATACAGACACCGGGAGGGATCGTGGCAAAAAAGCCTCAGCACGCTCAGAACAACCAGCGCAGTCAGCAGGGCAAACAGGGCCAGCAGCAAAAGCGCGGCGGCAAGGAGCAGGCCACGGTCGCCCGCACCAAGCATTCCCAAGCGACGCCCGCCCGCCCCTGGCGCCCGGGCCGCGATAAATTCCTCCCCGTCAGCCGCGCCGACATGGATGCGCGCGGCTGGGACCAGTGCGACTTTGTCTACATCTGCGGCGACGCCTACGTGGACCATCCCAGCTTTGGCATGGCCATCGTCAGCCGCGTACTCGACGCGCACGGCTACAAGGTGGGCATCATCTGCCAGCCCGACTGGACCGACCCCGCCAGCATTACCGCGCTCGGCGAGCCTCGCCTAGGCTTTCTCGTCAGCGCCGGCAACATGGACTCCATGGTCAACCACTATTCGGTGACCAAGCACCGCCGCCACACTGACGCCTATACCCCCGGTGGCGAGGAGGGGCGCCGTCCCAATCGCGCCGTCACGGTCTACGGCAACCTCATCCGCCAGACGTTTAAGGACGCCCCCATCATTATCGGTGGCATCGAGGCAAGCCTGCGCCGCCTGGCCCACTACGACTACTGGCAGGACAAGCTTAAGCGTTCGGTACTGCTCGACTCGGGCGCCGACATTCTCATCTACGGCATGGGCGAGCACGCGATTGTCGAGATCGCCGACGCGCTCGACGCGGGGCTACCCGTCGACCAGATCACCTATATCAACGGTACCGTCTACCGCACGAGCTCGCTCGACGAGGTCTACGACTACGACCTGCTACCCAGCTGGGACGACCTTGCTGCCGACAAGCTCAACTACGCACGCAGCTTTAACGTGCAGCAGCAGAATATGGACCCCATCACCGGACATCGCCTGGTAGAGCCCTACCCCAACAGCATCTATGTGGTGCAGAACCCGCCATCGGCGACGCTCACCACCGACGAGATGGACGAGGTAGCCGAGCTCCCCTACGCACGCGACTGGCATCCCGACTACGACGCGGCAGGCGGCGTGCCGGCCTTTGCCGAGATTAAGTTTTCCATTAGCTCCAACCGCGGCTGCTTTGGCGAGTGCTCGTTTTGCGCCCTCACCTTCCACCAGGGCCGCGTGCTGCAGATGCGCAGCCACGACTCGATCGTGCGCGAGGCCGAGCTGCTCACGCGCGATCCCGAGTTTAAGGGCTACATCAACGACGTGGGCGGACCGACGGCTAACTTTAGCCGCCCGGCCTGCGACAAGCAGCTCAAGCACGGCGTGTGCAAGAACAAGCGCTGCCTGTGGCCGAGTGTGTGCAAGAACATGGTGGTCGACGAGAGCGGCTACACGCAGTTGCTGCGCGACCTGCGCCAGCTGCCGGGCGTCAAGAAGGTCTTCGTCCGCAGCGGCATCCGCTTTGACTACACCATGGCCGACGCCTCGGACGAGTTTTTGCGCGAGCTGCTGGAGCACCATGTCTCGGGCCAGCTGCGCGTAGCGCCCGAGCACGTGAGCGACGCGGTACTGTCCGTGATGGGCAAGCCGAGCCGAGCTGTCTACGACGCATTCTGCCGTAAATTTGAACGCTTGAATCGCGAATACGGACTCAAGCAGTACGTGGTGCCGTATCTGATCTCGAGCCATCCCGGATCGACGATGAAGGAAGCCGTGGACCTTGCCGAGGCCGTGCGCGACATGGGCTACATGCCCGAGCAGGTGCAGGACTTCTACCCCACACCGTCCACTATGTCGACCTGCATGTACTACACCGGCGTGGATCCGCGCACCATGGAGCCGATCTATGTGGCGCGCGACCCGCATGAGAAGGCCATGCAGCGCGCGCTCATCCAGTATCGCAAGCCCGAGAACTACAAGCTGGTGCGCGAGGCGCTAGAGAAGGCCGGGCGTCGTGATCTGATCGGCTATACCAAGCATTGCCTGATTCGCCCCGTGCCGCCACGCCCGGGCGAGACGTCTGCCGGCGGTGGGCATGGCACCGGCAAGAAGGGCGGCAAGGCCCACGGTGGCGCCGCCGGCAAGGGGCCCAAGGGCAGCAAGGGTCACGGCGGTATGTCCCGCGCGCAGAACACTGCCGGTCGCAATCGCGCGGCACAGGGGCGTCAGGGCGCCAACGGCGGCGGACGTCGCAACTAGGGCAGTGGTGCACTCGCTGCGTCCATCCCACACGCATGGCGCAGCGAGCGCATTGCCTCAACGAGGATGACGCCGGCGATGCCAACCGTGACCACAACGTCGAGCGGTGTGCTCACAAACCACAGCAGCCCCATGAGATACGACCCGGCATTAAACGCAAAGTGCAGCAGAATCGTGTAGCGGAGCTTTCCGGTGGTCACGAGCACCCAACCAAAAATGAGGCCGGCGGCGCCCGCGTAGCAACCCTGCACCCAGTTCATGTGCATAAAGCCAAAGATGGCCGCCTGCAGCACAATCGCCGCGGCGATACCCCACGTGCTTGGGGCCGCCCAGGGCACTATGGCGCCGTCCTGCGCGTTCGCGCGGCGCCGGCGCTTCCAGAGCGGACGGCACTGCGGGTTAAATGCTCGGAGCGAAAACTCAAAGATGATGCCGCGCACCAGCAGTTCCTCGCAAAACGGCGCGCCAAGCACCGTGGTCAGGACGGCAAGAAGGCTGGTATCGCCCATGCCCGTTTCCTCGACGAGCTCGCTATAGCCTGCCGCGACCTCGGGCAGCAGCGACAGTACGCCGTCGCATAGGTAGCTAATGACCACCTGCATGGATAGGCCGATCACGACAACGCAGGCAATGCGCTTCCATGCCGCGCCTGCTCCCCCGCCGAGCGGGCGCTCGCCTTGCCGGCGCGCCATGAAGGAGCGGGGCCACAGATAGCGCCACCACAGCAGCGCCATCAAAAACGACGCCATCTGCGCGGCAGCCTGAAGCAATTGAATGTCGAGGTCATCGATCGAAAAACCCATGAACACTGACGCGACGCCCAGAGCGGAAAACAAAACCACGCTCAGGGCAATATCGGCAGCGACGACGCCAAAACAGGCAAGCGCCCAAATCATCGCATTGAGCATGCCGACCTCCTCCCGACGACTAGTCATTGGGGACGTTCTTCAACGACTAGCTGTTGAGGACACTCTTTGCCAAAGGCCCCGTTGGGCGAGATGTCAAACGGAAAGGTGCCGCAGCGATTGAACGCGGCGATAAACATGCGGATGGCGTTGGACGGCGTGGTGCCCACGAGCTGAGTTGCCGCCGCGAAGGCTGCCTTCTCCTCGGGCAAGACCTTCGCGACTACGGGGGTCATGTGTTCTGCCATGGCGCTTCCTTTTTGAAACGACGGTAGTGCGGATAGATGCGGGCCACGCGGCTGGGCGACGGGCTGTGAAGGCAACCCGATTGGCCCGCATCCGGAGTTTGTTTCTGCGGCGTTGGTATTACTTGGTATTCCTAAGTATTACCCCGCAGATAGAATACCACACCCGACCCCATGGGAACGGAGGAAAACGAATCATTTTGTAGCTGAGTTAGTATTTAGAGCGTGATGATGTCCGAGATATCGAGGGCCTGAGCGTCGGCGACATCGTGCGTGGCGAGCAGGAGCATGCGGCCGTCGAGCAGGTCGAGCACGACCTCGGCGCATGCGTCGCGTGCGGCGGTATCTAGACCGGTAAAGGGCTCGTCCAGAATAACGGCGCCGCCCGGGCACAGCAGGACTCGAGCGATCTCGACGCGACGGCGCTGCCCGCCCGAAAGCTCGGCCACGCGAGCATGCACGTCGATCCCTGGCACCAGCAGGCGCAGCAATGCCGCGGCGCTCGAAGCATCCACGCGCGCATCGGCGCACACCAACACGTTATCCAGCGCCGAGGCGGATTCGACCAAGCGTGCATCCTGAAACACCATCGAGCACGGCGCGGACTCCCCCGCCGCTAGCGCAAGCAGCGTCGACTTGCCCGCACCCGAAGCACCCATCACACAGATACGCCCGCCCGCGAGCACGTTGAGCGCCAGACCGTCCAGTGCCGGAGCCCACGGCGCGCGATCGCCCACGGCAAGCGCAAGCTCCGCCGCAGCGCCATCGCTCGCAGCCCCCGCACGCCCGCGCAGTCCATGCCCATGCGCCCGCACGGCCGCGCGCCACGCCACGGGCCCCGAAACCCGCAGAAGCCACACCAGCACGCGCTCACACGCCCACGAGGCGGCTACGACCAACACGGTCCACGCCAGCAGATCAGCCGTCTCAATCAAAAGCTTTGCCTGATAGATGCGCTCACCCACGGTGCCCACCGCCATGCCGATCAGCTCGGCTGCCACGCCGGCCTTCCAGCTCATGCCGATCACGGCGCGGGCGCACGAAAGCACAAACGGCAGCACCTCGCGCCAGGTATGGACGCAAAACAGGCGCCAGCCGCGCACGCCATGCAGACGGAACATCTGCTCCAGCGGTTTATCCACTTGTGCCAAGCCCTCGGCCAGCGAAAAATACACGCCCGGCAGCGCCATCAAAAAGACCGCCGCGATGCTCACGCGCGCCGACCCCAGCCAAATGAGCAGCAGGACCACCACGCAGGCGACCGGCGTCGCCTTTACAAACGACAGTGCCGGAGCCACCAGGTGCGCAAACGCCCGCGAACGTGACGAAATCCCGGCAAGCACGCCACCACACGCCGCGGCAAGCGCCAGCCCGCCCAGTATTCGCGCGCCCGAGCCCGCCAAAATCGCCCAGGTACCGCCATCGCGCACCAGGCGCAGCAGCGCCAGGGCAACAACACCCGGCCCAGGCAAGATCAACGGCTGCGCCACCAGCGCCGCCACCAGCATCCACGCGGCAAGCCAAAAGGCGGCGACGGCACCTGCTGCCGCCACCGCCTTCATACGCTCCGTCATTTGTCGAGCAAACGCACGCACGGGCTACTCCATGTAGTAGAAATCGTCAGCCGGGAGCTTGCCACCCACGGCGCTCGCGTCCGCATCGGCCAGCACCTGCAGGTACCCACCGAGCGCCGCCTTCATATCCTTCCCCGTCTGGCGCACGAGCATGCACCCGGGAATCGCCTTTTCGGCAATCGTGGCGTTATCCACGATGCCTGCATCGACCACGGCCTGCGCCCAGTCCGCCGGCGCCGCGTTCACGGCCTTCACGCTCGCCGCATGGCAGCTCAAGAATTCCGTCACGGCCTCGGGATGCTCCTCGGCAAAGGCACGGCGCACCACGGTCACGCCCGTCAACAAACGGGAGCCCGTGTCACCCGCCAGTTCGTCCCACACATCAGTCAGGCTCACCGGTGCCGACAGCTTGCCCTCGCTCTTGGCGATGGCAGCGGTCTTGAACGGCTCCGGCAGCACGCCCACGGCGGACGGGTCGGCAAGCAGGGCCGACAGCACCTCGGTGGGCTCGCTCTTAAACTCGAGCGCCACCTGGCCGGTCAGGCCCGCGCGCTCCAGCAGGTAGTTCATGACGTACTCTGGCGTGGTGCCCTTGCCCGTCATGTAGACGGTGCGACCCGCCAGATCGCCAAACGAGGTCACACTCGCGTCGCCCGTCACCACGTTCAGCACGCCCAGCGTGTTGATGTCGATGACCTGCACCGCGCCCTCGGTCTTGTTGTAGAGCACGCTCGCCACGTTGGCCGGCACCAGGGCAATGTCGATATCGCCCTGAATGACCTTGGGCACAATCTCGTCGGCGGCGGTGTTGATCGCAAAGTCGAACTCATTGTCCGTCTCGCCATCGGCCGCCCGGTCCATAAACTGCACCAGACCAATCGAGGTCGGCCCCTTGAGCGAGGCGACGTGCACCTCGACCGGCTCTGCAGCAGCACCGGCGCCGTCTGTGGCAGCCGAGCCCGCGGCGGACCCGGCACCGGCAGCCCCGCCGCCACAGCCCGCGAGCGCAAGCGACAGGGCGCCCGCAGCGAGCGCCGAGGCAAACCCCCGGCGCGACATCTCAACATTAAACGCGCGCATCGCTAGCACGTCCCCTCGTTAGGCATCGTCCATGCGTGATGGTCGGTATGCAGCAGCTCCTCGGCCAGCGGCGAGAGCGGCTCGCCCAAGAACTCGCGGTAGCATGCCTGGACATCGGGATTCTCGTGCGAGAAGCGAATATCCGCAGCAGCATCCAAGCCCCACAGCACCTGGCCGCGCTCGGCTGCCAGCTCACAGCCGTCATGGATGGGCTGACCGCCGCCACCGACACAGCCGCCCGGGCACGCCATGACCTCAACGAAGTCATAGCTCACGCGGCCGTCGCGAATCGCGTCGAGCAGGCGGGCGGCGTTGCCCAGCCCGTGCGCCACGGCGACGCGTACCTTGGTGCCATCGATATCGGCCACGGCCTCCTTCCAGCCGTCCAGGCCGCGCACATCGGTAAAGAAGTCGGCGTCGGGGTTCTTGCCCGTCACCAGGTAATAGGCCGAGCGCACGGCGGCCTCCATCACGCCGCCCGTGGCGCCAAAGATCACACCTGCGCCCGTGCCAAAGCCCAGCGGCGTGTCGAGCGGCTCCTCAACCAGCGTATCCACGCTCACGTGGCTCGCGCGGACCATGCGCACCATCTCGCGCACCGTCAGTGCAACGTCCACATCGGGCGTGCCGTCCTCGCCCACCATGCTCGGCAGCGCGCACTCGGCCTTCTTGGCCGTGCACGGCATCACGGACACCACAAACAGGCGCTCGGGCTCCACGCCCAGCACACTGGCGTAGTAGGTCTTGGCGATGGCGCCGAACATCTGCTGCGGCGACTTGGACGTGGACAGGCTGTCGACAAACTCGGGGTAACGCGCCTTCACAAAGCGTACCCAGCCCGGGCAGCAGCTCGTGAACATGGGCCAGCTGCGGCTGTCGCCCTCGCCCTTGGCGGCCTTACCCAGGCGCTCGAGCAGCTCGGAGCCCTCCTCCATAATGGTGAGGTCGGCCGAGAAATCGGTGTCGAACACGTACTCAAAGCCCACGCGGCGCAGCGCACAGGCCAGGCGCTCGACGGTGGCCTCATCGCGCGGAATGCCGAGCTCCTCGCCCCAGGCGCTACGCACGGCCGGCGCAATCTGCGCCAGCACGATCTTGTCGGGATCGGCGATGGCGTCGAACACGGTCTCGGTATCGTCACGCTCGCGCAGGGCGCCCGTCGGACAATGCGTGATGCACTGACCACACGCGACGCAATCGGTCTTGCCGATCGGCGCACGCCCGCGGGTGCCCACGGCGGTATGCGTGGCGCGGTTGGTCAGGTCCCAAATCCCTAAGCCCTGCACGCTCTCGCACACCTTGATGCAGCGCATGCATTTAATGCACTTGTCGTTATCGCGGATGATGGGGAAATCGAAGTCCCAGCCCTCGCGCGCCAGGTGCTGCTCGTACGGCAGATAGAAGATGCCCAGGTCGTTGGCGATGGTCTGCAGGTTGCAGTTACCACTGCGCACGCAGCTCGTACAGCGCGAGTCGTGTTGGGACAGTAGCAGCTGCACGTTGGTGCGACGGGCCTCGCGGGCCTTGGGACTGTTGGTGTGGACCACCATACCGTCGAGCACGTAGTTGTTGCAGGCTGCGACCAGCTGGTCGCAGCCCGCAACCTCGACCACGCATACGCGGCAGCCGCCGTTCTCGTTCAGATCACGCAGGTAGCACAGGGTGGGAATCTGGATGCCGACGGACTTGGCTGCGTCCAGGATCGTGGTGTGCTCGGGAACCACGACCTCGCAATTATCGATAATGAGCTTGACCATGTTATGCGCTCCGTTTTCGGTGTTGTCGCTGACAGTGGGGTTGTTGGGCTCTACCATTCCAGGTTCCTCCCTCCGCGGAACGCGCCAAAGCCAAAGTGGTCGCAACGCAGACAGCGGCTTGCCTCCTGGCGTGCCTCCTCCTCGGTAAGGCCCTGCTCGACCAGATTCCAATCGTGGATGCGCTCGCCGGCCTCGCGCTCGCCCAGCTCGCAGCGGCCGCACTCGTGCTTGCCCTTAAACTGCACGGTCGGCAGCTCCACGTCGAGCTTAATCTTGTGGTCGAAGCCCAGGTAGCGGTCGATATTTGCCGAAGCCACGCGGCCGGCGTTAATGGCACGGATGACAGTGGCGGGACCGGTCTGGCAGTCGCCGCCGCTAAAGAGGCCGTCGAAGTTGGGCACGGCGCCGTCCGAATCGGTGACGACGCGACCCCACTTGCAGGCGATGCCCATGTCCTCAAACGACTTGGAGTCGATGTCCTGTCCAATGGCAACGAACACGCGCTCGCAGGGAATGACGCGCTCGGGCGTGGCGGCGGCACGCGGGGCCGGGCGCCCGCGGCGGGGCTCGCCGATAATCTGCGGCTGTACGCGCAGGCCGCTCACGCGACCGTCCTCGCCCGTCTCGATACCGAGCGGGGCCGTGAGCTCCAGAACCTCGCAACCCTCAGCCTGGGCGCCGGCAATCTCGGCGTCCTGGGCCGTCATGTCGCAGATGCGGCGGCGGTAGACGATGCTCACCTTTTCGGCACCGCAGCGCACGGCGGAGCGTGCCACGTCCATGGCAACGTTGCCGCCGCCGATGACGCACACGCGCTGGCCGCTCAGGTCGGGCAGCTCGTCATCGCCGATAGCACGCAGCATCTTGACGGCCGACTCAACGCCGGGCGCCCCTTCGCCCGGAAGGCCGAGCTTCTTGTCACTATGGGCACCGATGGCCAGGTAGACGGCATCGAACTCGCCACGCAGACAGGCAAGCTCCTCGCCGTTGACGGAGTGGTCGAGTTCCACGTCGATGCCGGCGCTCAAGATCCAGTCGACCTCGGCCTGCAGGCGCTCGCGCGGCAGACGATAGCTGGGGATGCCGTAACGCAGCATGCCGCCCAAGTGGTGACGTTGCTCAAAGATGGTCACCTTATGGCCCATCACGGCCAGGTAGTAGGCGCAGGAAAGGCCGGCCGGACCGCCGCCGATC
This sequence comes from Collinsella sp., assembly GCA_048430825.1. Classification (GTDB taxonomy): domain Bacteria; phylum Actinomycetota; class Coriobacteriia; order Coriobacteriales; family Coriobacteriaceae; genus Collinsella. Next base: position 11,381 of record DBFOLV010000035.1, read on the forward strand.
ACGGCGATGCGCTTACCGGTGTTGTCCACTACATGCGGCTTATGGTCGTTGAGGTCACTGTGTTCAACGGCAAAGCGCTTGAGGGCGAGGATGTTCATGGGGTCGTCGACCATGCCGCGGCGGCAGTGCATCTCGCAGGGATGCTCGCACACCAAGCCGCAGACGAGCGGCAGCGGATTGTTCTTGCGGATGACCTTGACGGCATCGGCATAGCGGCCGGCCTCGACGAGCGAAATGTACCCGGGAATGTCGACGTGCGCCGGACAGCCCGAGACGCACGGGACGCGGGCCTCGCGGTCAAAGCCGCAGGAATGCTCGCGGATGTGGTGCTCAAAGTCGTCGCGAAAGCCGCGAATGGCCGTGAGCGCCATGGCGCCGGCCTCGTAGCCGATGGCGCAATCGCTCGAAAGGTAGATGGTGCGGGCCGTGCGCTCAATCAGGTTGAGCGCGGACTCATCGGCGCGCCCTTCGAGCACATCGGCGAGCAGGTCGCTCAGCGCGCTCAGGCCCACGCGACAGGGCGTGCACTTGCCGCAGCTCTGGGTGGAGCACAGGTTGACGAGCGCTGCCGTAAACTCGACGGGACACGGGGCGAGCGAGCTCACCGCCAGACGACGTCCGAGCGCATCGTGCAGGTCGTCCATGACGGCCTGAGCGTGGCTGCGTTCCATTACATGCAGTCGAGCCATAAGATCCCCTCTCACATGGCAGCCCGGAGGCGAGGCCGGGCGAAATTGCTACACGCACAACACTGACCTAGAAAGTTGTTAGGTCTCCACGCAGTTCGGCAGGCGGCATGAAATGTCACCCTCAGCGGTGAAACAGAACATTACCGCAGATAAATGCCATATTTGATAAAACGCGTTACCAAATAGCAATATCCAATGTGGAAAGGAACGCCTTACTTTTTTCCTTTTGATCCGTTTTCCTCCGTCCTCTTCGGATCACATGATCCCTTGGGGACGGAGGAAAACGGATCATTTTTGGTGCAAAAGGGTCAGGTTTGTTTGCACCAATCTCACTTGCGCTAGATAAAGAGCTCGCATTCCTTCCGCACGACGCAAACCTTGCTCAGCATCTGGGAAACAGCGGATAGCTTGTTGGGATCAAGCTTACGAGCGCCTCGCGGACATACGGCAACGCAGCGCATGCAGGAGATGCACGCCTCGCCAGCTGCTCGTTTGGGGTCACCATTGTCGATAGCACAAACGGGGCACGCCGCGGCGCATGCACCGCAGGAGACGCAATCCTCTGTTGCCTCGGGTGCCATGCGGTGACCTCCGGCTTGTTTATAAGGACGATTGCCGGGAATAGAGGGCTCGGATGTATCCTCGGCCAACAGCTTTTGCTGAATTTGCTGCGCAAACTCAGCAAGCTGCGCCGAGTCCTGCGCATCCGGACGACCGGCAGCAAACTGTCGCGCAATGGAATGTTCTGCAATGGCCGCAACTGCCGCGATCACCCGGAATCCCGCATGCTTCGCAACGTCCTCCAGCTCTACGAGCGTGTCCTCAAACGCGCGGTTTCCGTATACACAAACCAAAACAGCCCGAGCCCCGTTGCCGCGCACCATGTCCAACCGGTCAGCCACCACAGCCGGGATTCTACCGGCATACGCCGGCACAGAGATTACGGCCACGTCGTCCTCAGTCATCGAGACAGCGTTGAAATCCAACCCGCTATCGGTCAGATCGACGGTAACGGTATTCTTGCCCAGTGCCCCGGCCACAAGGCCAGACGCCTTCCGCGTTCCACCCGTCGGACTAAACACAATTTCGAATACGCTCATCTAGACACCCTCCCCCTACGCCTGGCAACGCGTCAAGCCGCTTTCACATCCAGCCAGAGTATACGGCACGTGGGGTCCCCGTTTTGATGCGCCAAGCACCCCAATGCACCCACGCTACGCTGTCTGCCTCTTCGTTTTGTATAAATTACGGTACAGATTGTATATATTTACGGGATACCGCCGTGTTCTCCCGAGGTACCCCATCCTGGCCCGTGCAAAAAACGGAGTATTCTGCAACGTGACCGCGCCAGCACCGCCGCGGGTGGGCAAAACTGTAGGGCGCCGTATCATTCTAAGTCCCGACATGGCGAGAATAACGCGCCCCTGCTCCGGAAAACGGCGAGATCTGGCTCAAAACGCTCGCTAGGGATATCCGAAGACCACCGTTGGCGACGTCGAATCATATGCAGACAACTCGAACTGCAGAATACTCCAAAAAATGCACGGCGCACCTCATGGGACCCATTGCCGCATGGCAGGAAACAGGTCCACGGCATCCTCTAGATGCATTCCCGAGGAAATCACATTTGAACTAGCGATCGGATACGGCAAACAAAAAGGGCCCCGAACGTAGTTGCTCGGGGCCCTTGGTTCACCTCGCTCTAGCGGGCGATGCGTGTGTTACTTGCGCTTGCCGCCGCCGTCACCGGGACGGCGGGAGCTGCTGCCGCGCTTGCCACCACGACTATTGCCATAGCTGCCACGATTATCGCGACCGCCGGCACGGCCGCCGCGGGAGCCGGCCTGGTTGCCGCCACGCCCGCCACGATAGCCGCCACGACGCTCCTCGCGGGTATCGTCGTAGTTGCGCCAGTCATCGCGACGATCGCGGCTGGCACGCGGGTCGCGACGATCGCGCGACTCATTCGAACGACCGGCGCCGCTGCGGCCGCCATTGCTGCGAGCACCCTCGCGACGCTCGCCGCCGCGGCTACCGCGCTCTTCAAAGCGCTTGCCGCCACGGGACTCACCGCCACGGGCACCTCGCTCACCACGGCCTTCGCCGCCACGGCGCTCATCGCGCCCGCCGCGCTCGCCATCGCGACCGGAGCGACGACGGTCACCCGAGCCGCGCTTGCCGCCGCGCGAACCACGGCCTTCGTCCTCGCGCTCAACACGACGACGACCGCCACGGTCCTCGTCCTCACGACGGCGGCGGTGTGCCTCGCCCTGGAACTGCTTGGCGCGACGCTCGGCACGGTTGCCGCGCGGGCCCTGCTCAACAGCACCGCCGCGCTCCTCGGCAGCCACCTCGCGAGCCACGCTCTCCACGGCCTCGTCCACGCGAGCCTGAACGCCCTCGCGCACGCGGGTCTTGCCGCCGCGCTTGGGACGGCTCGGGCGCTCGCCGTCGCCGCGACGCTCGTCGCGACCGCGGTTGGAACGACCGGCCACATCGCCGTAATCGTCGCCGTTGCGCTTGCCGTCGCGACGCGCCTGCTCAAGCTTCTTCTTGCTCTTGGACTTGCCGCGCTTAGTCTTCTTCTTCACCTTAAAGGCCGCAGGGTCGCGCTCGGGATCAACCGCAGGCGGGTTGGGACCCACATGCAGGTCGCCGGCTTCGTAAATATCGGCCGTCTTGTCCATAAGCTTCTCGATCTCGTAGAACTCGTCGACGTCCTGCTCGGTCACAAACGTAATGGCCCAGCCCAGCTCGCCGGCGCGGCCCGTACGGCCAATACGGTGGATGTAGTCGGTCGGCTCGGCCGGCACGTCAAAGTTCACGACGTAGCGCACGTCGCTAATGTCGATGCCGCGGGCAAGCACGTCGGTTGCCACCAGCACGTCGACGGTACCGTCGCGGAAGGCCGAAAGGGCACGCTCGCGCTGGGCCTGGCTGCGGTTGCCGTGGATCGCGGCGGCCTTGATGCCCTTGCGCTCCAGACGACGGCAGCAGCTGTCGGCACGGTGCTTGGTGCGCATAAAGACGATGGTGCGCTCCGGGCCCTCCTTCTTGAGGAACTCGGGCAGCAGGTTGTTCTTGGCCTCGATGGACACCGGGAACACAAACTGGTCGACGGTGTCGGCAGTCGACGTAGCGGGCGCGATCTCCACGCGGGCCGGGTCGCTCACCAGGTCGGTGATCTCGCCCACGGCCTCCTCGTCGAGCGTCGCCGAGAACAGCAGCGTCTGGCGCTCGGCCGGCGTCTCGCGCACAATGCGGCGGACGGCGGGCAAAAAGCCCATGTCGAGCATGCGGTCGGCCTCGTCGAGCACCAGGACCTTGACCTCGTTCAGGTGGCAGGCACCCTGCTCGATCAGATCGACCAGACGGCCCGGCGTGGCGACCAGGATGTCGCAGCCGTACTTGAGTGCCGCGGTCTGCGGCTTGTAGCTCACACCGCCCACGACGGTCACGGCGACATGGCCGGTGACGTCGGCGATCTTGCTCGCGACCTCGTCGATCTGCTGGGCAAGCTCGCGCGTGGGGGTGATGACGAGCATCACGGGGCCGCGGCCGTTGCCCTCGGGCTTTTTAGCACCGCGACGACGGTTGCGGCCGCCGCGCTCGCGCACGGGTTTGGGAGGAGCGATGTGCTCCAGATTATTCATGGTCGGCAGCAAAAAAGCGGCCGTCTTGCCGGTGCCGGTCTGAGCGGCGGCAAGCAGGTCACGGCCCTCGAGCACTACGGGGATCGAGCCGGCCTGCACGGGCGTGGGCGCCGTGTAGCCCAGGTTCTCGATAGCACGGAGCATCTCGTCGGAAAGCCCCAGCTCGTCAAAGGCGGGCAGGCTCTCGGTAGCGGACTCGACGGCCTGGGCAGCATTGGCCTCATCGGCGGCATCGAAGGCAGCCTGGGTCATGGCCTCGCGGGCCTCGTCCAGGATCTCGGCGTCGGTGACGTCAGATACAGAATTACGCATATGTTGTTGTTCCTTATCTGCACGCGCAATGGGCACGGCATGCGGCCGCGCGGGCGTGCTTGGTAGTGCGCTAATACATACAAAAACAGGTGCGCACAGAGAGGACGTTGCTCAGCACGCTGGCGATCGCTTTGGCAGCCCTATCACACGCCGTCCAGACGCAGCAGCTCTAAGCGATGGAGCAGATTCGCCGCCGGTTAGTATACCCGTGCTTCGCATGCCCCCACGTAAACCACAGATGACGAGGCGGACGAGGTGGGCCTGGCCGATTGTGTCAATCTGTAACAGATGCAGGGCAAAACCGGGTCCAAATGTTACAGAACAAGACAGAGGGGGATTTCCGTTCAGTCCAACCAAAATCTCTCGGTCTTCCTGCAATTTCGAACATGTGGCCTATAATGTTGCTTTGGTTACGCTATATATTGCGCAGCCATTTAATACGTCGCCCACCGGGGGCCATTAATTCCTATCGCCATATTGGCTAGGAAGCAATCAAAGGAGGTATCCGTGGCAGCAGAGACGCCTTGCTCGGTCCTCTATAACGATATTCGCTCGTTCGGCGGTCTTAAACATCTCGAGATCGCCCGAATGCTTATCAATGGAAACTCTTATCTCGGCAGTACCCTGCTCGAGAAATGCTCTTCCAACCGCTCGTATCTCACCCGTTACATCGTCCATCGCAAGCCTGACCAGTGCGCGCCCGCCATCTACAGCGACTTTACCGTCACCACGCTCAACCTTTCCGCGGCAATCTGCAGCAAGCTCGGCGGCGGCGAGTCCGCCTATCGGGCAATCGCCGAGCACTATCGCGGTCCGGCCGCCAACGAAATGATGTCGGCTCTCACCAGCTACAAGCTGGACAGCCGCCTATATGCAAATGCCCTCAATCGCATCGACAACTTTGACGGCAATGCCGTGCGCGAGAAAAGCACGCTCTTCTTGATGCTCTTTGTGGCAACGGGGGCGCTCGCCGATCCCGTTCAGGGCGTGGCCACCGTCGAGCGCTTTTGCGACAGCAAGACGGGCGGGCACTTTGGCACCACCGAAACTACCGTCGGACGTGGCTTTATGAGCAGCCTGGAGCAGCCGCGCACCGTCGCCCCCAACCTCGGTCTGCTCAGAACCCATGCCGACAACTGGGCCGACATGCAAATCCATCCCCTCACACGCGATCCGCGCGGTACCGTAATTGGTTCTTTGCCCAAAACCTCGCCCAGCATCACCGATGTGGGCGCCGATGCATCGCGCGAACATCTTCGCATTTGGCTTGAGGGTGAGCACTGGTACGCCCAGGGCCTTGGATCGACCAACGGCACGGTGCTCGAATCGGGCGCGGGCGACGGCGATATCGTAATCGAGCCGCCGCGCGACCAACGCGAGCCCGGCAAGATCTATCCCCCAGTGGAAATCGAAAACAGCGACAGGCTCCATCTGGGTCTCTACACGACATTCCTTGTCATTGTGGACTAGCGCGGACGGCGATCGAAAGACGGTCGCCGTCCGTCTTTCGTCTTCTACCTTCTGCGTCGTAAACGACAATGCTCGGCGGTATACGTGGACAGTGCGGCTATCATGGTACTTTACCGATATCCGCACTGCTCACGTATACGTGCGGCAACCCATGCCAGACAAAGGAACGCCATGGATACTACCGATAGCGCCTATGGCGACAAACTCATCCGTCTCGATACGTTCGATACCGCCGTGGCGGTCGACCCCAGCGCCGAGGACGAGGCCAAGCGTCGGTTTATGACGCTTATTCTCCAGACGGCCCACCGCAACAACGGCAACATCGGGCACGTGCTGCGCGCGACCAACACGAGCGGCGAGGTCTTTGCCGTCAAGCTACTCAAGGACAACGCCATCCTTTCCGGCCAAGCCCCCGACCGCTCCGCCGAGCAATCGGCAGCGCACCTGGCTAACACCGCCGCGCTGTTCGAGGAGTACCGTCATCTGTGTACCGTCTCGCACCTGCGCGGATTTCCACGCGTCTATGGCTACGGATCGTGCGAGGATGACCCGCTCATCCTCATGGAGTGGGTCGAGGGCACCTCACTCAAGCAGGCGCTACCTCTGCTTCCGCACGACGCCTCGGGCGGGCTGACCACCCAGATGGTCGCCGCCGTCGGAAACGCCGTGCTTCGTGCGCTCTTGATGACCCAAGGACTCGTAAATCCGGTCGTCCATCGCGACCTGTCGCCTGCCAATATCATGTTCCGCACTACCAGCCGAACGCTCGAGCAGCAGATTGCCGATTGCTCCTTTGACCCCTGCCTCATCGACATGGGCTCCGCGACCATGGCCCTCGGCGACGACACGATCACCCGGCGCGCCGACATCTGGCGTTTTGCCACGCCCGCATACGCCGCGCCCGAGATGCTCACGCAGGATATCGAAGGCATCGCGGCCCTTCGCCGCTCGCCCGCGGTCGACGTCTATGCGCTTTCGAGCATTCTGTACCAGCTCTACAGCGGTCGCAAACCGTTCGACATCGAGTCGACGGGCGCCGCGGCAACCGGCTCGTTCTACCTCATAAAGACCAAGACCAAGCCGGCACCGCTCGAGCCGCGCTGCGAGGGCGACAAAGCGCTCGTCCAGATCATCATGAAAGGCATCTCAGTCGAGCAGTGCGATCGCCCTACCGAGCAGCAGATGCTCGAGGCGCTCTCGGCATACCTCACCGATGCCGAACCCGAAGGCCGCGAAGGCGCAGGAGACGAGGCCGCGATTGATATCGATTCTGGCACGCACCTTAAGGTCGACGTCGCCGGCGAGCGAGCGCGAGAGATCCTGGAGCAGGCCCGGCACGACGCCATGACCCGCCGCCGCTTTATTATCGGCGGCGTCGTTGCAGTCGTTGCGGGGCTCGGCGTCATTGGCGCGGCGACCCATGGCTTTGGCATCCCCGACTACCTGGACGGCATCCGCGGTTCACTTGACGACTACACCTGGGATCAGCTGCAGGAGATTTCGCTCAAGATTAAGGCTGCCGAGACCCGTAGCGAGGCACGCGAGATTGCCAAGCGCTATCATCTGCTCGATGACAACGGGCATATCCCCTATCCGTGTACCAAGCGCGTGAAACTCACCAACGGGCTGGAGGTCGGCGCGCAGCTTGTGGGCATCCGTCACGATGAGCTTCTGGACGGGACGGGCAAGGCCGGACTGACGTTTATGTTCGACGCGGGTATTGCCGAGCGCGATGCCGCGGCCCAACCGCCGAGCGCCGGCTGGGCAGATTGCGAGCTGCGGGAATGGCTCGATAGCGACGGCCTTAAGCTGCTGCCCAACGAGCTGCGCGCACTCATCAAATCTGTCAAAAAGATCTCGAATAACGTTGGCGCCGCCAGAAGCGCATCGTGCCTGAGCGAGCTGACCGCAACTCTTTGGCTGCCCGCCATGGTCGAGCTGTGCGGAGTGCAGCCGCCCGAGTCGTTTACCGAGGGCTTTCACTACCTGGCCGACATCTATAACGGCGAGGGCAAGGAGTATCAGCTCTTCCGCGAGCTCAAGGTAAGTCCGTATACCACGAACGAGACGTTGGTTCGCCAGTGGAAGGGCAAGGACACCTGTTGGTGGGAACGAACGGCAAGTCCCGACACATCGGAGAGCGAAGGCACACTCTATATGAACCGCGTGGGACGCGACGGCGACGTCTTTACGTACGCAACGCCTGCGGAAAAGCCAAACAAGCTAACCTGTGTGATTCCCGGGTTCTGTATCTAGGCGGCGGGCGTCTTGCCGTGACGGGACCCCTCCCCGGCAGTTGTCTCGATTTGTAACACTAGCTCGGCAGATACAGGTCTAGATGTTACAGAACGAGACAAACCCCAACCCTGCGAGACAACATCTCAATCTGCAACAGTAAGGGGTCAAAAACCTCTCTAGATGTTACAAATCAAGACATTTGAGTTGACCGCAGACGCTCTGTCTCGATTTGTAACATCTAGCAGGCAAAACGGTCCCCAGATGTTACAGATTGAGACGTTAGGTTGTGGCTCGATGTAATGTCTCGATCTGTAACAGTTACTCGACAAAAACGGGTCTAGTTGTTACAGATTGAGACATTAGACCGGCTACGGTCCGCCGACCTGGCTATCACCTCGACCAATAACAGAATGTCATACATTTCTTTCTGTACTGGACACCCCCAGGGGGTATGGGTGTATAGTATCGGTAGGTTAACATTTCCAACACTACACCATAGAAAGGAGAAGCCATGGCTCAAGATAAGTTTGACGTGGGCGGCATGACGTGCGCCGCTTGCCAGGCGCACGTGGACCGCGCCGTCAGCAAGCTTGACGGCGTCCAAAGCGTCGCGGTCAACCTGCTCGCCGGCTCCATGATGGTCGACTATGACCCCGCGCAGGTCTCCCCCGACGATATCTGCACCGCCGTCGACCGTGCCGGCTACTCGGCCTCGCCCGTCAGTACGGGCACCGAAGCCGCCCCAAACGGCAGCGCGCAAGCCAGGTCAGGCGCCGCTCATATGGAGTCGCCTACCAAAAAGTTGGAGGCCACCGCCTCCGCCATGCGCACCCGTCTCATCATCTCAATCATCTTTCTCATTCCGCTGTTCTACATAGGCATGGGGCACATGCTCGGCTGGCCGCTGCCCAGCGTCTTCACCGACCACACCCACAGCATGACGCTCGCGCTCACCGAGCTCGTCCTGCTCATTCCCATCGTCTACGTCAACGACGCGTACTTTATCAACGGGTTTAAATCGCTCGCGCACGGCGCGCCCACCATGGACGCCCTTATTGCCGTGGGCGCCACCGCCTCCATCGCCTGGTCGCTCTACGCCATGTTCATCATGGCCGACCAGCTAGCCGCAGGTCAGGTGCACGAGGCCATGATGACGAGCATGGACAACCTGTATTTTGAGAGTGCCGGCACCATCCTGTCGCTCGTCACCGTGGGCAAATACCTCGAGACGCGCAGCAAGTCCAAGACCGGCGGCGCTATCGAGGCGCTCATCGACTTAGCACCCAAGACCGCGACCGTCGTGGTCGAGGACGGCAGCGAGGCCACCGTCGACGTCGATGCCATTCTGCCCGGCCAGGTGCTGCGTGTGCGCCCCGGCGAGTCCATCCCTGTCGATGGCGTGGTGCTCGATGGCAGCTCGGCCGTGGACGAAAGCGCGCTCACCGGCGAGTCCATCCCCGTGGAAAAGACCGCCGGCGACACCGTCAACGCGGCCACGGTCAACCGCACGGGCTCGTTTACCTTCCGTGCCACACGCGTGGGCGCCGACACGTCACTCGCCAAGATTATCCAGCTCGTCGAGGACGCCAACGCCACCAAGGCGCCCATCGCCCGCATGGCCGACAAAGTCGCCGGCGTGTTCGTGCCCGTGGTGTTCGTGATCTCGGCTGTGACCTTTGCGGTGTGGATGGCACTGACCGGCAGCATAAACGAGGCGCTCACCTCCGCCGTGGCCGTGCTGGTGATCAGCTGTCCGTGCGCATTGGGTCTGGCCACGCCCGTCGCCATTATGGTCGGCACCGGCAAGGGCGCCGAGATGGGCATTCTGTTCAAGAGCGCCGAGTCGCTGGAGAATCTGCGCAGCGTGGGCACCGTGGTGCTCGATAAGACGGGAACGGTCACTCGCGGCAAGCCTGCCGTGACCGATATCGTGGTAGCCACGCGCGCCGACGGATCGCCCGCCATGAGCGAAAAGGCGCTGCTCAAGCTGGCCGCCGCGCTGGAGCGATCAAGCGAGCACCCGCTGGCCGAGGCGATTATGGCCGAGTGCGAGACACGCGGGATCGTCGCGCGCATGGTCGAGGACTTTGCGGCCGTGCCCGGACGAGGCGTTACGGCGCGCGAAGGGCAAAACGCCATTGCCGCCGGCAACGTACGCCTGATGGACGAGCTGGGCGTTACCGTGCCCGCGGGTCTTGCCGAGCAATTTGCCGCCGAGGGCAAGACGCCGCTGTTCTTTGCCAAGAACGGCGAGCTTGCCGGTACCATCGCCGTGGCCGACGAGGTCAAAGAGACGAGCGCCGAGGCCATCGCCGCGCTCCGCAAGCTCGGCGTCGACGTGCGCATGCTCACCGGCGATAACCGTGTGACGGCCGAAGCAATCGCCCGCCGCGTGGGGCTGAGCAGCGAACAGGTCATCGCCGACGTCCTCCCCGCCGACAAGGAGCACCACGTACGCGAGCTGCAGGATGCGGGCGGCAAGGTCGCCATGGTGGGCGACGGCATCAACGACTCCCCCGCCCTGGCGCGCGCCGACGTGGGCCTTGCTATCGGCACCGGCGCAGACATCGCCAAGGAGGGCGCCGACGTGGTACTCATGCGCAGCGACCTCATGGACGTCGCCCGCGCCATCGAGCTTTCGCGCGCCACGATCCGCAACATCAAGCAGGACCTGTTCTGGGCACTGTTCTACAACGGCATCGGCATTCCGCTGGCGGCGGGCGTGTTCTTCCCGCTCACCGGATGGCAGCTCTCGCCGATGTTTGGCGCCGCGGCCATGAGCCTGTCGAGTGTCTGCGTCGTAAGCAATGCGCTGCGCTTAAAATCCTTTAAGCCAAAAGTGGCAAAATAAGCTCACCATTAAGTCCATTTAGAACGGGTTTTCCAGGTGCCCGAGATTGACCTGAAAGAGGAGCGACGCGTACTTTGGTACGCGAGCGACGGCTTGAAGGTCAAGGTCGGGTGCCTGGGAAAGCCGACACAACAGGGAGGAATACCCATGCGATACACAATCAAGACTTCCGGCCTCATGTGCGGCCACTGCGACGCTACTGTCGAGACGGCACTGCTCAACGTTGCCGGCGTGACCGACGCCGACGCCGATCACGAGACCCAGACTGTCCAGGTGGAGTGCGCCGGCACCGTGACCGCCGAGCAGCTCGCTGCCGCCGTCGAGGCCGCGGGCGAGAAGTTCCACGCCCTTTCGGTGACCGCAGCGTAGCAGGCGCTGCCTACTCCATCCTCAGAAGTTGCGGTGAAATACGGACTGTTGAGCCGCCCTAGGCCTTTAAACGGTCCGTATTTCACCGCAACTGACGGGGGCATCCGGAAGATCGACCAGAAACGAGGACCCGCCATGATGGCAGACCATAAATCGGTGACCCGCATGCTCAAGACGGCACGCGGTCAGATCGACGGCATCCTGCGGATGGTCGAGGAGGACCGCTACTGCGTCGATATCTCCACGCAGCTCATGGCCACACAGGCGCTCCTCGCGCGCATTAACGCCGACGTGCTCAAGGCGCATATCGAGGGCTGCGTGACTTCGGCAATCGAATCGGGCGACGAAGACCTCAAAGCCGCCAAACTCGCCGAAATCGAACGCGTCGTCGACAAACTCTCCAAGTAATTGGGGCATTGGGGACAGGTACGTTTGCACCGTCTTGGTATTCCGGGGACAGGTATGTTTGCACCACATTGGTGCAGATTAACCTGTCCCCCTTGCTCTAAATCGGGTATAAAGGCGTGCGGCATATCGAATGAAAGGCAATTTGCATGAATGACTTTATGAAGGGCCGCAATGGCGCTGACGAACTCACCATCGTGATGGGCTTCGCAGGCATTATCATCGCCGTGATTGGTTCGATGGCTCGTATCCAGTGGCTCAGCTGGATCGCCATCGCCGTAATCGTGATTGGCGTGCTGCGCGGCCTGTCCAAAAATATCGATGCACGTCGCAAGGAGAACGAGGCCTTTGTCGCCACGACCGCCAATGTTCCCGGCTTGGGCAAGTTCGTCGCCAGCTTGGGCGGCGGCGCTGCAGCGGCTAGCACCTCACGCGCAGCCGGCACCAGTAAGGAAGACTTTGAGCGTGCCAAGCGCACGGCCAAGAAGATGTGGAAGGGTCGCAAGACCACGGCGTACCTCAAGTGTCCCAACTGCGGCCAGATGTTGTCCGTCCCCAAGGGCAAGGGCAAGATCCGCGTCACCTGCCCCAAGTGCCATGCCAAGATGGAAACGCGCTCCTAGCCGCTACACCATAGGACAAAATAAAAGCCGAGGCCTCGTGTTGAGACCTCGGCTTTTTGCATGGGTCGACATCATTCGATGAAGCCGTCGCACCTGCGCCTAAGCTACGCCGTCGCGGGCGAGCTCCTCGGCCAGCGCCTCTGCCGGCATGGCCATAATCGCGTCGAGCTCCGCGTCAACCTCGGGAATGCGCTTCACCTTGAGCTTGCGCACCAGATCGCCACGGCACATCACATGCATCGGCTCACGCAGAGCGCATAGGTCATCGAGCGGGTTCTTGCGCGTCACCAGGATATCGGCCGCCTTGCCACACTCGATTGTTCCGGTCTCGCCACCCAGGCCCAGTAGCTCGGCATTGACCTGCGTAGCCGTATGCAGTGCGAAGGCGTTGCTCACGCCCACGTACTTGGCAAAGTAAGCCACCTCGCGCCACATGTCGTACTGCGTCACGAACGGGCAGCTCGAGTCCGTGCCCAGGCCCACCTTAACGCCGGCTTCCAGCGCCGCGCGAGCGCTCTCGATAATGCCCGAGCACACGATGTCACCGTTCTTCTTTTGCGTGTCGGTCGAATGGGTCTTTTCCGGATCGAGCAGTACAAACGGCAGTGCGGGGCTGATTGTGCAGGTCACGCTCGGCGCGCGTCCCTCGAGCTGTGTTCCCGCGGCGCCGCGGTACAGCTCCAGGATCTCGGGGGTCATCGGAGCGCCGTGCTCGATTGTGTCGACGCCGGCCTGAAGCGCGGCCTTCACACCTTCGGTGCTCTCGACATGGGCCATGACCGGAAGGCCAACCTCGTGCGCCGCCTTGCACGCCGCCGCGGCGACATCGACCGGCATGCGCAGCACGCCCGGCTCGCCCACCTCGGTCGCATCGAACACGCCACCCGTCACGAACAGCTTGATGACGTCGGCGCCGCGCGCATACAGGTCGCGCACCTGTTCGGCCGCCTCTGCGGGAGTATTGGCCACCTGCGCAAAGAGGCCCGCACCGTGGCCACCCGGCACCGTGACACCCGTTCCCGGTGCCACCAGACGCGGACCCTGATACTTGCCGGCGTCGATGGCGTTGCGCACGGCGATGTCGGCAAACAACGGGTCGCCTGCACCGCGCACCGTGGTCACGCCGCTTGCCAGCTGCTGCTGAGCGCTGCTCTTGAGGATATGGCGCACGATGGCGCGGCCCACGGGATTGTCGAGCTTCTTCATCAGCGCGCCCGCATCGCCCGCCGAAACCGGCTTGCCCGAACCGCACAGATGCACATGCATATTGATGAGGCCTGGCATGAGATACGCACCTGCCAGGTCGATAACCTCGGCCCCCGCTGGAGCTTGGGCCACGGCGCTCGGTCCCATCCAGGTGATGACACCGCGCTCAACGGCCACGGCCATATCGGGCTGCGGCTCCATATGCTCCGAGCCATCCAGGACGGTCGCATTGATAAACAACGTGGGACGATCGGCAGTCGCCATATCGAGCTCCTCCCCCTCAGAAAACTTGAACATCTGTCCATTATTATCCAGTGTAGCCCGATTGCCACAGACATATCGGTTAACGGAGGGAAGAGGGGATGTGGGGGACGGAATACGCTGCAGTCCCACCCCAGCGACACCAGAGAAATATCTCGATCTGTAACAGATACAGGGTTGTTGGGCCCCTTGATGTTACAGATCGAGACATTCGGTCGACGTTTCACCGGTTTGTCTCGATCTGTAACAATTACGAGCTCAAACAGCCTCTAAACGTTACAGATTGAGACAAAACCTCTCAGCGCCCATACCACTGACGTCTCCACTCCTCAGCCAAATCGGGCCGTCGCGGAATACCTGCCAACCTCATTTTCTCGACCAGCTTCCCCGGGTCTTTGAGTTCGTTAAACGTAAACCGAAGCACCTTATGCCCGAGCATTGTCAGATGGGACTCCCGTTGACGTTCTGCCACGAATGGGTCGACCGACTCCCGGACCTCGCCGCTCTGCAGGGTGTACTTCCCCTTTCCGTCGAGCTCGCCGATGACACACGTCCCGTCCTCGAGCTGCCAAAAATAGTCGACGCGAAATACCTGGCTCGGATCGAGCGGGTCGCGAAACTCCACCTGCAGCTCCGGAACCGGAAAGCCGTACGCAATAAAGAACGCTCGGAACCGAGACTCGCCACCGTTTTCGGACAGCCCGTCCGCATACGACGCAATCACCTGTGCCCTACGATAACCTCGCCTGCCCTCGCAATCGACGCGGAGGCGCTCGCACAAATCCCCACGTGATACGTCTTTCGCCCGCAGTGCAGAATCGGCAATCGCCAACCCGTAGGAGAACGGCGCACGCAGCAAGCAATCCTCCACCGTGCGCCAAAACGACGTCACCCGCACGCCGTCGACGCGCTCGAGCGCGCCCGCAATCTGCGGACGCAACAACCTGCACCCGCCGCTCAACGTCACCGAACAGCAAGTCTTAACAAGGAAACGCGGCCCGAGCAGATCATTCGGCACCTCCAGACCCCATATCAGCGCGGCGTCATATCCCCAAAACGCCCAATCGGGATGAAATTCCGCAAGCCCTCTGATAGTCCTCAGTGCTCGCTCCGTCAGCGTCAATGCATCCCAATCATGCTGAAAACAGAACAGGTACGGCTCGGGCTCCGCAATATCGTCGGTTCCAACATGGCGTCGCAACCACATGAGCTCGGTATTGTCATGCGTTGCGAGCAGCGTACCTTGCTCGGTCGCCTCCGTGAGCCGCGCGAGCATCCTGTTCCGCGCCAACGTGTTGCGAGTCGCATGTTTGTGTTTGAGAACGGTATTAGACACTTTCATCACCACCACGTCAGACAAATGGACCATCGTCACCGTTGCCTCCGCTGACAAATGTCTTGATCTGTAACAGGAAGACCGATTTTTGGCCGCTAGATGTTACAGATCGAGATCTTTCGACACCGCGTCCAACCTTTGTCTCAATTTGTAACAGGTAGGTCGAGTTTTGGCCTGTAGATGTTACAGATTGAGACATTCCCCCAACCAGGTGCCAAACGTCTCGATCTGTAACAGTTAGACGTTCTCCAGGGCCCTAAACGTTACAGATTTAGACAAATCAGCGGCGCCCAAGCATTCGTCTCGATCTGTAACAGGTAGACCGGTTTTTTGTCCCTAAACGTTACAGATCGAGACAAATAGACACGCGGCGGCGCTGCGACAGCCCATCCCTTACTCCCACTCCTGCTCGTAGATGTTGAGCGACTTTACGTACCGCCCCTGGGCGCCCATGATGTCGCGGACCAGACGCAAGAAGAAACTGATGCACGAGGTGTCAAAGCCATCCTGCAGGTCCTCCGGATGCACCGCACCAGGCCCATCGACCGCCGTGTCACTCAGGCGTGCGATGTCATACAGATAGAGTTGTCCCGCCGTCAGCCAGACATCGTCGACGCAGGCGAGGCGCACCGCAATCGCTCCGTCGCTCCAATGCTCCTTTTGCACGATATGCGGATCGTAGACGTCAAAGCGACGGTCGGTGCGTGTGTCCTTCAGCGCGACCATACCAGTCGCAGGATCCTTGTCCAAAATGCCAAAGCGCGAGAAATACTGCGTGTCGCATACCTGCTCGAGCCGCTTGAGCGAGGCAGGCGAAAGCGATGCCGGCGGCTCATCAACATACAGCTCGAGCAGCGTCTTGCCATGGCGATAGGGGCGCTCGAAGAGCAGCCAATCGGTAAATGCCATGTTGTAGGCCATGATTTCGTTTTGGGAAGGCTCGGTGCAATAGCCGAGCCACGGGTCGACAATGATCTCGAACTGCTCGCGCGCCGGCTCCAAAAACTGAAACTTCCGCAGCATCCAAAAATGGGCCATGTCGGCAATATCGTTGCCAACGGCTTCGGCCAGATGCGCTCGGTCTAAAACGTGGTCAGTCACGGCATCCTCCTCAAACTGATGAACCTCAATTTGAGCTTACGAGGAGGGTGGGCAGCCACTGTCAGCACGGACAAAATAGGCCTCCGGCTGCAAACCAACTGCTGACCAAACACTTGACGGGATGCTTGACCGAAAATGCGCACCGCAATAAAACCGCAGGTAAACATAGACGGCCAACCCGCCCTTTTGAGCCAAGCGCCCCCGGTCACCACAGAAACAGCAGAGCACCACAGCTCAAGAAGACGCCGAATGGACACTCGCGCGTCGGCAAACGAACAAATCGGTCGCAAACCCGCAAGGAGTGTCCCCGAATGCCGGCACATAAGGAACGTCCCCAGCTGCCGGCACTTGGGGACGTTCCATTTGGGCCAGCCGTTGGGGACAGCCCTTGTCGATTCAGCTGTGGACAGCCGCCTTACAGCTCCAGCGCCTCGGCGACTTCGGCTGCGCAGGCCAGGGCGTCGGCCATAGCGTTCACCACGAGCGAGCTGCCGTTACGAGCGTCACCGGCAACATACACCGGCGCGGCATCCGCGGCGACGCCGTCGACACGCGCCGCAAGATGCGAGCCCTCGGCGGCCATCACAGGCAGCGGACGACCAGCAGTGGCAACGGGCACGCCAACGGCGTCGAACACACCGTGCTCTGGGCCCATAAAGCCGCAGGCGATGAGCACCAGCTGGGCCGGCACCTCGTGCTCGGAGCCCGCAATGCGTTCAGGCTTGCCGGCCGACCAATCCAGGTCGACCACGCGCAGGCCCGCGGCAGCGCCCTTCTTGTCCAGCAGCACCTCGAGCGTATCCACGCCCCAAGCGCGCATCTCGCCGCCCATGGCAGCGATGGCCTCCTGCTGGCCGTAATCGGTCTTCTTCACGTTGGGCCACTGCGGCCAGGGGTTGCTCGCCGCGCGCGCATCAGGCGCCGCCGGCAAGAACTCAAACTGGCGCACGCTGCGCGCACCCTGACGTACCGCGGTGCCCACGCAGTCGTTACCGGTATCGCCGCCGCCAATGACCACGACGTCCAGGCCGCATGCATCGACGACAGGCTCGCCGCCATCGAGCACCGAGACGGTCGAGGCCGTCAGGTAGTCCACGGCATACACCACGCCGGGCGCGTCAATATTCTCAGCAGCCAGTCCACGCGGGGCGCGAGCACCGGCAGCCACCACGACAGCGTCAAAGCCATTGAGCTTGGCCGCCACCGCAGGGTTCGTAACGTCAGCACCCAGCTCGAACACAATGCCCAGCTCGCGCATAAGTGTCACGCGACGCTCGACCACGGACTTCTCGAGCTTCATGTTGGGAATGCCGTACATGAGCAGGCCGCCCGGGCGGTCGTCACGCTCAAACACCGTCACGCGGGCACCGCGACGCGCAAGTTCCCATGCAGCCACCAGGCCAGCCGGGCCAGAGCCAATCACAGCGACCGTGGGAGCATCCTCCCCTGCCGGCTCAAAGCGGCGCGGACCGCCATTTGCCCACTCATGGTCGCTGATCGCGCGCTCGTTGTCGTGAATCGTCGTGGGCTGGCCGTCGACCGAGCCCAAGTTGCACGCGGCCTCGCACAGCGCCGGGCACACGCGGCTCGAGAACTCGGGCATAGGCGAGGTGAGTGACAGACGCTCGGCAGCCTCGTCCCAGCAGCCGCGATACACTAGCTCGTTCCACTCGGGAATCAGATTGTGCAGCGGGCAGCCACTCGGACGCGCCTTGCCAAAGCTCGCACCCATCTGACAAAACGCCACACCGCACATCATGCAGCGGCTCGCCTGGGCACGGCGCGCATCATCGTCGAGCTCCACGTACAGCGGATCGAAATCGCGGCTGCGCTCCTCCACGGGGCGCAGCCCGTGGGTCACGCGATCGATATCAAGAAAAGCACCGGGCTTACCCATGGCACTTACGCCTCCTTCTTGGTTGAAGCAACAGAGCTGGCGGCGGGCACAGCGCCAGCGACACCACCCGCCACATCGAAGCGAGCAACATCCGCGTCACTCGCGCGACCGGTCACAATGTCAAACGCCAGCTCCTCGGCCTGCTCATGCGTCTTGCCGACGGCCTCGGCGGCGGCGACAATCGCCAACACGCGCTCGTACTCGGTTGGAATGACCTTCACAAAGTGCTTGCTCATCGTCTCAAAGCTGTAGAGCAGCTTAATGCCGCGCGGGCTCTGCGTCGCGTCCACGTGCTCCTGGATGAGCTCGCGAATCTGCGCCAGCTCGCCGGCCGTCGGGGCTTTAAGCTCAACGCTCTCGTGGTTCACACGGGCATCGAGCGTGCCGTACTGGTCAAAGACATAAGCCACGCCACCCGTCATGCCGGCGGCGAAGTTCTGCCCGACCTCGCCCAGGATGAGCGCCAGACCACCCGTCATGTACTCGCAGCCATGGTTGCCGCAGCCCTCGACCACCACCGTGGCACCGGAGTTGCGTACGCCAAAGCGCTGACCTGCCAGGCCGTTAATGAAGCCGCGGCCGCTCGTGGCGCCAAAGAACGCAACGTTGCCCACGATGATGTTCTCGTCGAACTTGTAGGTCGCATGCGGGTTGGGGCGCACCGACACCTCGCCGCCCGAAAGACCCTTGCCAAAGTAGTCGTTGGCGTC
Organism: Collinsella sp.; assembly: GCA_048430825.1. Lineage (GTDB taxonomy): Bacteria > Actinomycetota > Coriobacteriia > Coriobacteriales > Coriobacteriaceae > Collinsella. The sequence continues at coordinate 30,502 of DBFOLV010000035.1, forward strand.
GCCGCACACGTTGAGCGTAATGCCGCGCGGCAGGAAGGCGCCAAAGCTCTGACCGGCCGAACCATCGCAATCGATGGTGATGGAGCCGGCGGGCAGACCCTCGGGATGCGCCTTGGTCACCGCGTTGCCCAAGATGGTGCCCACGCAGCGGTTGACGTTGGCGATATCGGCGCGGAAGCGAATCGGGCGCAGGTGTGCACGGGCATCGGCCGTATAGGGCACAAACAGCGTGGAGTCGAGCGTCTTGTCGAGCTCGCTGTCGGCAGCCATCTGCGGCAGGAAGTGACGGCCGTCGGCACCCGGGATATGGGCACCGAACTCGCAGGTCGCGCTCGCCAGCACGGGCGACAGATCGAGCAGGTTGGCCTTGCGGTTGCCCGGGACCTCAATCTGGCGCAAGCACTCGGGATGGCCGACCATCTCGTCGACGGTGCGGAAGCCCAGGCTCGCCATGACCTCACGCAGCTGCTCGGCAACAAAGAGCATAAAGTGCTCAACGTGCTCGGGCTTGCCGCGGAAGCCGCGACGCAAGCGACAGTTTTGCGTGGCAATGCCGGCCGGGCAGGTATCCTGCTGGCAGTCGCGCTGCATGAGGCAGCCCATGGAGATGAGCGGCATGGTCGCAAAGCCAAACTCCTCGGCACCCAGCAGGCAGGCGACGGCGACATCGGTACCGTCCATGAGCTTGCCGTCGGCCTCGAGCACCACGCGAGAGCGCAGGCCGTTTTGCAGCAGCGTCTGCTGGGCCTCGGCAAGGCCAAGCTCCAGCGGCAGACCCGCGTGCCAGATAGAGTCGCGCGCCGCGGCACCGGAGCCGCCGTTGTGGCCGCTGATCAAGATCTTGTCGGCAGCGCCCTTGGCCACACCGGTGGCGATGGTGCCGACACCGGCCTCGCTGACCAGCTTGACCGACACGCGTGCGCCGGGGTTGGCGTTCTTAAGGTCAAAGATCAGCTCTGCCAGGTCCTCGATAGAGTAAATATCGTGGTGCGGCGGGGGCGAGATCAGGCCGATGCCGGGCGTGGACTGACGGACCTCGGCGATCCAGGGGTAGACCTTCTTGCCGGGCAGGTGGCCGCCCTCGCCGGGCTTGGCGCCCTGGGCCATCTTGATCTGAATCTCGAAGGCGCTGCACAGGTAGCGGCTCGTCACGCCAAAGCGCGCGCTTGCCACCTGCTTGATGGCGGAGTTCTTGGAGTCACCGTTGGCCAGCGGGGTCTCGCGACGCGAATCCTCGCCGCCCTCGCCCGAGTTGGAACGACCGTGCAGGCGGTTCATGGCGATGGCCATGCACTCGTGTGCTTCTTTGCTGATGGAACCGTACGACATGGCGCCGGTGTTAAAGCGGCGGACGATGTTGAGCGCGGGCTCCACCTCGTCGAGTGCCACCGGAGTGCGGCCGCTGGCATCAAAGTCCAGCAAGTCGCGCAGACGCACGGCACGGCCGGTGCGGTGCAGGCGAGCGCTGTACTCCTTAAAGGTGTCGTAGCTGTCCTCGCGGCAGGCGGTCTGCAGCAAGTAGACGGTCTGCGGATCGATGAGGTGATCCTCGCCGCCGAGCGGGCGCCACTTGGTCAGGCCCAACGTGGGCAGCTGATCGGGAGCCGGGCTCTTAAGGATAGCGAGTGCGGCGTCGTAGCGCTCGTTTTGCTCGCGCTCAACGTCCTCGACACCCATACCGCCCACACGGCTCACCGTGCCGGCGAAGTACGCGTTGACGAACTCCGGAGTGAAGCCCACGGCCTCGAAGATCTGCGCCGAATGGTAGCTCTGCACCGTGGAGATGCCCATCTTGGACATGATGGAGACGATGCCGGCGGTCGCAGCCTTGTTGTAGTTGGCAATGCCCTGCTCGGCTGTCACGTCCAGATCGCCGTGCGCCGCCAAGTCGCGAATGCACGCATGCGCGTTGTACGGATAGATGCCGCTCGCGGAGTAGCCCACCAGCGCCGCAAAGTCGTGCGGGGACACGGCGTCGCCACACTCCACCACGATGTCGGCAAAGGTACGCACGCCGGCGCGGATCAGGTGGTTGTGCACGCAGCCCACGGCGAGCAGCGACGGTACGGGCACCTCGCCCGCAGCGGCACGGTCGCTCAACACCACGATGTTCACGCCGTCACGGACCGCGGCCTCAACGTCCTCTGCAAGCTGCTTGAGCGCAGCCTGCAGCGCACCCTCGCCGGCATCGCGGCGGTAGACGGCACGGAAACGGCGGGTCTTAAAGCCCACGCGGTCGATGGCGCAGATGCGGTCGAACTCCTCCTCGTTGAGCAACGGGCGCTCCAGGCGCACCAGCTGGCAGGCCGTGCGGGAGTCCTCGAGCAGGTTACCGTGGTTGCCCAGGTAGAGCGTGGTCGAGGTTACCATATGCTCGCGCAGGGCATCGATCGGCGGATTCGTGACCTGGGCGAACAGCTGATAGAAGTAATCGAAGAACGAACGCGTCTTCTTGGACAGGCAGGCCAGCGGCGCATCGATACCCATCGAAGCGAGCGGTGCCTTGCCCTGCTGGGCCATGGGGCGCACGACCTCGTCAACATCATCCCAGTGATAGCCGAGCTTGGCCATACGCACGGCGGTAGGCACCTCGTCGTCCTCGGCGGGTGTTGCCGCAACGGGCTCATCGAGCGCGTCGACGGTCAGCGTCTCCTCGGCAATCCAATCACGGTAGGGCTTTTCCTTGGCGTAACGGGCACGCAGCTCGTCGTTGTAGATGACGCGACCGCGGACAAAGTCGACCTCGAGCATCTGGCCCGGCCCCAGACAGCCGCTCGTCAGGATGTTCTCGGGGCTCACCTCGATGGTGCCCACCTCGCTTGCCAGCATAAAGCGACCGTCGCGCGTCACATAGTAGCGGGCGGGACGCAGGCCGTTGCGGTCGAGGGCAGCACCCAGGGTACGGCCGTCGGTAAAGGCGATGGCGGCCGGGCCGTCCCAGGGCTCCATGAGCATGGACTGGTAGGCGTCGTAGGCGCGGCGCTCCTCGCTCAGGCTGTCGTTGTGGTCCCACGGCTCGGGCAGCAGCATGGACGCGGCACGCGTGAGCGGACGGTCGTTCATGACCAAAAACTCAAGCACATTGTCCAGAATCGCGGAGTCGGAGCCCTCGCGGTTGATGATGGGCATCACGCGCTCAAGATCGTGCTGCAGCACGGGGCTGTACAGGTTGGGTTCGCGGGCGCGAATCCAGTTGACGTTGCCCTTGAGGGTATTGATCTCGCCGTTGTGGATGATAAAGCGGTTGGGGTGCGCGCGCTCCCAGCTGGGCGTAGTGTTGGTGGAGTAGCGCGAGTGGACGAGTGCCACGGCCGTTTTGACGGCGGCGTCGTTGAGGTCGATGAAGAAGCGGCGCATCTGCGTGGCAACAAGCATGCCCTTGTACACGATGGTGCGCGAGCTCATGGAGCACACATAGAAGATCTTGTCGCGCAGGGCGAACTCAGCGTCGGCCTTCTTTTCGATGGTGCGGCGGCACACGTACAGGCGACGCTCAAAGGCATCGCCGGAGGGCGTGTCGTCCGGACGGCCCAGGAAAGCCTGCAGGATAGTAGGCATGCAGGCGCGGGCCGTCTCGCCCAGGTCGTGCGGGTCGACCGGCACCTCGCGCCAGAAGAGCAGCGGCACGCCGGCTTCGGCGCAGCCCTCCTCAAACACGCGGCGGGCATCCTCTACACCCTTGTCGTCCTGCGGGAAGAACAGCATGGCCACGCCATAGTCGCCCTCTGCCGGCAGAATCTGACCGCACTTTTGAGCCTCTTTACGGAAAAAGTGATGCGGAACCTGGAACAGGATGCCAGCGCCGTCGCCGGTGTTCTTCTCGAGTCCCGTACCACCGCGGTGCTCCAAGTTAACCAGAATGGACAGTGCGTCGTCCAGGATCTGGTGATGGCGCTCGCCGTTGATATCGGCAAGCGCGCCGATGCCACATGCATCGTGGTCGAATTCGGGGCGATAAAGGCCCTGCTGCTGAGCGGAATCTGCCTGCATCGCGATCCTCCCCTAGATATTTAGACAGTCAGTTGAATAGGCATACTAGGAGCATCGCCGGCCTGTTGTGTTTCCCACCCGTTTCGAAACAATCGCGTAACGCACGCCCTACGAGTGGACACCGCCGACCTCAAGGGCGACAAGATAGGCCCCAAGTTCGGCCTGCAAGCTCACCGCTTCAAACATCTCAATCTGTAACAGGAAGACCCAATTTCCATCCCTAGTTGTTACAGATCAAGACATTTCAGCAATCCCCTTTCACCATCCTATTCAAATACAACAATTTTGTTAGTCTTGGTTAACTTTTGAGCCTAAAACGGGTATCCTTTGCGGCGTCAAACAAACGGCACGCAGGAGCTCACCATGCTCAACCATCTCAAGCAGCACTTTGGTTCCCGGCGCACCGGCGGTCACGGAGGCCTGGACATTGCACGGCATATCGGCCCTGGGCTGCTCGTGACCGTTGGCTTTATCGACCCGGGCAATTGGGCCTCCAATATGGCCGCCGGCTCGCAGTTTGGCTACGCGCTGCTGTGGATCGTCACACTGTCCACGATTATGCTCATTGTGCTGCAGCACAATGCGGCGCACCTGGGTATCGCCACGGGCGCCTGTCTTGCCGAGGCCACGACCCGCTTTCTCCCCCGCATCGTGGGACGCGCGGTGCTCGGCAGCGCCTATCTCGCGACCATCGCCACCGCCATGGCCGAAGTCCTGGGTGGCGCGATTGCCCTTCAAATGCTCTTTGGGCTGCCCGTGCGCGCGGGCTGCGTCATCGTGGCGGCAGTATCGATGGCGATGCTCATGACGAACTCCTACAAGCGTGCCGAACGCTGGATCATCGCCTTCGTAGGCGTGGTAGGACTCTCGTTTTTGGCCGAGCTTGCACTAGTCAAGGTCGACTGGCCGCAAGCCGCCGCAAGCTGGATCACGCCCAGTATGCCCACTGGCTCTGCCGCGATTATCGTGAGTGTCCTGGGTGCGGTCGTTATGCCCCACAACCTCTTTCTACACTCCGAGGTCATCCAATCCATGCACTTCGAAGGCCAAGGCGAGCAGGTTATCGAAGAGCGTCTGCGCTATGAGCTCTTCGACACGCTCTTTTCGATGGGCGTGGGCTGGGCAATCAACTCGGCCATGGTCATCCTGGCCGCAACGACCTTCTTTGCGCACGGCATTGTCGTAGACGACCTCGCCGTCGCAGCGGACACGCTCTCCCCCATTCTGGGCCCAGCAAGCTCGACCATCTTTGCGGTGGCGCTGCTGTTTGCGGGCCTCTCGAGTAGTGTGACGGCAGGCATGGCGGCAGGCACCATCACCGCAGGCATGTTCGACGAGGAATACGACGTCCACGACCGACATTCCTCGATCGGGGTGGTGGCCTGTTTCGCCGGCGCAGTGGCGGCGTGCCTGGTCGTCCCAAATCCTTTTGAGGGTCTCATTTGGAGTCAGGCGCTGCTGTCGCTTCAGTTGCCGATTACGGTCTTTGTGCTCATACGACTCACCAGTTCGCCCCGCGTCATGGGCAAATACGCCAACTCGCGCCCGCTCAACGCGTTGCTCGTAGGAATCGGCGTCATCGTGACGATTCTCGACATCGTGCTGCTAACGGGAATGTAATTGAGATGGCGTGACTGTCCAGATATAACGTCTTAATCTGTAACACGTGAGACCGTTTTAAACCGTCAGATAAATCAAAAGGGTCCCGGCCGAGAATTCGACCAGGGCCCTTGGACAGAGCTATGTTCGGCTTTCGCCGTGTGCCTGCGAGTTACTCCTCGACGAGCTCAAACTGATCGGGACCGACGCCGCACACCGGGCACACGTAATCCTCGGGCAGCTCGGGCGTGTCGACCTCAACCTCGTAACCGCAAACGGTGCACACAAACTTATACGTCTTCTTTTCCTCAGCCATGATGTTCTCCTCTCGAACGTGACTGCTGGTGTACTTACTTATTAGTATATATTCTCAATAGTATAATGCAAGTATTTTTAGAACATTTCTAGCCTTGATACGACGAGGCTTTGGGCGGCGTCTTGCCCTTTAGCACCTTGTGATAGTAGTCGTACGTCAGCGGCGTCTCGTCGCTCAGGCGCTCGGCATCCTCGACCTCGCCAATAAACAGCAGATGCGTGCCCACATCCACAGTGTCGATCAAACGGCAGCTAAACAGGGCCGCCGCGTGCTCGGGCACATAGGGCATGCCCAGAGCCGTCTCGCGGGTCTCGTATTTGGCAAACTTGTCATAATCGCTGCTGGTGCGGAACCCAAAGTTACCGATGTAGAGCATGTCGGCCGTCTGATCGATCACGGTCAGCGCGAACGCTTTGGCCGATGCGATGACGCCCGAGGTGACATTGTCCTTGTTCACGGCAACCGAAATACGCGGCGGCATGGACGTCACCTGCACCGCAGTGTTGATGACGCAGCCGGCGCGCAGCCCGTCTGCCGCAGCGCTCACCACGTACAGACCGCTCGGCATGGTAAAGAACGCAGTTTTGTCCATAACGATCACTCCCCTAGCTCGGGTTGGAACCTCATGAATGTATGTACCCACAAAAAAGGCGGCACCCATAACGGACGCCGCCTTTGAGACATATGTGTCAGAACAGTAAGAAAGATGAGACGCCCGCAGTTGCGGTGAAATAGGGACTGAATAGCCCCTCAAACAGGCAAAACAGTCCGTATTCCACCGCAACTTATACAGAGTGCCTAGCGGTTGCGTTCCTTAAGGGCGCGGTCGATCTCGCGTTGGACATCACGCTTGGCCATGTCCTCGCGCTTGTCGTAGAGCTTCTTGCCGCGACCCAGACCCAGCAGCAGCTTTACGCGGCCGTCGGTATTAAAGTAGAGTTCCAACGGAACCAGCGCATAACCACGGTTGCGAAGTTTGCCGTCAAGAAAGTCGATCTCCTTGCGGTGCAGCAGCAGACGACGCCGACGATCGGGATCGCGATTCCACACGCCACCATGGCTATAAGGGTGGATATGCAGTCCGACGAGCCAGCACTCGCCGCCACGAATCAGCGCAAAAGTGTCAGTGATCTGACAGGCGCGCTCGCGAATCGACTTGACCTCGGTGCCGCTCAGCTCAATACCGCACTCAAACGTCTCATCGATAAAGTACTCGTGATGTGCCGAGCGATTCTTGGAAATGAGTTTGCGCTCGCGCTTACTGGGCATCGCCGGCCTCCTTGGCGCCATCGGTTCCCTTGTCGGCACCTGCGCGCTTTGCCTTGCGCTCGGCATTGAGCTCGGCATCGCTCTCGCGCACCAGTTTGATAATCGCCGCGCAGGCCTCCTCGCCCACCAAGTCGCGAGCACGCACCGTCAGGCGCGTCGCCTCCTGCTTGTCGCCGTCGCTTGCAGCATCGGTCGCACACATGATCAGGCAGATGGCGATCTCGGCCGAAGGTGAGGTCGGCACGCCCTGCAGGGCGAGCTCACCCATCACGTGGTCGTCGCTCTCATCGGCGGCATCCGGATAGGTGGTATGGATCTTGTTGAGCAGGCGCGTCGTATGCGCATCGTTGGGCGCCAGGCGCAGCGCCAGACGCGCGCAGCCCACGGCAGCCGAAACGTTCTCGGTCTCGGGCTCCAAGAAGTACTGACCTAGATTGGCGTAAGCGCGGGCGGCGCACTTGCCATCGCTTGCACGCTCCAGCACCGAGAACGAGAGCGATGCCCATTCCTGCTTGTCCTCGAGAGCGCGGAACAGCTCGGCCAGATCCAGGCGGTAGTTGCAGTTCATGGGGTCCCAGCGCACGGCCTGCATCAAGGCGTTGCGAGCACTCACATAATCCTGCTGGCGAATGTAGGCAAACGCCATGTCAGAGTACAGGCGGTCAAACGGCACCTCGACCTGCACGAGCTCGCGCGGATCCTTCTCCACGCGGCGATAGGCCAAGCGCTCAAACTTGCTATCGAAGCTAAAGTATTGACGCTTCTCCTCCGTCTTGCACTCAGCGTCGATATACTCCTCGGCGAGCTCCACCAGACGCTCCAGCAGCGGCGTCGCCGTAGCCAGGTCGCCCTGCGCCAGATAGTTCTCGGCATACGTGATGTCTTGCAAGCTGATGGGCAGATCCATGGCTACTCCTCGATCCGGGCGGCAGACTCAACGCGCGCCTTAAGCATCGGTCAATACACAAAACCCGGGTCTCTTACGAGGCCCGGGCATTCAATTTTGGTAGCCCGTACCAGATTCGAACTGGTGATCTCCGCCTTGAGAGGGCGGCGTCCTAAACCGCTAGACGAACGGGCCATATGTAGCAAATGCAATGGCTGGGATGGAGGGAGTCGAACCCCCATTGACGGAACCAGAATCCGCTGTCCTGCCATTAGACGACATCCCAATGACTGCATCGCTGCGCTCGGCTGTGCCTTTGCGCAAGAAAGAAATATACGGGAAGTCTCGCCGTGACGCAAGCCCCAATTTTGACTTTTTTGAAATTCAGTCAAATTGGCCTAATTTAGTCCAACCCGTGAAGGACCTGTGAAGCCGACCGCTGTACACGAAGGGCAAAACACCGCGAGCGGTAGCCGTCAACCGTTGGCAGATTCTACCGCGAAAACGATAGCACCAGGCAACACAATCGAAGTATCAATGATCGCGTAGATATCGAGGTACCATGGACGAAGAGCTTGATTACCTATGGGAGACCCTGGGCCTCGAGATCACTGCCGACCTTTGGCCCGAACGGGACAAAATCCATCCCACACTGCGCCCCGCCATCACGGTGATGCAGGCAAAATACCGCCGTGCATCCTTTTTGATCATGCGGATGTCATGGCACGCGGGACTCCCCGACCTTAAGCGAATCCAGGCAAGCCTCGTCGAGTTGTCCGGTATGCCGACCGTCATATCCGAGGCGCACCTGGAGCAGCGCCAGCGCGAGCGACTGCAACAGCAGCGGATTCCCTTTATCTGCCCCGGCGTTCAGGCATATCTGCCCTTTATGGACGAGGAGTACTGGAGCGGCAAGCCCAACAAACACGTAAAGGTCTACGATCCGCACGAATGGGCACAGCTGGCGGACTGACTGGGGCAGGCCCGCCGGCGGAAAGTGCGTCCCAGATTTCAAGCTCAAACTGGTCCCCACTTTCCCGTCGAGCCCTCAACCGGAAACCGTGTCCCACAATCGAAGCTCAGAATGGGACGTGCTTTCCGCAACCGGCCACTTTGGGAAAGCGCATCCCATTCTGGAAGCGAATTCCGGGTCGCACTTTCCGCAGCCGCTACAGCAACGCCTCGGCCCAAGCCGCTTCCCTAAAGCCGGGAATCGCAAAGTCGTCGCCCACCAGCAGCGGACGCTTGACCAGCATGCCGTCGGTCGCCAGCAGCTCGTAGCACTCCCGATCCGTCATGCCCGCATCCAGACGCGCCTTCAGGCCCAGCTCTCGATATTTCATGCCCGACGAATTAAAGAAGCGCCGCACCGGCAGCCCCGAACGAGCAATCCAGGTCGCAAGCTCATCAGCCGTGGGATTGTCCAAAACGATATCGCGATCGATATACTCTACCCCATGTTCATCCAGCCATGCCTTGGCCTTCTTACAGGTCGAGCACTTGGGATATTCAACAAACAGTACAGTCATGGGAATCCTCCGAATATAGATCGGCCAACGCAGGCACACGCCACACGAGGCGCCTTCGTATGATGGGCCAATTGTAGCCCGCGGGTCACACGTTAAACGAACCGTACCCCGAATCCGCGCTTGATAAACGGCAGCAGTTCCATTGCCTCGGGCGTGATATGGCCCGCAACGTTCATGCGCTCGTCACCGGGAAGATCGACCCGCGCAATCTCAAGCTCGCCTTCGTAGCGCCCATATCCGCTATTGCTCACAGCGATCGACCCCGCCTTTCGCGGCAGGCCGGCTCCGGCATCCGTCGGCACGGAATCCGGCTTAAGCTTCGTACGCGACTCCTGAGACCTAAAGATGAGGACACTCGAGTCGGGCCGGTCGTGATGAATCTGCCCGCGCACATAGGCATAACTGAGCTCAAGCTCGCATTGCAGGTCCACGTATCCGGCGGAAACTTGAGCAAACTGCGCCCAGCCCGCATCGGAAAGATCGGGGTCGCCGACCAACACAATGTCGCAATCGGCGCCATGTGCAAGCTCAAGCATATTGAGGGCAACCTTTGACGCGCGACCGCGCTGCGCCTCGACCGTCGGCAGTCCCTCGAATACCGGCCCGCGAACGTTAGCATCACCCGGCACAAAAGCCATGATTTCGAATCCAAGCGCCGCAAGACGAAGATTCACCCGAGCAATGTCCTCCAGAGCTAAACCGGTATAAGGCTTGGGGTAAAAATTGTGGCAGGCGGCAAAACGAGTCACATCGGCACCGGCCTCACGCCACGATGCGATTTCATCAGAACTCACTGTCGATGCATTGACCACAATGCGAAATACACCGGACAGCTCCGCGACCCGCTGGGCGCTAAAGCCATAGTCCAAACGAAGGTATTCCAACCCCAGATCGCGCAAGTCCTCGATGCGCTCAAGCCCGAGCAAATCGCACGTGCGAGGCCCCACATCGGCAATGAGCGCAATGCCGCGGGCGGAAAGCAGCGACAGCACATGACGGACCTTATCGGCATACGCCGCTCCCCCATCCTCGGGAATATGCAGCGAGGTGAACGCATAGCGCGCACCCGCCGCGGCACCACGCTCAATCGTCCGCTCAATATCCTGCAGAGGGCTGGAAAGATAAATCGAAATACCCGTTTTCACGCTTCAACGCTCCTTTAAAAAAGGCCGGCGGAGCAGTTAGCCCCGCCGGCACAACCATAGCATCAAGAAATCTGCCGCGCTCCGCGAGCCCTGAGCAACACGGCTCGCGATATCAAACTACTCGCCAAAGAACTCGTTGATCTTCTGCTCGTCGACGCCAAAGAACCACGTCAGGACAAAGCCGGCGGCATAGGCAAGCAGCATAGCGGCAACGTAGCCGAGCTGCTGGCCAGGAACGACTATCAGCAGGCCAAACAGACCGGAAACGCCCTGAGAAACCGTGCCGATGTGAAGCAGCGCCGCGAGCGCGCCGCCAAATCCGGCACCCAGGCAGGCCGTCACAAACGGACGAACGAGCGGCAGCGTAACAGCATACATCAGAGGCTCGCCCACACCCAGGATTCCAACGGGAATGGACTCTGCGACGTACTTCTTGAGCTTGGCGTTCTTGGTCTTAAAGTACAGCGCCAAACCGGCACCGACCTGGCCGCCGCCAGCCATCATAAGGATGGGAAGCAGGTAATTGATGCCCTTGGTAGCTCCGTCGGGATCGTTGAGCATAGCGTGGATCGGCGTGAGCGCCTGATGCAGGCCGACGGACACCAGCGGCAAGAAGCCTGCCGACAGGATATAGCCGCCCAGGACGCCCAGCTTCTCGAAGATAAAGGTCAAAACGCTAAAGATGGCAGTCGTCAGCCATGCGCCAACCGGCTGGATGACGAGCATCAGAGCAAAGGCGCCGATGATGAGCACCAGCAGCGGGGACAAGAACGTGTCGAGTGCGTTGGGCATAACCTTGCGAATCTGACGCTCCATCCAGGCAAAAAATGCGCCAGCGATGAGAGCCGCGATCATGCCGCCCGCTGCGGGGTTGTACTGCGCACTGGTGAGCGGCAGCAGAATGGCAGTGGCAGGATCAGCCGCGCCAGGCGCAAGCAGGGGCATGGCGCTGTTGGCGATACACATCATGCCGGCGATGCCGCCCAGCGCAGCGGAGCCACCAAACTCACGTGCCGCGTTATAGCCCACCAAGATGGGCAGATAGGCAAACAGGGCCCAGCCCATGGAACGAATGCCCTGGTACCACCACTCGCCTGCAAGCGCGCCTGCCGTCGAGACGTTAATGACGTTGCAGATACCGTTGATGAGGCCAGCTGCAATGATGCCGGGAAGCAGGGCGACGAAGACATTGGAAATCTTCTTGAGGAAGGCCTGAACCGGCTTGGACTCGTACTTGGCCTTCTGCGCGGCCTTGTTCGTGGCCGCAGCGTCAACCACGCTCTCGTCGGCAACGCCTTTCGCAAGGCCGGTGAGCTTGGAGAACTCCTCGAGCACCTTATTCACCTTGCCCGGACCCAGCACGATCTGCATCGTGTCGTCCTCGACCAGGCCCATCACGCCGTCGAGTGCCTTAATGCCCTCCGTGTCGACGTTGCCCGCGTCTTTGACGGTCACGCGCAGGCGCGTCATGCACGCCGCGTTTGCGAGCACGTTGTCTTTACCGCCCAAAAGGTCCAGCAGCTTTTGAGCCAGCTCTTTGTTCGTCATAACTCCTCCTTGTATTGGGTATCTCGCCTGGATGTCATATCAGCTCGCGCCGCGCACCTATTGGGCATCGGCATTGCTCTTCTCATGGCCACTCACCGCAGCACGGACATGGCCACGCGCCCGCTCAAGAGCTACCGCAGCCTGCTCGGCATCGCAGTCCAGCAGTACCGAGACAATAGCGGTTTTTACGTGGCCGCCGGCATCTGCAAGCGCCTGAACGGCGCGCTCGCGCGTGCAGCCGGTCGCCTCCATCACGATGTTCTGGCCGCGCACCACCAACTTCTCGTTCGTCTGCTGCACATCGACCATCAGGTTTTGGTATACCTTGCCAATCTTGACCATGGCACCGGTCGAAATCATGTTGAGAATGAGCTTTTGAACCGTTCCCGCCTTGAGCCTCGTTGAGCCGGTCAGCACCTCGGGACCGGGCACGGGCTCAATGGCAAGATCTGCGCTCTCCCCGATCTTCGACCCTTGGTTGCAGGCAATTGCAATGGTCTTGCACCCAGTTGCCTTGGCGTACACAAGGCCGCCCACCACATAGGGAGTACGACCGCTTGCCGCCAGGCCAACGACAAGATCCTTGTCCGAGAGTCCACGCTCCCGCAGGTCGCTCGCGCCAAGCCCCTCGCTGTCTTCGGCACCTTCGACAGCCTTGATAAACGCCGTCTCGCCCCCGGCAATGAGCCCGACGACCAGATCGGGCGATACGCCAAACGTGGGCGGACACTCCGAAGCGTCGAGTACGCCCAGACGACCGCTGGTGCCTGCGCCCATGTAAAAGACGCGCCCGCCGCGCTCGAGTGTCTCAGCAGCCCAGTCGATTGCTGTGGCAACCTGGGGCAACACTTTCGTGACCGACTGGACGGCACGAAGATCCTCATCGTTCATCGTCGTGACGATTTGCAGCGATGTCATCGTATCGAGGTCCATTGACCTTTGATTACGCTGTTCGGTCGTGAATTTTGTTAAATCGAGCATTTCATTCACCTCATCTTTCCTGTTTCTCGATGTAGTTTTGCTTAATGACATGCGTCGCCCGTTCGTAGTCGCTGGCAACGTAAGCAGCGTACAGGGCATCGACAACCATAAGCTGGGCCATACGCGAAGCCATGGCACCGCTGCGGACCAAGGGTTCACTCGCGGCGACGCCGAGCACGGCATCGGCCATGGTGGCAAGCTTGGATGATCCATCTACTTTGGTAACGGCCACAACGGGACAGTTGTGACGTTGAGCCTCGGCGGTGCAGTCCAGCACCTCTTGCGTCAAGCCCGAGTAGCTAAAGGCGATTGCCATATCGCCCTCATGCATGTTCTTGGCACATAAGAGCTGATCATGCCAGTCGTCGTACAGACGGCACTCTTTGTCGACACGCATGAGCTTTTGCGCCAGGTCATGCGCGACCAAACGAGAAGCACCAATACCGAACAGATTGACCGCGCGTGCCCGCTTAAGACGGGCCGCGCATCGCTCCAAGACAGTGTAATCGAGCGTTCGCGCCGTCGCCTCGATCGTGCGCACGTTGCTTTTCATCACCTTCCCCACGATACGTTCGACGCTGTCATCCATGGAGATGTCCTCGAGGGCTACGTCTTTCTTGTCACCTAAGAGCGCCAGCTCGGCAATCAGTTCGCGCTGGAACTCCTTGTAGCCCGCAAAACCCAAACGCTTGCAAAAGCGCAAAATGCTCGAGGGCGAGGAGAACGTGACATCGGCAAGACCGCGGACGGACAGCCCGACCACCTCGTGCGGATGAGCGCTTACATATGCGATGACATTGCGTTCCGCCGGGCTCGCGCTGAGCTCACGCTCGCGAAGCCGCAAAAGCAATCCGTTTGCCATCTCAAACACCTCCGTTGAGAAGAATTAAAGACCAACGAACGATTCGTACCGGATACAAACAGCTTTTGCGGTACATTGTGCCGCATCGTGGCGCACAAAGGGCGAGCGTTCTACCGCTCGCCCCTCAAATCCGACCGCTCGGAAATACGCGCGACACAAAATAATTCAACAAGGTCGCATTATCAGAAACGGGTTTGTTACCGGCTAGCGCTTCGCATGGGCGCCGATCGGCCGAGTCGCATGGCGCACCAACGCCGCCGCCAGCAATACCAACAGCATGGCGGTGACATAGCCCGCAGCGTCGAATCCTAAATCGATAACGTCGAAATGCCTTCCGGGAACAAAGATCTTATGCACCTGATCGCCAACGGAGCAGGCGGCGCAAAAGATCAATACGGGCACGCAACGGGAGCATACGCTCCACGGACGCCTGGAAAAGCAAACCACGACCACGGAGGCGAATAATCCGACGAAGAAAAACTCTACGGTATGGGCAACGCGACGGACGTTCGTGCCCACCCACATGCGAATGGAAGCAAGTCGGCCAGACCGGACATTCGAGGCAGCCGAATCGGCGCCCCCGGTCATTCCGTTCTCTGTCTGGGCTTCACCCGTGGCATCAGCAGCCTGAACGCCCGTAGCCTGACCCTCCACCACACGCGCGGTGGACTCGCTCAGCAACGACGTCTCCACCGCATTTTGCTCCGTCAGCACCCAGATGCCCGCCAGCGTTGCAACGAACAGAACAATTGCGGTCCATCCGATTATTTGTTTTACGCGCGCCAAGGGCCAACCTCCTTTTTTGAATATCAGCGAGTGTAGCCCCAAATGGCATCGTCACCGTATCAAAATTTGAATCGCAACAGGAAGCGACAAAGCGACGTAAACCCCTACCCCGCCTCGCGCATCCAGCGATCGAACGTCCCCACGCACACGCCCAGGCACTTTGCTGCCTGGCTGCGGGTAATATCGCCTGCCTCATAGCTATCGCGCACCAGCTCAAACTGAGGAGGGCACGGCTTGCGAGGTCGACCGAAACGAACCCCTCGCGCCCGCGCCGCTGCAATTCCCTCCGCCTGGCGCCGATGGATATTCTCGCGCTCCACCTGCGCCACGTAGCTCAGCAGTTGCAGCACAATATCGGCAATCAGGGTGTTGGTCACATCCGGCGCGCCGCTGGCCCTAGCGCGCGTGTCAAGCAATGGCATGTCCAACACCACAATGGCAACCCCGAGCTCCTTGGTAATGCGTCGCCATTCCTCAAGAATCTCGGAGTAATTACGACCAAGTCGGTCGATAGAAAGCACCACCAGCACGTCCCCGTCTCCCAGGACGTGCAACAGCTCGCGATAATGCGGTCGATCGAAGTCCTTGCCGCTCGCATGGTCGGCATAAATATTCGCCGAGCCCACGCCATAGGCGCCCAGCGCATCCAGCTGCCGATTCAGATTCTGATCGCGCGAACTCACCCGCGCATACCCGTACACCGTCGCCATCTCATCCCCGCTTTCTTGTAAACCTGCCAAAAGGGACAGGTTTATTTTGGTAGGTTTTACCTCTCAAATAGCAGGTAAGCGGGCGGCCGAGCAGACGGCAAGGTAGCCACGATTCAAATGCGGAGGGCGGCCCCGAAAGACCGCCCTCCGCTCTCTCGCCACGAGTCGGGATTTAGCTAATGGATAAGCTTAAAGTCCAAGTGTCCACGCGTGGTATTGACGCGCGAGACCTCGATAATCACGCGCTGGCCCAGTTCATAGCGAGTCCCCGTGTCGGCGCCCGTCAGCGTAAGCGCGTCCTCGTCGAACTCGAACCACTCGTTGCCCAGGCTCTTAATTGAAACCAGGCCCTCGACCTGCGTTAGGTCCAAGCGCACAAAGAGGCCCATGCTGCTAACCCACGAGACGGTTCCGGCATAGCGCTCACCCAGACGGTCCTCATAGTACTGGGCAATCTTGATCTTTTGCGTCGCATGGCTGGCGGCATCTGCCGCGCGCTCGGCATCGCTACATGCGCGACAGATCTGCGGCAGAATGCGCGGCAGCGACTCGCGCCCCTTGCCGATCAGCCGCGGCGTACGGACCAAGGCGTCCTTGCCGCCGAGCTGCTCATAGGCCAACTGCAGTTTGAGCACGCGGTGCACCACCAGATCGGGGTAGCGACGGATAGGACTCGTAAAGTGACAGTAGCACGGCGCGGCGAGCGCAAAGTGGCCCTCGTTGCGCGGCTTGTACAGCGCGCGCTGCATGCTGCGCAGAAGCAGCGTGTTAACGAGCGGTGCGTTGGCCGTACCGGCGGCAGCATCAACTGCAGCCTGCAGCTCATCGGGGCTCCCCAGGGCAATACCGGCAGCACGACGATCGTCGATGATGCCTAGCTGCGCCAGCGCAACGGCGGCACCGTGCAGGCTATCGGGGCTCGGATCCTCATGCACGCGATAGCAGGCCTCGATATCACGGTCTGCCAGCCACTCTGCAACGCACTCGTTGGCGAGCAGCATGGCTTCCTCGATAAGCGACGTGGCACACGAACGCTCACGCGCCACAATCTGCACGGGCACTCCGTCCTCATCCAATAGAGCACGAATCTCGGCCGTGTCAAAATCGACCGAGCCGCGGGCGCGACGGATACGACGGCGAAGTTCGGCGAGTTCGTTGGCGGCGACAAGGAAATCGCAGAGGTCGACGTTGTAGCCGCGGGCGGCCTCCTCGCACGCAAGACCGCGCTCAAGCGCTTCCTCGCGCGAGGTCTCGGCAGCCGCAACATCCTCGGCCGCACCCTCCAGCACCGAATACTCAACCGCGCCGGCACGCACCAGCAGCGCCTCGGCGCCGTCATAGTCCATACGCACACGCGAGCGAATCACGCTGGGGTACGGATCGTAATGCCGCACGCGGCCCTGCGCATCGAGCTCGATATCGACGGTAAACGCCAGGCGGTCCTCGTCAGGGCGAAGCGAGCACAGGTCATTGGACAGGCGTTCGGGCAGCATGGGAAGCACGCGATCGGCCAGATACACCGATGTCGTACGATGACGAGCCTCAAGATCGATATGCCCGTCCCAAGCCACATAGTGTGAAACGTCGGCGATATGCACACCCAGCTTGTAGCCACCCTCGGGCGTGCGCTCCAACGAAATGGCATCGTCAAAGTCGCGCGCGTCGACTGGGTCGATCGTGATGACAAAGCGGTCGCGCAGATCGCGGCGGAGCGGGTCCTTAAGCGCCGCGGACACATCGAGCGAAAGCCCCTCGGCCTCGTCCAGCGCGGCCTCGGGATAGCTATCGGTATAGCCGTAACGCGCCATCACATATTGAACACCCAAATCGGGCGCGTCATCTCCGCCGATGCGGCGTTCGATCGTCACGGTACCCGATTCCAGGCGCGTCGGGTAGGTCAAAATGCGCGCGACAACAGCATCACCCGGGTGGACGCCCAGACGATCCGCCGAGGTATCCTCGGGCAGAATGAAGAAGTCGGCCTTCAGACGCGAATCGAGCGGCTCGATCACACCGAGCGGACCGGCGGTCTGGTACGTGCCCACCACGCTTATGGCTGCGCGCTCAACCACGCCTTCGATCACGGCGCGACGCTCGCCATGCGGGCTGTTCTTAATGCTCACGGCAACGGTATCGCCGTCCATGATCTCACGCTTACCGCGGCCCATGACCTTGTAGTCGCCGTTTTCGGTTACAACGTAGGCGCTGTGCTCATGGAGCTGCACGCGCCCGGTCAGGCTCGGACGGCGTTCGCTGCGCACCGGCCCGCGCTTATTGCGAGCTCCACGCTTATGCTTGTTATTGCGCCCCATGGCGCCTCCTAACTATCGATTGCCGTTTACATCCCAAGAGTCTACCCAAATGATCCCTAGGGGACAAAAAACGGGCCGCCCCATAAGAGACGACCCGTTGGAAGGGATGAATTCCAGGCATGCCTACACGCGCAGGTAGCGGCGCATGGCGATGGCAGAACCAAAGAGACCGATAATCACGCCGACCAGAATCAGCGCAGCATAGGTCACCAGGTAGTACTGCATCGGCAGGGCAAACGACATCCAGCCGATGCTCTCCTGCAGACGCGGAATCATCAGATTGCGCAGCAGCTCCAGAACGCCGATGGAAAGCAGCGAGCCCAAAATGGCCTGCAGCACGCCCTCGGTGATAAACGGGCCACGAATGAAGCCGTTGCTGGCGCCGACCAGACGCATAATCGCAATCTCACGACGACGCGCCGTGATGGACAGGCGAATCGTGTTGTTGATGAAGATGAATGCGATAAAGGTCAGAAGGCCAACGAGCACCACGGCGGCGATGCGGATGTAGTTGGTCACCTGGAACAGGCGGCTCACTTCCTCCTGGCCGTACAGCACACTCGCGTTGACGTCGCCGTCATCCGCGATCTTTTGGAAGTCGGCATTCTTCTTGAGCTTCTTGGCCGTGCTCTCGACCTTGGACGGATCGTCCATCTCAATCGCAAACGAGGCGGGCAGCGGGTTCTGGCCGTCGAGCGCGCTCATGGTGGCGTCGGCGTTACCCGACATCTTGCTCGTATACTCGGCCAGCGCGTCGTCCTTGTCCTTATAGGTCACGGACTTGACGTTGCTCCACGTCTTGAGCTCGGCCTCAAAAGCCTGAACATCGGCCTGATCGGCGTCATCGCTAATGAACGCGTTGATGACAACCTGATCCTCGACGGTGCCGATCACGGAGTTCAGCATCGCGGAGCCCATGATGAACAGGCCGATGATAAACAGCGAAAGGAAGATCGTGATGACGGCGCCGAGCGAGGTAGTCCAGTTACGGAAGAAGTGGCTGATTGCCTCTTTGAAGGAGTAGCCCACGTTAGTTGGTGCCATAGTTGCCGTAACCTCCCCTCTCCTGGTCGCGGATAACGTGGCCGCCCTCGAGGGCGATCACGCGACGGTGCATGCTATCGACCATCTCGCGGTCGTGCGTGGCGACGATCACGGTGGTGCCGGTGCGGTTAATACGCTCGAGCAGCTTCATGATGCCCAGCGAGATCGCCGGGTCGAGGTTGCCCGTCGGCTCGTCGCAGATCAGCAGCGGCGGACGGTTGACCATAGCGCGGGCGACGGCAACGCGCTGCTGCTCGCCACCGGAAAGCTGGTCGGGTAGCGAGTCCATCTGATCGGCCAGACCGACCAGACGCAGCACCTCGGGCACCTGGCTGCGAATGACGCCCTTGGGCTTGCCGATGCACTGCAGGGCAAACGCCACGTTTTCGTAGGCGGTTTTTTGCGGCAGAAGCTTAAAGTCCTGGAACACGGCGCCAATCTGGCGGCGCAGGAACGGAACCTTGCGGTTCTTGATCTTCATGAGGTCCTGACCGGCAACCAGGATGCGGCCGCTCGTCGGCTTGACGTCGCGGTTGAGCGTCGACAGCAGCGTGGTCTTACCCGAGCCGGAGTGACCGACCAGGAAGACGAACTCGCCCGGATAGATCTCGATGTTGATGTCGTCGAGTGCGGGCTTGTTGGGCTGTGCCGGATAGATCTTGGTGACATGCTCCATAAGGATGACGGGCTCGACACCGGCCTGCTTGGCCATCTTCTTGCGGCTGGCCTGCGGATCGATGGGCGCAAACACCGACGTAAAATCGGGGTTGTTGAGCGCGTTATCGAGGCTTGCGACCTCGGCGGCCTGATCGCTCTCGACCACCGGGGCAGCAGGCTGCGTGGGGTCGGGAATAGCGGCAAAGAGACCGGACTGCGCAGACTGAGGAGCCGGCGTCGCAGGGGCCATGGGGTCGGGAATGCCGGCCATGGTAGGCTGCGGCGTGGCGGCGCCAGCCTGAGGCTGCTCCACGCGAGCGGTCACGGCCTGAACGGGCTCAAAACCCGCCGTGCCGGAAAGCGCGACATCGCTGGTGGGATTGTAGGCAAAGGGATCGGATGCCGGCTGTGCCTGATCTGCCGGCTGAGCGGGGGCCTGAGCAACAGGCTGGCCCTCTGAATCCGGAGTGGCGAAACGACTGCCCTGGACGCCTGCCTGCGTCTTGGGGGCATCATCGCCCGCACCGGAGGTACGGAAGTGGTTACCCACTGGTGCTCCTTATCGTCGTGCGTTTAAACTACATGAGCGCTTTGTATTTTAGCAGCATTAGCTTTGCTGCACATAAGAAGCATGGCGGGCTTAGGGATCCCGTCGGCCGGGCACAGGGTTACTCTCCAAATCGTCCTCGGACATGTCGGAGCCCCCGCTGCGCGCTTCGCGCTGTGGGGGCTCCTCCGTCCTGCGGAAAGATTTGGAGAGTAACCCTGTGCCCGGCCTGCGGTAACTAAGGGGTCGCTGCGTTTATCTTGAAGTGCTGCATATACAAAGTTGGAAGGGTCTGAATTGCACTTTGCCGATATGTGCCCTTTTCCCTGATGGGACCGTGCTTGAGGGGCGTCTTCATAAGTTGCGGTGAAATAGGAACTGTTGAGCCTTTAAGCTGGCAAAACAGTCCTTATTTCACCGCAACTGAAACAGGGGCGCTCTCCAAGAGAGCGCCCCTGCCGGGTTTCCATAGTACTGGCGAAACAGTTTTATAGTTCTGGCGAAGCAGTCCTTGAGATCCGCCTTGCCTTATGCCAAGAACTCCTTGGTGGTCGCCACGATATTGGCGGCGTCCAGGCCGTACTTGTGCAGGAGCTCGGCACCCGGGCCGGACTCGCCGAAGGTATCGTTGACACCGATCTTCTTAAGCGGCGTCGGGCACTGCTCGCACAGGACATCGGCAACGGCGCTGCCCAGGCCACCGATCACGGAGTGCTCCTCGACGGTCACGACGTGACCGGTCTTGGTGGCGCTCTTGACGATCAGGTCGGCATCGATGGGCTTGATGGTGTGCATGTTGATGACCTCGGCATCGATGCCCTCGGCAGCGAGCTGCTCGGCGGCCTCGAGAGCCTCGCCGACCATCAGGCCGCAGGCGATGATGGTGACGTCAGCACCCTCGCGCATGACGATGCCCTTGCCCAACTCGAACTTGTAGGTCTCGGGATCATTGATAACCGGCGAGGCCAGACGGGCAAAGCGCATGTACACGGGGCCGTCGCACTCGTAGGCGGCGCGCGTCACGGCGCGGGCCTCGACGTCGTCGGCGGGAACGATCACGGTCATGCCAGGGATAACGCGCATGAGGGCGATATCCTCGCAGCACTGGTGCGTGGCGCCGTCCTCGCCCACCGAGATGCCGGCGTGCGTGGCACCGATCTTAACGTTAAGGTGCGGGTAGCCGATGGAGTTGCGGACCTGCTCAAAGGCGCGGCCGGCGGCGAACATGGCAAAGGTGCTCGCAAAGGCAACGCGACCGGTGGTTGCGATACCGGCGGCAACACCCATCAGGTTGCTCTCGGCAATGCCTACATCGAAAAAGCGGTCGGGGCAGGCGGCCTTGAACTTGCCGGTCTGCGTGGCGGCGGCCAGGTCGGCGTCGAGGACCACAAAGTCATCGTGCTCGTTGGCGAGCTCGACGAGGGCCTCGCCGTAGCTTACGCGCGTGGCGATTTTCTTGACGTCTGCCATCCTAGAGCTCCTCTCCGGCGGCCGTGAGCTCTGCCATGGCCTGCTCAAACTGTTCATCGTTGGGGGCCTTACCGTGCCAGCCCACCTGGTTCTCCATAAAGGAAACGCCCTTGCCCTTCATGGTCTCGGCGATAATGGCGGTCGGCTGACCCTTGGTGGCGCGGGCCTCGGCAAAGGCGGCGCGGATCTGATCGAAATCGTTGCCGTCGGCGAGCTCCACCACATGGAACTTGAAGGCGCGGAACTTGTCGGCGAGCGGCATGGGGTCGTTGACCTCCTCGACGGGGCCGTCGATCTGCAGGCCGTTGTGGTCGACGATCACGCAGAGGTTATCGAGCTGCTGGTTGCCGGCAAACATGGCGGCCTCCCAGACCTGGCCCTCCTCGCTCTCGCCGTCGCCCAGCAGGGCGTAGGTGCGATAGTCATCGCCCCAGTGCTTGGCGGCAACGGCCATGCCCACGGCGGCGGAGATGCCCTGGCCGAGCGAACCGGTGGACATGTCGACGCCCGGGGTATCGTTCATGTTGGGGTGACCCTGCAGGTGGCTGCCGATGTGGCGCAGCGTCTCGAGATCCTCCTTGGGGAAGAACCCGCGCTCGGCGAGCACGGCGTACAGGCCAGGCGCGCAGTGGCCCTTGGAAAGCACGAAGCGATCGCGGTCGGCCTTGCGGGGGTCGGCCGGGTCGACGTTCATTTCCTCAAAGTACAGATAGGTCATGATGTCGGCAGCGCCGAGCGAACCGCCCGGATGGCCGGACTTGGCAGCGTGCACGCCGGTGACGATGCCCTTCCTTACCTCGTTGGCAACCTTTTTGAGCTCTTCGTCGCTCATTGTGCCTTCCTTTCATCCTCTTTAGACAAGATGCGCACGGCACAGAAGGTCGTCCCAACCCAGCCGCGATGCACGTACGTCATTCATTATGCTGGAAACTGGAAGCTTTACCAGAGTATTTATCATTATTTGAACAATTGAGCAGGCAGAACCGCTGATGAAACGGTTTATCAATGTGAACGTCTTTTGGATGGAACGCAGTCGGCCCTACGCGTTAATGTCCTTGAAGCCCTCGCCGAAGGTCTCTGTAACGTCGGCCACGGTCACGATGGCACGCGGGTCGCGCTCGCGCACGATCGTCTTGAGCGTATTGAGCTCGCGACGGCTCACGATGACCATGATCACCGGTTTCTCGGCGCCCGAGTACATACCGGTCGCCTTAAACTTGGTGCAGCCGCGACCCAGGCCATACATGATGTCGGCCGCGATATCGGGAAACTTGTCCGAGATGATGAGCACCATACGGCGCCTGTTGCCACCGTCGACCACGGCATCGATCACGTAGCCGCTAATGACCATCGAAAGGCCCGCATACAGCGCGTTTTCGACCGAAAAGACTGGGGCCGACAGCGCGCACACGGCAACATCGATCGCCATGACGGTCGAGCCAACCGGTAGCGATGTGTTGCGCGAGATAATCTGACCGATGGTGTCTGAGCCGCCAGTGTTGGCACCGGCGCGCAGCACCATGCCGTAGCCGATGCCCGTGATAATGCCGCCCCACATGGCGGGTAGCATAAGATCGGAATGCGCCAGCGGCGCCACAAACGGAGCGAACAGGTCGGTGAAAAAGCCCAGCAGCACAAAGCCCGTCGCGGTCTGCACCACGTAGAACATACCGCCTGCGCGCATAACGACCAGCAGCAGCAAGGCATTCATCACAATGGTTTGAATACCAACAGGCAGAGAGATGCCATGAGACGCACCGACCGCTTGGATAATCGTGGCGAGACCCGTAACGCCGCCGGCGGCAAGGCCGTTGGGGATCAAAAACAGGTCCGTCGCGATGGCTGCCAGGGCGCAGCCCAGCATGATCTTGGGTAGATCGTGAAAGAAGTTCAGCGAAAGAATGCGCTTGATGTCCAGACGATATGCCATGCTGCCTCCCTCAAAAAAGCGCACCCAAACGAGTGCGCTTTGAACTTCTTGCTGTATTCGATTCTACCGATTCATCGAGCAAATACCACCCCTGCGAAGTGTTTGCATCGACCCGGAGCCAACCATGTGCCTAGGCGTCCGAGCCTTCCGCATCGGCGTTGCCGGTTGCCCAGCGATGGTAACCGATCACAAACGGATCCAGATCGCCATCGTCGAGAACGGCCTCGACGTTGCTGGTCTCCACACCCGAGCGCAGGTCCTTCACCATCTGATACGGGTAGAGCACGTAGCTGCGAATCTGGTTACCAAAACCGATCGTGGTCTTGGGTCCACGAATCTCGTCGAGTGCCTCGGCGCGCTTCTCGAGCTCGATCTCGTACAGACGGGCCTTGAGAATCTGCATGCACGCGGCCTTGTTTTGAATCTGACTGCGCTCGTTTTGACACGTGACCACGATGCCGCTGGGAAAATGCGTCACGCGTACGGCGGAGTCGGTGGTGTTGACGCCCTGGCCGCCCGGGCCGCTCGCGTGATACACGTCCACGCGGATATCGTCGGGACTGATCTCGATGTCGATATCATTGGGCAGCACCGGAATGACCTCGACGCCGGCAAACGTAGTCTGGCGGCGCTTCTTGTCGTCGGTGGGGCTAATGCGCACCAGACGGTGGACGCCGGCCTCGGCGCGCAGCATGCCAAACGCGTCCTTGCCCTCGACGGTAAAGGTCGCGCGATCGATGCCGATAACCTCAGCCGCGGGGCAGTCGTTAATGGTGACCTTCCAGCCGCGACGCTGGCAGTACTTCATGTACATCTTAAAGAGCATGAAGGTCCAGTCCTGCGCCTCCAGGCCACCCTGTCCGGGCTTGATGGTCACAATCGCGTCGCCGTGATCGAACTCACCGGTAAACCAGCTCGAAAGCTCGAGCTCGTCGATAGAGCGGGCCAGGCGTTCTGCCGTAGCGGCAGCCTCCTCGCGCAATGCGGCGGCATCGGGGTCGTCGCCCATCTCCTCGGCAAGCTCCAGCGCCGCGCGGGCGTCAGATAGCTCGCCGCGCGCGGTATCCACGGCAGCGATATCTTCCTTGGCGCGAGCGATCTCCTCCATGGTGGCACGGGCGGCGTCGGCGTCATCCCAAAAGCCAGGGGCAACACTTTTGGCCTCGAGCTCGGTCACGCGCGTGCGCTTTTCGTCCAGGTGGAGATACGACTCGACCTCGCCGAGCCGGTCCGCAAACGCGTCCAGCTCGGCGGGCGTTACCTCTAAAGCCTCAGCCATTAACGATTCCTGCCGTGGCAGTACTTAAACTTCTTGCCGCTACCGCAGGGGCACGGGTCGTTGCGGCCCACGTTGACGTACGGATCGTCGCTCTCGGACTTGCGATAGGTGGTCACCTTGCCACCGTTGTTGACGGCAGCCGGACCACCCTGGACAGCCGTGCGGGCCTGCACCTGCGCCTGCTTGCGCAGCACCGAGTCGCCGTTGTCACCATCGACCTCGGCAGGACCGGAGAAGCGCGCACCCTCGAGCGCGGGGTCCTCCTTGTGCTCCACGGCACGCGGGGCTGCCTTGATCTCGATGCGCAGAACCGTGCGCAGATAATCCTCATACATGGTATCGACGAGTATCTGGAACGCGCCGTAGGCCTCGGTCTTGTACTCAACCAGCGGGTCGCGCTGGCCAAAGCCGCGCAGGCCGATGCCGGTCTTGAGGTAGTCCATCTCCTGCAGGTAGTTCATCCAGCGGGTATCGATGACGCGCAGCATGACCTGGGTGTTGAGCTCGCGCATCAGGTCCTCGCCCAAGCGCTCGGCCTTCATGTTGTAGCACTTCTCTACGTAAGCCAGGACATCGGCAGCCAGGGCCTCATAATCCTCGTCGGGGAACTTCGGCGTATCGATGTGGCCGGTGAGCTCCACAACCCACTTGCGCAGGCCCTCCAGGTCGCGCTCACCATCGTGACTGTCCTTGGTGCAGAACTCCTGCACGCAACGGTAGACGGTATCGTGCATGACCTCGGTGATGTGGTCGGTCAGGTCCTTGCCGTCCAGAATCTTATTGCGCTCGGCGTAGATGACCTGGCGCTGCTTGTTCATGACGTCGTCGTACTCAAGGACGCTCTTACGCATGGAGAAGTTGATGCTCTCGACCTTGTGCTGGGCGCTCTCGACGGCCTTGGAGATGATCTTGTGCTGGATGGGCATGTCGTCGCCCATGTCGGCCGTGACCATCATCTTGGAGACGCGGTCCATCTTGTCGCCGCCGAACAGGCGCATGAGGTCGTCCTCGAGCGACAGGTAGAACTGGGTCTCGCCCGGATCGCCCTGACGACCGGAGCGGCCGCGCAGCTGGTTGTCGATACGACGGGACTCGTGGCGCTCGGTGCCGATGACGGTCAGGCCGCCGGCGGCAAGCACGCGCTCACGCTCGGCCTTGCAGGTCTCCTTGGCCTCGGCGTTAAACTGCTCGAGCTGCTCGGGCGTCACGTCCTCCATGGTCAGGCCCTCGTACTCCAGGCGCTCGCGCACCAGCTCGTCGGGGTTGCCGCCCAGCAAGATGTCGGTACCACGACCGGCCATGTTGGTGGCGATGGTCACGGCGCCGTAGCGTCCGGCCTGGGCAACGATGTGGGCCTCGCGTTCGTGATGCTTAGCGTTGAGGACCTCGTGTGCGATACCGCGCTTGGTAAGGGCGGCGGACAGCTTCTCGGAGCTCTCGATGGATACGGTGCCCACCAGGACCGGCTGGCCCTTGGCATGACGCTGCTCGACATCGTCGGCGACGGCATTGTACTTGGCCTGGATGGTGCGGTACACCAGGTCCTCGTGGTCCACGCGCTGCACGGGCTTGTTGGAGGGGATGACCTCGACGGGCAGCTTGTAGATCTCGCGGAACTCGGCATCCTCGGTAAGTGCCGTACCGGTCATGCCAGAGAGCTTGTCATACAGACGGAAGTAGTTCTGCAGGGTGATGGTGGCCAGCGTCTGGTTCTCCTCGCGCACGAGCACGCCCTCTTTGGCCTCGATGGCCTGGTGCAGGCCCTCGGAGTAACGGCGGCCTTCCATAATGCGGCCGGTGAACTCGTCGACGATCTTGACCTCGCCGTTGGTGACCACGTACTGCTTGTCGCGGTGGAACATGTACTGGGCCTTCAGCGCCTGCTGCAGGTGGTTGACAAGCTGGCCGGAGAGATCGGCATAGATGTCATCGATACCCAGGCGGCGCTCGATCTTCTTAAGGCCGCGCTCGGTGGCGGCAATGGTGTGCTTGGCCTCGTCCATGACATAGTCGCCCGTGGGCTCGACGTCCTCGGTGGCGGTGAGCATGTCGTGCGACACGTCCTCGCCGCGCTCAAGGCCACGCACGGCACGCGCGAAGTCCTTGTAGGTACTGGCGGACTTGGTGCCAGCGCCCGAGATGATCAGCGGCGTCCTGGCCTCATCGATCAGGATGGAGTCGACCTCGTCGACGATGGCGTAGTTGTGGCCGCGCTGCACGCGCTGCTCGGGACGGGTAACCATGTTGTCGCGCAGGTAATCAAAGCCGAACTCGGAGTTGGTGCCGTAGGTGACGTCTGCCTGGTAGGCCGGACGCTTGAGCTCGAGCGGCATGTTGTTCTGGAGCAGACCGACGGTCATGCCCAGGTACTTGTAGATGCGGCCCATCCACTCGGAGTCGCGCTTTGCCAGGTAATCGTTGACGGTAACGACATGCACGCCCTTGCCGGCGATAGCATTGAGGTAGCCGGCCAAGGTGGAGACGAGCGTCTTGCCCTCGCCGGTCTTCATCTCGGCGATGTGGCCCTCGTGCAGTGCCATGGCGCCAATGAGCTGCACGTCAAAGTGGCGCATACCCATGGTGCGCTTGGAAGCCTCACGCACGGTAGCAAAGGCCTCGGGAAGCATGTCGTCGAGCGACTCGCCGTTGGCGTAACGCTCGCGGAACTTATCGGTCTGGGCGCGGAGCTCCTCCTCGGTCATCTTCTCAAACTGGGGCTCAAGACCGTTGATCTGGTCGACGATCTTGTAGTAGCGCTTAAGGTCCTTATCGGATCCAAAGGACAGCAGCTTTGACATGAATCCCATGTGGTTTTCCTTTTTGGCCATAGCCCACGCCGTGCAGCTGCGGGCGAGTTAAACACAGATGATTGTACTTTAGCCAAACAAGGCGCGGCCTATACGGTCGAGCTCGACCGCCACGTAATAACTACGACCAACCTGCCACAATGGGACAGGTTAATTTTGGCAGGTCTATCTGGGCAAACGCCGCCTCTCTGCCATGTGGTGCCATGGGGACAGGTTAGTTTGCACTAATTTAAAAAGAAAAAGGGCCGCGCACCCAAATGGATGCACGGCCCTCATGCCATGAATGCGAGCGATTCCGCGGCGAGCTATTTACTCAGCAGCCTCGGTGGTCTCGGCCTCGGCAGCGGCCTCCTCGACGGGAGCCTCTGCGGGAGCCTCGGCGGCCTGCTTGGCAGCCTCCTCGGCAAACTTAGCAGCACGCTTAGCCTTCTCGGCAGCCTTAGCCTCAGCGGCGGCCTTGCGAGCGGCCTCGGCCTCAGCAGCCTTGGCGGCCTTGGCAGCCTTGGCCTCCTCGGCCTTCTTGAGCTGGGCGGCAGCGGCGCCACCGAACTTGTCGGCGAAGCGCTGGACGCGTCCACCGGTGTCGACGAACTTCTGCTGGCCGGTGTAGAACGGGTGGCACTCGTTGCAAAGCTCGACCTTCATCTCGGACACGGTAGCGTGCGTCTTGAAGGTGTTGCCGCAGGAGCACGTCACCGTGCACTCGACATACTGGGGATGGATACCCTGCTTCATGGTAGGACTCCTTATTGGTCAGGCGCTGGTTACCGATCAGCGCATAAGGCGTCTTGGTTTCCGACCAAGACAACAAACTCGGCTATGGTACCACGGCGCCGCGTGTCCCACAAAAGGTTCACGGTCTTTTCGGAACGACACGAATCTGACCCATCGAAACACATCTCCACCGTTCCTTCAACTGGGAAAATGCCGTCCCCGGGGCCTGAGAAGGGCCCCGGGGACGTTCGACTGACTGCGGGAACGGCCTTTCCGCTCAATGTGTTCGGCTGAGATCGGAAATCAACCAAACTAAACTAGGTTCAGTTGACATGGTTAAAAACGAGGGGCACGCTTTTGCGTCACCCCTCGTCCCGGCCGGGTTGCTTTAGTTGTACACACGGTAGTTACACTTGAACTGGGTTATGTGTCCATAGTTGGAGCGGTACCAACCCGACGTATAGCTGATTGCCTCTGCGCCTAGATAGTCGTAGCCCTTGTTGTAGCGAAGCTGACGGTAGGTCGTGTCGTACTCTGCTACGTAAAACGCGTCTCCAGAGAAGGCTTTGTACCGGTCTTTAACCGTCGAAGCCATGTACGCGGGTTCGACATCGCCTTTCTCCCCGTTGAGCGCATAGACGGGTGCCGCGATTCCGCATAAAGCCGTTGCCACGAGGATGGCGTAGACAGCCATGCGCGACGCATTGGACTTCAGCTGTTCAAATAGTTTCATGTCATTCACCTCCCTCGTATGTATCGAGGTATTCCTGCTTGAGCGTCTGCGAGGACGACTTGATCTTTTCCACGAGCGTGCCGGCTTCGATGAAGTAGAACGAGTTGGTGAGGTCTGCCAGGTCGTCGAGCAGATGGCTTGAGATGAGCACGCTTCGTCCCCGCGCCACCTCGCTGCGCATCGCGTCGCAGGAGGTTTTCCGCTTTCCCGGATCGAGGCCGTTCAGCGGTTCATCGAGGATGAGGTACGGGCAATCGGTCGCTATCGCCATGGCAAGCTTTACCTGCTGCTTCATTCCTGTCGAGAGTTTACGGGTCGGCTTGTCGAGATATGGGGAGATTCCGAGGGAGCTGCAGAGCGAGTCGATGTCGGCGGCCGATTTCCACGCCTCCCTAACGAAAGAGAGGTGCTCGCGGGCCGATAGCGTGGGGTAGAGATCCGCGCTGCCCGAAGAGCTCAGGTAGACGAGTTCTGCGAATTCGGCTGATCGACGTTGGCAGATTCCGTCTGCCGCCAGGCTTCCCGAGCGGATGCGGGTGGGAAATTGGCCCGACAGCGCTTCAAGAAGGGTGGTTTTCCCCGAGCCGTTGGGGGCAACGAGGCCCGCCGCCGTTCCCGGGCTCAGGAAAAGCGACCCGATTGAAAGTATCGTCGTGCTTCCGTATCCCACGCTCGCGTCCAGAAGCTCGAGCCCATGGTGCTTTTTCGCGGGTCCAGGCTGTTTGGGGGAACGTGTCGCAACGGCGCCGACCGTAAAAAAGACCGCGACGTATGCCAGGGCCACGGCAAGCATCGATGCGCTGCCTGAACCGGAGCCAATGAATTCTGTCGGGAAGCATCCTACGTAACCCGTTGCCTCGATAGGCGAGAATACGGCCAGCGGCAGGAGATTGAGCGCGGCGTTATGCTCCAGTGCCGAATCGGACAGTAACGGGAATGCCGGGGCCGCGACAAGCAGCGCGGAGGTAAGGGGGCCCGCGAAGACGCGCCTCGTTGCGGTCGATAGGACGACGGAACAAACGGATATCAAGGTTCCACCCGCGAGCAGCGCGAGAAGTATGGTCGTGAAGACGTTTCCCGCGGTCGTGGTAGTGAGCGCGCCGTTATGGAAGAAGGCGATCGGGTACCCGATCTGCCCGAAGCCGTTTAGGGCCAAGGCGTAAATGCCCCCGGGCGCAAGGCCGGCGAGGAGCATCGCGGTCCCCGCGCCAATTATCGAAAACACGGTTTGGATAAGGCGCCGGAATTTGGGCACGGGCGCCTTTGCCGCCAGGGTCGCAGGCCTTGTGGCGCCGAGCACGAGTATCGACGAGAGAAGGAAGGGGATGAAGGGAAGGAAGGACGGCGCCTGGGCAATGGCGTAGGGCAGGAAGGAGAGGAACGGCAGGTCGTTTGCGGAGGCCGGGATATCCGCGATGCCGGAGCTGCTCAGAGCGCGGCAATATGCGAGCTCTGCGTCATTGGTCTCCTGGTCCCCCACGATGGACCCGGATTGGAAGCCCTCGTCCATGAGCGCGTAGTAGCTCTCGGCAGAGTCGAGAAAGGCGGCGTCGGTTTGGGCGGCGAGGGCGGCGTTCGCGTATCTTGCAAGCTCCGCGTCGACTTGCTGCTCTGGAGATAGGTCTGTGCCGCTGGCCTGGGGCGCGCGCGTATTGAATGCGTCGACAAAGCCCTGCATGCCCTGTTTCATAAAGAAGGGCCCGTAGATGGGTGAATTGAACGCAATGGGGACGGAAAAGGCTGCAGCAAGAACGAGCGTGGAAATCCATACGGCCCTGTCTCTTAGGATTAGTTTGAGAAGAAGTCGACAGTACATTTGGAAGCACCTACGTTCCTCAAAGAATTGTTAGATTAAAAGTAACAGACCGGATGAAGATGCGTAAGATGGGGGCGAGGCGAATGGCTGAACGGTATCGATATGCGGGTTCAACGGTATTATATTGACCACATAGATTATTAACTTGCATTTCTACCCGCCCTTTTCGTAGAGTCGCCGATACGTGCTTAGCGCACCCTCGGCGCGTCCGGCAGGCTTTGCGAAATGGGATCCAGGAGACTTCGGCGCAGCATCATCTTGCGGAATGCTTCTAATGAGCCTCCCATCCTTCAAAAACAGAATCTCATCGCACAGCCTATCGACCGAATCCAAGATGTGGGATGACATGATGATGCACGTACCAGAATCGGCCAGCTTCCTGAGAATCTCGGAATGCAAGTCCACCCTGCTGGGGTCGAGCGCGTTCATGGGCTCATCTAATAGAAGGTACCGCGCGCCCGTCGCATACGCAATCGCCAGGGTAAGCTGCTGCTTCATGCCCTGGCTCAGAGTGCGGATCCTCATCTTCGCGAACTCGCCTATCTGCGTTTGTTCCACTATCTCTTCGATATCGCGAGCATGCGGCCACATATCGCAAACCATCTTGAGGTGATCTTCCGCACGCAATCCGGGATACAGCAGCGTCCCCTCACCAGGTGCATAGAAGATCATAGAACGGACCTCTCTCGCACCCGTACCCTGCACCTCATCCAGAACGATGCTCCCGTCCACGCGAGGACCCGGCAAACCTGCCATCGCACGCAGCAACGTCGTCTTTCCATGCCCGTTCGGAGCGACGAGACCGTAGACCGTACCCGGGGCAAACTCAGCGTTCACCGAATCTACGAGCACCTTCTTTCCATAAGAGATCGTCAGCGTTTGAAGGTCAATCATCGAGATCATCCCCTTTCGATCTTTGGAACACTCAGGCGCACCATCAACGGAGATACGGCGCCCAAGACCACCAGCAGAGCGCCCGATGCGCCGACGACCTCTCCAAAAGGCATCGCGTTCGTCCCTCGCCCAAGGAACCCAATCGTCCCCACCTGGGAAGCGGGATCAAACGAGGCGAATGGAGCCAGCAGCGCGACGCCCATGCCCACGCTTTCAACATGAGCGCTCAACGAACCCAACACCAAGAGAACCGCGCAAACCATTCCGGTGACAACGGGGTTGCGGCTAATCGCTGCTGTCAACGCAGCGACGACGGAAATCACGCCGTATGCCATGACCAGCAACGGAATACTGCACAACACCGCCTCCCCCACCATGGACGTTGTCGAAGCTCCCGCCCGAATGAGAGCGACGGGATACTCCGATCCACCCGCACCGTTCTTAATCACGGACACAACGACAGCGGGAACCATCGACACCAAAAGCAGCACCAAGCCAAGCAGGAGAGCCAGCGCAACAGCCGTCAGAAAACGCACATGCGCTGTTGCGGGGATCTGGAGAACCAGAAGGGAACGACACTGCAGGTGGGTGCACGCGAGCGATGTGACAACCACGGGCAACAGCAAAAATAAGGAGGGAAGCGCTGCCTGGAGATACGAAAGGAGGATTAATGGGGGCATCTTCGTACTTAACTCGTAAACCTTGGGGTCCGGCAAGCTCGCGATCGACTCAAGCAGAAGGGCGCGCGCCTCCGCACGAGAAGGAGTCTCCGGCTCGATTCCGATCGATTGCAGGAGAGTCGCATCTGCCGCGCCCAGCTCACCTCGAGCGCGCTCGTACGTCGCAAGGCTTCGAAACCCCTCCGCAGGCATAGGCGCGTACACGAAACCCGAAAGAGCATCCCGCATGTCTTCCAGGGCCGCTTTGCCCTCGACGTCCATATTCGCAGCGTTCTGCTCTAGATACCGATCTATTGAACGGGGCTCCCCATCCCTATACCGAACAGCGGAAACGTTATCAGCGTCAGGAAACATCTCGACCAGAGCCGGGGCCAGCATCGTCGTCGACATTGCAATCGCGCATACGGCGAGGGTAGGAGAACGCAGGAGCAGTTTCCCCATCGTTCTTACGTATGCAACGGCGGAGGCACAAGCGCTCGAACGAGTTGCCGTTCTCGATGCAGTGAAGGAACCTCTCTCAAGACAAATCGGGGATATCGGGCACGCGCAGCCGCTCTTTCCAGCAACGCAAAGCAGGCTAATTGCCAGCACCTCGATCCCGATTGCGCATACGAGGGCAATCGCGCCACGCTCGAAGCAAAGTCCAGGCAGATTCACTATCTGCGTTGTCGGGTACGGGCTATAGGCGCCGACGGTCAACTCAGTGTTCGCATACGTAAGGGGATTCAACAGGGCGAACTCACGTAAAGCGATGGATCTTCCGTAATACCCGGGAACCATCGTCACCCCCATCAGGGCACATACGAACACGATTCCAAGCGTAGGGTTATTGGCAATCTTCACGGCAAGGTGAACGACAAGCGAGATGAACGCTGCCACCAAGAATTGCAAGATGGCCGTCTGCGCGAACACCAGCCAAGCCGGTTTGATAACCGGAGTCGCATATTGAATGTAGCCTATCGGATAGAACGGCGAGCCCGGGCCATTCTTCACAAGCGCGGCGATTATCCCTGGAAGATTGATGGCGAGGACGGCAAGCATTGCAAAAACACTCGCCCATACGCTCGATGCAACAAGTCTACCCAGCTCGCCCATCGGTGCCTGGATGATGAGCTTTTCACGTTTGTTAAGACGCGCGGCAAGGAACGAGACGGCAACGGCCGTTGCGACCCATAGCAAGTACTCCTTCGATCCGTCATAATAGGTGTACTCTCCATCCGATATCTGCAGAAACGGAAGTAGGGGAGAGAGCGGTGCCAAGATAAGACGTCCCGCGGCAAGAGGGTACAGAAGCGCGGGCATGCTTGATGAAGAGGTATAGACACCGTCCTCCCCCGCATTCACAAGCGCATCCGCATAGGATGCTGACAATTCCTGCTCAACACGGGTTATTCCCGACTCGAGGTATTCGACCCGTCCGTCGATGCCAGCCGCGCTCCTGAAGACGGGCAGAGCACAAAGAACCATCAACGCAACAACGACAACACAGAGCGACCTGGAGGAGAGAAGCGACCTAAAGATCGCCTTCGAGATTTTGAGCATATTCATCGCCAACCTTAACCTCATCCAGTCGGAACAGAGGGGCCGAACAAAATGCTCGGCCCTTATTACTTGCCGGCAAAGTCAATTTAACATAAACTGTTAAAAAGTAACCTGAGTTTTTTAAATTCTTCGGAGGTTATTATGAGTTCCGACAATCGCACTCCCCGGCTTCATTCCTTCCGCATCGCATGTGCGATAGCCTCTGCGACCCTTTGCGCCACCGCCATCGCACAAGTGGCGTTCTCCTTAAAGCCAGCAATCGAAGTGCTCGACAACCCTGTAATTGCAGACTCCCCCGCGTATCCAGCCCTTGCGATCTCGACATTGGTCCCTGCCGTCATCGGTATCGCTACGACCATCCTCAGCGCCGTTCTCGTGTGGACGATCAAGAGCGGAGACCCCTTCAAGAAAGGGTCTGCGACATGCTTGAAGGTGCTCGGCATTCTCTTCGTTGTTCAAGCTGCCACCAGCCTCTACGCCGGCTCACTCAAAACCTCCGTTTCGATGTTTGGCGGCGAGGGGGCCGTCGGCGCCCAAGAGATCGCTTCATCATTCGATTGGACCTCTCTGGTTCTCGGCATCGTCCTGTTCATGCTTTCCCAGCTCTTCTTGTACGCCCGAGAGCTGTACCTCGACTCCGACGAGATTGCGTAAGGAAACGCCATGCCCGTAATTGTTCGCCTCGACAAGATCATGGCCGAGCGAAAGATTTCCTCGAACGAACTTGCCGAAAGGATTGGAACCACGCCCGTGAACCTGTCCCGTATTAAAAAAGGGCATATTCGCGGCATTCGCTTCAACACACTCGAGCAGCTATGCCTCGCCCTTCGTTGCCAACCCGGAGACCTTCTCGAAGTCATGAGCGAAGAGGATGCCCGAAAGGAGTTCGGACTCGATTGGTCCGCCGAGGATTAGAGGGCGGTCGTACTCGCCCTGCACACGGGGATGCGAATCGGCGAGGTCTGCGGCCTTCGGTGGTGCGATGTGGATTTCGAGACGGGCCTGATCTCGATCAGGCACTCGGTGGCGTACGCGAAGGGAATGGGTTCGTTCATCAAGGACACCAAGACCCATGACGCCAGGGGTATCCCCATCGACCCGGTCGGCCTACTCCCCTTCCTGAAGGAGACCCACGAGATCGACTGCGGAAAGCTGCGCTTGCGCGGCCTTACCGAGGCGGTCGAGATCGGGGACTGCTACATCCTGTCGGAGCCGGGCGCGACCTTCGCGACGACAAGCTATATCCGCAGGGCGTTCAAGACGTTCTCGGAGACCAACGGCCTCATGGGCACCAACGACGAGCTGATCACGTTCCACGGCCTGCGCCACACGTTCGCGACGCAGTGGATCCGCCAAGGCGGCGATATCAAGGCGCTCCAATCGATCCTCGGCCACAAGGACGCCATGGCGACGCTCAACGTCTACGCCGACATCGAGCCCATCTCCAAAATCCATAACATGCTGCGCGCCACGCCGTGCCTTTGGCGCGGGCACCTCGGGCCGAGGGTCGATCCGGGTCCCATGTTCCAA
Organism: Collinsella sp.; assembly: GCA_048430825.1. Taxonomy (GTDB): domain Bacteria; phylum Actinomycetota; class Coriobacteriia; order Coriobacteriales; family Coriobacteriaceae; genus Collinsella. Next base: position 66,078 of record DBFOLV010000035.1, read on the forward strand.
CAGAGGATCCAGGAGTCCATCGAGACGCTCCAGGCGTTCGGCTACGGCATCACCGAGCCGGACGACCGAAATATCGCCATACGCGACGTGAAGACGAACAGTTGGCTCTAGCTCACCGAGTACGCGGCAGTGCTGGGCCCATCCCAACTGAGGTCACGGTGGTCCGATAGGGGCGCCGCCCGCGGCATGCGCCGCGGAGCGGTATCCCCTACCGAAGGGCGGGGATGCCCTCCGCTTCCAGTTCGGAATCAGCCGTCGGAGGCGTTCGGCTGACTGCGGGAACGGCCTGTCCGCTCAATGTGTTCGGCTGAGATCGGAAATCAACCCAACACGAGCCGGACACGCGCCAGACGGCTCTTCCCCGTACGGCCTTCCCCCTTACGCTCATGTTGCAGGCATGTAACGCCGCAGCGAGCGCGCCTTTTTTGCGCCAGACAGGTACAATGATGAACACTGTACCGTAGCGGAGCGCCCCGCGCGCGCCGCAATCACGCGAAAGGGTTTCCCATGGCCGAGATCTCGTCCTCCCGTATCGTCATCACCGTCCTTGGCAAGAACCGCCCCGGTATCGTCGCCGGCGTCACCCGTGTTCTGGGCGAGGCCAACGTCGACATCCGCGACATTACGCAGTCCATTATCGAGGACATCTTTACCATGACCATGCTGGCCGACACCGCCGAGTCCAAGCTCGACTTCGCCGAGCTGCAGAAGGCGCTAGCCGAGGCTGGCGAGCTTTCGGGCGTCAACGTGTCCATCCAGCGCGAGGACGTCTTTAACTTTATGTACCGCCTGTAGCGAACAAGCCGCCGGGGATTGCCTGACACGCGCATGCCCATGCAAGCCACCCCGATGCGGCCCGGAGAGGAGCGCGCATGGCCTACGACGCCAAGAAAATCTATTACCGCTTCGATGACCACTTGAGCCGACTGGTTCTGGATTACGAAGCAAGCCGCCAGATTTCGTCTGAAAGCGAAAGCCTCTACCACGGCCTGCCGACCGCCCCGTACGACGAGGACCTGTTTGTCGAGCACAATGTCAAGCGCGGCCTGCGCAATGCCGACGGCTCGGGCGTGGTCGCGGGCCTCACTCGTATCTCGGATGTGCACGGCTACAACAAGGTCGACGGAAAGGTCGTGCCCGATCAGGGCAAGCTCACGCTTCGCGGCTACAGCATCGAGGATCTGGTCAACAATGCCCAGGCCGAGAATCGCTACGGCTACGAGGAAGTCGCCTATCTGCTTATCACGGGTTCGCTGCCCAACAAGGAAGAGCTCGACGGCTTTTGCGAGCGCCTGGGCGCCTTTAGACATCTAAGCGACGAGTACGTTAAAGAGTTCCCTATGACCACGGTGTCGTCGAGCATCATGAACGTGCTCCAGCGCGCCGTACTGCTGCTCTACGCCTTCGATGCCGAACCAGACGTGATCACGCCCGAGCACGAAATCGACGTCGCCATTTCCATGCTCGCACGTCTCCCGCGCATTGCCTCCTTCGCACACATGGCCTCGGTCGCCAAGCTTCGCGGCTCCGAGGTTCACGTGCCGCACCCCACGCCCGGTCTCTCCACCGCCGAGACCATCCTACAGGTCCTGCGCGGCGGCATGGCGTTCACCCGCGATGAGGCGATGCTGCTCGACGTTATGCTCATGCTGCATGCCGAGCACGGCGGCGGCAACAACTCCACCTTCGCTTGCCGCGTGCTGTCGTCTTCGGCCACCGACCCGTATTCCGCCTACGCCGCGGCTATCGGCTCGCTCAAGGGGCCACGTCATGGTGGCGCCAACGCCAAAGTCGTATCCATGCACGAGGACATTCGCGCGCATGTTTCCAACTGGGAAGACGACGACGAGGTCGCCGCATACCTGAGCAAGATTCTCGACAAGCAGGCCTTTGACGGCACGGGGCTCATCTACGGCATGGGCCACGCCGTCTACACGCTCAGCGACCCGCGCGCCGAGGTCTGCCGCCACTATGCACGTTCGCTCGCTGCCAAGAAAGATCTGGGCGAGGAATTCGCCCTGATCGAGCGTATCGAGCGCCTGGCGCCCCAGGTCATGCGCGACCACGGCATGACCAAGCCCATCTGCGCCAATATTGACCTGTACACGGGCTTTATCTACAAGATGCTCGGCGTACCCGAGACGCTCTTTACGCCGATGTTTGCCGTCGCCCGCATGGCAGGCTGGTCGGCACACCGCATGGAAGAGCTCTTCTGCGCACACCGCATCATCCGGCCCGCCTACCGTCCGGTTATCGAGCCGCTTGAGTACAAGCCGCTCGCCGACCGATAGAACGCGGACCATTATAGATCTTGAGCGTGGCCGGGGCATCACCGCCCTCGGCCACGCTTTTTATGCCAGCAGAAAGGGCTGCATCGAATGATTGTTTTTTCCGATATGGATGGAACGCTGTTGACGAGCGACAAGCAGATGAGCGACGCCACCTGGGCGATGCTCGACGAACTCGCTCGGCGCGGGATTGAATTTGTGCCCTGCACCGGACGTCCGCTGTCGGGCGTCTTTGAGCCCATCCTCGCCCATCCCGCCGTGCACTATGCCGTCTGCGCTAATGGCGCCAGTATCTGGCAGCTCGACGACGATGTGCCCACCGACGCCTCGCGCGCCACGTGCATTTTGAGCCGTCCGCTCGATCGCGGCATCGCCCACCGCATCTATCGCATCGCCGCCAGCCACGACGTCACCTTCGACATCTTCGCCGACGGACAGTGCTTCCTCCCCCGCTCGCTCTACACGCGCCTGGACGAATTCTGTGGCGGCGACCCCCACATCGCGGCTTCGCTCAAGCGCACACGAACGCCGATCGACATGGATATCGACAGCAAGATCGACGAGGTCGAGACGCTCGAGCGCATCGCAATGTACTGGCACAACCCGGCTGATCGCGACGCCATCGCGGCGGAACTCGACACGCTCGGAGGCATTGAAGTCACGCGTTCGTACGCCATGAATATCGAGGTCATGGGCGAGGGCGCCACCAAGGGAACGGCCCTCACGTGGCTCTGCGAGCACCTGGGCGAGCGTCTCGCCGACGCTTGGGCGTTCGGCGACAACATCAACGACATCCCCATGCTGCAGGCAGCGGGCCACGGCATGGCCATGATCAACGCCGAGCCCGAGGACCGCGAGGCCGCCGACGCCATCACCGAATACGACAACGACCACGACGGCGTCGCCCGCACCATCATGGCCGCTCTCGCCTAGCAGCAGCAACCCGGCAGGGTAGCTAAAACAGTCATTGGGGACGTTCTTGAATGACTAGTCGTTGGGGACAGTCTTCGCGAAAAAGCTGCAAGGACTGCCCCCCACTGCCGGCAGAGACGATGTGAGCAGGACATAAAAACATTGAGAGCCCCTGCTGCATGAAAGACCGCGGATTAGGCCGACAATGGTGAGTGTCTAATCCAACCGTGGCGGCCACGCCGCATTCATGGAAGGGGCTCCCATG
>DBFOLV010000036.1:0-41747 GCA_048430825.1 Collinsella sp.
GCTAAGCCCCATCGCGCCGAGAGTACTGCGGGGTCAGCCCGTGGGAGGCCAGGGCGCCGCTGACCGGTGGACGGCACCGAGCCGTACGCTTGAACTGAGAAGGGGGAGGCCTCGCGGCCTCCCCCTTTTTTGCGTTGTATACACGTTGTACTTTGGGACCTAGCTCCCCCGTATGTGCTCTTACTGTTTGGCTGTATTTTGAGTCCATCTAGTGTATTTGAGCGATAATTACTCGCATTGGCGTTAGGGAGGGCTTGATGTTTACCGTATTTGTCTTGGGCAATATTGCTTCGGGTAAGTCGACTGCCTGCCGCTATTTCGAATCTCGTGGCGCTATGCTAATCGATCTGGATGAGCTTGCAAAATCGCTGTATGTGCCGGGCTCTGATATCGTCAATACACTCGCGGATGAATTCGGTTGGGACATTTTGGATGAGGAAGGCGGCATTCGCCGCGGCATCCTCGCTTCTCGAGCTTTCGCTTCTCCTGATTCGGTCGCACGGCTCAATGACATCGTGCATCCCATTCTGATTGAACAGCTTTCGCTTAGGATTCTCGATCCGGTTTGTTGTACTGTTTCATCTCCCCGTTATCCTTTTGCGGTGGTCGAGGTTTCTGCTCCGACTGGTTTTGAGGATGCATTTGGCTTGGCTGATGAAATTTTGGTCATCAGCGCCCCCTTGTCAGTTCGTCGCGAGCGCGCTATTCAACGTGGCATGGAGCCATCTGATTTCGATGCCCGTTCTGCTTGCCAGCCCGAAGAGTCTGCGCTGTGCAATCTCGCTACAACGGTGATTGACAATGCGGCAGACGATAACTCGCTCTTTGAACAACTGGACGCATGGCTTTCGCGCCATGGGTTCGGGGATGTAGTGGATAAGGAGGAGGCCGATGCCTAAGACACGTTTCCTTACGTGGTATCGCCTTATACCGCTGGCTGCCGTTTTTGCCTTCGGCCTTATCTCATTCGTTTACTCGTATGCTCCTGCCGCTTTCTTTAAGCCGCTGTATCCGATTGACTACGAGGCGTATGTAAAGCAATCCAGTATTTCGCATAATCTGGATCCGTATCTGGTGTGCGCTGTCATTAAGTCTGAATCGAATTGGGATCCCAAGGCCGAGTCGAATCAGGGTGCTCAGGGATTGATGCAGCTGATGCCCGAGACCGCCCAGGATATGATCGCCAAGGGCCTTGTCGACGGTGGCGAGTATTCGGCCGACAACCTTAACGATCCGGCTACGAATATCGAGTTTGGCTGCGCATACCTCTCGTATCTTCTCGCCTATTTCAACGGGTCGACGGATAGTGCCATCGCCGCCTATAACGCCGGTATGGGCAATGTCGACGGATGGGCGCAGCAGAGTACGTCGCTTCATAATGCAATCACCTTTCCCGAGACGCAGGCGTATCTGATTCGTGTCAATAATGCCTGGGCTCGCTACAAGACCCTCTATCCCGATCGGTTCGTATAGGACTATGCCTGCCGCCTGCGTATACTGCAGATATATGAGTTAGGAGTATCCATGGCGGAATTTGAAGTAGAACGCGTTGGTGGTGAACTTAAGCGCTTTGGCGTTGAAGGCTCTGACGTGCCGTTTAAGGTCGTGTCTCCCTATGAGCCTGCCGGTTCCCAGCCTAAGGCCATTGAGTCGCTTGTGCAGGGCGTGAGGGACGGAGACCGCTATCAGGTTTTGCTGGGCGTGACTGGTTCGGGCAAGACCTTCACGATGGCAAAGACTATTGAGGCCCTGGGAAAGCCGACGCTGGTCATGGCTCCGAATAAAACGCTCGCCGCTCAGCTTGCGAGCGAGCTCAAAGAGTTCTTTCCCAACAACGCTGTGGTCTACTTCGTCTCGTACTATGACTACTATCAGCCCGAGGCGTATGTGCCGCAAAGCGATACATATATCGAGAAAGACTCCTCGATTAACGAAGAGGTCGAGATGCTGCGACATCAGGCGACCGCATCGCTGCTCTCTCGACGCGATGTGATCGTTGTCGCATCGGTCTCGTGTATCTATGGCATTGGCTCTCCTGAGGACTATGCGGGTCTGGCTCCAAACGTCGACAAAAAGGTGCCGCTCGAGCGCGATGACTTTATCCATGCACTTATCGACATTCAATATGATCGCAATGACTATGACCTGGCACGCGGCACGTTCCGCGTGCGCGGCGATGTTGTCGACGTGTATCCGCCTTATGCCGAGCATCCGTTGCGGTTTGAGTTCTTTGGCGATGAGGTCGAGCTGATTGCCGAGATCGATGAGGTCACCGGTGAGATGCTTCGTGAGTATGAGGCCATTCCCGTATGGCCGGCATCGCACTACGTGACCGAGAAGCCGAAGGTCAAGGCGGCTCTGAAATCGATCAGCGAAGAGTGCGAGAAGCGCGTGGCGGAGCTCAAGGCGACCGACAAGTTGCTCGAGGCGCAGCGTCTGCAGCAGCGCACCGATTATGATCTTGAGATGCTCGAGACGATGGGCTTTTGCAACGGCATCGAGAACTACTCGCGTCATCTGGACGGTCGCAAGCCGGGTGAGCCGCCGTTTACCCTAATCGATTACTTTCCCAAGGATATGCTCTGCATCATCGATGAGAGCCATGTGACGGTGCCGCAGATTCGCGGCATGCACGAAGGTGACCGCTCGCGTAAGGTGACGCTGGTGGAACACGGTTTTCGCCTGCCCTCGGCGCTCGATAACCGCCCGCTTCGTTTCGATGAGTTTGAGGCAAGGATACCCCAGTTTATCTATGTTTCGGCCACGCCGGGCGATTACGAGCTGCGGGTGAGCCAGAACGACGTTGAGCAGATTATTCGTCCGACTGGTCTGCTCGATCCCAAGATCGATGTGCGTCCGGTTCGCGGTCAGATTGACGATCTTGAGGACGAGATTCGCGAGCGCGTTGCCCGCAAGGAGCGCGTGCTGGTGACCACGTTGACCAAGCGCATGGCCGAGGACCTGACCGACCATCTGCTTGATGCGGGCATTAAGGTCAATTACATGCACTCTGATACGGCGACAATGGACCGTGTCGAGATCCTGCGAACGCTGCGCGAGGGCAAGATCGATGTTCTCGTTGGCATCAACCTGCTTCGCGAGGGCCTGGATCTCCCCGAGGTCTCGCTGGTGGCAATTCTCGATGCCGATAAGGAAGGCTTCTTGCGCAACCGTCGTTCGCTGATTCAGACGATTGGCCGTGCGGCCCGTAACGCCGATGGCGAAGTCATCATGTATGCAGACGTTGTGACCGATTCGATGAAAGAGGCCATCGAGGAGACGCAGCGCCGTCGTGAGATTCAGATGGCATATAACGAAGAGCATGGCATTGTGCCCAAGACAGTGCGCAAGGCCATCAACGACATCTCAAGTTTTATTGCCGAGGCCGAAAAAACCGTGGGTTCCAAGGGGCGCTCGAAGGGCGACTCTCTTGGCCATGGCGCATTCTATACGCCCGATGAGTCGGGCGAGGGCGGCGTGCCGGAAACGGTGGCACCCGAGCAGACACTTGCGGAGCAGTTGGAAGAACTGCCGCATGACGAGCTTGTGCGGATCGTCGAAACCATGGAAGAGGATATGCGCAACGCTTCTGCCGCCATGGACTTTGAGGAGGCGGCGCGCCTGCGCGATGCCGTCGTTCAGATTCGAGCGATGCTCGAGGGTGCGTCTGAGGACGAGACGATCGAGCGCTTACGTTCGCAGGCCCGCAAGGGTTCCACGTTCGCATCGGGCAGAAAACGCCAGGGTGCACGGTTTAAGAAATAGCGAACAGGCCCCGAGTTCCCTGTGGAGCTCGGGGCCTGTGTCTTTTGCGCGCTGAAATTCGTGCGTTAGAGGTCTGCGATCAGGGCTTCGGCACAACGGATGCCGTCGGTGGCCGCGCTCATGATGCCGCCGGCATATCCAGCTCCCTCACCACAAGGGTAGAGGCCCGGGGTCGACACGGCATGGCACGTTCGGTCTCGGGTGACAGTGACCGGTGAGCTCGAACGAGTCTCCACGCCGGTAAGAACGGCATCGGGGCGGTCGTAGCCTCGTAGCTTTTTTCCGAGTAGGGGAAGTCCCAGGCGGAGCGACTCGACGATATGCTGCGGCAGGGCTTCGTCAATTGCCGTCCAGGTCACACCGAGCGGATAGGTGGGCTTTACCTTTCCGGGCGCCTTGCTGGCGCGTCCTGCGAGGAAATCTCCGACGAGTTGTGCCGGTGCGTTCCAGTTGGAACCGCCCAGGCGATAGGCGGCCGCCTCGCAGGCACGCTGGAGCTCGATGCCGGCGAGCGGGTCATCGTTGGGAAGGTCCTCAGGCGTGACGTTAACGAGCAGGGCGGCATTTGCGTTGCGTCCGTCGCGGGCATTGAGACTGGCCCCGTTGACGCACAGATGGCACGGTTCTGAAGAGGCGGCAACAACCTGTCCGCCGGGGCACATGCAAAACGAGAACACGCTGCGGCCGTTGGGAAGATGGGCAACAAGTTTGTAGGGGGCCGCCCCGAGCGCTGGATGTCCCGCCGAGGCTCCATATTGGGCTCTGTCGATGTCGCGTTGCGGATGCTCGATGCGAACGCCCATGGCAAAGGTCTTTTGTGCGAGGGCCACGTTGTGGTCCTTAAGGAGCTCAAAAATATCGCGAGCAGAATGCCCGCAGGCGAGGATGAGGTGCTTTGTCTCGATTGGCTCGTAAGCGGCGTCTTGGGACGATTGGACATCAATACCGGTGATGGCGCCAGACGCGTCGATGCGAATGTCGACGAGCTTCGTTCGATAACGGACGACACCTCCGAGCTGCTCGATGCGCTGGGATATAGCGGTGACAACCTTGGGAAGGATGTCGGAGCCAATGTGCGGCTTGGCATCCCACAGAATATCGCGGGGCGCACCCGCCTCGACGAAGGTTTCGAGGATAAGGCGATGGGCGGGATTTTTTGTTCCCGTATTGAGCTTGCCGTCCGAGAAGGTCCCCGCGCCGCCCAGACCAAACTGAATATTGCTCTCGGGGTCGAGGATGCGCTCCTTTAGAAAGAGGTCGATCGCCTGCGAGCGGCGAAATGCCGGGTCGCCGCGCTCGATAAGCAAGGGCTTAAGACCTGCTTTGGCGAGCGTGAGCGCAGCGAAAAGGCCGGCGCATCCGGCGCCGACAACGACAGGGCGTTCTTGAGGTGCGTCGGAGACGGGGGAGGGGAATGAAGACTCATCGTCTTCTATCGCGCGTACGCGCGAGCGGTCACGCTCGGCAACGCTGTCGACCGCTTCTCGCTCGAGGTGGGGACTAGTCAGCTCAACACGAAAGCTCAGGATAAAATGGACGTCTCGTTTTTTGCGAGCGTCGATTGACTTGCGGTGGAGTTCGATGGACTTGATCTCGGAGTCCTTGCAACGTAGGATGCGCTTGGCGACTCGCTTGCCAACAATGAGGCAGGTATTTTCATCGCCGGCTTCATCGAGCGACACGTTGACTTGGGTGATTTCGATCATCGAGGTCTCCTTAGAGGCAAGAAAGAGGCCGTCCGGTATCCCAGACGGCCCGAATGCGTTTTTGATTATAGACTGCGCGGCTACAGGCTGCTTGCAGCGCGAATGCCCGAGAGCCAGGCCCACGCAAGGTTAAAGCCTCCGCAATCGGCGTCGATGTCGAGCGCTTCGCCGCAGACGTAAAGCGGGGCGTCGACAGCGCTGCTCGCGCGTAGACTGGGTGTTGAGATGCTCTCGACAGATACGCCACCACGCGTGACCTGCGCCGAGCGCTCCTCGGCTGTTCCCTCGACGAGCAACTTAAAGTGCTTGAGGATCGAGACCAGGTGGATGACATCGTTGGAGCCTGGATGGCACTGCTCGAACGCCGTGCAGACGACGCGGGAGAGTTGCGGGGCGAGCATGCCGTCGAGCCAACGGGGATCGCGGGGCGAAAAGCCGCCGAGCAGCTCAACGCGCCGGTTGAGCATATCGAGCAGCTCGTCTTTGGAGAGGTCGGGGAAAACGTCGAGCAGGATCGTATCGCCGTGCTGGATACGACGGGAGAGGTTGAAGACAGCGACGCCCGAGATACCGAAGGTTCGAAACAGGACTTCACCGTCTTCGTGCCAGAGCTCATTATGATTGCGGGCGAGCGTCAAGCGGGCGCGGACGCGCAGGCCATCCAACGTCTTGATTGCCGCCCGATCGCCGACGACCGTTGCCGATACGGGGCAGAGGATGGGGCGCAGCGAAGTGAGGGGGAGGCGAAACGTATCGGCGATACCAGTGGGGTTGCCACCCGTGGCGATAATTACGGCATGTGCCTGCAGGGCCTCGTTCTTGCGAGGGACATCGGCGAGCGCTTTCCGAAGCGAGCGGAGCTCCGATTTTCGGTCGTCGCGCTTTTTTGCCTTGAGTGCCCGCGCTGGACGGTCTATTTGGAGTGTCCAGCCTTCGGAAGCTTTGCGCGCCGTGGCAATATTGGCTCCGCAGATTAAGGTGATACCTAGGCGGTCGCAAACGTTGAGAAGCGCGTCGCGCACCGATTCGGCGCGAAGGGAGCGCGGGTACAGTCGGCCTTCCTCGGAGGTTGTCATGATGCCCAGCGAGGAGAAGAAACCCATAAGCTCTTGTTCGGGTTGGGGGCCCATGACAGATTCGACGAATGCGGGGTGGTTATACCGCTGAGGATCAATCGATTCGTTGGAGAGGTTGCAGCGGCCGTTACCGGTCGCAAGGAGCTTAAGGCCGCAGGCGACATCGCGCTCAACGATGCAGACGCTTTTGCCAGCACGTGCGGCCGTAATGGCGGCGGCGAGGCCTGAAGCCCCGCCGCCGATTACCAGGACGTCATAGAAGGCGCTCGTGTTCACTTAGGCCTCGTCGGTCTCGTGCGGGGTAATAGCCTCGACGGCAGAGACTGCCTTGGGCAACATGCCATCGGGCAGCGCGGTCTCAACCTCGCCCTTATCGCAGGCCTCGGCGAGTGCCGGATTAATGGGAAGCGTGCCCAAGATGTCGAGGTTATAGCGCTCTGCGACCTCGGGGAGCTTGCTCTTGCCAAAGACCTCGATCTTCTTGCCGCAGTCGGGGCACTCAATATAGCTCATGTTCTCGACGATGCCCAGAATGGGGACGTTCATCTTCTCGGCCATGTTGACCGCCTTGGCGACAATCATCGAGACCAGATCCTGCGGGCTCGTGACGATGACGATGCCGTCGACGGGCAGTGACTGGAAGACGGTGAGCGCGACGTCGCCTGTTCCCGGAGGCATGTCGACCAGCAGGTAGTCGATGGGGCCCCACGAGGTCTCGCTCCAGAACTGCCTGATGGCGCCTGCGATGACCGGACCGCGCCAAAGGACGGGGTCGGTCTCGTTTTGGAGCAGAAGGTTGGAGCTCATGACCTTGACGCCGTGCTCGGAGATTTCAGGCAGCATGAGGTTGCCAAGGGCATGGACGTGGCGTCCGCTCATACCGAACATCTTGGGGATAGAGGGACCGGTGATGTCGGCATCGAGGACGCCGACCTTGTGGCCGTGACGGGCAAGCTCGGTGGCGATGGCACCGGTGACAAACGACTTGCCGACACCGCCCTTGCCGGAAAGCACGGCGATGACGCGTTTGACCTCGGACAGCGTATTCTCCTCAAATTGCGACGGCGACGTTTGTCCGCCGGCGGCCTGTGCGTGCTCGCAACCCATGTATGACTCCTTTGTATATGTTGGGGCCGGGGCCCCGTGATGTGACACGAGCGTCATTGTACCCTCGTTTGCGAGCGGGAGTCATTTACGATGCATTTGGGCCGAGCGTGCTTGCAATACGATGGGTCCAAGCGAATGGGCGGGCTTACTGAACTTTGCTGGCGAACTCGAGGTATTGCATGCGCTGCAGCTTGTTGATCGTCGAGGCGTATGGGCTGTCTTCAGATTCCAAGTCGTAGCGCAGCCCGTCGGTACCGAGGTAGCCGGCGACATTGATGGTGGGCACATCTGACCTTGTTGCAAGCAGAGCCTTTTGATAGTCGGTGAGCGGGGCGCCGATCTTATTAAGGGTAATGGCTGCAACCTCGTTTGCCCCGACGGTGTCGTAGACGTTGAGCTCGGTATTGCCGGCGATTTCATAGTTAGCCCAGACAAAATATGTCGACTGATAGATACGGAAAGCGTGGCTTGCCGTATCTTCCTGAGGGTACAGCTCGTCGTTGAGAGTCGTTGCGGCGCTCGGCTGATGGTCGCCAAAAAAGACAAGGACAACCGGTCTGCCGATATTGCGGAGCTCGTTGATAAAGTACTCGAGGTCCCGGTCGGATGCGTTGATGCAGGTAAGATAGGTGTTGAGCGCGCTATTGGCACCCTCGCTGGCTCCCTCGACCCAATAGTTTGTAAGCTCCTCGGCGGGAACGGTGCCATAGTCGTAGCCGCCATGATTTTGCATCGTGACGTCAAAGATGAACTGCGGGGCTTCGTCGGTTCTAAGCAGGTCGAGTATCTTGTCGTAGGTGGCGTAGTCGCATACGCCGGCATGGTAACAGGGCGCACCTTCGAAATCGCCGATTGAAAGAAAGTCTCCAAAGCCCAGCTGCTGATAGATTTTATCTCGATGGTAGTTGACGGGGTTTTGCGGGTGCATAGCGGTAGCGGTATACCCAAGCTCCTTAAGGTCCTTTGCCAGGCTGTCGACGCCATTCATCTGATATAGCTGATAGGGGATTTTGCCTAATCCGACAAAGGCCGTTGTCGCTCCGGTCAAAAATTCGAATTCGGAGTTCGCCGTTCCGCCACCGGCGACCGAAGCGAGCATGGTGCCGCGAACAAGTGTGTCGGGAAGCGAGTTGTAGAATGCGGGGCCGGTGTACCCGGCCGCCTGGAGCTGCTCAAAGCACGAAAGGTCGCTAAAACTCTCATTCATGACGGCAACAATCGTCGGCTTGATTTCATTGAACTGGGCAACGGCCGCCGCGCGCTGCTCGCTCGAGCCATACGTGCTGTCGTAGGTGGCGGCGAGCTCCTGCTCGATGCTCTGCGCCTCATCGGGCGTATAGTCTTCGGGCTTCTCAATGGGCAACTCGTTGACCATTTCGGTGAACGAAGTGATAAAACCCTGAGACGCATATGTGGTGATGGGCTGCCAACGGTCAAATCCAAAATCCAGCGCCTGCTCCAAGTCGATGCTGGAAAAGCCCGAGAGCCCCACAACGGTCACTAACAGAAAAGCACAGAGGTTAGCGGCGATTGCGGGGAAGACATGGGTGGGCGTACGGAGCTTTCGCGGACGGATAAGCGAAAGAAGCCCCAGGGAAATCTCCAGCAGGGCGAGAGAGGTTACGATTCCGGCGGTAAAGGTAAACTCGTATCCCTCGCTCACCTCCATTGCGGTGCCAAGGGCCAAGATATCGCTTGGCAGGATGGCTTCGCCTTTAAACGTTATGACGAAGTGCTCGGCAATGCCAAGGATGCAGCAGGCGACGGGCACGAGGGCCATGACGCCTCCATGACGCTGTCCCAGCAAATAAAGGGAGAGCAGAACCGTCGCGAGCAGCCCGACGGAAAACCCGAATGAGTTGGCGGGAATGCGATAGAACGTTTCGTTGCAGGCAATTTCGAGTGAAACGAACGAGAGCGCTGAAACAGCGGCGATGACAAGGATGTCACGGCAAATACAGGCAACCGTTCCCGTCGCAAGATCGGTTTGGTCGATAAGTCCCGAAACCAAGGGCTCGACAAGAAGTATGACGGCGGCAGCACCGAGCGCCGAATAAGAAAGGACCCATAGGGAACTGTCCTCATTTACGAGCAATTGATTCGTAATCCATGCAGCTACCATGCCGAGCGGGATGAGGAGCGTCGCGCACCAAAAGACGCGGGCAATGGGTGGCTTTTCATTGTGTTTGATTGAAAAATACACGCGCACGACGACGGTGGCCACGATAAGGATGGCGATGAATATGGGCAGATTGGCCATGTCACTCGAAGTGATTTCAAGGGGGATATCTTCGGTCATGGACGTTCCTCTGTTACGGCAAATTAAGTTCAGTATTAGATTACTGTAACCTTTCCACGGCATTTCGAGAAACAAAGCGCCCGATACGCAAAGCTAAAGGTCTGCGAATCTTGTATTACGAACATCTGTGCGCGTCGAGTGCGCTAAACTCATCGACAGTATGATTCGATGCAATAGGAGGCAAGGAGCTTCCATGTCTGATTCTTCTATCGTTATTCGCGGCGCTCGTGAGCACAACCTCCGTGATATCGATGTTTCCATTCCGCGTGACCAACTCGTGGTCATTACCGGTCTTTCTGGCTCGGGCAAGAGTTCGCTGGCATTTGACACTATCTATGCCGAGGGCCAGCGTCGATACGTTGAGAGCCTTTCGAGCTATGCGCGCCAGTTCTTGGGCCAGATGGACAAACCCGACTTGGATTCAATCGACGGCCTTTCGCCGGCGGTGTCGATTGACCAAAAGACGACGTCTAAAAACCCTCGCTCGACGGTTGGCACCGTAACCGAGATTTATGACTATCTGCGCCTGCTGTTCGCCCGTGTGGGCACCCCGCACTGCCCCGAATGCGGCCGCGTCATTGAGCGTCAGACGACCGACCAGGTTGCCGACAAGGTCTTGGCGGCGGGGGAGGGCCGCCGCGCGTTTGTGCTGGCACCGGTGGTGCGCGGGCGAAAAGGCGAGTACACCAAACTGTTTGAGGACCTTCGCGCCGAGGGCTTTAGCCGCGTGCGTGTCGACGGTGAAGTGCGCTCGCTCGACGATCCGATCGATCTGGACAAGAAGTTCAAGCACGATATCGAGGTCGTGGTCGATCGCATCGTGATCCGTGAGAACTCTCTGGGCCGTATCGCCGAGTCTGTTGAGCAGGCGACCGCGCTGGCTCACGGCAATGTAAACGTGTACATGCTGCCCAATCGTGATGCTCCCGAGGGGACCGAGGGCGAGCTGCTGGAGTATTCGTTGGCCTTGGCGTGCCCGGAGCATGGTCACTCCATTGACGATCTTCAGCCGCGTGATTTTTCGTTCAACGCTCCCTATGGCGCATGTCCTGAGTGCGACGGCCTGGGCTTTAAGAAAACCGTTGATGCCGAGGCGCTGATCGAGGACCCCTCGAAGTCCATTGCCGACGGAGTCTTTGGTAGCCTGTTCGGCAATTCGAACTACTATCCGCAGATTTTTGCTGCGGTCTGCAAACACTTTAAGGTGAGCACCGATACGCCGTGGGAGGACTTGCCCCCTCGCGTGCGTCGTGCATTCTTGGATGGCCTGGGCGATACGAAGATCTCGGTCGACTACCAAAAGCTCGACGGACGTCGCAGCCAGTGGGATACCAAGTTTTCGGGCGTTCGCAACATTCTGTACGAACGCTATACCGAGACGACGAACGAGAACACCAAGGCGCGCTTGGAGAAGTACATTCGCGAGGAACCGTGCTCGAGCTGCCACGGCGCTCGTTTGCGCCCTGAGATGCTCGCCGTCACCGTGGGCGGCAAGTCCATTTACGAGGTTTGTTGCCTGTCGTGCCGTGAGTCGCTCGAGTTTTTTGAGGGCCTGGAGCTCACCGAGCGCCAACAGTTTATCGGCGGGCGCATCGTCAAGGAAATCCTGGAGCGCTTGCGTTTTCTGGTCGATGTTGGACTCGACTATCTGACGCTCGATCGTGCCTCGGCGACGCTTTCTGGTGGCGAGGCGCAGCGTATTCGCCTGGCAACGCAGATCGGCGCGGGTCTCATGGGCGTGCTCTATATTCTGGATGAGCCCTCGATCGGTCTTCATCAGCGTGACAACGAGCGCCTGATCAAGACGCTCGAGCGCCTGCGCGATATCGGCAATACCGTTATCGTCGTCGAACACGACGAGGATACAATCCGTGCCGCCGACTACGTGATCGACATGGGGCCCGGCGCCGGCGTCAACGGCGGACACGTAGTCGCGGCGGGAACGCCTGCCGATATCATGGCTTGTCCTGAGTCGATGACGGGCGCTTATCTGACCGGCAAACGAATGATCCGGGTGCCTGATGAACGGCGCAAGCCCGGTCGTGGCTGCCTTAAAATTACGGGCGCTCGAGCCAACAACCTCAAAAACGTTACCGCCAAGATCGAGTTTGGTACGCTTACGG
This sequence comes from Collinsella sp., assembly GCA_048430825.1. Lineage (GTDB taxonomy): Bacteria > Actinomycetota > Coriobacteriia > Coriobacteriales > Coriobacteriaceae > Collinsella. The sequence continues at coordinate 12,077 of DBFOLV010000036.1, forward strand.
TTGTTACCGGCGTGTCGGGATCGGGCAAGAGCTCCCTGGTTACCGACACCATTGCGCCTGCCCTTACGAATGCTATTCACCGTTCGACGCGCCCTGTGGGTCCGTATAAGAAAATCGAGGGCATCGAGTGTATCGATAAGGTTATTGATATCGACCAGTCGCCGATTGGCCGCACGCCGCGTTCCAACCCTGCTACCTATATCGGCCTGTGGGATGATCTTCGCGCACTGTTTGCGAGTACGCCGGAGTCGAAGGCGCGCGGCTACTCGCCAGGTCGTTTCTCCTTTAATGTGAGTGGCGGGCGCTGTGAGGCGTGCAAGGGCGACGGACAGATCAAGATCGAGATGCACTTCCTTCCCGATATCTACGTTCCCTGCGAAGTTTGCGGCGGTAAACGCTACAACCGCGAGACACTCGAGGTCACCTATCGTGGCAAGACCATCTCGGACGTGCTCGACATGAGCGTTACCGAGGCGCTGGCCTTCTTTGGGAATATCCCGCAGATTAAGCGCAAGCTCCAGACGCTGTACGATGTAGGCTTGGGCTACGTGAGCCTGGGCCAGCCCGCCACGACGCTTTCGGGCGGCGAGGCGCAGCGTGTGAAGCTCGCCAAGGAGCTTCATCGACGCCAGACGGGCAAGACGTTCTATATTTTGGACGAGCCGACGACCGGCCTTCATTTTGAGGACGTCCGCCAGCTGCTCGATGTACTGCAGCGCTTGGTCGATGCGGGCAACACGGTGCTGGTGATTGAACACAACCTTGATGTCATCAAGGTTGCCGACCGCCTGATCGATATGGGTCCCGAGGGCGGTAACGGCGGCGGAACCGTCGTGGTTTCGGGTACACCGGAGCAGGTTGCGGACTGTCCGCAGAGTTATACGGGCAAGTTTTTGGCGCCGTTGCTCAGGCGTGACCGGGAGCGCCAGGCTCAACTTGATGCTCAATAAATAGGCGATTCAGTTTATGGGCGCCATCGACTCCTTGTGATTCGATGGCGCTTGCTGTGCCGAAGTGACGTATGCAGCCGAATTGGACATATACTTAATCCTTGCGTCCGAATGCGAGGGAAAGGATATGTCATGGCAAAGGCTGTAAAGACGCCAAAAACCAATGCGATGCGCGAGCTGGAAAGCGCCGGCATTTCCTATGTTCTACATACGTACGAAGACGATGGCGATGAGTCGGTGGGCCTGGGGGTCGCGATTTCGGAGCAGCTTGGCGAGGAGCCCGGTCAAGGATTTAAGACTTTGGTCTGTGTGACACCGTCCAACGACTATGTCGTGTGCTGCATCCCTGTTGCCGACGAGCTCGATCTAAAGTCCGCCGCGCGTGCCGCGGGGGAGAAGTCCTTGGCCATGATGCATGTGAAGGATTTGCTTGCGGCGACTGGCTACGTTCGCGGCGGCTGCAGCCCGGTCGGTATGAAAAAACGCTACCGGACGCTCATTGATGAGACATGTGTCCTTTGGGATACCATTTTTATTTCGGGAGGCAAGCGTGGTTATCAGCTCGAGCTTGCACCCGATGATTTAATTGCATTTTGCGGGGCGACGGTTGCCGCGATTACGAGAGAGGACTGAGCGATGCCGCAGGAAGAATTGAAGCGCGGAGCTCATCTTGCAAAAGAATCTGCGCCTCAGACACCCTCATCCGAAGCTTCTTCGTCGCGAGATGACACTGACGACATGGGCTCGTCGGACTACTCCACGGTTGGTCGTTCCGCCGGGCTTATGACCATCCTGACTATCGTGTCTCGCGTCACCGGTTTTATCCGCACGTGGGCAATGGCGGCCGCTATTGGCATGTCGCTACTCTCGTCCTCCTATCAGGTCGCCAACAACCTGCCCAATATGCTCTACGAACTCGTGATGGGCGGCATGCTCGTGACGGCGTTTTTGCCCGTGTACATGGGCGTGAGGCGTGAGCAGGGTCGCGAGGCCTCAAACGAGTACGTGGGCAACCTGCTCGGCATTCTGCTTTTGGTGCTGGGTGGCATTTCGTTGCTGGGGACCGTTTTCGCCCCGGGCTTTATCTGGACGCAATCGTTCCTTTCGGGTGACGGCGGCAGCATGGATACCGCTGCGTTCATGTTCCGTTTCTTTGCCATCCAGATTCTGTTTTATGGTTTGGGCTCGGTGTTCTCGGGCGTTCTCAACGCACACCGCGACTACTTCTGGTCGACGTTTGCTCCGGTCCTCAACAATGTGATCGTCATTGCGAGCTTTATGGGTTTTGCGCCCGTGTCCGCACAGTTTGGCGAACGTGCCGGCATCATCTTGATTGCGGCCGGTACGACCCTCGGTGTCTTTGTTCAGATGGCATGTCAGATCCCCGCGCTTGGCAAGCACGGCGTGCATCCCCATATCCATATCGACTTTAAGGACCCCGCACTGCGGCAGACGATTGCGCTCGGTATCCCGACGCTGCTCGCCACGGTGTGCATGTTTGTCTCGACTTCTATCACCAACGCTGCCGCGCTGGCGGTCCAGCCCGAGACTGGTCCTTCCGTCATCGCCTATGCGCGCCTGTGGTACACGCTGCCCTACGCGCTGATTGCCGCCTCGCTTTCGACGGCGCTCTATACCGAGCTCTCTCACGACGCGCAGGAGAAGGATTACGACAGCGTTCGCACGGGCATTTCGCGTGGCGTCGCCCAGATGCTGTTCTTCCTGATTCCGTTCGCGCTGTACCTGATTGTCTTCGCGCGTCCGCTCAACATGATCTACTGTGCTGGCAAGTTCGATGAATCCGGCGTGACGCTGGTGTCCGAGTACCTTGTCTACCTGGCGCTCTCGCTGCCGCTCTACGGCGTGGTCGTGTTGATGCAGAAGAGCTTCTCTGCCTTGCTCGACATGAAGCCCTATAGTCGCTATTGCCTGTATTCTGCCATCGGCCAGGCCGGCTCGGTTCTGCTGTTTGGCGTTGTACTGGGCTTCGGCATGCCGGCAATCGCGCTTTCGTATGTCGTCGACTACGTGATCTTGGTCGGTTGTTCGCTGTGGTGGCTGCGTCGTCGTCTGCGTGGCCTTCAGGTCAAATCTATCCTGCATGGCGGTTTCTTTGGCCTTTTGCTCGGTGGCCTGGGTGCTGCCGCAGGCGCCGGCGTCATGTGGGCGCTTGAGCACTTTGTCGGGGCACTTGGCGGTTCGATTCTGATTACTCTTGGCTATGTTTGCGTTGCGGGTGTCGTCTCGCTTGCTGTTACCTTTGGCCTTGCCGTCGTCCTTAAGATGCCCGAGGTCTCGGCGCTGCTTCGTCGCAAGTAGGTGCGCGTGGCCGGTCACGACAACATTCCAACGCTTGCCGAGCAGGTTTCGCGCGTTCCCACACAGCCCGGATGCTACCTTTGGAAGGATGCCAAGGGCGATGTCATCTACGTGGGCAAGGCGAAAAACCTACGCGCCCGCATGCGTCAATACGTGACACTGCAGGATGAGCGTCAAAAGATTCCGCTGATGATGCAGCTGGTGGCGAGCTTTGACTATATCGTGGTGGAGACCGAGCATGAGGCGTTGGTGCTCGAGCGCAATTTGATTGGTCAGTACCATCCGTACTTTAACGTCGACCTCAAGGATGACAAGAGCTACCCCTTTATCGCCATTACAAAGGGCGACCTGTATCCCGCTATCAAATATACGCGTGAGCGTCATAAGCCGGGAACGCGCTATTTTGGACCCTATACCGATAGCCGTGCGGCACGTGAGACGATAGATACGCTGCGCAAGGTTATTCCCATCTGCTCCGGATCCTGTGCGGAGTGGCGTCGTTGTCGCCGTATCGTTGAGTCCCACAAGGGCGAGGAAGACATCGTCAATATGATTTGCGCGCAAAACGGGCGTCCCTGCTTTGACTACCATGTCGGGCGCGGCCCGGGTGCGTGTGTCGGCGCGATTTCCCCGGCAGACTATGCCAAGAACGTCAAGCGTGTCGAGCGCTTTTTGTCGGGCCATCGCAAGGATGTCGTCGATGAGCTGACCTCCGAGATGACGGATGCCGCCGAGGCGCTCGACTTTGAGCGCGCGGCACGCGTCAAACGTCGTTTGGAGGTCATCAGGGGTCTGGACGATCGTCAGCAAGTCGTTTTTCCCTCCAGTGTCGATATCGATGTCATCGGGTTCTATCGCGAGGAGACCATCTCCGCCGCTTGCGTCTTCGTCGTTCGCGAGGGCCGAACAGTTCGCACCTGCGAGTTCATTCTCGACAAGGGTCTTGATGTTGACGAGGAAGAGCTCCAGTCGGGCTTTCTTAAGCGCTATTACGACGAGACGGCTGATATTCCAGCTGAGGTCAACCTTTCCGTCGAGCTTGAGGATGCGGAGGCGCTGGGGGAATGGCTTGCGGGCAAGCGCGAGCGTTCCTGCCATCTCCATAGGCCGCAGCGTGGCGAAAAGCACCGTTTGCTCGATATGGCATCCAAAAATGCGCGCCATGCCCTCATGCGCTACATGATGCGAACGGGGTACGCTGACGACCGCACCAATCAGGCGCTCCTGGAGCTCGAAAGCGCGCTGGCGCTGCCAGCGCCGCCGATGCGTATCGAGTGCTTCGATATCTCGACGCTGCACGGAACCTTTACCGTCGCCTCGATGGTGGTGTTTACCAACGGACGCGCCGACAAGAGCCAGTACCGTCGTTTTAAAATTCAGGCCGAATTGGACGAGGCAAACGACTTCGTGTCGATGTCCGAGGTTTTGGGACGACGCTATGCTCCCGAGCGCATGGCCGACGAGCGCTTTGGATCGCGCCCCGATTTGCTCGTTGTCGATGGCGGTAAGCCGCAATTGACCGCTGCGATCAAGCAACTTGAGGCTCTTGGGCTCGATATACCAGTTTGTGGCTTGGCAAAGGCCGATGAGGAGGTTTTCGTGCCTTGGGACGAGACTCCCGTCGTGCTGCCGACCGGGTCTGCTTCGCTCTATCTAATTAAACAGGTGCGCGATGAATCGCACCGTTTTGCAATCACATTCCATCGTGAGTTGCGTGATAAAGCCATGACAGTTTCGGTACTCGATGACGTTCCAGGCGTGGGACCCACCAGAAAACGTGCCCTTATGCGCCATTTTGGCTCGATGAAGCGTTTGCGCGCGGCGAGCGAGCAAGAGATCGCGGAAGTTCGCGGCATACCTGCCGATGTTGCCAAGGCGGTCCACGAGGCGCTCGTTGCGTGGAATGCCGAGCGCGCCGAGGCGGCGGCTGGCCATTCCGATAGCTAAACACGAGCCTAAACAACTGATATACATGATTGCGCGATTTTCAACCATTTATTTCGCCATGATTGCCTGCTGGTTTCGGGTTTTATTAACGCTAAAACGTTTGACTAACCCAAGCGAAAACCCTGCTATCCTGCGGGTTGACGAAGACTGATATCTCACCTCGCCGATACATACTGTCTGGCGAATCGTTTGTCAACGAATTCGGTGAACGGTAGTAAATACCGTTCAAGCGTATGTATGTATCGGTCGCCGAGCGCGGCACCTCAGTTGGGTTCGTCGGTAGGTAAGGTATATATCGTCCGCAAGTTGCGCGGGGGCAAGTCTAGGTGCTCCCGAGTAAGATTCTCTATTGATAGGAGAAGACATGGCCATCATCAACAAGGGTATGTCCAGGCGTTCGTTCCTCGGCCTCACCGGCAGCGTCGCTGCTGTCGCCGGCCTTGGTCTCACTGGCTGCGGTGGCAGCTCTAGCGACGAGGGTTCCGCTTCCGGCTCCACCGATTCCGCCAACCGTGGCGGCGGCGTGATCACCGCTGGTTCCGCTTACGCTCCGTCCAGCTTCGATCCCGCCAGCACCGGCTCCGCTGTGGGCCTGGGTGCTAACTGGCACGTCGTCGAGGGCCTCTACGGCATCGATTACCACGACTACAGCACCTTCAACGAGCTCGCCACCGACGATCCCAAGTCTGTGGACGACACCACTTTCGAGGTCACCATCCGCAAGGGCGCCAAGTTCTCCGATGGCACCGAGGTCACCGCTGACGATGTCGTTGCCTCCTACACCGCTTGCGCCGCTTCCGCTACCTATGCTCCGTTCTTCCAGCCCTTCGAGTCCATCGAGGCCAAGGACGCCAGCACCGTGACGGTCAAGACCAAGGTCCCCAACTTCTCCCTGCTCAAGGATCGTCTGGCCATCGTCCGCGTTACCCCGGCCACCCAGACCGAGGAGGATCGCGCCAAGCAGCCGATCGGCTCCGGCCCCTGGATGTACGACTCTATCTCCGATACCGAGATCACCCTGGTTCCCAACCCCGAGTACAACGGTGAGTATGCTGCCGAGGATAAGAAGATCCAGTACAGCATCCTGACCGACCCCACCGCTCGCGTTACCGCTCAGCAGGAGGGCTCCACGCTCGTTATGGAGCTCGTTACCGCTGACGCCGTCGACCAGCTCGAGAGCGCCGGCTGCAAGATCGATAACGTTCAGGGTTTCGGCACCCGCTTCATCATGTTCAACGTCGCCAAGGAGCCTTGGAACAACGTCAAGGTCCGTCAGGCTGTCATGTATGCGCTTGACACCGAGAAGATGGTCAGCAACACCTTCGCCGGCCTTGCCACCGCTGCCAGCTGCTACCTGCCCAAGAGCTTCACCAACTATCATGAGGCTTCCACGGTGTACAAGACCGACGCCAAGAAGGCTAAGAAGCTCATCGAGGAGTCTGGCATCACCCCGGGTGCCATCACCCTGCGCACCACCGACAACGAGCAGATTAAGGGCATGGCCGCCCAGGTCAAGAACGACCTCGACGCTCTCGGCTTCGATGTGACCATCCAGACCGATACCTCGCCGGCCACCTACGCTGCCATCGACGGCGGCGAAGCCTACGATATCCTCCTTGCCCCTGGCGATCCTTCCTGCTTCGGCGCCGACCCCGACCTGCTGCTCAACTGGTGGTACGGCGACAACGTCTGGATGCAGACCCGTTGCCCGTGGAAGGAGTCCGCTGAGTGGCAGAAGCTCCACGGTCTCATGGACGAGGCTCTTGCCGCCGAGGGCGACGAGCAGCAGAAGAAGTGGAACGAGTGCTTCGACATCATTGCCGACAACGCCGTTCTGTACCCCGTTGTCCACGTCAAGACCGTCTCCGCTTCCTGGGACGATCCGTCCACTGCGCCCAACGGCGAGGCCCTCGATGGCTTCAAGGGCATCGGCACGACGAGCATGTCCTTCAGGGGCGTTGCGACCGTCAAGGCGTAAGACTCGCTTGAGTCTGTATGCAGGATGTCGGTCGTTGGGACCGTATCCTCATAGTTGAAACAAAGACCCGGGCGGCAACGATGTCGCTCGGGTCTTGTAATGAGTATCCGTACTCATATACCAGTTGGTCCTACCGACAAAAGAAAGGGGAGAGAACGTGAACAACTTGCTACGTTTGATTGGAAGGCGTCTTGTGGCACTGCCGATCATGGCATTGGGCGTCACCGTCCTGGTGTTCTTCCTTATGTCGTTCTCCAAGACCGACCCCGCCTACACGGCGTTGGGTGACGGCGCCTCGCCAGAGGCGGTTGCCGAGTACCATGAGAAGTATGGTCTGGACGACCCCTGGCCCGTGCGCTACGTGCGCTATATGGGCGATTTGATCCATGGCGACATGGGCACCTATGGTGCTGCTCGCAACTCCGTTGCCAAGCGCATCTCCACGGCCCTGCCCGTCACGATGCAGCTGACCTTCATCGGTCTTGCCATCGGTGCGGTCGTTTCGTTTTTGCTCGGCGTCATCGCGGCACTGTATCGCGACAAATGGCCGGACCAAGTGATCCGCGTCTTTTCCATTGCCGGCTTGGCAACCCCGTCGTTCTGGCTTGCCGTTCTGTTGATCCTTCTGTTCTCTTCCTACCTTAAGGTGCTCCCGGCATCGGGTGCTCTGCCTCACTTCACCACGAATCCGGTTGGCTATCTGGGACGTATGATCATGCCCGCTATCGCCTTGGCATTTCCGCTGACGGGCCAGATGACTCGTATCGTGCGTACCGCCATGGTCGAGGAGCTCGACAAGGATTATGTCCGTATGGCTCGCGGCGCCGGCGTTCCCGAGAAGGTCGTCGTCGGCATCAACGTTCTTCGCAATGCGCTGATCACCCCGGTCACCACCCTCGGTCTTAAGATCGGTTACCTCATGGGCGGCGCCGTCGTCATCGAGGTTATCTTCAACCTCCCCGGCATGGGCACCGCGATTCTGCAGGGCGTTCAGGGCAACGAGGCGAACCTGGTTCAGGGCGTCGTCATCGTCGTTGCTCTTGCCTTCATCATCATCAACATCGTGGTTGACATGCTCTACCTGCTCATCAACCCGCGCATCAGGACGGTGTAGATTATGGTAAAGATTCGAGAGAAGCAAACCGAGCAGCTCGAGAAGGCTGCCTCCAAGGGGCTCAAGCTCGGTGGCTGGAAGAAGATGACGCTGTCTTCTAAGATTGCCGCCGTCGTGCTGGTGCTGGTCGCCCTGACTGCGATTCTGGCGCCCCTTCTTGCCCCCTATAGCCCGGTCGAGATCTTTACGGCTCGCCAGGCTCCCGGCAACGGATTTATCTTCGGTACCGACGATAAGGGTCGCGACATTCTGTCGCGTATGCTCTACGGTGGTCGTTACTCGCTGATCATCGGCTTTGGCGCCACCGCCATGGCTCTGGTCTGCGGCTCGGTCGTGGGCGCCCTTGCAGCGGTTTCGCGCAAGGCCGTCTCCGAGACGATCATGCGTATCTTGGACATCATCATGTCCATCCCGGGCATCGCCCTCGCGGCCGTCTTCGTCTCCATCCTGGGCAACTCCGTGCCGTCGATCATCTTCGCCATCGGCTTTATGTACACTCCGCAGATTGCCCGTATCGTGCGCGCCAACATCGTGTCCGAGTACGGCGAAGACTATGTCCGCGCGGTCATCGTTTCCGGCGCCAAGGCTCCGTGGATTTTGATCAAGCATGTTCTGCGTAACTGCATCGCCCCGATCATGGTCTTTACCGTTACCCTGGTCGCCGACGCCATCATCTTCGAGGCCTCGCTGACCTTCATCGGCGCTGGTATCCAGGAGCCCACCGCTACCTGGGGCAACATCCTCGCCGACGCCCGCGGCGGCGTGCTCGCTGGCCGTTGGTGGCAGGCGCTGTTCCCGGGCCTGGCCATCATGATCACCTGCCTGGCGCTCAACATCCTCTCCGAGGGCATTACCGACGCCATGGCTGCTGCTCCCTCCGCCGCCCTGGATCCGACCGATTCCTCCAAGCGTCGCGAGGCCGATCTGCTGGTCTCCGACCCCGTTCGCGCCTACAAGGAGCAGGCCCAGTCCCTCTCCGCTCGCCTTGGCGCCCTGCGCGATGTCGAGCTCAAGCGTGACGATCGCCACGTGCCCGACGAGTCCGTTGAGCCGATTCTCTCGGTCCGCGACTTCTGCATTCAGTTTGAGCATCACGGTGATATCAACGTCGTCGACCATGTCAACTTTGACGTTCGTCCTGGTCAGACCATGGGCCTGGTGGGCGAGTCCGGTTGCGGTAAGTCCATCACCACGCTGGCCATCATGGGCCTGACCGACGATGACGAGCATCTTTCCGGCGAGGTTCTCTGGGAGGGCCGTGACCTGCTCAAGATGAGCAAGAAGGAGTGGTTCGGCCTGCGCGGTACCGATATCGCCATGGTCTATCAGGACGCCCTGTCCTCGCTCAACCCCTCTATGCTCATCTCTGCCCAGATGAAGCAGCTCACCAAGCGCGGCGGAACCCGCAGCGCCGAGGAGCTCCTGGAGCTCGTCGGCCTCGATCCCAAGCGCACGCTCGAGAGCTATCCGCACGAGCTTTCCGGCGGCCAGCGTCAGCGTGTCCTGATCGCTATGGCCCTTACCCGCGACCCCAAGCTGGTCATCTGCGACGAGCCCACGACCGCTCTGGACGTTACCGTCCAGAAGCAGGTCATCAAGCTGCTCAACGATCTTCAGGCCAAGCTCGGCTTTGCCATGATCTTCGTTTCGCATGACCTGGCGCTGGTCGCCGAGGTCGCCCACAACATCACGGTTATGTACGCTGGCCAGGTTATCGAGCAGGCGCCCACCAAGGAGCTGCTCACTAACCCGATCCATGAGTACACCCGCGGTCTTCTGGGTTCCGTTCTGTCCATCGAGAGCGGTTCGGGCCGCCTGCACCAGGTGCCCGGCGCCGTTCCGAGCCCGCGCGATTTCCCCAAGGGCGATCGCTTCGCGCCCCGCTCGAGCCATCCGCGTATTGGCCTGGACACCCGTCCGGTCTTCAAGCGCGTGCCCGGCACCGAGCACTTCTATTCCGAGCTCCCCGACGAGGTGCTCAAGGCAAATGGTTTGACCCCTCACGCGGAGGTGATGTAGATGAGCGAGACCGCAGTCAACGGCGTCGAGCCGATCATCTTCCTTGATGACGTCCACGTCACCTTTAGGACCCGTACCGGCTCGATTCTGCACCCCAACCTGGTTCACGCCGTCCAGGGTGTAACGATTAAGCTCATGCCCGGTCAGACGATCGGCATCGTCGGCGAGTCCGGTTGTGGTAAGTCCACCACCGCCAACGTCATGTGCGGCCTGCAGGCCCCCACGAGCGGCAAGGTCTACTTTAAGGGCAAGGACGTTACCAAACGTACCGCCGAGGACCGTCGCCACATGGGTCGAGTCATCTCGGTCGTGTTCCAAAACCCGGCCACGGCGCTCAACCCGCGCATGGTCGTTCGCGAGCAACTGCTCGATCCCATGCGCGTCCACAATCTGGGCACCGAGGCAGAGCAGGAGAAGCGCGTCAAGGAGCTCCTGGAGCTCACCGGTCTGCCCAGCTCTGCCGCCGAGGTTCTTCCCGGCCAGCTTTCGGGTGGTCAGCGCCAGCGCGTGGCAATTGCCCGTGCCCTGTCGCTGAACCCCGACGCCATCATCGCCGACGAGCCCACCTCAGCTCTGGACGTTTCGGTCCGCGCGCAGATCCTGAACCTGCTGACCGACCTTAAGAAGGAGCTCGGCCTGGCCATGGTGTTCATTAGCCATGACATCCAGACGGTCCGCTATATCTCTGACGACATCATCGTCATGAATGGCGGCAAGATCGTCGAGCAGGGCGAGGCCAAGCAGGTCTTCCAGCATCCCCAGGACCCCTACACCAAGATGCTGCTCGGCGCTGCGCCGTCGCTGCTGCATCCCAAGCTCGGCGAGTAGCCTCGCTTTCCCTCCCGTGCGCCCGGTTCCCTTGCCGGGCGCACCTCCGTTGCGATTTCGAAAGGTTGGGTTCACGAGCCATGCCAAGTGCTCAGGAGCTACAACATCAATTTGGTGAATATCGAGGCGCCATGCCCCGTCCATCAGATTTCGATCTCTTTTGGAAGGATCGCATGGCCGAGGCCGACGCCGTTGGGCTTGACTATGCGATCGAGACGGCATCGGTCACCGATGCCGTGACCTGCCAGCTTTTCGACCTCTGGTATACCGGCATGTGTGGCGCTCGCCTGCATGCCAAGTACCTTAAACCCGTCTCGGACGAGCCCGTGCCATTGGTGCTTCAGTTCCATGGGTATCCGGGTGCAAGCCGCAGCTGGTTTGAGCAGGCGTCGTTTGCGGGCATGGGCATGGCACTCATCGCCCTCGATTGCCCCGGCCAAGGAGGTCCCTCCGAGGACATTGGCGGATTTGAGGGCACAACGGTCGCGGGCCATATCGTCGCCGGTATCGACGGCGACCCGGCCAACCTCTACTATGTCCGCTTGCACCAAGATATTCGCATTCTGTGCCGTATTGTTCGCGAGCTTGAGGGCATCGATCTTTCCCGTGTGTTTGTGAACGGCGCGTCGCAGGGTGGCGGTTTGGGCATTGCTACCTGTGCGCTTAACAGCGAGCTTATCAATCGTGCCGCCATCCTCTATCCCTTCCTGTCGGATTTCCGCCTAGTCTGGGATTTGGATGCCGACGACATTGCCTACGAGGGCCTGCGCTATTGGTCTCGCTGGTTTGACGAGGACTCGACTCGTATTGACGAAGCCTATGCCAAGCTGGCGTACTTCGATTCCAAGAACTTTGCCCCTATGGTCAAATGCCCTGTGCTGTTTGGCACCGGCACAGCCGATATCGTCTGTCCGCCAGCGACGCAGTTTGCGGTCTATAACAACCTGACCTGTGAAAAGCGTCATGAGTTCTTTGAAGGCTTTGGCCACGAGGAGATTCAGGATTTTGACGATCTGATCATTCCGTTTTTCTGCAAGGGAGGGGAGGCTCATGTCTAAGTGCGAGAGCAATGTCAATGAGCTGATTGTCCCCGGGCTCATGGGAATTCCTGGAACGGTTTCGTCAAGGCTCTCTGATTTCCGGGATTGGCGCGGCGATGCTTCTGCGGATGTTTCCGAATTAGAGGTAGCCGCTTCGGACCTTGAGGTTTGCGGGCCGACTGTTACGGCGATTGATTTCGCCAATCCATGCGCGCGCTATTCCGAGGTTTCCTTTGAACTCGGTGACCATGCGGTCCACGCTCGTTTGATTGAGCCTGTTGGTCGTGCCCGAGTATCTGAGCGCGTGCCGCTGTGCCTGATGTTTCACGACATCGATCGGCCTGTGCGCGGCTGGCATCACATGACGAGATTTGCCGCCATGGGATATGCCGTGCTTGCACTGGACGATGAGACGATTGGACCCAGCGATCTGCAGCAGGGGATAACCTCGCCTGCTTTTGTCAGGCGCGTCCGTTGGGGCTGCGCGTTGGCGAAGGTCGCGCGCAATCTTGATGGCGTGGATCCCGACCGCATCTTTGCATGGGGCGAGGGCCTTGGCGGCGGAGTCGCGCTGGCCGTTTCTGCTCTGGAAGAGCGGGGCCTCGCCTGCACGGCGGTTGCCAATCCGCTTCCCGGCGGCCTCGAGGCGCTGTCGTCTCGGGTGCGCGGATCGGTGCTCATGGGCACATCGCTTATGGATACCGTGAGCGATCCCAAGGATCAGTTTGCCGTATTCAACGGTCTTGAGTGTGACCGGAGGCATATCGTCTATGCAAAATACGCTCACGAGCGCATCAATGCGTTCGAAAACGAAGTCGTCGACTTTTTTAACCAAACGTTCTACTCGTGTTCTTTGGCCTAGACGGCCTGAACACTGCCAACAAGAGTGGGCGGCATAGGGCCGCCCGCCAGACAACTAAGGAGATTCTTGTGGCAACTCAGAAATTCACCGGCGTTATCCCTCCCGTCGTTGTTCCCGATACCGAAGATCACCAGCTCGATGTTGCCTCCTTTGAGCGCAGCATCAACCGCATGATCGATGCCGGCGTCGATGGCCTGTTCTTCTTGGGATCCTCGGGCGAGGTCGTCTTCTCCACCGACGAGCGCCGTCGCCAGATTGTCGCCGAGGCCGTGCGCATCGTCGACCACCGCGTGCCTGTTCTGGTCGGCATCATCGACACCGAGACCGAGCGCATGATCGAGCACGGTAAGGTCGCCCAGGAGCTGGGCGCCGATGCCCTCGTCGCCACCTGCCCGTTCTATGCCCTGCAGGGCATGACCGAGGTCGAGGAGCACTTCCGCATCCTGCACGAGGAACTCGACCTGCCCATCTTCGCCTACGACATCCCCGTGTGCGTCCACACCAAGCTCCCTTGGAAGCTCCTTGCCAAGCTCGGCGCCGAGGGCGTCCTGGCCGGCGTCAAGGATTCCTCGGGCGATGACATCTCGTTCCGCTACCTCGTTCAGGAGAACGAGAAGAATGGTCATCCGATGAGCATCCTTACCGGCCACGAGGTCGTCGTTGACGGTGCCTATCTCGGTGGCGCCGACGGCTCCGTTCCGGGTCTCGCCAACGTTGAGCCCGAGGGCTACGTGCGCCAGTGGAAAGCCGCTCAGGCCGGCGACTGGGCTACCGTCAAGGCCGAGCAGGATCGCCTCAACGAGATCTCCCACATTTGGGATGTCACCTCGGGCGTCCAGGGCTATGCCGGTGGTGTCGGCGCCTTCAAGACCGCTATGAACCTCATGGGCATCTTCGACAGCCCGACCATGCCGCGCCCGGTGAAGGCCATGACCGGCGAGAACGTCGAGGCGATTAAGAAGGTCCTCCAGGACAACGGCCTCCTTTAAAGCTTTCCCAGGCACCCGACCTCGCCGTTCAACCGTGCGGCCATGACCCATTAGGTCAATGGCCACACGGCTTCTCGGCGATCTCGGGCACCTGGAAAACCTTTACCGCGCTGTGACGGCTAGCCTGACGGCGCATTTCCTGTAGTTGTTTATATCTCCTAAGGAGAGCGACATGGAGAACAAGTACGTTTGCTCCGTCGATATCGGCGGCACCAAGATTGCGACTGCCATTATGGAGTATCCGGCTGATTGCGGCGTGCCCCATCCGGTCTTTGAAGCCGAGGTTCCTACTGAGGCCCAGGAGGGCGGCGAGGCCGTCTTCCAACGTATCGAGGCGTCCATCAAGGCTGCTCTTGAGGCGAATCCCGATGTCGAGGTCCTCGGTGTCGGTATTGGTGCCGCAGGCGTCGTCGATCCCAAGACGGGTGCCATCGCGTATGCCAACGAGATTATGCCCGGCTGGTCCGGCGTTCAGTTGGGGCCGCGTCTGCGCGAGGACCTTGGTCTCCCCGTTGCCGTTGTGGGCGACGTGCAGGCTCATGCTCTGGGCGAGGCCCACTGGGGCGTCGGCAAGGGCAAGTTCTCCGTCTTGTGCCTGGGCATCGGCACGGGCATCGGCGGCGCATATGTCGAGAACGGCCGCGTGATGCAGGGCTTCCATGGTGCTGCTGGTCATATGGGCCACATCGAGTGCTCGGCTGCCGCTGGCATTCCCTGCGCCTGCGGACGTTCTGGCCATCTAGAGTCGGTTGCTTCGGGCACTTCCATTGGTCGTATGTACGATGAGCGCTTTGGTCGCGTCGACCCCAGCCGTCCTTCGGTCGGTCGCGATGTGAACGACCTGTGCCGTGCGGGCGACGCAAAGGCGACCGAGGTCATCCACGATGCCGGCTTTGCGCTGGGTGCAAGCTTGGGCTCGCTCGCTAACATCCTGGACCCTGAGGTCATCGTGCTTTCGGGCGGCGTGATTCACCAAGGTCCCGATTGGCGTTCGCAGACGTGGAAGGATTCGGTGCACGAGGGCTATGCCAGCCAGGCGCTCGATCCGCTTCAGGACACGCCGATCCTCATCGGTTCTCTGGAGGGCGATGCTCCGCTCATCGGTGCCGCCGAACACCTTCTTGCATCGTTGAAGTAAACGTATCTTCTGTAGGAGCCTCCCGAGACAACACGCCTCGGGAGGCTGTTCTGAGAAAGGTTACAGCCTTATGACCGTCGATCCATTGATTCAATCCCTGAAGGGCAAGCTCGTCGTGAGCGTTCAGGCGTATATGGGCGAGCCGCTTCGTACGCCCGAGACCATGGCTCAAATGTCTCGCGCTTGCGAGCTCGGCGGCGCCGCCGCCATTCGCTGCCAGGGCCTTGCCGACATTGCCGCCATTAAGGGTCGTTGTGAGGTTCCTGTTATCGGCCTGTGGAAGGATGGGCACGAGGGCGTTTACATCACGCCGACGCTGCGCCACGCTCGCGCCTGCGTTGCTGCGGGTGCCGATATCGTGGCGATCGACGCCACTGATCGCCCACGTCCCGATGGCAAGACCGTCGAGGACACCTTCCGCCCGCTGCACGAGGAGGGTGTGCTCCTGATGGCCGACTGTGCCACCATCGAGGACATTCGCCGCGCGGTTGATATGGGCTTCGACCTGGTATCCACCACGCTTTCTCACGGTGTCGCCGCCATCGACTGCACCATGGCCGATGGCCCCGATCTGCCGCTCCTGCGTCAGGCGACCGAGGAATTCCCCGGTCTTCCCATCATCTGCGAGGGCCGCGTGCACACGCCCGAGGAGGCCCGCGCCGCGATTGATGCGGGCGCCTGGGCCGTTGTCGTCGGCACCGCCATCACGCACCCCACGAGTATTACAAGTTGGTTCAAGGCTGCGCTTGAGGCGTAAGACGGACCTCGTATCCACTTGGGGCGGTATACTCAATAAAGGCAATTGATCGCGCGGGATCCGCTGGCCGGATCCCGCGCTTGTTTTAGGAGGCACACATGCAAAAGGGAGATGCCATGGATGCGGCGGAGCGCTCGGAGCGCATCCCCGATATCGTCATCATCACCGGAATGTCCGGATCGGGCCGAACGCAGGCCATGCATGTGTTCGAGGACATGGGCTACTTTTGCATCGACAACTTGCCTCCGCGTCTGATCGCCCAGCTTGCCGAACTCGTCGGCATCAATACGGGCGTGGGCAGGCATCTTGCCGTCACCTGCGACCTGCGCAGCCAGGGCTTGTTCGATGAGCTGCTCGATGCCGTTGCCGCACTCGAGGAGCGCGAGATGAGCTGTGACATCGTGTTTCTCGAGGCCTCTGACGAGGTACTGATCCGTCGTTATAGCGAAAACCGCCGCCGCCATCCCATTGCCAAGCCGGGAGAGACTACGGCCGATGCGATTCAGCGCGAGCGCCTGCAGCTGCAGGGCGTTCGCGACCGAGCCGATATGATTATCGACACGAGCCGTCTCCGCACCTCTGCGCTGCGCAACAAGCTGCGTATGGCATTTTCCGAGCTGTCCGACCAGCAGCTCATGGACGTTCACGTGTTCTCGTTTGGCTTTAAGCACGGCATGCCCGTCGAGGCGGACATTATGATCGACGTCCGCTTCCTGCCCAATCCGTTCTACGATCCCGAGATGCGCACCATGACCGGTCTCGATAAGAAAGTCTCCGACTTTGTTCTGGACCATCCCAAGACCCAGGAGTTCTGGAAGGCCTGGACACAGCTGCTCGATACGGTCATGCCCGGCTATATCGCGGAGGGCAAGCCACAGCTTTCTATTGCCATCGGTTGCACGGGCGGTCAACACCGCAGCGTTGCCATCGCCGAGGCCACGGCACGTTATTTGGAAGGTGCCCAATATCACGTGAGCATTTCCCACCGCGACCTGTCGCGCGCCAACACGAAAGCATAGGCCTGCATGTCGTTTACCGCCGAGGTGCGTGACGAGCTCGCGCGCTGCGAACCCGAATGTGAATACTGCGACTTGTCGACGCTTGCCGCCCTGACGCGTGTGAGCGGTACGCTTTCGCTGGCCGGCTCCGGGCGGTATCGTTTGACGGTCGCGACCGAGACGGGCGCTGTCGCGCGCACGATGATCACACTGACGCATCGCATCCTTAAGCTCAAAACGGAATTCACCGTTCGTAAATCGGTCTTGCATAAGGTCCGTAACTATCTCATTACCTTGCCCGATCAGCCCGACCTGGACAAGGCTCTGGTGCTGCTGGGCATTCTCGACCGCAGGGGAGGGCTCGTCGCTGGTGTTCCCCGGCACATCGTTGCCCGTCCCTGCTGCAGGCTTGCCTACATTCGCGGCGCGCTCATCGCCGGCGGTTTCGTGGCCGATCCCCGCGGCGACTTTCATTTGGAGATCGCGGTGCAGGGCGAGCAGTATGCACGGGGCCTTTGCGATCTATTGGAGCAGATTGGGGTCCATGCGCGCGTTAACGCGCGGCGCGGGTCCTTTGCTGTCTACATTAAGAGCGCCGAGGAGATCGAGCATCTTTTAAAGCTGATTGGTGCCAAGCGCAGCGTTGCCGAGATCGAGGAGGCGCGCGCGGTCAAGTTGGTTAAGAACGATGTGAACCGTCGCGTGAATGCCGAGCTGGCCAATCAGACCAGAAGTGCGGGTGCCGCCCAGCATCAGCTTGCGTTGATCGATGAGCTCGAACAGCGAGGTTTGCGCGACACGCTTCCGGACGCCTTGGCGGTCTTTTGCGACCTGCGCGAGCGCTATCCCGATCTGTCGCTGCGCGATCTGGGCGAGATGGCCGACCCTCCCTTGTCGAAGTCGGCCCTCTACCATCGTGTTTTGAGGCTTGAAAAGCTCATTGAAGCAAACAGGTAGTTGAGCGAAACTGCTTATATACGGATTTAACTGCTGTTTTACTCTTTAAAACGTTTTAACGTAAATTTGATTTTCAATTTCGAGCATTCTCGTGAAATTCAAGTCAAAAAAAAGGTATATTAGGCGAGTGGTTAGTTTGTGGGCCTCAACGGCGGGCGCTGTAGCTCGCGGGGGCCTTACGAAAGGAGACACAATGGCAGTAAAGGTTGCTATTAACGGCTTCGGTCGCATCGGTCGTCTGGCTTTCCGTCAGATGTTCGGTCATGAGGGCTCCGAGATCGTCGCTATCAACGACCTCACCTCTCCCGATATGCTCGCTTACCTGCTGAAGTACGACTCCACGCAGGGCAACTACGCTCGCGATCACGAGGTCGTTGCTGGCGAGGATTCCATCACCGTTGACGGCAAGGAGATCAAGATCTACAAGGAGGCCGACGCTAACAACCTGCCTTGGGGCGACCTTGACGTCGACGTCGTTCTCGAGTGCACCGGCTTCTACACCAGCAAGGCTAAGGCTCAGGCCCACATCAACGCTGGCGCCAAGAAGGTCGTCATCTCCGCTCCGGCCGGCAGCGATCTGCCCACCATCGTGTACAACGTCAACCATGAGACGCTGACCGCTGAGGACAACATCATCTCCGCTGCTTCCTGCACCACCAACTGCCTCGCCCCGATGGCCAAGGGTCTGAACGACTTCGCTCCCATCGTGTCCGGCATCATGACCACCATCCACGCCTTCACCGGCGACCAGATGCCGCTCGACGGCCCGCAGCGCAAGGGCAACTTCCGTCGCTCCCGCGCCTGCTCCGAGAACATCGTCCCGAACACCACGGGCGCTGCCAAGGCCATCGGCCTGGTTCTCCCCGAGCTCAACGGCAAGCTCATCGGTGCCGCCCAGCGCGTCCCGACGCCGACCGGCTCGCTGACCAACCTCTACGCCGTCGTTGACAAGAAGGTCACCGTCGACGAGGTCAACGCTGCCATGAAGGCCTACGCCGAGACCATCCCCGAGACCTTCGCCTACAACGAGGACCAGATCGTCTCCCGCGACATCGTCGGCGAGACCCACGGCTCCATCTTCGACGCCACTCAGACCATGTGCTCTGACCTCGGCAACGGCCAGACCCTCGTTCAGGTCACCTCTTGGTACGACAACGAGAACTCCTACACCTCTCAGATGGTCCGCACCATCAAGTACTTCGAGAAGTTCGTTGCTTAATTTAGCTTTTAGCGAATAGCTCGTTGAGCGTCTAAAGAAGGGCGCGGCCTTATAGGGCTTACACCCTAGGGTCGCGCCCTTTTTATAAGAAATCGTCTGCCGTAATGGGAGGCAGACACGTACGAAAGGTAGAAGCAAACATGGCCTTTACCAAGAAGACCGTCCGCGACATCGATGTCGACGGAAAGCGCGTTCTCGTCCGCGTTGACTTTAACGTGCCTATCAAGGATGGCGTCGTTGGCGACACCACCCGTATCAAGGCTGCCCTGCCCACCATCAACTACCTCGTTGAGCACAACGCTCGCGTCATCCTCATGAGCCACCTCGGTCGTCCCGAGGGCACCGGCTTCCAGCCCGAGCTGTCCCTCGAGCCCGTCGCCAAGAAGCTCGCTGAGCTCTCTGGTCTCGACGTTGCCTTTGTCGCCGACACTTACGGCGAGAAGGCTGCCGAGGCTGTCGCCGCCGTCGAGCCGGGCAAGGTTCTCGTTCTCGAGAACGTCCGCTTCGATAAGCGTGAGAAGAAGAACGATCCCGAGATCGCCAAGAAGCTCGCTTCCTATGGTGACGTCTTCGTTCTCGATGCCTTCGGCACCGCTCACCGCGCCCAGGGTTCCGTCGTGGGCCCCGCCGCTTACCTGCCTGCCGTCGCTGGCTTCCTGCTCGAGAAGGAGGTCGACACGCTGACCGGCATCTTCGCCGAGCCCGAGCGCCCCTTCGTCGCCATCGTCGGCGGTTCCAAGGTTTCCTCCAAGATCGGCGTTCTCGATCACCTCATCGACTCCGCTGACACCCTGATCATCGGTGGCGGCATGGCCTACACCTTCTTCCTGGCTCAGGGCCTGTCCGTCGGTCAGTCCCTCAAGGAAGAGGACTGGGTCGAGCGCGCCGGCGAGATGCTTAAGAAGGCCGAGGAGAAGGGCGTCAAGATCCTGCTCCCCATCGACAACCGCGTTGCCGATCACTTTGGCGAGGACGCTGTCCCCGAGGTTGTCGCTTCCGACGCTATCCCCGACGATCGTGAGGGCATGGACATCGGTCCTAAGACCGAGGAGCTCTACGCCGAGACTGTCAAGGGCGCCAAGACCGTGTTCTGG
This sequence comes from Collinsella sp., assembly GCA_048430825.1. Lineage (GTDB taxonomy): Bacteria > Actinomycetota > Coriobacteriia > Coriobacteriales > Coriobacteriaceae > Collinsella. Next base: position 32,286 of record DBFOLV010000036.1, read on the forward strand.
AATGGCCCCATGGGCGTCTTCGAGTTCGACAACTTCGCTCACGGCACCCAGGCTATCGCCGAGGCTGTCGCCGAGGCCGATTGCACCTCGATTATCGGCGGTGGCGACTCCGTCGCAGCTGTCAACAAGTTCAACCTGGCCGACAAGATGAGCTGGATCTCCACCGGTGGTGGCGCTTCCATGGAGCTCGTCGAGGGTAAGGCCCTGCCCGGAGTGGAGGCGCTTCTCGATGCCTAATCGCACCCTTCTTATCGCTGGTAACTGGAAGATGAACAACGACGTCGCCGAGGCCGCCAAGCTCGCCGACGAGCTGGCTCAGGCTCTGCCCGAGGTTCCGGCTGGCGTCGAGGTGCTCGTCTGCCCTCCGACCATCGACATCACCACGGTTCATGACCGCATTCAGGCTGCCCCCATCGCCCTCGGTGCGCAGAACGTGTACTGGGAGGCCAAGGGTGCCTTCACCGGTGAGTCTTCTTGCAACATGCTCAAGTCCGCTGGCTGCACCTACTGCATCATCGGTCACTCCGAGCGTCGCGACTACTTCCACGAGACCGATGAGGACCAGAACAAGAAGGCTAAGGCTCTCGTTGCCGCCGGTCTTGTTCCCGTCTTCTGCTGCGGCGAGTCCCTTGAGGTCCGCGAGGCTGGCACCTATGTCGAGCACGTCGTGAACCAGGTCAAGGCTGGCCTTGCTGGCCTTGAGATCACCTGCCCCAAGCAGGTCGTCGTCGCCTACGAGCCCATCTGGGCCATCGGCACCGGCAAGACCGCTACCGCCGAGGACGCTCAGGAGGTCTGCGGCGCTATCCGTGAGACCCTCAAGGAGATGTTCGGCGAGGAGCTCGCCAACGGCATCCGCGTTCTCTACGGCGGTTCCGCCAAGCCCGGCAACATTGCCGAGCTCGTCGCCAAGCCCGACGTTGACGGCGCCCTCGTGGGCGGCGCTTCGCTCAAGGCTGCCGACTTCGCCTCTATGGTCGTCAAGGCAGGCGAGTAGGACATATGGCACAGCGTCATCTTCCTGCACTCCTGATCATCATGGATGGTTGCGGCCTTGCTCCGGCCGATGGCGAGAACGCCGTCGCCGCTGCCAAGACGCCCTTCCTTGATAGCCTGTACGAGAAGTACCCCCACACCACGCTCGGCGCTTCGGGCGAGGACGTGGGTCTTCCCGATGGCCAGATGGGTAACTCCGAGGTGGGTCACCTCAACATCGGTGCCGGACGCATCGTGTTCCAGGAGCTTTCGCGCATCAACAACGCCATCAAGGACGGCTCCATCGCCAAGAACGAGGTTTTCGTCAAGGCTATGGACGATGTCAAGGCTGACGGCAAGACTCTTCACCTCATGGGCCTTATGAGCCCTGGCGGTGTTCATTCCCATATGAACCATGTCGAGGCTCTGGTCAAGATGGCTGCCGAGCACGGTGTCAAGACCGTTCGCGTCCACGCCTTCATGGATGGTCGCGACGTCGACCCGCAGTCCGGTGCTGGCTACATGAGCGAGTTCTGCGCCTTCCTGGCCAAGATTTCCGAGGAGACCGGTTGCGACGCTCGCGTTGCCACCGTCTCGGGTCGTTATTGGGCGATGGACCGCGACAACCGTTGGGAGCGCATCCAGCGCGCCTACGACGTCATGGTCAACGCGTCCGATGCTGATACCGACCCCGTTGCCGGTATCAAGGCCTACTACGAGAAGGACCCGCGCGGCGACGAGTTCGTCGAGCCCTTCGCTGCCCACAACGAGGGCATTCACGAGGGCGACGCGGCCATCTTCTTCAACTTCCGTCCCGACCGCGCTCGTCAGATGACCCGCGTGTTCACGGACAAGGAGTTCGACGGCTTTGAGCGCGAGCAGATCAAGCTTTCGCACTTTGTGACGATGACCGAGTACGATCCGACGTTTGACGTCGAGGTCGCCTTCCCCAAGACGTTCCCTGAGAACGTCCTGGCCGACGTTATCGCCGCCAATGGCCTGAAGCAGCTGCACACTGCCGAGACCGAGAAGTACGCCCACGTGACGTTCTTCCTCAACGGTGGCATCGAGGAGCCCAAGGAGGGCGAGGAGCGCGTGCTCGTCGCTTCCCCCAAGGTTGCTACCTACGATCTGCAGCCCGAGATGAGCGCTCCCGAGGTTACCGAGAAGCTCGTCGCCGCCATCAACGAGGATCGCGCTGATTTCTACATCGTGAACTTCGCGAACTGCGACATGGTTGGTCACACCGGTGTTTTCGACGCTGCCGTTAAGGCTGTCGAGGCTGTTGACGATGCCCTGTCCAAGGTTGTCCCGGCGATTCTCGCCAAGGGCGGCTTTGCACTGATTACCGCCGACCACGGCAACGCCGATCACATGTTTGACGTTGCTTCCGACGGTTCCAAGCATCCGTTTACGGCTCACACCACCAACCGCGTGCCGTTCATCATCGTTGATGAGAAGGCCAAGCTCACCGGTATCGAGGACGGCCGTCTTTCCGATATCGCTCCGACCATGCTCACCATGGCTGGTATTGAGCCTTCCGCCGAGATGACGGGCCGCGTGCTCGCCACCGAGGCCTAATAGAAAACAAATACCGTTTTCTAGTAAGGGGGTTGTCCACAACCGGACAATCCCCTTTTTGGTATTTCTGCCATTTCCACCCCGTCCTTGAGTGGCAGGTAGGGGAGAGCGGGGGATTGTGGTACAGTACTGGAGTTTGAACTGTTCTATTAAGGAGCTTATCTATGGGTCCGTTCCAGATTCTTCTGTTTGTCGTTTGGGCTGTCTCTGCCGTGGCGCTGACGATTCTCGTCCTGATGCATTCCGGTAAGGGCACCGGCGTTTCGGATATGATCGCTAGCTCGCTATATAACTCCAGCTCTGCCACGGGCGTCATGGAGCAGAACCTCGATCGCCTGACGGTAATTATGGCCGTTGTTTTTGCCGTGTGCGTCGTCCTGTGCATGTTCTTCTTCCCGCAGGGCATCGTCGGCTACTAAGCATCGGCGTATATACGTTTGCAATGGGTCTCGCAGGTGCGGGACCCTTTTTGTTTACATATTTGTAACAGAGTCAAAATATCCCCACATACTTCGCCCAACTAAAGAAATTCTCGACCGTTAACCGGAATTAGCCCCAAATCGTGCATAAAATGCGCTACTGTATTGCGAAACGTTGGTCCGTTGTGCATAACCAGCCATAGCAGCGGGCGGCGTTTTGATGGTTCGGATCGGATTGTTTCGACATATGTCCGACTGAACATTTCTTTGTCCTATCTCATAAGGAGGATGGCATGGCTGATTCTATGTTCCACCAGCCCGTTATGGGTCGTCGCGCCTTTGTTGGCGGCACCCTCGCTGCGAGCTCCATGGCTTTTCTTGCCGCATGCGGCAAGAAGGGCGGCGACGCTTCCGGTTCTGAGTCCGGTTCGACGCTGAACTTCTACATCAACAACCCGGTCTGCATCGACCCCTACAATGTCCAGGAGGACCAGGGCACTCAGGTCGAGTACCAGCTCTTTGACGCTCTGACCTCTTATGACGCCGAGAAGGGCGAGATCGTTCCGCTGGCTTGCGAGTCCTTTGAGGCCAACGACGACGCCACCGAGTTTACCTTCAAGATCAAGAAGGCCAAGTTCCACAACGGTGACGACGTTACCTCCAAGTCCTTCAAGCTCGGTTGGGAGCGTCTGGTCAACACCAAGTCGGCCATCGCTACCGAGTACGGCCCTTCCGAGGTCTCCTATCACCTTTCCATGGTCGAGGGCTATGACGACCTGCTTGCCGGTAACGCTACCGAGCTCAGCGGTGTTACTTGCCCCGACGATGAGACCCTCGTCGTCAAGCTGTCTTCCGCTTACGCCGACTTCCCCTTCGTCGCCTCTCACCCGGCTCTGGCCCCGGTTCCCGAGTGCGCCGAGTCCGATGTCAAGAGCTTCTACCTTGCACCGGTCGGTAACGGCCCGTTTATGATGGACGGCAAGTGGGAGGATGGTCAGGAGATCAACCTCAAGAAGTTCGACGATTACTATGGCGACAAGGCCAAGATCGATGGCATCCACTTCCAGGTCATCAAGGACATGGAGACCGCTTACAAGGAGTTCCAGGCCGGTAACCTCGATGTCTGCGACGTTCCCGTTGCTCAGATCGACGCTGCCAAGAAGGATCGCGGCGTGTCCAAGGACGGCTACACCATGGGTGACGGCGAGCGCATGCTGCTCGGCGCCGAGCCTTCCACCTACTACCTGACCTGCAACAACACGGCCGAGCCGTTCAACAACGCCGACCTGCGCAGGGGTATCTCCCTGGCCATCAACCGTGAGGCCATCTGCAAGACCATCTTCAAGGGTACCCGTACCCCTGCCGACGGCATTGTTCCTCCGGGCATCGATGGCTACAAGGAGGGCGCATGGGAGTTCTGCGCCTACGACGTCGACAAGGCTAACGAGTACCTCGACAAGGTTGCTCCCGCTGGCGCTAACGGCGATCGTGGCATTAACGTGACTCTGTCCTACAACCAGGACGGTGGCCACAAGGAGATCATGGAGTCCATCATCGGCGACCTCGCCAAGGTTGGCGTTACCGCTGTCTCCGATACCCCCGAGTGGTCTGCCCTGCTCGAGCAGTATCAGAACTTTAACTATCAGTTCGGTCGTCTGGGTTGGATTGCTGACTACCCGATCATGGACAACTTCCTGTATCCGCTGTTCCACTCCGACTCCCTCGGTGGCGACAACCGCTCTGGTTACAACAACCCCGAGTTCGACGCCAAGGTCGACGAGGCCCGTACCACGGTTGACGACGAAGAGCGCGTCGCTAAGATGCAGGAGGCCGATGCAATGGTCGCTGCCGACTGCCCGGTCATCCCGGTGATGTTCTACACGCACACCATCGCCGGCTCTGATCGCATCAAGCACCTCTATGTCGATCCGCAGAAGCACGCCGATCTGGGTACCGCTGAGCTCGCCTAAGAGTTTGCAGCTTCCGTGAGGGTCAAGTATTTACGTAGACCTCATGGGAAACATACAGTTCTCCCTAACCTGGGGTAAACTGGCTGATGGTAATTTTGGGATGCCGGTCTGGCGATCGGCATCCCATTTAGGTTAATCCCTAGATAGGGGAGTGGTATGGGTAAGTACATCGTTAAACGTGTGCTTCAGTTCATCCCGGTGTTTTTGGGCGTTACGCTGATTTTGTTCGCCCTCCAGAATATCGTGCCGGGAGATCCGATCAAGCTGATCGGTGGAGACAAGGCTCTGTCCCCCGAGGTGGAGCTTCAGCTTCGCGTCCGCTATCACCTGGTCCAGACGGACGAGGACGGCAACGCGATCCTTGACGAGAACGGCGACCCCGTTCAAACGTCGCTCGTGGACCGTTACTTGTATTACATGAACGGCCTGCTTCATGGCGATCTGGGCAATTCGTATCAGCGCAAGCTGCCGGTTACGGAAATCTTTGCCCAGAAGTATCCGTATACGGTCAAACTTGCCGCGTGCGCCATCGTGCTCGAGGCAATCATGGGTATCGGTGCGGGTATCATTTCGGCGGTAAAGCGTTATTCCTTCTGGGATATTTTGGTAACGCTCACCACGTCGATCCTCGTTGCCGTCCCGGCCTTCTGGCTCGGTATGTTGCTGCAACTGTTCTTTGGCGTCATTCTCAAGGACGCCACGGGCGGTGCATTCTCCATGCCGATCTCGGGTGCCGGCGGTGCCAGCTCTCAGTATCAGGATTGGATGCACTATGTGCTTCCGACCATTACGCTGGCTTCGGTTTCGACCGCTTATGCTGCCCGCATTATGCGCTCGCAGCTGCTTGACGTCATGAACCAGGATTACATTCGTACGGCAAAAGCCAAGGGTCTCTCCAATCGCGCGATCATCATCAAGCATGCGCTTAAGAATGCACTCATCCCCGTCGTTACCTATATTGGTGTCGACTTTGGCGGCATGCTTTCGGGCGCCATCCTGACCGAGACGGTCTTCAACTGGCCCGGTATCGGCTATGAGGTCTATCGCGCCATTAGCATGCGTGACTGGCCCATCGTTATGGGCGGCGTTACGCTCATCGTCGTCGTCGTCATGGTGATCAACCTGCTCGTCGACATTAGCTATGCATTCCTCGACCCGCGCATCCGCCTTGGCGGTCCGTCGGATAAGGCCTAAGGGAGGTACGTCTCATGCAGGAAACTGATCCTCAGTCTCAGGAGCAGGCTACCGCCACCAAGGCCGCATCTGCTCCCGCCAAGTCCCGCACGCTGTGGGGCGACGCTTTTAAGCGTCTTCGTAAGAACAAGCTCGCCGTTATCGGTGTCTGCTGGATCATCATCGTCGTTGTGGTTGCCCTGACCGCAGATCTGTGGGCTAAGCCCTGGCTCGGTTCGCCAACGGCTTCCGACTCAACCACCATGGCCCAGACGTCGCTGATGGCTCCGTGTGCAGAGCACCCGTTTGGCACCGACGCCCTTGGTCGTGACATTCTCGTCCGCGTTATCTACGGTGCACGTGTTTCGCTTTCCGTCGGTATTATGGCCACTGCGATCTCCACGGTGATTGGTCTGGTCATGGGTGCCCTAGCCGGTTTCTACGGCGGCATCTGGGATACGATCATCATGCGCTGCGCGGATATCTTCCTGGCATTCCCGTACGTGCTTTTCGTTGTCGCCATGATCGCCGTTATCGGCCGTGGTCTTCAGAACGTCTTTTTTGCCATCGGCATTCTCGGCTGGCCTTCGATTGCGCGCGTCTTCCGCTCTGCAATCTTGACGGTCAAGGAAAACGATTATGTTGACGCTGCGCGCGCGATGGGTGCATCTGATGCTCGTATCGTCGTGCGTCACATTTTCCCGAACTCCGTCGCCTCCATCGTGGTCTACGCGACCATGAACATTGGTGGCGCCATTCTGACCGAGTCCGCTCTGTCCTTCCTCGGCATGGGCGTTATTCCGCCTACGCCTTCGTGGGGCTCCATGATTCAGGACGGTCAGCAGTATCTTCTGACTGCTCCCTGGATGATGATCATGCCCGGTCTGGCAATTCTCTCGACGGTGCTCGCCTTCACCCTGCTGGGTGACGGTCTGCGCGACGCCCTCGACGTCAAGATGAAGGACGCATAAGGATGAAGAAGAACAAGAACTATGTGGACCTGAAGGACCAGCCGGTTCCCGAGGGCCAGCATCTGCTCGAGGTCGATGACCTTAAGATGTATTTCCACACCGAGGATGGCGTTGTTCGCGCTGTCGACGGTGTCTCCTACACGCTCGATCGCGGCGAGACCCTGGGCGTCGTCGGTGAGTCCGGCTCCGGTAAGTCCGTGACCGCCATGACCATCATGGGTCTTATCTCGATGCCTCCGGGAAAGATCGAGGGCGGTGACGTTCGCTATCGCGGTCGTTCTATCCTCGAGATGACCGAGGAAGAGATGCAGCACATTCGCGGTAACGACATCGCGATGATCTTCCAGGATCCTATGACCTCCTTGAACCCGGTCTATAAGATCGGCAAGCAGGTGGGCGAGGGTCTTCGTCTGCACCGTGGCTACTCCAAGCAGGAGGCGCTCAAGCGCGCCACCGAGCTTTTGGACCTCGTTGGCATTCCCGAGCCCGAGAAGCGCGTCAATGAGTATCCGCACCAGTTCTCTGGCGGTATGCGTCAGCGCGTCATGATTGCCATGGCTCTTGCCTGCGATCCCGATATTCTGATTGCCGACGAGCCCACGACTGCCTTGGACGTTACCATCCAGGCTCAGATTATTGAGCTTATGCAGGAAATGCAGGAGAAGAACGGCAACGCCATCATCATGATCACCCATGACCTGGGCGTCGTTGCTGATATGGCCGACAAGATCATGGTTATGTATGCTGGCCGTCCCGTCGAGTTCGGTACTGCTGAGGAAATTTTCTACGAGAGCCGTCACCCCTACACCTGGGGCCTTATCCGCTCCATCCCGGAGCAGGCCATCGATGAGAAGAAGCCGCTTACGCCGATTCATGGCAACCCGCCTTCGCTCATGAACCTGCCCGAGGGCTGCGTGTTCTCTCCTCGCTGCCCCTATGCGACGGATAAGTGCCGCAAGCAGCGCCCCGAGCGTTTTGTTACCGAGTCTGGTCACTATTCTGCGTGCCACTACGCTGGCGACCCCGAGTTCCTCAAGAACGCTCCTGTGACGTCCCGTACGCGCAAGGATTCCAAGAAGGGAGGCGAGGCGTAATGGCAGATACCAACGAGCGTACTCCGCTGCTGAAGGTCGAGCACCTCTCTAAGGAGTTCCCCGCTGAGTCCGGCATGTTCGCCAAGCGTTTTTCCAAGCGTGTCGTCTCTGCTGTAAATGACATCTCTTTTGAGATTTATCCTGGCGAGACCTTCGGTCTGGTTGGCGAGTCTGGTTGCGGTAAGTCCACGACGGGCCGCACCATCATGCGCCTCACCAAGCCGACGGCTGGCAAAGTGTTCTTCCAGGGCAAAGATGTTGCCGAGATGAGCAAGCATGAGATCAAGGACATGCGTCGCGAGATGCAGTTTATCTTCCAAGATCCTTATGCTTCGCTCAACCCTCGTATGACCATCGGTGAGATTGTCTCCGAGCCCATGACCATTCACTGCGTGGGCACCAAGGAGGAGCGCATTGAGCGCGTCCGCGAGCTTCTCGACGTTGTCGGACTGAACCCCGAGCACATCAACCGTTATCCTCATGAGTTCTCCGGCGGTCAGCGTCAGCGTGTCGGCATCGCCCGCGCGTTCGCTTTGAAGCCCAAGCTGATCATCTGCGACGAGCCAGTCTCCGCTCTGGATGTTTCCATTCAGGCCCAGGTTCTGAACCTGCTCAAGGAACTTCAGGACAAGTTCGGTACGGCTTATCTCTTCATTGCTCACGACCTTTCTGTCGTGCAGCATATCTCCGATCGTGTTGCCGTTATGTATCTGGGTAAGATGGTCGAGGTTTCGGACTGGAAGACGCTCTATAGCGAGCCTCACCATCCGTACACGCAGTCGCTGCTGTCTGCCGTGCCGGTTCCCGATCCGGATATCCAGAAGACCCGTAAGCGCATCATCCTCGCCGGCGATCCGCCGTCACCGTTGGATCCGCCGACCGGCTGCCGTTTCCACACGCGCTGCCCGATCGCGCAGGGTATCTGCTCTGAGAAGCTTCCCGAGTTTAAGGAAGTCGCACCGGGTCACTGCTGCGCGTGCCACTTCGCGGAGCCGTTCCCGATCAAGGAATCGCACATCGACCTGTAGTCGGTTGTTATTGTCCGGGCCCGTGCTGGACTTAGTTTTCATAACGTCCTCGACCATGGAAACCCCCTTATCCTGCTCCTTCGGAGCTGCGGATAAGGGGGTTTCCTGGTCTGACGCTCCTATTTGGCAAGGTGTTTTTTAGAATCCATTTTGCGCTCGGCCTCGAAGGCTTGCCTGTCCCAATCGAGCGGAAGTCCGGCCTCGACCCATGCCTCGTAGGCCCTCCTTATGGGCTTGAGCTCCCTTTGGCC
>DBFOLV010000037.1:0-46747 GCA_048430825.1 Collinsella sp.
CCCCTTCGACTCGAATTCTTGACGGCCTGAACAATCGTCAATATCGGTCGGAGGGGTGGCTTTGTAAAGCCGTTTGTCTCCACCCGCGTAGCGGGTGGTTTAAAGCTGGCCGCTGCGCGGCCAGCAGACTAAAGTCTTGAAAGAAAAGCCCCCGTTGCCGGAGGCTTTCAATTTCAATTGGTGCGGCGTATAGGATTCCGCGTATCCGCTTGCGCGGATCCGCACCGGCTTCGCCCGCCTGCCGGCGGACTCGCCCGCTCGCTACGGACGCTCCGCGTCCGCTTCACGCTCGCGCCTCGACCGAGGTTCGAATCCATGCGGTGTTTACGTAAAAGAAAAGCCCCCGTTGCCGGAGGCTTTCAATTTCAATTGGTGCGGCGTATAGGATTCGAACCTATGACGTTCTGATTCGTAGTCAGACCCTCTATCCAGCTGAGGTAACGCCGCAGCGCAAGACATATAAAACCACTTTAGTTCGTTAGAGTCAAGCAAAATCTCAAACTTTTTTCGCGCGGGCCGCAATTTGTCACGCTGCACCACGAGCATCAGCGCTTTTCGTGCGATCGATTGGCTTTTCGATCACATCGAACCCGGCGCCAAGCTCCCCCAGAAGCGACCGCACCCGTTGGGCACAGTCGTAGTCGGCAAACGAGATGCTCAGCATTCGGGCCACCTGATTAGAAGTTCCAACGCCATAGAAGTGCTCAAGGACAACAAGCGCCTCATGCGCTACAAACGTCTCGACCACATGCGGCGACTCCTCATAGCACCATTGCGTCAATGGTCCCTCACTCGTCTGCCGAACCACCAAGCCACCCATACCCGACGGCTCGCACGTTACCAGCAGGTGCTCCCCGCCCTCATCGCTCTGGAACAACACAACCCGCTCGTCGAACAGCTCCATCACATCCCCTTTCTCTTGCTCTTAGTTAGCAAAAGCATAGCAGGTAAATGCATGTATACAGAACGTTTGTTCGTGTGTTTTCTATCGAGCTGTCCGCACGGCATGGTATAGCCGCACACAAAAAGGGCGCCCCTAAAAGGAGCGCCCTCGCAAATCGCCTATGCAGATAGCTTACGCGACCGGCTCGATCTTCTCGAGGCCGCCCATGTAGGGACGCAGAACCTCGGGGATCGTGATGGTGCCGTCGGCGTTCTGGTAGTTCTCCAGAATGGCAGCCATGGTACGACCAGCCGGCAGGCCGGAACCGTTAAGGGTGTGCAGGTAGCGCGAGCCCTTGAAGTTCTCGGGGTCGCGATACTTGATGTTGGCGCGACGGGCCTGGAAGTCGCCGCAATTGGAGCAGGAGCTGATCTCCTTGTAGGCGTTGTAGCTCGGCAGCCAGACCTCGATGTCGTAGGTCTGACGGGCAGAGAAGCCCAGGTCGCCGGTGCACAGGCTAATCACGCGATACGGCAGGCCCAGCTGCTGCAGCAGGTACTCGGCCTCGGCGGTCATGCTCTCGAGTTCCTCGTCGGACTCCTCCGGCTTGGCAAACTTGACCATCTCGACCTTGTCGAACTCGTGCTGGCGAATGATGCCGCGGGTGTCGCGACCGGCGGAACCGGCCTCCTCGCGGAAGCAGGGGGTGAAGGCAGTGTAGCGGCGAGGCAGAGTGTCGGCGTCCAGAACCTCACCGGCATGCAGGTTAGTCAGTACGACCTCGGCGGTAGGGATCAGGAAGTTGTCGCCCGAGACGTGATAGGCGTCATCCTCGAACTTGGGCAGCTGGCCCGTACCGAACATGGTCTGACGCTTGACGACGATGGGCGGCCACCACTCCTTGAAGCCACGGCTCGTGTGCGTGTCCAGGAAGAAGTTGATAAGGGCGCGCTCAAGGCGGGCGCCGGCGCCACCGAGAACGGTGAAGCGGCTGCCGGAGAGCTTGTTGCCGCGCTCGAAGTCGAGGATGTCCAGATCGGTGCCCAGATCCCAGTGCGGCTTAAAGTCGAAGTCGAACTCGCGCGGGGTGCCCCAGCGGCGACGCTCGATGTTCTCGTCCTCGTCCTTACCGTACGGCGTGGCCTCGCACGGAATGTTGGGCAGGTGAGACATGAAGTCGTACTGCTCCTGCTCAAGAGCGGTACGGCGCTCGGCCAGACCGTCGATCTTCTCGTTGACGGCGCGCACGGCCTCCTTGGCGGCCTCGGCCTCGTCCTTCTTGCCCTCCTTCATCAGGGCGCCAATCTTCTTGGACTCGGCGTTACGCGTAGCCTGGAGCTCCTCGACCTCGGTGATGACGGCACGGCGCTCGTCGTCGAGCTCAAAGAACTTCTCACGATCCCAAGACGTCTGGCGGTTAGCCATGGCGACATCGATGGCATCGGGGTTCTCGCGAACAAACTTGATATCAAGCATTAGATCCTCCGGCGATATACATTCCATTTAGGTTGCAACCTTGTACATGTATGGGCAAGTATATACTTATGAGCGTTTACGACCCAACTCAACTACGCAAGAAGGCACCCAATGGACGCAGTTTTTTCCTTTTTGTTTGGCACCCGCACCGGTTTTGCCATCCTTTTCGCCGGCGGCATCCTGCTGTTTGCGATTCTTGCCTTTGTAATGGAGAAGCGCACCCATAAGATGTATGTCGACCGCGGCCCCAAGTCCGAGGATGAAGAAGACAGCTTCTGGGACTAACCTGCCAAAAAGGGACAGGTTTATTTTGGTCGGTTTTATCTGGGCAAACGCAAGCGCCCCGCAACTGGAATTGAGCCAGTTGCGGGGCGCTTTTTGCTCAAGGTACAAAACTGCAGGAAAACCCTGCCAAAATAAACCTGTCCCTTATTGGTCAGTTTACTGGAGAGTAGCGTCGATGGCCTTGACGAGGGCACTGCGCATGCCGGCATCCTCGAGCGCGACGACGCCCTTGATGGTAGCGCCGCCGGGCGAGCACACGGCATCCTTCATCGCTGCGGGATGCTGACCGGTTGCAAGCTGCAGCTTTGCCGTACCCAGCACCATCTGGCTCACAATGCGATAGGCATCGGCGCGCGGAATACCGTGTTTGACGGCCGCATCGCCCAGAGCCTCGATCGCCATGGCGACAAACGCCGGGGCGCAACCGCCCACGGTACCGCCCACAAACAGCAGACTCGAATCGAGCTCGACCACCGTGCCAAGCTTTCCGAGCAGATCGAGCACCGTGGCACGCTGCTCACCGCTAAGCGTGGAAGCCTTCTCGCAGGCGATAACGCCCTCGCCCACCGAAACCGGCGTGTTAGGCACCGTCGAGATATGAGCGACACCTGGCAGGACCTGTTCCCACTTTGCGCTATCCCAAGTCCAGGCAACCGAAAGGACGACCTTGTCGGCAAGCGCATCCTTGAGTGGAGCGAAGACCTTCTCAATCATGTACGGCTTGACCGCCGCAACCACGATATCGGACGCGGCAACAACCTCCGCCGCATCGTGGCAAGCAGCCATGCCCCGCGCCTCGCAACGCTCAACCAGAGCATCGTAGCGGCCTGCGCAGGCGCACATGTCGCCCGCGGCCACGCCGGCGGCAATCCAGCCATCGGCCATAGCGCTCGCCATATTGCCAAAACCGACAAATCCAATCTTCATATCTCATAGTCCTCTCAGACACGCTCTTCAAAACGAAAGCTATTGTCCCACGCCATTGTTTCGTATTGCCGACCTATTTGTGATACGGCTCGCCACGACTGATCTTGCAGGCACGGTAGATCTGCTCTAGCAGCACCACGCGTGCCAGGTTATGCGGCAAGGTAATGCGTCCAAAGCTGAGCATCTCGTCGGCGCGGGCGCGCACCTCATCACTCACGCCGTCCGATCCGCCGATTACAAAGGCGATGTCGCTGTTGCCTCGCAGCATAAGATCGTCGAGCCGCGCCGAGAGCTCCTCACTCGAACGCTCCTTGCCCTCGATAGCCAGCAGGATCACATGCGCTCGAGACGGCAATGCAGCAAGAATTGCCGCCCCCTCCTTGTCGCGCGCGGCATCCACGCCGCCCGCCTTAGCCGGGTCGATATCGGCCACCTCGCGGATATCAACCTTGGCATAGGCACCTAGGCGCTTGGTGTACTCAGCGCACGCGTCCTTCCAAAAGCGCTCCTTGAGCTTACCGACGCAAACGACGGTGTATTTCACGCGCGTCTACTCCTTCGAATCGTTTTGAACTTTGCTGGCGGTCAGCATCTGCTCGAACATCGAGGCCGACTGCGAAAAGTCGCTCGGCAGCACGACCGTCGAGGTTTTACCCGTGCGAGCGAACTCTGTCATCATCTCGGACCACTGCGTAAACATGAACAGTTGGTTGGCCTCGTCATTGCCGACACCCGTCTCTTGGATGATCTCGAGCGAATCTTTGATACCCAGCGCGATGGCCTTGCGCTGGTTGGCGATGCCCTCGCCCGCCTTTTCCATTGCCTCGGCCTCGGCGGTCGCCTCGGTGACGCGCTTGATGCGGTCGGCCTCAGCGAGCTCCTGTGCCGCAGCGCGCTTGCGCTGGGCAGCGTTGATGTCGTTCATGGAGTTCTCAACCTCGGTCGGCAGTGCGATTTTGGTGATGAGCGTCGACACGAGGGTGAAGCCGTAGGCGGCCATCTGCTCGGAAACGGTAGCGTTGACATCCTTGGCGATGTCATCCTTCTTGGCAAAGACCTCATCGAGTGTGTAGACGGGGATCGAAGAGCGCAGGGCGTCGGTGATGAAGTCACGCATCTGGTCGACGGGCTCCTGCAGCATGTAGTAGCTCTTGTAGATACCCGAATCTGCCGGGCCGGCGCCCATGTCATAGCTCACGTGGTACTGAGCAGAGACCTCAAGGCCGATGGTCACGTTGTCCTGGGTCTTAACGTCGATGCCAAAACCGTTTTTCATGGTGCGCAGACTCACCGTGGCGGCCTTGCGGTCGATCACGGGCACCTTCATGTGGAAGCCCGCGTTGACGATGCGGTTAAACTTGCCCAGACGCTCGATGATCACGGCATGCTGTTGTTCAACGACATAGCAGGCGTTAGGAAGCAGCAGCAACAGGATGATGATGGGAATCAAAAGGCTGGTAAGGGCGGCGATGATACCGGACAACAGCATGGTCTCTCCTCTGATAGGCACACGTTGGCATTAGGATACCCGTACAAGGAGATCGTACATAACAAAAAAGCTCCCATTGCTGGGAGTTCTTTCATTCAATGGTGCGGGCGAAAGGACGTCCGCGTATCCGCTTCGCGGATCCGCACCGGCTTCGGCCGCCTGCCGGCGTCCTCGCCAGCTCGCTAAAAACGCTCCGCGTTTTCTTTACGCTCGCTCCTTCACAGGTTCAAGTCCCTGTGAAGGGCCCATAACAAAAAAGCTCCCATTGCTGGGAGCTCTTTAATTTAATGGTGCGGGCGAAAGGACTTGAACCTTCATGGGGTTGCCCCCATACGGACCTGAACCGTACGCGTCTGCCAATTCCGCCACGCCCGCGTGCAGGAATTAGAATAACGGAGCGCCATCGCGAACGCAAGAACTATTTTTGAAAAAGTTTGCAGGCATTTTCCCAAGCTGCTCGCGCGATTGCCTCAGCATCCTCGCCGGTACGATCGACACGGTCGTTGACCAGCGTGTTTGCCGTAATGGAGATCATTGCGGGCTCGCATTCAAGACCGCGGATGGGCTCTGGAGCCATATACGGGCAATCCGTCTCGAACAAAATTCGATCGAGTGGGGTTGCCGCAAATGCCTCGCGCACGTCGTCGTTGCGCTTAAAGGTGGCCGCACCACCATAGGCGATATAGCAGCCCAGCTCCACAAAGCGCTCCATCGTGGCGCGGTCCTCGCCAAAACAGTGCAGCACACAACCGGCCTGGGGCACGCCCACCTCACGAAGCACGTTGTACGCATCAACGTGCGAGGTGCGCTCCCCATCCGAGTCCTCGTGACGCAGGTGCAGCTCCACCGGCACATTGCGGCGCACGGCAAGCTCGAGCTGGCGCGCCATGCAATCAATCTGCACGTTATGGGGTGCCGGCGCGATATCGTCGTCATAGTCCATGTGGTAGTCCAGGCCGATTTCGCCAATACCGGCGCATAAGGGGTCATCAAGTGCCGCAACGACCTGTGCATGAACGTCGTCGGTATAGTCCGGCGCGCCATACGGATGCACGCCGGCAAGATACTTGATCTGCGGGATATCCTGCATCGGAAGAATCTCGCGCACCAGCCAGTCGCTATAGTCCGCCACGCTGCGCTTGTCGGCAATGGGGTCGAACATCGTCACCAACAGGTCGACGCCCGCGGCTTTGGCGCGCACGAGCGTCTCGGGCACATCCTTGCCCCAAAACGAAAGCAGATGTGCATGCGTGTCGGCAAGCGGCGCCAAGGGCACGGGACAAGCAACCGTCTTCTTTTTCTTGGTAAACGTCACGCGTTCGGCATTAGGCGTCATGGATTAGCTCCCGGGCCAGACGGACAAAGTCGGCAACATCGAGCGTCTCGGCGCGCGTGGTGGGTGCGATGCCGCAAACCTCAAAAGCGGCATCGAGCACGTCCTTGGCAAAACCGTTGGCGCTCATGGAATTTCGGACGGTCTTGCGCCGCTGAGCAAATGCAGCGTCGATCACACGAGCCACGAACTCGCGATCGAGCCCCTCGGGCACCACGCCGTCAACACGGTCGATACGCACGACGGCCGAGTCCACGTGCGGCGCTGGCATAAAGCAACGCGGCGGCACCTCAAAGCGACCCGTCACCTGCGCATACAGGCCGAGCTTTGCCGTATAGCCGCCATAGGTCTTGTTGCCCGGCACTGCGGCAATGCGATCGGCAACCTCCTTTTGCACCATGACCACGGCACGCTTGAGCGCGGGCATCGTCTGAAAAAACTGCAAGATGATCGTCGCCGCCACGTTATAGGGCAAGTTCGCGACAAATACCGTCGGCTCACCGCCGGCGGCCTGCTCAATCTGCTCCGGCGTCACCTTAAGCGCGTCGCCCATGATAAAGCGGAAGTTGGCGTAGTCGGCGGCGTGAGCATCGAGCACCGGCTCGAGCTCGGGATCGGCCTCGATCGACGTGACGCACGCCGCCTCCTGCAACAGCGCAAGCGTGAGCGTACCAACGCCCGGACCAACCTCGAGCACGCGCTCATCGCCTGCAAGCTCGGCAAGCTCGCAAATGCGCTCAATTACATGGTTGTCGATCAGGAAATTCTGGCCCAGGCGATGCTTGGTCGCAAGGCCAAACTCCTCCAGCAGCTCCCTGGTGGCCGTGGGGTTTGCCAAAGGCGAAGTTGTCATGGTTGCCTCCTCAGCATGATGGCGGCGTCTTGAAACAAAAGGGCATGGACCGTGGCGGCCATGCCCTTACAGCTAAACAGCAAATTGCCGATATGGCGCGCTGCATCTTAGCCCAGACGCGGGAACAGCGGCTCGCCCTTCTCGACAGGCTGACCGCCGGCAAGCAGGCCCCAAGCGCAAATGCCCTTGAGGTCGTCGGTCGCGGCCTCGTCCTCGCAGGACAGGCGGCGCAGGGCCTCGGCAGAGGTCTGAGGCATGAGCGGCATCAGCAGGTGGGCGGCAATGCGGATGGCCTCGAGCAGGTTGTAGATCACAAACGCCAGCTCGTCAGCCTTGGCCTCGTCCTTGGCAAGTGCCCAAGGCTCGGAGTCCTCGATGTAGTGGTTGGCGGCATGGATGAGCTCCATGACCTCGTCCTTGGCTCCGCCGTAATCGAGCACGTCCATCTTGGCCATGTAGCGCTCAACCAGACCGTCGGCGATCTTTGCCAGAGGGTTGTCAAACGTATCGAACGACGCGGGCTTGGCGGGCGCGCAACCGTCAAAATACTTGCCGCTCATGTTGAGCGAACGCGAGATGAGGTTGCCCCAGCTGTTGGCCAGGTCGGCGTTGTAGACCTGCTCCATGCGGTCGAAGCTGATGGCACCGTCGGTGCCGGGGACGACGTCGGTCATGAAGTAGTAGCGATAGCCCTCGACGCCCAGCATGTCGATAACGTCCTGCGGAGCGATGGCGTTGCCGCGGCTCTTGGACATCTTCTCGGCCTTGCCGGTCTCGGCATTGCGCACGGTCAGGAAGCCGTGGGCAAAGACGTGCTCGGGCAGGGCCTCGCCGATGGCCATGAGCATGGCGGGCCAAATGACGCAGTGGAAGCGGATGATGTCCTTACCCACGATGTGGAACTGCGCGGGCCAGCGATAGGCCAGCTCGGCACGCGCCTCGTCGGTGTCGACACCGTAGCCGACGGCCGTCATATAGTTGAGCAGCGCATCGAACCACACGTAGGTCACGTGACCCTCGTCAAACGGGACCTGAATGCCCCAGTCAAAGCTCGTACGGCTCACGGAAAGGTCATTAAGGCCGCCCTCGACAAAGCTACGTACCTCGTTCATGCGGAACGCAGGCTCGACAAAGTCGGGGTGCTCGTCGTAAAGCTTGAGCAGCTTGTCCTGGAAAGCGGAAAGCTTAAAGAAGTAGGACTCCTCCTGCACGCGCTCAAGCGGACGGTGGCAGTCGGGGCACAGGTGCTGGCCGACGCTGCCGTACTCCTCGTCGCCCTTCTGGACCTGCGTATCGGTGAAGTAGGTCTCGTCAGGCACGCAATACCAACCGTCGTAGCTGCCCTTATACAGGTAGCCGGACTCCTTCATGCGCTCCCACAGGTACTGCACGGCATGATGCTGGCGCGGCTCGGTGGTGCGGATGAAGTCGTCGTTGGAGATCTCGAGCTTGCTCCAAAGCTCCTTGAAGTGCGGAGCCTGGCTGTCGGTCCACTCCTGCGGCGTCATGTTGTGCTTGGCTGCGGCCTCGGCGACCTTCTCGCCGTGCTCGTCCATGCCGGTCAGGAACTTGACGTTATAGCCGGCGGAACGGCGATAGCGAGCCTGAACGTCGGCGATGATGGTGGAATAAGCCGTGCCCAAGTGCGGATCGGCGTTGACGTAGTAGATGGGCGTCGTGATAAAGAACGAAGGCTTGCTTTGATCCATGGGGTTTGTCCTCCAGAAAAACGTTGCATACAGGGGATGATTCTAGCGCAAGGGCTGGATATCCTCCATCTATTGCATATCGAGCACCATGGCATAGACATCGCGCTTGCGGCGCGAATACTTCTGAGACAGGCGCTTGGCCACCGCAGACGCGGGCTCCCCCTCCTCGAGCGCGGCGCGGATATCCTCGCGCAGGGCCTCGTCGGGATCCGCTGCCGCGGCGCCAACCGGCACGATACCGGCCTCCTCATCTTCGCTCGGCGGCGCGATGACCAGCGCAATCTCGCCCTTTACCTCGCCGCGAGCACACAGCCCCTCGGCAAGCTGGGCAGCGGGCCCGCGCAAGACCTCCTCGTGCAGCTTGGTGAGTTCGCGGCAGACGGCGACCTCACGCTGGGGAAAGACCTCTGCCACGGCCTCGAGCGTCGCCACGATGCGATGTGGAGACTCGTAGAAGATGAGTGCGCCGGGCACCACGGTAAGGCGCTGCAAACGGCGCACGCGGTCGCCGTGCTTTCGGCCCAAAAAGCCCTCGAAGAAAAAATGCTCGCAGGGAATGCCGGACGAAACAAGCGCCGTAACACAAGCAGAGGGCCCGGGAATAACTTCGACGGGCACATCGGCCTCACGCGCTGCCTCGACCAGCGCCTGGCCGGGATCGGACACACTCGGCATGCCCGCGTCCGAAGCAAAGGCGAGGGTCTCCCCCGCCAGCAGACGGTCGACCAGACCGGCGGCGCGGCTGGTAATCACATTCTCGTCGCAACGGACAAGCGGCTTGGAAATGCCCAGATGCATCAGCAGCTTTGACGTCACACGCGTGTCTTCGCAGCAAATGGCATCGGCGGCGGCAAACGCCTCGCCAACGCGCGGGGACAGGTCGCCCAGGTTGCCGATGGGCGTGCCGACCACATAGAGTTTGCCCGTATGGGCGCTGTTTTGCGTCATATCAACCTATTCAATCATGCCACGCTCGAGCGTACCGAGCGCCGCGCGGGCGTCCCATGCTGCAATGCGCTTCTCGGTCTTCCACGTTTGGAAGAACCAACCGGCAGCCGGCGCAAACGAAGCCAGCTGATTGGCGATAAACACGCGCTCGTAGGCATTGCGGCCCTCGGGCGTAACCGACGAGTTGGCAAAGATCGCCGCGCCCGACCATTCGCCCACCAGCACGGGGAACCCAGTTGAAATCGCTTCTTTAAGCTCGCGCTTGTTACGCGAAATCGCCGTCGTCAGCCCGCGGGGGCTCGTGATGTCGAGCGCATGCTCGTCGCGGTAATGGTACAGGTGAAGGTCCATGTAGACGTTCTTGTACTTGGCGCCGCGCATAAAATGCTTCCACTCGCTGGGATGCCCCGACGACGAGAAAACGACGATCTTATCCTCGGGCATATACGAACGGACGAGCTCGTAAGCATCGCGATAGAAATTGCGCAGGTAGTGAGCAGGAATGCCATCCGTCATGGTGAAGAGGCTCTTACGGACACTCATCTGCGGCGTATCCAGCAGCTCAATGCCCAGCAGGCTCTCGGCCTCGCCGTAACGCTCGGCCAAGCGCTCGAGCACGTCAAGTGCGACATGGCGGCCGTTAGTGGACGAATGCCACTCGGCAACAGCCTCCGGCGTGGCGGGCGAATCGTTGGAATCGCCCTGGCCACCGGGCACAGTCGCCAGGTCAAGCAGCACGCGAATGTTGTACTTGGCAGCCCACTCAATCGCGCGGTCGATGTAATCGACAACCGAGATGTAGGAGGCATCGGACTCCTGTGAGCCAAAGGCATACCAAGGCACCGGCAGGCGCACGGCGTTGAGGCCGATCTGCGCCATGCGACGGAAATCATCCTCGCTCACAAACGTCTCGTAATGACGGCGCATGCGCTCGTTATAGGCGGCGGTGCCCATGGCCTCCTGCAGCTCGGCTGCGTTGGATGCACCGGTCGCCGCATACAGCGACGGGGTCACCCAAGGCTCGGGAATAAACCAGCCAGAGAGATTAACGCCGAGTATCCTCTCCATCACTGCCCCCTTCGGATCGTGCAGGCCGAGCCTGCATCGTATTGCATAGGAAAAGTATCGTTTTGAGTATACCCGCGCGTGCGGATAGACGACCGAACGGTCTGTAAAGTGGCGCAAAAGCGGGAGGAATATCTGGGCGGGCCCGAGATGTGCACGCACGTCGGAAGTAAGCGCCGGAAAGCGCATCCCACTCTGAAGCCAAATTCCGGGACGTAATTTCCGCAGAGCCCTCAATAAAAGAAAAGGACCCCTTTGCAGAGGTCCTAGTCAATTCAAGGTGGCGGGGAAGGGAATCGCGCCCGCGCTCCGCGCGTGCGGACCGCTGCGGCGCTTGCGCGCCTTGCGAGCTCCGCTGGCAAACGCTCACGCGTTTACTCAGCTCCGCGCCCTCACGGGGTTCGATTCCATGTGGGGGCTGCATAAAAGAAAAGGACCCCTTTGCAGAGGTCCTAAACAATTCAAGGTGGCGGGGAAGGGAATCGAACCCCTGACACGAGGATTTTCAGTCCTCTGCTCTACCAACTGAGCTACCCAGCCATTTGAGGTGTGCCTTGTTTCAAGGCTTGATTAGTATAACCAAGGACGCGTTCCGGTCAACCGAGAATTTTAAAAAAGTTTTTGAGCACAGCCTCGGTTCTATAAATCGGCACGTCAGAGGCATCAGCCGGCAGCGAGAAGTTTTTCACTCAGAGCCGCACGGGCAAACTCACTTGGCGTCATCCCCTCGGCAGCCGCCCGTCGACGAATGGCCTCCTTCATTCCCAGAGGAATCTTGACCGACAGCGTTGCCGTCCCCTCACCTGAGAGCGGGGGCCGTCCATGCACGATCCCACCAACGGTGTGTTCGCCATCCGGAAACTCTCCGCGCTCGTACGACTCGCACCACGCGTCAATCATTTCATCCGTTACAACCTGACCATTAGCGGCCGTATACGTCTTGCCCATCATCGACCCCTTTGCCGAGCCTGTTCAATCTCCTGCCAAAATTTCTTCTGGACTGGAGACAAGGCATGAATGATAAGCCACCCACGGACAAGCTCGACCGCGACAAGCTCCACGCTTCGTCCGTCTGGGAGCCATCCAATCGCAAGCCATCTCGGCGGCTCGTCCTTCGACTCGCGACGAATGCACTCAGTAACCGCAAGCCAAGCGCTAAGCACCTGCTTTTCCGTCAGGTGCTTTTTAGCGTTGGGATGGATCTCAACATCCATGCATCTTCTCCTCCATCTTACCCAATTTCGTATGACGAAAGCCTGCTGTCGCCAATCTCTTACGCCGGCACTTGTTGGAGGGCGGGAGGTGTAGCGAGGATTGAAGGGCGTTCCAATACCGCCCAGGCGCCGGGGCAGGAGCACATACACCAGGGACATACGTTTTCGTAGCGCGCGAGGATATTGCCGCGTGCATCGATGAAGGCGATGTCGATGGGATAGGCCATAAAACACGTATGGACCGAAGAGCAGCGTGGAAACGCCATGACGAGCGGCAGGCCGTTGGCGGCAACCGGACGCCGTCCCAGCATGCCGCGCAGGCGCACGACAAACGACTCCGCCACCACAAACTCGGCCGGCGTCCAACCCAGCCTATTGAGTGCCCGCGCGTAGGCGATGTAGGACGAGACCGCGGTCACATGACCACCCCCGGACGCCATGGATCGACCGTCACCGCACGCTCGTGCGACAACGTTGTCGGCGCCCCCAGCGGAACGCCAGCGATGCTGAGAGAAGTCGGCCACGGCTCATAGTGCATGGTGCAGGTGTAGGTCCTAAACGTACCGGATAGGGAGAGCAGGCCACCATCCGATGCCTTCGCGCCTTGCTCGCTCGACACTTCGATCTGTAAGTCATAGCCTTCCATGGCATTCAGAATTTGAGTCTGAACCGTCGCCGAGGCATCGGCAGAGCTTTCGTCGCCCTCCCCCTCCGACGCCACGGCATGCGCTAGCACGATGTCGGGCACCACGCGGTCGAAGCGCGCGACAGCGCTGGCAAAGATCATGACGTTGTACACGATGAGTGCCAGCACCAGCAAAACGGGCGTAACCACTGCCATCTCCACCGTCGCTTGGGCGCGCTCCTCGCGCAGACGCATGCGGATACTCATTACGACCCACCGCCCAGAGCGCCAACCAGCGTGGCGACATCGACGGTGAGCGGGATGGAGCCGCCGCCGGGCAGAGGAATCTCCGCAAGTGTGAACACCGTACCGCTAATGGTGCGTTCGACTTGATATTCCAACGCCTCGCAAAGCGCCTTGGGATCGGTCACGCCCAACGGAATACTTCGCAGTTTGTCTTGCGCTTGAGAGAGACCCGCAATGTCAGACCCCGGACTCTTAATGATATTGGCGGAATCGGTCAGCACCGGCTTTCGCAGGCGCAAGTCGCACGGTTCCAAACCCAGCGCCGCCACGGACGCCGAAACGGTATCGCCGAGCCACGATGCGATGGAGCCCAACGCGCCGCTGCCCCCTCCTAGACCTTTAATCATCTCGTCCATAAGTTCGTCGGCTGAGCCTTGGATATCACCGTATCCCACGAGTAGCCGTCCCCAAACATCCATGACGCCGTCGAGCACGCCGGCAACGCCGCCCGAGCGTTCCTTCAATGTCGAGAAAAATCGCGAAAGCACGTTGTTTTGCGCCGTCGCCTCATCGGGCGCCAGCACCGCGGCAGAGATAGCACCGCGATCGCCAAGCCTGACTGCCGCGTTAAACGAGGAGTTAAGTTGATCGGGGCTGGTAATGTCGCCCGAAACTGCAAAGGCGACCACGCCGTTGCGGCCAGGTGGGGCGATACGCGGGCGCTCGCCGGAAAGCGCTTTAATGGCCTGGTCAAACGCATTGCCCGCACGGTCGGCCTCATCCTCGGTCTGACGCTCAAGTTCGAGTTCTTTGTTGCGGCATTCGACGTAGTCTTCCAGAGCCTCTTTGAACTTATCGAAGTGGTACTCGAAGCCCCTTTCGACAGAAGTCGTTGCAATCGCAACGTACCCTAAAGACGACACACCGAAATGGCATTCGCTACACGTTTCGTGACCGTCAAAATCTGCGACGGATGCCAGCCCACCCGGCTTTCCTTTTTTGTAATTTGGACAGTCAGTCCCATAATGCAAATAGGTAACTTTATCTACTTCACTCGTGGGCCAACGCGCATCGGTATAGAGTTCAGTCGTCCGCGCCTCATCTGGATTTCGCGGAAGGAAAGGGATGCGGGCGGAAACTTTGCCGTCCTTTTCAGTTATATATGCCCGCTCGACTTCTTCGCCCGCATAAGCGAAGAACACCTTTCGTGCAGCAGAATCTGCCTGTTTTTCCGGACCCTCGCCAAGCGGTTTCTCATTTGCCAGGCGCTGGCGATAGTAGGCCTTCGCGCGATCGAGCGCCACTTGCGGTTCCCACGTAACGCTCGAAGCGTAATGCGGATTTTGAGCACCAGAGAGATCCGTTAGACTTTTCACACGCTCCCACATGCAAGAACAGCTGCTGACCGAGCCCTTGTCAGACCCGCCACAATCCGCCAGCCAAGCGCGCTCTTTAGCCTTCGCCGTGTCCTCAGAAGCCTTCCGCAGCTCCTCGGCCGCACGCTCTAAATCATCTGATGTGTCTTTAATGGTATCGGTCGAGATCTCTGACCCTTTGAGCGCAGCGAAGTCCGACTCGGATGTCCTGGGCACGGCAAGCGCCGTACCGGTATAGGCCACACTATCGGTATCCTGCGCCGACACCGCCTGCGTGGCACGCGCGGCAATCAGATACGGCAGAGCCGTCTCGATTTTCTGCAAGCCTTCCGATGCGCTTTTGGCAAACTTGTTGCGCGTTTTAATGATCTCAATCCCGGTGTCGACCATATTGCCGGCAACTGGTTCGGCACCTGGGATGAGAATGGCAACCAGGCCCGTCCCGATTGTGGCAAACCCCGCTAGCCCCAGACTCAAGATGCTCGCATCAACCACCGTGGCAGCCGTGTGATAGGACGACACCACGTTGGCACCCGCCAGCGCGCCGCTATCGGCCGCCACCTGGGTATCCCCGGCACGCGACATGCTCCATATCGCCGCGGTCGACGAAAACAACAACGTGAGCACCACCAAGATGACCACCGCAGAGGAAAGCGTGGTGTAGGCACCGTCTTCGATAAACAGGTCGATACCGGCGCGGCCCATAAAGCCGCCTCGCTTGCGATGGCAGCTCGGACGGCGCGTCAAAACGCATCTAGACCAGAAACGCTTAATCCCATGCAGCAATCCACGAATCATAATCTCCCTCCAGCCATTCGGGACGCGATTGATACGAGACATCGACCTTGAGCTCAACGTAGCCGCCCTCGGCGGTACCACCCATAGCCTGCGCAAACGCACCGATCACAGGCAACGGCTTGACCTCGCCGGAAACGGACACGGACGAGACACCACCCGCACCGGCCCGGCCAAGCTCGATATCCCACGACAACGGCCCGCCGGCATGAAAGATCGAAACGTTGGGCACTGCGGCAAGCCGGCGGCGGGTGAACTCCTTAAGATCGTCGTCCTCCGCCGTCGTCGTGGTCATGAGCCGCGCGGTCTCGGCAGCGGCAGACTCCATGACCGCGCGCGTATAGAGCAAACACACCGGTTGCAGTGCGAGAAGAATGAGCATCAGAAACGTCGGCAGCAAAAAAGCAGCCTCGACCGTAGACTGCGCCCGGTCCTCGCGCGCGATATCAATACAACGCGATGTCCTTAGCGCCCGCAGCGGCGTCGATAACCGACGTCGAGGCAACGCCATGGGATGCCGCCCGCTCAACCAGCGCCGCCAAGTGCCCATCGGTGCCAGCACGCCAAAGCCCCGCAATCGCCAGCACGATCGATAACAGCGCCACCGTGACGATGGCGTATTCGACCGTCGCCTGGGCAGATTCCTCGCGCAGGACGTCATGCATTTCACGACCCCTCCTTTGAGCTTATTGTTTGCGGGGCCAGGCGCACCGCGCGCAGACGACACGAAGCATCGCCAGTATCCGCGGCAACCGTCACCATATCGACCCAGCCGCGCCCATCGCGCACAATGGCGCCCCATACGTTACCCTTAATATCGAGATAGCCGCTCAGGGCGAGCTGGGCCGTTGGCACCTCGCGGTAGGCGCGTAACATATCCGCCGCTGCCTCGGTCATCGGTCGGTCCTCGGACCATGCAAGCCGGACCGCAATCGCGTTGTCCTCAGGCGAATCCGTCGCAGTGCCAGACCGCTTGTCGAGCATCCGCAGAAAGGTTTGCGCCGTGACAGCGACATCCGAATCGTCCGCATCTCGCGTCTCATCTTTTTGAGACGCCACCGCCGAATCTGAGCCCGAATCGAAGGCGGCCCCAGGACGCTGCTGCCGCGCGGCGTTTAGCCCCCAAACCGCCACTGCCACCGCCACAACCACACAGGCAAACACTAGCAGTGCGCCGACAGGCCGCCTACCCTCTACAGGCTGTTGATGCCCTCGCTGATAGCGTTCCATAGATCTTGGACCTTGCCCTTAAATGCGACGATGGCGATAATCGCGATCACCACGAGCACGCCGACCAAGATGGCATACTCGGTGGTACCCTGTGCACTCTCCTCCTGCAGTAGCTCCTTGGCGCGTTGACGAACATGTGCCGCCCGGCAAAACGCCCAGCCCTGGACCTTGCCAGCAGCGCCAGTCATCGTGTTCATGTATTCCTCCCTACATCATCCCGCCTGCTCCCAGCAGCGGGCCCAATATGGACAGAAGCAACGCCGGCAAGATGAGCGTGCCGGTGGGAATCAGCAGCTTGACGGGCGCACGCTCAATCTCGCGCTCGACCGCGGCGCGATGAGCCGCACGGATCTCGCGACTTTGAGCGGCCAGCGTCTCGGCAAGTGGGGCACCCAGGGCGAGCGCCTGCCCCACCGTGATGGCAAAGGTCTCGAGCGCTCGCACGTCCAGGTCGCGCGCGGCGGCCAACAACTCGTCCTCACGCGTGTCCACGCCCACTTGCCACGCCATGCAGGCCCGCTCAAGGCGAAGAGCCAGCACTGACCGGCGGTTGGCGCAGAAAATCTCAAGCGCCGCATCAAACGAAAGACCGGCCGAAAGACCCAAGCGCACAACATCGATCATCTCGGACACTTCGCCGAGCGAAACTCGCGCCGGGCCGCCCGCTCCAACCGCGCCCTTCACTCGCGCGGTCAGGGCATCGACCACCGAGCGACCCGCGGCAGCGACCCGCACCGCCTCGCGCTTGCAGGCCCCTGCGATCTCGCGCGCATCCGCCCGATCCAAACCCGTCGTGACAAATACACTCAGGGCACACAGGCAAGCCACAACTGCAACCGGGGCGCTCATAGCTCCACCCGCATAATGCGCCGGATAACCACCAGGGCAACGACGTTGAGGGCTAGACCCAGCACCACAGCGCCCGCACCGGCAGGCGTCGCAAGACCGCGACGAAAATCTGCCGAAAGCAGCGCCAACACCGCGCACATGCCCGCCGGCATCGCCGCGACCATGTGTGCCGACATACGCGCCTGTGACGTCTTAACATCCAGGCGGCGCTTGAGCTCAATGCGCTCCCCTACCATGCTCGACGCCTCGGACAGCAAGTCGGCAAGCGGAGCGCCGGTGCGCTGTGACACCTTAAGCGCCAAGGTCACAAGCGAAAGACCGGGGGCGTCGATGCGCACGAGCAAGTCATCGAGCGCGTCGGTCGCCGAGATACCGCAATCGATCGCCGCCGCCACCCGCAAAAACTCGGTATGCACCGGTTCTTGCGCATGAGCGCCCACAAAGCGCATGCCCTGGGCCAGCGAATGTCCCGAGGCAAGCGACATGGAAAGTGCGGTAAACGCCTCGGGCATGGCCTCTTCTGCATCGTGTTGCTCGCGCCGGCTCTCAAAGCCATCCCGAGCGGCGCCAGCGGCAATCGGAGCAACAAGTCCCAAGGCAAACCCGAGGGGCGATAACGACACCATCGTTAGTAAAACGCAGCAGACACCGCTCGATAGCAGCAGAAACGCCAAACGCTCCGAAGCATCCTCGATCACGAGGCCAAGGCGACGCGCCGGAGCCAGCGATGCCCACGAACGGGCAATCTTTTTCAGCAGATCGTTTTCCACCAGCTCACGCGGCAGATTCTCTGCCACCGTCTCGAGCGCCTGACGCGCCAGCTCCGCCGGCGGCACCTGCGGCACACGAGGTTCCGCCCCGCACGCCGTCGCGACAGAAAACCCTGCCAAACCCCCTACGACGAGGGGCACAGCGACCTCCATTCGTCCACCTCCTCTTGTGTGAGCGTCCCCGACCGCAGGCCTTCTGCGATAAACGGCGGCTCGCGGTCAAGCGTCCAGGTGCGCTCGGCGGCATCGAAAGTCACATAGCGCTCGAGCTCTACGCCGCCCGACGCGGCGCGACGCACCCCCGAATACGAGGAGACGAAGCGCCTGCCATCGGCGTGGCGCTCGGACATCACGATGCCGTCGAGCGCCATGGCAATCTGCTCCTCGATGAGCTCGCTCGGCAGATCGATGCCATAACGTGCAAGCAACGTCAGACGCACCACGGTCTCCTGCTCGGAACCCGCATGAAGCGTGGTGAGCGACCCGTCGTGGCCCGTGTTCATGGCCTGCAACATGTCGCAGCACTCGGCACCGCGCACCTCGCCCACCACGATGCGGTCGGGGCGCATGCGCAGGGCATTGGTCACCAGGTCGCGGATCGTCACCGCGCCCTCGCCCTCAATTGAAGCCTCGCGCGCCTCTAGACGCACCACGTGCGGATGATGCGCAAACTTGAGCTCGGCAGAGTCCTCGATCGTCACGATGCGCTCGCCGGTGGAAATCTCACATGACAACGCGTTGAGCAGGGTGGTCTTACCAGATCCCGTGCCTCCCGCAACCGCCAGGTCCTGTCGCAGCGACACCGCGCACGACAACAGCTGCGCATACCAAAGCGGCAGCGACCCCAGCCCCACAAGCTCGTCCAGCGAGCAGATGCGGTCCGAGAACTTTCGGATGGTGAGAATCGGTCCGTCAATCGCCACAGGCGGAATCACCGCGTTGACGCGATAGCCCGTTTTGAGGCGGGCGTTGACGATGGGGCTGCGCTCGTCGATACGGCGGCCAAGTGGCGAGATGATGCGGTCGATAAGCACACGGATCTGCTCATCATCCTCAAACGCATGCTCGATGGGGTGCAAGACGCCGCCGCGTTCAAAGAAAGCCGAGCGGCAGCCGTTAATCATGATCTCGGTAACGGTGTCGTCCTCGATGAGCGGCTGCAACGGCCCCAAGCCCACCACGTCATCCAAAATCTCGTCGATGATGGTCTCGCGCTCGGACGTCGCGAGATCAGTCGGCTCCTCAACATTGAGCGCCGCCTCCACCGCGGGACGCAATTCCGAGCGGGCAAGTGCCGGGTCGATATAGGCGCTGATACGCGCCACTTCGTCGTAACCCATGCGGTCCATCACGGCGCGCTTGGTGCGTCGTTTCACCGCACGGCGACGCCCCGCATCCACAGGCGCTGCCGCCGCTGCAGCGCCGGCAGCCTTAATCCTCGTCTGCAGACTCATCGCGAATCACCCTCACGCGACCAGGGAAGGCGGATACGCGGACGCTCGGTACGCGTTGCACGGTCGGCGACCATATCGCTCCAAGGGCCGACGGCACACCCCAGTTCCACGAGCATCTCGCGCGTGGCCTCGCGCACGCTGGTCGCAAAAGCGCTGGTCTGCCCCACTGCCTCGTCAGCGCGCCCAAACGCCATGAGCGCGGCGAGATCCTGCCCGCCATCGGCGATACGAATCTTGGAGCTCAACGCGCAGGCAATCTCAAAGCGCATGGCGACGTCCTCGTCTGCCCCGCGCGCACCGAACCGGTTGAACACGGCGCTCATGCGCGTGCGCGGCACACCTACTCGACTTGCCAGTTCAATGACGCGCGATGCCGATGTCGCGGACGACACCGCCGCATCGCCAACGACCAGGCAACGGTCGCTCGCCGCCACCGCAGCCGCCACGGCATCGCCCCAAAAGACCGAGGTATCGATAAAGACCACGTCGGATTCGCGACGCAGAACATCAAGCAGTAGCTCCACCGGACGTGCCATGAGCTCGGCTTGCTCGGGCGCCGCGACGGGACCCCAGAGCGTAACGCCCGGCGCCACGCGCATCGATGCGGCTACGATATCCGGCTCGGTGAGCGCGCCCGCCGCCGCCGGCTCGATAAGTGCCGCCATATCGCGCGGAGCATCGACGCCTAACAAGTCGTAAAGGTTTCCAAACATCAGGTCCAGGTCGAGCACGGCGGCACGCAAGCCCAACAGCGACGATGTGTGTGCCATGGTGGCAACGATCGTCGACTTGCCGCAACCGCCCGAACCCGAAATGGCGCAGATGACCGGAGCTCGATGCTGCGGAGCGGCAGCGTCTGCCGGCGGCATCGGAGGCGGCGGGGCGGGCGTCGGCGACAGCGTCCCCGTCTCCCCCGCCGCAACCACACGCTGCGTCCAAGCCGGCATGGCAGCTTGTTCGGTCTGCAAGGCAGGCTCGTTCTGCGCAATCTGCTCATGCTGCATCAGCGACAACTCGCCGCACCCGGCAAAGCCCTCAACTTCGTCGAGTTCATCCGCCAGATTCACGCCGTGCACGTATCCCATATCTACAGCCGGGGAGTCAGCATGCTGCGCCGGCTCTCCAGCGTCATCGTATACAAGGGGGTTCCGGGGGCGCCGACCATGCTCGGCTTCCGCTTTTCCATAATCATCAACACGCGGGCCTCTTGTAGCGCGAGGCGCCCCGGGTTCCCTATCAACAAAAGCATCGGGCTCAATCGTCATACGCCGATCGGAATCAACCGCTCCCTCGCCCGCGCGCCCGTTGCCGCATATACTGTGCGCAGCGATGACCTCGGTCGCCCCTGCGCGAAACAGCCCCTCGATATCCGATGGATCGAGTGCTTCTATCAACACGACCACTCGACTCACGCGGCCTTCGGCCGTCAGGCGCGCAACAGTCTTGCGCACATCTTCGGTATCAAACAGAGACGCCGCGATGATGGCAGCCCCGCGGCGCGACGGAAACGCCCGAGCCATGGAAACCAGCCCGTCCAGGTCACCTACGCGAAGCACCTGTGCACCCGCATCACGGCCCTCGACTTCCCGCTGCAACAGCCCGTAATCGCCGCACGCGCAGCACGCAAGCCAGATCGCCTTCATCACTCGTCGCCTCCGCTCTTTTTGCCGCGCGCCGTGGCGGGAATCGTCAAGCTGACCGTTCCCTTGCCCGAGGCTCCCAGCAGTTCCTTGACGTCTTCGGGGTCAGCCGCCAGCGTCACCCATTCGATCTTGCCCTCGCGCGTGGCACCGGAATCCTCACTGGTATCGATCACGTACGCGCCGCACAGTCGATCGGTTACGCCGTCTTTTTGCACATACACATCCACGTAGCTGCCCACGCCCGTGGCGCCGCCGACCGAGTGCTCGGCATCGACCGCCACCGAAACGGCGACTTTGCCCTTAGGCACCTCGAGCTTGTGGCTCTCGGCCTTGGTGTAGACATTGCAGATCACGGCGTTTTTGGGAATACGCGAAGTCGTCACGTCGCCGCGCACCTGGCGCAGCTCGGTCGCCGCGTCACGCGGCAGCAGACTCGTCAGCCATTCTTGGGTTATGACATTGGTCTCATCGAGGGTCTCGCCCACATCGATATCACGCGCCGCGACGCATACCTCGACGCGATCGCCACCGTACTTGGCCAAGGTCTCAGCCTGGACCTGTTCGGCTTGCGAGCGGATCGACGAGCCGTAAACCATGCAGAGCAGAGCAGCGAGCACGCCCGCGACCAGACTGATGGCGATGCGCTTGCTCTTGTTCACGGCCGCTCCTCTCATGGCAGTGCCGGGCGGATGCCCGTACCACCATTGTCTGGGCGGTCAGAGCGCAAAGCGGCGCAATCGCGATCTTGGTTTTCGATGTCAAACCAATCGCTGACCAAAAGCTGACCAGCCCGTCAAGCTCGTGG
This sequence comes from Collinsella sp., assembly GCA_048430825.1. Classification (GTDB taxonomy): domain Bacteria; phylum Actinomycetota; class Coriobacteriia; order Coriobacteriales; family Coriobacteriaceae; genus Collinsella. The sequence goes on from DBFOLV010000037.1 coordinate 21,976, forward strand.
CAAGGTTTTGGCCAGCACGTCAGCAAACTGCATGTTTCGAGGCTTTTTCGCAGCAAAAAAGCCGTCTCCCGAACAGTTGGAAGACGGCTGTCATAGGAAAAATCAATTACAGATGGACATCGGGATCGAGCATTTGAGCACTCACGCGCATGGATGACGCCAGGTTTTGGAACGTTTCCAAACGCAGGCTGTCGATCTGCCCGGCGTCCTCGGCCTCGCGAACGGCACAACCCGGCTCATGGGTATGCGTGCAATCGCCAAACCGGCACGCGCGCGATGCCTCGACAATCTCGGGGAAGGCGCGCACCAGACCCCGCTCGTGACCCACGAGCGGTAAGCTGCGCAGGCCCGGGGCATCGGCGATCACGCCGGCGTCGCCCGGCAGTGCCACCATCACGCGCGCGACGGTAGTGTGACGGCCCTGGTCGTCGCGTTCGCGCACACCGCCAGTCGCCAACGTATCGTGGCCCAGCAGCGCATTGAGCAGCGTCGACTTGCCGGCACCCGACTCGCCCAGAATCATGGCGCAGCTCCCGGCAGGCACGCAGGAACGAACCTCGTCCAGGCCGCGCCCCTCGGCAGAGGACGTCACGATCACGCGCACGTCCGGACCCACCAGGCGGCGCACGCGGTCCAGATCGCGCTCGAGCTCCCCGGCATCGCAGCGGTCAGCTTTGGTGAGCACCACCGCCGGCTCGGCATCGCAGTCAAGCGCCAACACCAGCGAGCGCGCCACGCGATCGAGCAGCACCTCGCCGGCACCGAGCGCCTGCACGATTAGCACGCTATCCACGTTGGAGCAGAGCACCTGGCGCTCTCCGCGGGCACGACCGCGCCAACGCTCAAAGCTCGTACGGCGCGGCAGCACGCACTCAATCACGCCCATATCGTGCCCGGGAGCGCGGCGCACCGCCACACGGTCGCCCACGGCAGGCAGCAGGACCTCGTCCTCGCCGCGCGACTTGGCAAACCCCACGGCATGCTCGGCGCGAAAGGTGTCGTCGGCAGTCGCCACCAGCGGAAACCCGCGATCCAAGCGCACCACGGCGCCAAGCTGCATCTGCTCGGGCTCCTCGGCATGTGCGCAAAAGTCGTCAAATGCCGCCTGCTGAGCTTCATCGACCGGCAGGTCATCGAACGCCGGAACATCCTGCAGCGCATCGAGTCCCGGCACGCTTGCCAGCAGCTCCTCAGCAGACGCGGGGGCCTCGGTCGCAAGCTTCCGACGACGATCGCGCTTAGCCCGCGCCCCCGTCGTCTTTTTCTTCGCTTTAGCCTTAGCCTTGCCCACAAGCGCCTCCCAGCACCATAAATCACAACTGAGCAGGTATTTTACCCACAAAAAAGAGCCGGTCGAGCAGGCGGTCGGGCCGGTGGGAAGGATGGCCTTTCGACCTACTCCTTCTCCACCGCGCGCATGATCGCCTTGTAGACCTCCATCAGCGGGATGATCAGGAAGGCCAGGCCCAGCGCGGCGATAACGCCCTTGAGTTCAAGCGTTACGGGGCCAAAGAACATCTCGGCAAGCGTCGGCTGCACAGTCACGATCACCGTCAGCACCAGCGCCAGCGCGGCGGAAGCCCACAGCCATTTGTTCTGCTTCTTCATCTTAAACAGCGACGTGCGACGGCTGCGCATGTTAAAGCAATGGAAGATCTCGACCATGTTGAGCGTGATAAAGGCCATCATTACGCCTTCCTCGTCGGCGGCACCGGCGATCATATCCGAGATATGGATGTAGCCCATGTCAAAGTACACGCCCACAAAGAAGCTCGCCAGCACCAGCACGGTGATGATCAGGCCCTGGACCACGCAGTCCAGGCCCATGTTACCGGCAAAGACGCCGTCTTTGGCGTTGCGCGGCTTGCGCTTCATGATGTCGCCCTCGGCGTCCTCCATACCCAGCGCGAGCGCGGGGAAGCAGTCGGTAACCAGGTTCACCCACAGCAGCTGCACCGGCTGGAAGATGGTAAAGCCGATGAGCGTAGCGATGAACACCGAGAAGACCTCTGCAAGGTTGGCCGAAAGCAAGAACTGGATGACCTTGCGGATGTTGTCGTAGATGCGACGGCCCTCTTCGCAGGCACCGATGATGGTGGCGAAGTTGTCGTCGGCGAGCACCATGTCGGCAACGTTCTTGGTAACGTCGGTGCCGGTAATGCCCATGCCCACGCCGATGTCAGCGCGCTTGATGGACGGAGCGTCGTTGACGCCATCACCCGTCATGGCCACGATCTGGTCGCGCGACTTCCAAGCCTCGACGATGCGGGTCTTATGCTCGGGCTGGACACGGGCGTACACGCCGTAGTCCTCGATGTGCGCGTCGAGCTCCTCGTCGCTCATGCGGTCGAGGTCGGCACCAGTGATAGCCTGGCTGCGATCGGCGACGATGCCCAGCTGCTTGGCGATGGCCACGGCGGTGTCGATGTGGTCGCCCGTAATCATGACAGTGCGGATGCCGGCGTTGTGCGCCTCGCGGATAGCGTCGGCCACCTCGGGACGGACCGGGTCGATCATGCCGGACAGGCCGCAGAAGACCAGGTCATGCTCGAGCGCAGCGGGGCTGCAGTCGGCGGGAACCTCGGTGTAGGTGCGGCTTGCCAGCGCCAGCACGCGCAGGGCCTCGTCGGCCATGGCCTTGTTGGCGGCCACAAGCTCGGCGCGGCGCTCCTCAGTCAGCGGAACGACCTTCTCACCGTCATAGATATGGGTGCACAGGCCAATCACCACGTCGGGCGCGCCCTTGGTGTACTGCTCGTACTCGCCGTCCAGGGTCTCGACGACCACGGACATCATCTTACGGCCCGAGTCGAACGGGGCCTCGCCCACGCGCGGGTGCTCGGCAGTCAGGCCAGTAAGACCAGCCTTGCCGGCATCGTTGACGAGTGCGCACTCGGTCGGCTCGCCCACGGCCTCGCCCAGCTCCTCGTCCCACTGGGCATCGGAGCACAGCGCCATGCCGGCCAAGAACTTTTCCTTGGGCGCAGCGAGCTCGTGCTTGACGACGGTCATCTTGTTCTGGGTAAGCGTGCCGGTCTTGTCCGAGCAGATGGTCTGCGTGCAGCCGAGCGTCTCGACAGCAGAAAGCTTGCGGATGATTGCCTGGCGCTTGGCCATCTTGGTCACGCCGAGCGAAAGGACGATGGTCACGACGGCGACCAGGCCCTCGGGGATGGCGGCGACGGCGAGCGAGACGGCGACCATAAAGGTGTCGAGCAGGGCAGTCGGGTCGGTAAGGACGTTACCCACGCCGTGACGGATGATGTCGACGCCAAAGATCACGACGCAGATGACGATAACCATGATGGTAAGGATGCGGCTGAGCTCGGCGAGCTTCACCTGCAACGGCGTGAGCTCTTCCTTGGCCTCGGCCAGGGCGCCGGCGATCTTGCCCATCTCGGTGTTCATGCCGGTGCCGACCACGACGGCGCGACCGCGGCCGTACACCACGGTGGAGCCCATGTAGCACATGTTCTTGCGGTCGCCGAGCGGCACGTCGTCGGTGCCCGCGGCAAGCTCAATCACGTTGGCATGCTTCTCGACCGGCACGGACTCGCCGGTCAGTGCGGCCTCTTCGATCTTCATCGTGGCGCTCTCGAGGACGCGGCAGTCAGCCGGGACGGAGTCGCCCGCCTCGAGCATGATCACGTCGCCGGGCACGAGCTCGGCGCTCGGCAGGTGCACGAGCTTGCCGTCGCGCAGCACCTTGGACTGTGCCGCGCTCATCTCCTGCAGGGCCTCGAGAGCTTCCTCGCTCTTGGCTTCCTGGACCACGCCCAGCACCGAGTTGACGATAACGACGAACATGATGATGGCGACGTCGGCAAAATCGGGCTCGCCCTTGACCATGCCCGTAAGTGCGCTGATAACGGCGGCAACGATCAGCATGATGACCATGGGGTCTGCCATCTGCTCAAAGAAGCGCTTCCACAGCGGCGTCTTCTCGGCTTCCTCAAGCTTGTTAGGGCCTGTCTTGGCGAGGCGCGACGACGCCTCGTCGTTGCTCAGGCCGAGGTTCTCATCGACACCCTGGTCGCTGAGTACCTCCGCCGCGGCGGACAGGTATTCCTTTTGCATATAGAGTCCCCTCCTGGGATTCGGGCCACTCAGCAGATTGATGCCCGATCATAATTCCCAGGAGAAGGGCAAGGGCTCATCAAGGCTGCCGTGCTGAGCGGCAGTTGATAGTGGAGCTATGGTACCCCAAAGCGACGCGTCTAGCCAAAACATTCCATCTGGAAACACGGCACAGGCGCAACGGTGCAGACAGTGTGATGCTCAAGATTGATAAAACGTTTTTTCTTCGGCGCATCATCGAACTAAAATATCGCCCAGATAGCAGCGGTTAGAACGGTTGGTAAAGTTTTTGCATATACCGTTTTTCCGCAAAAAATGAACTTCTAATTCGGCATACGGTCGATTTTTTGGGGTATTCGGTCGGCATTTCGTTATAATCATCTCAGTTTTATTTCTTATGGTTTATCTATCAGCGCAAGACGATGTCAGATGGAGGTCTGAATGTACAAGCGCACCAAGATTGTATGCACCATGGGTCCCGCCTGCGATAGCGACGAGACCATCCGCGAGATGATCAAGGCGGGCATGAACGTCGCCCGTTTTAACTTCTCGCACGGCTCCTACGACGAGCACCACGGTCGCATCGAGCGCGTCCGCCGTATTTCCAAGGAGCTCGGCATGCCCGTCGGCATCCTGCTCGACACCAAGGGCCCCGAGGTCCGCACCGGCCTTTTGGTCGACGGCAAGAAGGTTGCCGTCAAGACCGGCGACAAGATCGTCGTCACCGCTCAGCCCACGTCCGAGGATTTCCACGGCACCGCTGAGCACATCTCCCTCGACTACCTGGCTCTGCCCTCCGAGGTCGAGAAGGGCTCCCTCATCCTGATCGATGACGGCCTGGTTGCCCTCGAGGTCGAGTCCGTCGACGGCCAGGACATGACCTGCGTCGTTAAGAACGACGGCCTGATTGGCGAGCGCAAGGGCGTCAACATGCCCAACGTCAACATCTCTCTGCCCGCCATCACCGAGCGCGATCGTCAGGACATCCTCTTTGGCCTGACCGAGAACATCGACTACATCGCCGCTTCCTTCATCCGTGACGGCGAGTCCGTCCGCGGCATCCGCAAGCTTTGCCGCGAGAACGGTGGCGAGCACGTGACGATCTTCCCGAAGATCGAGTGCGCCCTGGGCGTCGAGAACTTCGACGAGATCCTCGAGGCTTCCGATGGCATCATGGTCGCCCGTGGCGACCTGGGCATCGAGATCAAGCCCGAGCTCGTTCCGCACATCCAGAAGGAGATCATCGCCAAGTGCAACGCGGCCTACAAGCCCGTTATCACCGCTACGCAGATGCTCGACTCCATGCAGCAGAACCCGCGCCCGACGCGCGCCGAGGTTGCCGACGTCGCTAACGCCATCTACGACGGCACCGACGCCGTTATGCTCTCTGGCGAGTCCGCTGCCGGTAAGTACCCGGTCGAGGCCGTTAAGATGCAGGCCAGCATTGCTCTCGAGACCGAAAAGTACCTCCCGGCTCACGCTCCGCTCGAGGTTCCGGCCGATGCCCACGGCACCCGTGTTGTCAACAACGTTGTGGGTATGTCCGCTGTGAACATGGCTACCACCGTTGGCGCCAAGTGCATCACCGTGCCGACGACCACCGGCCGCACCGCTCGCCTGATCTCGCACTTCCGTCCCAACATGCCGATCTGCGCGTTCTCCCGCCACGAGTGGGCCGTCCAGCAGATGATCATGTACTGGGGCGTTATCCCGCACCAGGCCGAGATTACCCAGGGCACCGTCAACGGCACGATCGTCAAGGCGATCGAGACCGCCAAGGAGCTCGGCTACGTCGAGGCCGGAGACCTGACCGTCGCCACCGCTGGCGATCCCCGCATGAGCGTCCAGCTCGAGGACAAGGTCTCCTCGACCAACGTCGCTTACGTCGCTCAGGTGCGCTAAATCGCACTTGCAAGCACGCTTGCATTGCAAAGGGCCCGGAAGGCAAAGCCTTCCGGGCCCTTTTTCTGTGCCAATGCCGGCGCACAGCAAAACACGCACTCATTTCTTTACCAAAAGCGCGAAATCAACCCTTCGAGGCCCAAAAAATAAAGCCCCAAGCGCTAAAAGTGTTCGCCCGGTGGCAAACCCACACCTCACACAGGGCTGATAAATCGTTTTAGCAAGAACCAAATCGACCTGGTTTTCGGAAGTATGCGGCAAATTCTGGAACCTCCGAGCACACCCTGTTTTTTCGCAACAAAATGCCTGATAAACTAGCCTCAAAAGCCAGGTCCGCTCATAGGGTTCAGATTTTGCCGCATACTTCCGGATTGACGCTGGCATCACTCGCTTCAAAGAGATGATTTCGGCCAGGAGGGCATTATGGACCTGACGCTTTGTGGGCAATCCGCCTTTAACTACTACCGCATCCCGCCGCAGGTATTAGGCCTTTACCCCGCCATTAGCCTTGGCAATATGGATCGCAGATGTTGTGGCCTCGGAAGTCATGCAGTTGTAAAAGACCTGCTTCACGCACCACTTCACAGGCTTGTATTCACTCGGGCACAATCCGGGTCGCGAAGCCTGTTTAAATCGCACCTCCTGACCCAAGAACCACCTCCGGGGTCGTTTAGGCAGACTGAACATGGGTTTGATGTCACGTCACCGGAGTTCACGCTGCTCAGCCTTGCCACGCAGGTCTCACGCAACCAGTTACTCATGGCGTGCTACGAGATGTGCGGCTCCTTTGCAGTGTTTAAGCCCTGCGAGCGAACGCAACAACAACTCGATGAAGCTATTTCGCTTAAGTTCATTCCACCCAACTGCGGCTGGGAGCGAGTTAACGACACCAAGGGCAATGACACCAACTTGTGGAAGCGCACGCCGCTTCTTACCGCAACGGATATCGCCGCGTTCGCCAAGCAAGCCGCAGGCCTGCGCGGCGTCAAACAACTGCGCTGGGCGGCCGAGCACATGACGGGGCAGGCCGCCTCGCCCTTCGAAGTACAGACCTCCATGCTTATCTCGCTCCCCCGCGACGAGGGCGGCCAGGGCATCGAGATCGCCAACAACGCGCGCATCCCGCTCAGTGAAGCCGCACGTTCGCTGTATGACAAAACCTGCTGCTACGCCGATATCCTCATCGAAAGCGCCACCGACAGCATGGGCGTCATTCTGGAATGCCAAGGCCGCTCTGCCCACGACAGCGAAGCCGCGAGCCTCTCCGATGCCGAGCGCGCCACCGCACTCACAAGCATGGGCTACGACGTCATCCAAATTACCTATGACCAGATCAAGGAGAAGAAGAGCTTCGACCACATAGCCGAGCTCATCCATAAAAAGGCCGGGCTTCCCCACATCCCAAAGACAAAACAGGAGCGCATTGCCGAAGATACCTTACGGCAAGAGCTACTTGTCGATTGGGTTGAGCTATTCACTGCCGGGCCGGCCAGCTAGCAGCTAGCAATCAGGGGCAGCGCAGGCACATCGGGCGATTCGACACGGGCGGCAAAACCCGCCTCGGTCAGCTCGATCACCTCGGTAAACGTCGCGTCGAAGAACTCCTCGGTCAGCAGGCGGTATGGCGGATGGTCGGGCTCACCGGGGTTTTCTCGCACGATCTCGTGCATAACGCCGATGGTCTTGAGCACATACTCCTTATGGATGGGATACTGCCCAAAACGCGTCGCCGCAGTATACAGGCGATCGGTCGCGCGCGGAATCGAAACAATGCCGAGCGTCTTGCCAAACCAGTCAAAGTCGCCTTGCTTTTTAATGCGGAACTCCTCGCACGGCTTGCCGCCATGCGCCTCCAGGTACTGATTCACGCGCGTATTCCATACGGTATCGGCCACCAGATGCGACCAGACACCCAGTGTCAAATCGAGCAACGACTGTGCCACATCTTCGGACGCAAGCGAGAACTCACAGGCGCGGGGACCGGCAACCGGCTCGGCATCCTTGTAGCGCTGGGGATAGTGCACGCGGTTCAGTCGCTCGCGCTCCTCGATAATCGAGGTCGCCGCGGCTGGCGCACCGGTGGGCGAACTTTTAAGCAACGGTGCCACATAGGTATCCCAGAACTCATGCTCACGAGGCTTAGGGATAGGCTCAGGCTTTGCAAAGTGCGTAATGCGGTACGGGATGGGATCGGCGATGCCAGGGACCATATAGCCCACGAAGATATCCGGAACCACGCAGCCAAACAAAAAGGCATTGCGGTCGCGCACGCTATTGGCAAGCGCACCAGTGCGCTCCAGCAAACGCTCCGTCTGAGCGATATGAATGTTCCAGCTTGGCATAGCCACCCCCATAAAAAACCTGGATAACTATACCATCACGGCAAAGCCGCGCGGACGGCTACGCACGCTCTACGCAGCAACTAGTCCGTAGCACCGCTTTCGGTTCCATACGACGACGAAGACGCCTCGACCACATGGTGATATCGATCGATATAGATTGCACGGGCACCCAGGCGTCGCACCAAATCCTGGTGATGCGTGCTCATCAAGACCGTCTTACCCGCCGCGACGTAGGCCAGCAAGAAGTTGACCACGATGTCGCATGAATCCTCGTCGAGCCCATTGGTGGGCTCGTCGAGGACCAAGATATCCGGGTTCATCGACACCACCGCAGCCAGCGCAACGCGCTTCTTTTGCCCGCCCGAGAGCTGATAGGGAGAGGCGTCGGCAAGGTCGGCAACCTGGAACAGCCCCATGGCATCGCGCACGCGGCGCTCGAGCTCGTCTGCCGGCAGCCCCATCTGCGCGGGACCAAAAGCAACTTCCTCGCCCACCGTGGCGCAGAACAGCTGGGCATCGGCGTTTTGGAATACGAAGCCCACGCGCTGGTGGAACTTCTGAGCAGCAGCAGAATCCTTCAGATACGCCGCATCGACCGCATGCCCGTCGAACAGGTACGCACCCGCGTCCGCAAGCTCAAGGCCGTTGATAAGACGCATAATCGTCGTCTTGCCGCAGCCGTTAGGACCAAGCAGAGCAACGAGCTCTCCACGGTTCACCTGCAATGAAACGCCATCGACCACCGTATGACCCGCATAGGAAAACACCACGTCGCGAAACTCGATGAGCGGCGTGACCTCGGCGCCGGCAGCACCGCTCGCACCCATCGCGTTATTCGTATCGTTTGCCAAAACGTCGCCCTTCCCTACTCACATCAACGGTTCGACCGTCCGCGCTACAGCACCGCGCACAACACGGCGAGCAACGCCACAACGGCCGCGTAAACCGCATCGCGCCAGCCAAAGCCGCTCCGTGCAGGCGCCGGATACACGCCGGCGAAGCCGCGACACAGCATGGCCTCGTCCATCGCGCGGCTGCATTCCATCGCCTTGATAAACGTCATGCCCATGATACCCGCCAGCGAATCGGTGCGCGAAAAACCCGCAGGCGCGGAACCGACGCTGCGCAGCATGACCGATTCGCACAGATCGTGCGCCGTGCGTCCCAGCACCTCAATATGCTTGAGCGCCATATCAAACGTAAAGATAACCTCGTCGGGCAGGTGCAGCATTTTGAGCGCCGCCGACATGCGGCTCCAGGTGAGCGTCCACGAAACACCCAGCACCAGCGACACATTAATAAACGTCTTGAGCGCAATTTTGAGCATGGCGCCCGTAGCGGAAGCGCCCAGCAGCAGGGCAGGCAGCGCCAGAACCACTGCGAGCCCCGTGGCGCCGAGCGCCGGTACAATGGTCGCACGCAGCCCGCGTGCGGGGCGCACCGCGACCAGCACCAGCGCGATAGCCGCCATCAACATGAGGTACAGCGGGCTCTGCGTCAGACACACGCATAGAACGCAGACGAACATCCCCACCAGGCGCACCGGAGCCGAAACGCAAGAAAGGGCGCGGTCGACCATCGACCCGCCCTCGTGCGCGCCCCCACCCAGGCGAACCCGCTCAAGCAGGCTCGCCAGGTGCAGGACGTTCTTTTGCATCACACGATGCCGAGCCCCCACGGGCTCGTAACGCTGCTCGACCGCAAGCCAGCTAGGCAGCTCGGCTATTGCCATGAGCACCGCTTTCCTTAACCGTCAGCGAGATCAGACGGAATGCGATGGTGAGCACCGCCACGCCAATCACGCCGGACAGGATATACATGGCAGCCTGACCGGCAAAGCCAAGACCCTGCTCCTCGGAATAGGCCTGCAGGTAATCACCCGTAGGCAGAGCGTCGGCAAAGGTCGGGGTATCAAGGCCGACCGAAGCTTGCAGGCTGTCGTCACCAACCTCCTGAACGGCGGTCGCGGCGCCCTCGGCGTCCCACTCGCCCCATGCGTCACCTGTGGCAAGCAAGCCGAGCGGCGTAGCCACGACAAGCACGGCAACCAAGATGAGCGTGGGGACCAGCGAGGTCTTCTTGGCAGCAGCGCCCTCGGCAGTAAGCTGGCCATCGACGGCCTCGGGCCCGACGATAACGCTCGGCGCCGTCTTCTTGATAAAGCCGTAGATCGCGGCAGTCGCCACGCCCTCGACCACGCCGGCAACCAGCATATGCGGGATCAACATGGCCGGAATAGCCACGGACAGCGGGAAGGGGCAGTACAGCGGAGCGCCCGAAGCGTTGGTGAAGAGCATCGGCTGAATACCGAACTCGATTGCCGCGCAAAGGGCCGCCAGGCACAGGCCGACCCAGCCGCTTACGATGGCAGAAACCGAGGTGCCCCAGCTCTTGTCGTGCAGGCGGCTGTTGAGCGCACGGAACACGATAGCAGCGACAAACGGCAGCACAAAGGCCATGTTAAAGCAGTTAGCGCCAAACGACAGAACGCCGCCGTCGCCAAACAGCAGCGCCTGCAGCGCCAGCGCAACCGAGACAGCGATAGCCGCGGCCTCGGGGCCTAGCAGCAGTGCAATGAGTGCGCCGCCGACGGCGTGACCTGTGGTGCCGCCGGGCAGCGGCACATTGAACATCATAAGCAGGAAGGAGAACGCGGCGCAGATGCCCAGGAAAGCCATGTGCTCGCGATCGAGCGTGGCGCGCACTTTCTTGATGCAGTGGATCCAAACGGGCACCATCGCCACTGCCATGACGGCATCGGTCTGCGGGGACAGATAATTATCTGGAATGTGCATGTACGCCTCCCGGTTATCGGCGCACGGAATTGCAACGCCGCTTGAATCACCTTTCCAGTGTTACGTAATGTCAGATTCGTAACACGCCGCGGGCTATCATAGCAAAACGGCGCACTGCCGACAAAGCAGCACGCCGTTATGTAATGCGCGTGTCATATATGCAGGCTCAACGGTGCCTTATACCGGGCATAGCAGTCACGTAGGACTCGGCAGCAGCCACCGCTGACCCATACCTCAGCGCAGAACCTAGCCGCGGACCTCGCCGTTTACGCCCTTGCACACCTTGGTGACGATCTTCTGGTGCGCCTTCTCGACCTCTTCGCTGGTGAGCGTGTGGTCGTCGGAGCGATACGTAAGCGCAAAGGCCATGGATTTCTTGCCCTTGCCGATGCGGACCGGATCGCGGTAGACATCGAACAGGCGCACGCCCTCGAGCAGTTTGCCGCCGGCACTCGTAATACGACGCTCAAGATCCTCGCAGGTCACAGTGTTGTCGACCACGATAGCAAGGTCGTGCTCAACGGCCGGGTACTGCGAGAACTCACGGTAGTTCTCCTGGTTGCGGGCGCCCTTGATCAGCTTGTCCAGGTCGAGCTCAAAGGCAACAACGACCTCGTCAATGCCCATAGCCTCGCGCGCCTCGGGGTGGATCTCGCCAACCCAGCCCAGCACAGTACCGCCCGAGAGTACCTCGGCAGCACGACCCGGCTGCAGGAAGGCATAGCTCTCGCCCTCGACGGGACGGAAGCGAACCTTCTCGATGCGCAGCTGGGCAAGCAGCTCCTCAACGATGCCCTTGCCAAAGAAGAAGCGCAGCTTACGGTACTTCATGTTCCAAGACTGCTCGCTCCACTGGCCCGAGAGCACGCCCGCCACGGACTTGGTCTCCTTGGGCAGGCTGGCGTTCTCGCGACCGTGGAACAGGCTGCCGACCTCGTACAGATGCACGTTGGGCGTGCCGTGGGCCTCGTTGTAGGCCACAGACTGCAGCAGACCCGGCAGCAACGAGCGGCGCATCTCGGTCTGCTCGGCGACCAACGGGTTCATGAGCACCACGGGGCAGCCGCGGCCTTCGGTGGACATGCCGATCTTCTCCAGGTCGCCCGGGGCGGCAAAGCCAAAGGTCGTGGTCTCGTTGAGGCCGCAGGCGCGCAGGATCTCGCCGACCTTGCGGGTAAGCTTCTGCTCGCGCGTCAGACCGCCGATGTGGTTCTTGGCAGCCGGAATGGTCGCCGTCACGCGGCCCATGCCCCACAGGCGCAAGACCTCCTCGATCAGATCGATCTCGCGCGGCAGGTCGGGACGGAAGCTCGGCGGCGTGACCATAAAGTCCTCACCGTCGCGCTCGACGGTGCAGCCCAGGCGGGTGAGCGAGCGCTCGATAAAGTCGGGCTCGATGTCGGCACCGCAGATGGCGTGCACGCGGGCCAGGCGCAGCTTGATGCTGTCGATGGTCTTGGGCGCGGGGAACACGTCCACATAGCCGGGGGCGACCTCGCCGCCGGCGATCTCCTCGATGAGCGCGCACGTCACATTGGCGACGTCCACGCAGCCGCTCTCGTCGACCTGGCGCTCAAAGCGGATGGAGGCGTCGGAGATCAGCGACAGGTCACGGCTGGTGTGCGAGGTGCGGCCGGCGTTGAAGCAGGCGCTCTCGACCATCACATCGACGGTATCGTCCTCGATCTCGGAATCCATGCCGCCCATAACGCCGGCCAGCGCCACGGGACGCTCGCCGTCGGTGATGAGGCCCATGCCGGCGTCAAGCGTGCGCTCCTCGCCGTCGAGCGTCGTGAACTTCTCATCCTGCTGGGCGGCGCGAACCACCACGCGACGGTGGCCATCGCGCTCGGCAAAGGTGTCCAGGTCAAAGGCGTGCAGCGGCTGGCCGGTGAGCATCATCACGTAGTTGGTGATGTCGACGATGTTGTTGTGCGGGCGCACGCCCAGGGCGTTGAGGCGCTTGACCATCCAGTCGGGCGAGGGGCCGACCTTCACGTTGCGCACGATGCGGGCGACGTAGCGGTCGCACAGGCCCTCGTCGGCAATCTCGACCGAAAGCTCGTCGTCGGTCGCGCGGCCGGTCTCCGCCTTGATAGCGGGCAGCTCAACGTGGAAATCGCGGTCGAAGATGGCGCCGGTCTCGCGGGCCATGCCGATCATGGACAGGCAGTCGGGACGGTTGGGCGTGATCTCACAGTCGAGCACGGTGTCGCTCGAGCCCACGTACTCGGCAAACGGCATGCCGCAGGGCGTATCCTCGGGCAGGATCATGATGCCGGAGTGGTCGCCACCCAGGCCGAGCTCGCGCGCGGAGCAGTTCATGCCCATGGACACGACGCCGCGAAGCTTGCTCTTCTTGATCTTGACGTCGCCGGGAAGCACGGCGCCAATCATGGCCGTGACGATGTGGTCGCCGGCCTCGAAGTTCTGCGCGCCGCAGACGATCTGCAGCGGAGCGGGATTGCCGTCGGCGTCGAGATTCTTGTCGCCCACATCGACCGAGCACACATACATGTGGTCGCTATCGGGGTGCGGGATCTTGGTGAGCACCTTGGCGGTCACCACGTGGTCGAAGGACTCGCCCACGGTGTCGATCGCCTCGACCTCGGTGCCGGTACGGATATATTCGTCCGAAAGGATCTTGGGATCCTCCGGAATATCGATCATGGTCTTGAGCCAGTCGTAAGAAACGCGCATCTAACTGGTCTCCTTTCATAAATGCGGCTTTGAGCCGGAAACTGCAACTAAGAAGAAAGCGTTCTAGAACTGGTTCAAGAACCTCATGTCACCAGTCATCAACGTGCGCAGGTCGGGCAGGTCGTAGCGCAGTGCCGCGACGCGCTCGGCGCCAATACCAAAGGCGAAGCCGGTGTACTTCTCGGGGTCGATGCCACAGTTGATCAGGACGTTGGGGTCGACCATGCCGCAGCCCAGAATCTCGATCCAGCCGCTGTGCTTGCAGAAGTTGCAGCCCTTGCCGCCGCACACGTGGCAGCTCACGTCCACCTCGCAGGAAGGCTCGGTGAAGGGGAAGAAGTGCGGGCGATAGCGCGTCTTGCGATCCTCACCAAACATGCACTTAACAAAGTAGTCGAGCGTGCCCTTAAGATCGCCAAAGGTGATACCCTCGTCGACGACCAGGCCCTCGATCTGGTTGAACTGCGGCAGGTGGCAGGCGTCGGCCGTGTCGGGACGATAGACGGTGCCCGGGCAGATCATGTAGATGGGCGGCTTTTGCGACTCCATGGTGTGGATCTGCACGCCCGAGGTCTGGGTGCGCAGCAGCACGTCGGACTCGCCGTGGGCGTGAGCCTCGGGGTGCGCGACGCTACCGGGGTTGTTGTCGACCACATAGAACGTGTCGCGAGCCGAGCGGCTCGGGTGATCCATGGGCGCGTTGAGCGCGGTGAAGTTGTAGTAGGAGGTATCGACCATGGGGCCGGACTCGACGGTGTAGCCGATGCCGCAGAAGATGTCCTCGGCCTCCTCGATGATCTGCTTGATCAGGTGCTGGTGACCGATCTGCGGACGGATGCCCGGCAGCGTGATGTCGACGGCCTCGTGCTCGAGTGTGTGCTTGAGGGCGGCGGCCTTCATCTCGGTGGTGCGCTCGTCGAGCATGCCCTCGATCAGCTGGCGCATCTCGTTGGCGCGTTTGCCCATCATGGGACGATCCTCGGGGGCGAGCTTGCCCATCATGCGCATCAGGCCGGTGATACGGCCCTTGCGACCGAGCAGCTCAACGCGCGCAGCCTCGAGCTTGGCGGCGTCGTCGGCGCTAGTGACGAGCTCCTTGGCCTCTTCCTCGAGTTTGACCAGATCATCAATCAGACTCATGTCTTCCCTTTCGTCTCTCGCGTTCCCCGCTTGCCGAGGCGGCTGCCGCCGTCTGACGTTGCGAAAACGCGGCCCGGTTCGGTAACAAAAAACCGCCCTCGGGCATGTGCATTGCCCAAGGACGGTTGAATTCCGCGGTACCACCTTGTTTGACCCGACGGATGTCTGGCCCGCCGCGCCCACTCTTTGCCCCTTGTCGCGAGGCTCACGGCTTCCCTACTGGGGACATCGCCGCCGCTGGCCGCGCGCCCGTTGAGGTCGCTGCTCGGAAGTGAACGCTTGGCCCTTGCCACCGCAGGAAGGCTTGCAGCCCATGACCTTCCCTCTCTTGCCGGCGACGCGGCGGGCAAAACCCTCTCCGTCAACGCATTGGGCTATAGGATAACACATTTCGCGAGCGCATCGCCGCGTTCCGTTTTGTTCGCGCTGGGTACAAGGCAGGTAGCTGTGCAAATTGGCCGCGCACCCGCCTGCGGCGCTCGGCCTGCGAGATTAAGGATACGGTATGGGAAAGAAACTCGATAAGAAGGCCCAGGCCGCCGTGGCAAAGGCTGCCAAGGGCGTCAAGGCTGCTAAAGTCGACAAGGCCGTCAAAAAGTTCCGCAAACTCGAGGGCAAGCTGTGGACTCGCGAGTACCTGCTCAAGATTGCCGAGTTCGATGGAGCGACGATTGCTCCTGCCAACGGTGCTGCCGCCCGTGCCGACGCCATGGGCACGCTTGCCGGCGAGCATCACAAGCTACTGACCAGCGAGAAGTCCGTTGAGCTCGTACGCTCGTTAGCGCGCGAGACGGTTGCAGGCGGACACGTAGACGACCCGCAGCTGCTCGACGAGATCCGCGTGCTCGGCCGCGACCAGCGCGAGGCAAGCGTTATTCCTACCGAGGAGGCCGAGGCCTGGACCAGGCTCACCTGCGAGGCCGACGCCGTGTGGCACAAGGCCAAGACGGCCAACGACTGGGCGAGTTTTGAGCCCTATGTGGATAAAATCGTCGCCCAACTTAAGCATCAGGCCGAACTCATGGACCCCAAGCGCGACCCATACGACGTTTGGCTCGACCAGTACGAGCGCGGCCTTTCTGCCGAGAGCTTCGATGCGTTTTGCGATGAGGTCAAGGCGACGGTCGTGCCGCTCGTGCACGCCATCGGCGAGCGCGGCCAGCAGCCCGCTGCCGACTTTTTGCACGCCCGCGTGCCCGAGGCCGCCCAGCGCGCCATGAGCTTCGACCTTATGAAGCTCGTCGGCCTGAACCTGAACGACACCACGCTTGCCTTTACCGAACACCCGTTTAGCGAGGGCTTTGCCGTGGGTGACGCGCGCATCGCGACACACATCTACGAGAACGATTGCATCTCCAACGTCTACAGCATCATCCACGAGGCGGGACATGCCATGTACGAGCTGGGCGTCAATCCCGCCTATGCGCGCACCTGTCTTGAGGGCGGCACCTCCATGGGCATCCACGAGAGCCAGAGCCGCTTTTTCGAGAACACCGTGGGTCGCAGCCGCGCCTTTATGGGACCGCTGCTCGAGGTGCTGCGCCGCCACGCACCCGAGGTCTACGGCGACGTCGACGAGGACACGCTCTACCACGCCGTGAACATCGCGCAGCCTTCGCTGATCCGCACCGAGGCCGACGAGCTCACCTATCCGCTGCACGTTATGGTGCGCTACGAGATCGAGCGCATGCTGTTTGCCGGCGAGGCCACGGCCAAGGACATCCCCGCGCTTTGGAACCGCTTCATGGATGAGTACCTGGGCATTCCCGTTCCCGACGACACACGCGGCTGCCTGCAAGATACGCACTGGAGCGGCGGCTCGTTTGGCTACTTCCCCACGTATGCGCTGGGTAGCGCCTACGATGCCATGTTTGTGCCGGCCATGTGCCGCGACGGCGTCGACCTCAATGGCGCCTGTGCGAGCGGCGATCTGGCGCCCGTCCGCGCCTGGCTGGGCGAGCACATTTGGCAGTGGGGCCGCGCCAAGGACGCGCCGGAACTCATCAAGGGCGCATGCGGCATGGCGTTCGATGCCCGCTACTACTGCAGCTACCTGCAGGACAAGTTCACCACGCTCTACGAGCTGTAAGGCATAACCGACACGTCAACGCAAAGGGGACGCCGCGGAACCAATCCGCGGCGCCCCCTTTCCACCTAGTTGTTTAAGAACGTCCCCAATGACTACCTTACAGAGCCTCGAGCGCGTTGGCGATGCGCTTCATGGCGGCATCGGCGGATGCTTGGTCGGGCGCCTCGGCCAGCACGCGGATAACCGACTCGGTTCCGCTCTTGCGCACGAGCACGCGGCCCTCGCCTGCCAGCGCAGCCTCGGCCTCGGCGATGGCGTTCTGCACGCCCATATTCTCGAGCGCGGCGTCCTTGTCCGCCACGTGCACGGCCACCTGCGCCTGTGGCAGCAGCTTGCACGGAGCCGTGAGCTGCGAGAGCGTCTCGCGCTCGGCACGAATCACTTCCATCACGCGCAGCGAGGTCATAATGCCGTCGCCCGTGCGCTCGATATCGCCAAAGATCGTATGGCCCGTCTGCTCGCCGCCCAGGCTGTAGCCGCCCTCGCGCATCTTGGCATACACGTGACGGTCGCCCACGCCGCTGGTCACGGCACTCAGGCCGGCAAGCTCCAACGACTTGATCAGGCCAAAGTTGCTGGCGATCGTCGGCACCACGGTACCGCCCGAGAGACGCCCGTGCTTGTTCAGGTACACACCGCACACGTACAGGATCTGGTCACCGTCGACCACGCGGCCGCGCTCGTCCACGGCCAGGCAGCGGTCGGCATCGCCATCGTAGGCAAAACCCACATCCAGGCCCTGCTCCACCACGTGGCGCTGCAGGCGCTCAATATGCGTAGAGCCGCAGTCGACATTGATGTTAAAGCCGTCGGGCGCGGCATTGATCACGCGCACATCGGCGCCCAGTGCGTCGAACACCGGCTTGGCCACCGAGGACGCCGAGCCGTTGGCGCAGTCGATGCCGATCTTGACGCCCTGCAGCGAAAAGTTCGCGCTGGCGATGAGCGAAGCAATGTAGCGGTTGCGGCCCTGCATGTAGTCCACCGTGGCGCCGATGTGGTTGCCCGTGGCCAGCGGCACCTCGCTCTTGCCATCGATGTAGTCCTCGATAAGCTCCAGTACGTCCTCGTCCATCTTAAAACCGTCGCTGTTGACGAGCTTAATGCCGTTATCGCAAAACGGGTTGTGGCTCGCACTGATCATGATGCCGCAATCGAAGCAGCCCTCCACAGTCTGATGCGCTACGCCCGGCGTGGGGATCACGTGCAGCATATAGGCGTCCGCGCCGCTCGCGACCAGGCCGCTCACCAGCGCCGCCTCGAACATATAACTCGAGCGACGTGTGTCCTTGCCCACGATGACGCGCGCCTTAGCACTGCGGTTGGCGCCGTAATACCAGCCCACAAAACGGCCAATCTTATAAGCGTGCTCTACCGTCAGCCCAACGTTGGCCTCGCCGCGAAAGCCGTCGGTGCCAAAGTACTTCATGCGCTCTCCTTACAAAATAGGGGCGAACAGATTGCCTGTCCGCCCCAAAATGGTACTCGATTATCTGCGCTACCAGAAAAACCCTACGCCGACGCGCTGTCGCGAGCCGCCTGGCATGTAGGAGTCTGACGCAGCATAAGCGGCTTGTCCCCCGCCTCGGCCGACGTGGTCAGCGTATACGTGATCGTCGTCGTCTCGCCAGCATGCAGGTCAACGGTGCCCGAATAGAAGGGGATTCCATGCCACGTAGCGGCACCAAGACCAAACTGGGTGCCCTCAACCGTAAGGTCACTGATGTTGCCGCCCGTCGGGGCAAACAACGAGACATTCAGACGCTCGTCGTCACGCGCGGCATCGGGTGCGCTCGCCGCAACGTAGTCGGGCAGCTTGCCAGCCTCCTCCTGCGTCATGATGTTCGTCAGGGTAACGGTGATGCGATAGGAACACGTGCCGTCGCCGTTCTTCACGCCCTGACCAATCTGAGTGTCGGCGTTCAGATACCAGTCGAGCTTGGAGAAGCTCAGGTTGTTAAAGTAAACGCCGGCAACGGGATCGGCACTCGGATCATCCGGATCGGGCAGCGAAGCGTCAATGCCCGTCTCTTTGATGGCATTCTGCTCATCATCGTTTCTCATCCAAGCGATCAGGCGGCCCTCTTCGGCACCGCGCTCAACGGCGCTGACAAGCTTCGTAACATCGACATCGCCGATACCGCCAAGGATCTTGTCGAAGGCAGCGCTGGCGACGGATGCAAAGATGCCGTCAGACTCCTCGACCGGATAGTTCCAGTACACATCGTGCATGAGGACCTTTGCGGCGTTGGTGCCGTCGACAACCGTTCCGTCGGGCAGTGACACGTTACCGACCAGGCCCAGCAGATACTGCAGGAACACCGGGTCGATACCGATGACGCCATCAACGTCCTGTCCATACTGGGACTTCCACAGCGCGGCGACACGCTGCGAGTTGCGGGGCCAATCAGGCGAATAGGTATTGCCCGAGTTGTACAGGTTACTGTGGTTGCCGAACAGCGCCTCATCCTCTTCGTCGACGCTCTCGACTGCCTCATCCTCGCTGAGTCCAATGCGGGGAACAAACTCGCCAATCGACATCTGGCCGTCAGTGACCGAAATCAGGCCCTGCGAACCGCCAAAGCCGCCGCAAGCACGAATCTCGACGTTGTTCATGGCGTACATAAGGTAGTTGCGCGTCTGGCCGTTGGCGCCGAGCATCTGGGGAAGGACGGGGGCGACCTTCTCCGCCGCGTCAACCGCACCGTTGAGGGTGGCAAAGCCGTCCTTGGCCTTATCGACCAGCTCGGTCACCTGGGAAATATGAGTATCGCCAATGCCCTGGACCTTCTCGTTGGCGCTCTTGAACACCTTCGAGCTGCTGGAAAGCGAATCGGCGACCGCCTGCAGCGCGGACACGTTAATCATGCCGTCCTGGAACAGCTTGCCGGGCGTAGCCTGCGAGAGGTTGTCGGCCATGGGAACCAGCGCATTGCTCGAGACATCGGACAGGGCGTCAATCATGGTGCGGGCCGCATTGATATCGCTGCCATACACCGGGATAAACGAAGCCGCCGCCCACAGCGGGCTCGAGGTCTCCGCCTTCATGCTGTTACAGAGCTCATCGATCTTCTTCGCGTCGTCAGGCAGCGTCGAAAAATCGCCCGACGTGACCTTATCCTTAAGGCCACCGACGATCTCGACAGCCTCCTTCGCTTCGCTCTTTACGGTCTTTGCCGAGTTAAGCAGCATAAAGCCGCTTGCGCCAAGCACAACGAGAAGCACCGCGACTACAGCGGCAATAACGGCGCCGGTGTGACGCTTTTTGCGCTCGCCCTTGCGATGGCGATGACGGACCAGACCGTCAGAGGTCGAACTCGACGAAGCATCGCTACCGTAGTTCAAGCCAAAATCGTAATAATCTTCCTTGGAACCCGAGCCCGCAAACTCGGCACCGCTATCATCCAGGCGGGCGAACGTGCCAGTCTCGGAGGCGCCGGTGTAAATCGTGCCAAGGTTACCCGTAAGCCCCGCGCCACCAGCAGAGGGAGTATTGTTGGCGGCCTTGCCGGCATTAACGTTGCCGGCAGCATTCGCGGCGTTGGCAGCACCTGCGTTGTTCGCAGGCACCGAAGGAGCCCCGCTCGGCTGCGACGCGGAGGTTGCACCGCCCGCAAAGACATTCCCTCTTGCACGGCCGGTCTTTTTTGCCTTTTGAGACTGCTCGTACAGAGCGGTAAACATCGCCGTCTCGCCCGGGGACACGCGCTTACCGGAACCGCCCTGTCCAGCGCCGCCCGGCGTGCCGGCCTTACCAGCCTCGTTCGGACGCGGCGGAACTGCAGGACGGCCGCTATCGCTGCCCTTAAAGTGATTACCAGCCATAAAGAAATCCTCGCAATTGAGTCGCAATGAAAAAGTCCATAACGTTACTAGTTTATGGCATTTTGAGCATCGACAGCTAAACTCCAGACACGGACATCAATTGGCGAAAATGCGGCACAACACCTTTTCTGTCTTGGCGGTGGCGTCAACTACACCGTAAGGAACATCATCACGATGATCATGGCAAAGCCGATAAGGTCGGTCGGCAAAAACACCGTACCCAGCATCACGGCGCTGGTGATGGTCGCCGAAACCGGCTCCACAGTTCCGATGAGGCTCGCACGCACCGAGCCGATGTCCTTAACGCCCTGCATATAGAGCATGTAAGCAAAAAACGAGCCGATAACCACGAACACCGCGAGCGCCTCGACGCCGGCGGCATCGAGCGCCGGCATATGCGCCCAGGGCTGCACGAAGGCACACGAGACCACGCCCGCCGCGAGCATTGCCGAGCCCGTGACGATGGGGCTGCCGTATTCGGGCAGGATCTTGGCGGGGATCACCGCCATACACGTGGCGCTGACCGCACACATAAGACCCGCGATCAGGCCAAGCGGCGAGATATTCAGGCTGGTGGGGTCGCCGCCGGTGGCGATTAAAAAGGTTCCGCCCAGAGCCAAGCCAATGCCGATGGCTTCGCGAGTACGCGGCATGCGGCGATCGGTTACGCAGGTGTAGCCCATGATGATAACGAGCTGCAGGCACTGGAGCACCGTCGCGGTTCCGGCGTTCGTCAGGCGCACGGCCGATAGATAGCAAAACTGGTTGAACAGCAGGCCAAAGGCGGTAAAGAGCAGCAGCTGTTTGCGATCGGCGGGTGTAGTCCAGAGCTTAACCAGGCGCTCGCGGTCGCGCGTAACAACCACGGCCATAAAGAGTAGACCGGCGAGAATCTGACGCACGCTCATAAGCCACAAGGTGTCGACGTGGTAGGTATCGAACAGAAAGCTCGCGCTGGTGCCCGAGAAGCCCCAAAACGAACCGCCCACCAGCGTAGCCAAGACGCCCGTGATCATCTTGCGCGTCGAAGCGTTGTTCAGGCGGTCGCGCCATGCGCGACGGGTGTTGCGGCTGAGCTCGTCGGTGCCCTCGGGCACATCAATGTTCGATATATCGGTCATCGGCACCGAAGCCCCTGCGCCTTCGACCTGCTCGACACACTCTTTGCTCATTCCACTCCCCCGAAACAGCCTGGAAATAATTCGGCTTACCTTACCATGGCGAAGGCACCAGTTGGAGGCTTGTCCGCTTATCGGTAGGACAATTCCGCAGGCGTCTTTCCATAGCTCGATACCGCAATGGCCTTGCATTATGCGACAGCCAAATCGCGGCAGCAGGCTCTTTTGAAATGGATATGACAAAGCCCCCGAATTCCACAATGTAAGCGATTTTTAAAAATGTTCTTGCCACCGAGTTCAGGCTCCGTTATATTATCCCTTGCGCGCTTGCGCACCCTTGATCGGGCGTTTAGCTCAGGGGGAGAGCGCTTCCCTGACACGGAAGAGGTCAGAAGTTCAAATCTTCTAACGCCCACCAAATGTTCGCAGCTCAGAGGCTATGTCCTCTGGGCTGTTTTGTTTTATGTCGCCAAATCCGCCGGCAGTTCCAACCGCCCAACTAGCCAAAAGCCGACCATCTACTAGCCGATATATCCATCGGCATAACCAATCAGTCCGCACCGCAACTTCTCAGCAAAACGCCGCGATGTCTGCGCCCTGCGGTATCCTTGAGCCACTTGCACCTGCAGCACCAAGGAGCCGCCATGCGCACCGAGCTCGATGTCCCCTTTTCGCACAAAGAAGAAGCCAAGGCGCTGGGCGCCAAATGGGGCCGGACCAAGAAGATCTGGTATGTACCCAGCGGCGTCAACCCCGAGCCCTTTGCCGAGTGGCTGCCCGGTGTTGACCGATCCGACCCCTCAGCGCCGTATATATATCTAGTACTGGGCAAGCGCGAGTGCTGGAAGTGTCACAAAGAGACCTCGGTCGCGGCCTTCGGCATTCCCTATCGAACCGATAACGACGAGAGCATCGCCATCGCGCACGCGCCCAACGAAGCCAGGTACATTGCCATCGACACGGCCAACGCCAACGCACTCGCCATCGTGCCCACTCTTGGCTGCGTGCCGGGCGAGATCCGCGACTACCTTCATAAGCGCTGCGGCTACAAGCCCGTAGGCGCGCGAGCCTCCAAAGCCCCGTCGCTCGGCAACACGTGCACCAGTTGCGACGCGCTGCAAGGCAGCCGCTATCTGTTCGAGGAGCCCTCGTCCCCGTTTGCCCTCACTGCCATCAACAAGCTACCGGCACTGGAGTTTATACGCGTCGAAGTTGCCGGCGTCTTTGGCATCCCGGCCACACGCACCGACTTTGACCAGGCGCTCTTTACCTGGGCACGCGACCATCACGCCGAGTTCCACAAGAGCCTGCTCGAGGGGATTTACCTGTAGGGCAAAACTCGAAAATCGAGTCCGAACTTCCTCGAAAATCGAGTATGCGCAGGTAGCTGAGCTGTTTGTGTAACGCAGAAAATGTCGAATCACCGGGTTTGCCCGACTAGATATTCAGTCTTCGAAGCTATGGCTCCGCATCATCATAGGTAATAGCACATCCGCAAGTTGGGCATTGCTGAGGATAGACTGGAAGACGCAGGCCTATTCGAGCCCGCGGGTCGGCAGCGTGTTTGTCGCGGACGTCGATGTAACTGATCTCTAGGCATGGAAGGCCTGCGCCGCAGCTTGGGCACGGCAGATGGATTTGGCTGCAGGTCGCCTCGACTAGCGGGAACAGGTTCCGGTCCATTAACGCTCGCGATAGATTTCCATACACGCCTCGCGCGATATCGCTTCGCCATCCCATGGTCCTTCCTTTCCCGTTTTAGCTGTTGAGGAGAGGATGGCAGGATCGTGTAGTTCTCGCTGCGGCGCGGCACGATCCGATCAATCGACATGATTAGGCTGCAACGGACAGCACCTGCCTAATACGGAGCAACGACTTCCACCCGACGTTGTGATTCCGAGAAATCGAACTTCCCGTCCCTTCCCCACTCGGTATACTGGATGTAGCACGTGTAATTTCTGCCTGCATATGGCGGCTGTTTATTGGGAGACCCCTATGGCTATCGCAAACCAACCCAAGGGAAGCGTTTCGTCCGGATCGATCAAGCCGGTGACGCGCAAGGCCGTTCGTTGTCAGCGCGAAGTCGCCTGGCTGGTCACGCAAGCGGCCGGTAAGCTCGTCGCCACCACCGACGACGTCAATGCGCCCACGCCCAGCTTTGTACTGGCGGCGGCATTGTCGTACACCCGCAAGCAGGAGCAGACCGCTCAGAACCGTGGCACCGCGATCGACTACGAGGCTGTCATGGACCCCGACCTTGCGAGTTTTTGCCAAGCTGCGGGGCTGCCTACAGCGCCCAACGCGCTTTCGGACGCGGGCTACATGTTCACGCTCTCGGGCGCGGACCTGATCCGTGACGTCTACACCTACTGCAGCGACCTCGGCGAGCGCTCGGGAGACGCGGCGCAGGTCAAGCCGGGCTACGCGATCAAGCTCGCTCTACGGCTGTTCTTGCTGGACGGAGCCTCAGCAGCCACCGCTTCCGACGACAAAACCTCGGCATAACAAAAGCGTCGGGCCGGGGAATCACTCCCGGCCCGACGCCCACTAAACCTCTGGAAATGCCTCAAGATAAGAACGGCCGCTTGGCTTAAATTCAAACTTGTCTTCTCTATACAGTTCGTTTCTTTCAAGACACTCTTTCGATCGCGTCGAAAATGTTGGTGTAAGGGTGACGCCCTAGCGCCCGTTTAACGAAGAACGGCCTTCGTCCTAGAATCTGAAATCACCACAACAACAGGTTCTAGGAAAGGACGAAGACCGCTATGGAAATCTTATCAGACC
>DBFOLV010000038.1:0-64290 GCA_048430825.1 Collinsella sp.
CCGAGCACATAAAGCCGCGGGGGGGCCGGGCGCGCAAATGCAACGGCGCGCCCGGCCCCGCTTCTAAGTTGCGGTGAAATAGGGACTGTTTTTGCTGGCAAAAGGCCTAATTAATCCCTATTTCACCGCAAGTTTTGATCAGTTGTTGGGATTACTTCACTTCGACGGGTTTGGCGCCGGGATAGCGCTCCTCAAAGTCTAGGCGGTACTTATTGTCATTGGTGCCCGCCACGTTGTCGCGCGACAGCGGCGCCACGATCTCATTCTTGTGATCCGCAGGCTTGGTGTATTTCAGGCTGATCTCCCAGGCATCACAGATTGCGTCAATGCGGTGATCCAGGTCATCGTACAGGGCGATGATGTCCTTCCAGGAGCTGTAGTTCTTAGAGCTCGTCGGGACGTCCAGGTCCTCGACGATGTCGTAATACTGCTCGATGGTGTCCTCCGTGCGCTCGGCGACGTCGGCGAGATTTTGACGGGTGGTTCGATCCTCTTCCAGATAGCTGCCGTTGAAGTTCTGCGCGCAGCCACGGACGTAGTTGTCGAGGTCTTCGAGCAAGTCGTAGTATTCGCTCAGACGACGGTAGAGGTTCTGCTCGGAGAGCGTTGCTTCGCCGCCATCCTCGTCGTCATCGTCGTACAGGCTGTTGGGATCGCCGAGAGGCTTTAGGTCATCTTCGTCGACGTCATGGTGCAGCTTAGCTACCTCGGCAGCCGTCTGCGTGGCGGCGTTGTCGAAAGGTCTGATTGCAAAGAAGATGACCAGGGCGATGATGATCGCCACCAGCACAACGATAACGGCGATAAGCGGCCCGGTGCCGCTCTTTTTGGGAGCGGGGGTCTGTGGCGAAGCGGGCGCGTATGCGGGAGCCGGCTGCTGTTGGGGCGAGCCGCTCGCGACGGGTATGCGCTGCGTGGTCTCGACGGCCGCGGGGCTTGCGGCGGGGTCGGGTCGATAGGCGAGGGGGTCGTCCGCCTTGGCTTGCGGCGTATCGAGGGAACCGGTCTGCTCAAAAGCGGGCTGGCTATCGCTCGCGGTTGTTTGCTCAACGGGTGCACCGCATGAGGTGCAGAACTTGGCATTATCTGCAAGAAGCTTGCCGCACGAGGCGCAATACCGAGACATTGCCACTCCTTTCGCCACATTTCAATGCAATACGACGATTATACCCAGCACCCCAAAAAGCCGGCAGTTGGGGACGTTCCTTTTCTGCCGGCAGTTTAGGAACGTCCCTAACTGCCGCCTGAGTGGCCATTGGCTAGGTGGGATTTGGGACGTGCCGAGCACTGGGGTATCATGGCTTGGTTGATATATCTGCATTTACGCGCCTTGTAGGAAGGGGCTGCGCCCATGGCTTTTGAGCCCGCTCAACATAGCTTTATCACGCTCGAGGGCGTCGATGGCGCCGGCAAGTCCACGCAGGCGCGCCTGCTTGCCCGCGCGCTCGAACTCGCTGGCTACCAGGTTGTGAGCCTGCGCGAGCCGGGCGGTACCGCCATCAGCGAAAAGATCCGTGCTCTGCTGCTCGACCCCGCCAATACGGCGATGGGCGACACTTGCGAGCTGCTGCTGTATGAGGCCGCCCGTGCCCAGCTGGTGCACGAGGTCATCGCGCCCGCCCTCGCTGCCGGCAAGGTGGTCCTGTGCGATCGCTTCTACGATTCCACGACCTGCTATCAGGCGTTTGCCGACGGCCTCGATCGCCAGATAGTGCGCGACGCCAACAACCTGGCCGTCGCGGGTACGCACCCGGCGCTCACACTCGTTTATCACATCACGCCCGAGCAGGCGGCGCTGCGCATGGCAGCCCGTGGCGCGGCAGATCGCATGGAGGCTAAGGGCATGGCCTTCCAAGAGCGTGTCTACCAGGGTTTTTGCGCAATTGCCGCCGATGAGCCAAACCGCGTAAAGCTCATCGACGCGACCGCGTCCATCGAGGACGTATTCGCACAGACGGTCGAGCAGGTTCGCGCCTACGGCCTCGACATTTCCCAGGATGCCGTCGCTGTCGCGCTAGCCCAGGAGGCCGAGTAACATGGCCCCCGCTCAGGCAAGCCTGCTGGCCAAGCTTGACACCCAAGAGCGCGTGCGCGACTTTTTGACCAATGCCGTCGCCAGCGGTCGCGCATCGCACGCCTACCTGTTTTTGGGCGCGCCCGGCGCGGGCAAGCTCGACGCCGCGTGGGCGCTCGCCCAAGCCTTCCTGTGCGAGCAGGATGGCTGCGGCTCATGCGATAGCTGCGTGCGCGTCGCCCGCCATACGCACCCCGACGTGCACTATTACACGCCCGAGAGCGCCACGGGCTACCTCATCGCCCAGACGCGCGAGCTGCTCGACGACGTTCCGCTGGCGCCCATCCGTGCCAAGGCCAAGGTCTACATCATCGACCGTGCCGAGCAACTGCGCGCCAACACCGCCAACGCACTGCTCAAAACACTCGAGGAGCCGCCCGAGGGCGTTATGTTTATCTTGCTGGGCACCTCGGCAGACGTGATGCTGCCCACCATCGTGAGCCGCTGTCAGTGCGTGCCGTTTCGGCTGGTGTCGCCCGCCGCGGCCGCGCAGGCCGTGAGTCGCGCGACGGGCCAGGATCTCTCACGCTGTCGCATGGCGGTCGCCGTGGCGGGGAGCCCCACGCGCGGCATCGAGTTCCTTAAGAGTGCCGAGCGCCAGGACGCCCGCCGTCAGATGGTCCGTGCCATCGACTCACTCATTGCCGCCGACGAGGCCGACGTGCTCAGTCGCGCCAAGTCGCTCATCGTCGCCGTTAAGGCTCCGCTCGCCGAGGTCAAGTCCACGCAGGAAAAGGTGCTCGAGCAAAACGCCGACTACCTGTCGCGTGGAGCATTGAAGCAGCTTGAGGACCGCAACAAGCGCGAACTCAACGCGCGCGAGCGTTCGGGTATCATGGAAGCGCTGGCGAGCGCGCGGACGCTCATGCGCGACGTGCTGCTGACGCTTCAGGATGAGGCGGCAGGCGTTGTGAACGAGGACGTGCGCGACACGATCGGGCGGCTTGCCGCGGCGACGAATGTTGCGGGTGCCACCCAGGCGCTCGAGGCGGTTGCCACGGCTGAGCGCAACATCGCCAGAAACGTTACTCCCCAGCTGGCCATCGAGGTCATGCTGTTCGATATCAGGAAGGCACTGAAATGCCGTTAGTCGTACCCGTTAAGTTTACCTACGCCTCGCGCGACCTGTGGTTTGACCCGCAGGATCTGGATATCCTCGAGGCCGATTATGCCATTTGCTCCACCGAGCGCGGAACCGAGATCGGCCTGGTCACGGCCGATCCCTTCGAGGTGCCGCAAGATGAGATCGGCCAGCCGCTCAAGCCCGTGCTGCGCGTGGCGAGCGACATCGACCTGCAGCTTGCCGACGACCTGGCCATCCAGGGCGACGAGGCGATGGTCGATTTCCGCCGTCTGGTCAAAGAGCTCGACCTCGAGATGAAGCCGGTCGGCGTCGAGTACCTGTTTGGCGGCGAGAAGGCCGTGTTCTACTTTGCGGCCGAGGAGCGCGTCGATTTTCGCCAGCTCGTCAAGGACCTGTCCTCGACGCTGCACATTCGCGTCGACATGCGTCAGATCGGCGTGCGCGATGAGACCCGCCTGGTGGGCGGCTATGCCCAATGCGGACAGGAGCTCTGCTGCACGCGCTTTGGCGGACAGTTTGAGCCCGTCTCGATTCGCATGGCAAAAGAGCAGGACCTGCCGCTCAACTCGTCCAAGATCAGCGGCGTGTGCGGCCGCCTGATGTGCTGCCTGCGCTATGAGTTCGAGGCGTACAAGGACTTTAAGAGCCGTGCGCCCAAAAAGAAGACGCTCATCGATACGCCGCTCGGCAAGGCGCGTATCCAGGAATATGACACGCCGCGTGAGCAGCTGGTGCTGCGCCTGGAGAACGGCAAAGTCTTTAAGGTCAACCTGGCCGATATGACGTGCTCGGAGGGCTGCAAAAAGAAGGCCGCCGAGCAGGGCTGCAACTGCCGCCCCGACTGCGTGACGCGTGACGTGCTCGAGCGCATCGAGTCGCCCGAGATGCGCCTGGCGCTCATGGAGCTCGATCGCGAAAATGGCGTCGACGTGGGCGATGGCCTGTCGAGCGCCGACCGTCTGGCCGGCACGTCGATGCCCAAGCGCCGTCGTCGCGATGCCGAATCCGATGCTCGCGCCGGTCAGGGTCAGGGCGAGGGCCGTGGCCGCGGAAACGGCCGCGGCAAGGCCGAGGCACCCGAGGCCGAGGAGGCCGCCGGTGCCCGTCGCCGCCGCAAGCGCGCGGGCTCGGGCGATGCTACCGAGGCTGCAGCCGCGGGCAAGAACGCCTCTCGCGAGCGCGAGGTCCAGCAGCCCCAGCAGCAGAACCGCGGCGGTGGCATGAACCCCACACGTCGCCGCCGCCGTCATCTGTCGAGCGAGGAGCGCGAGGACGCCTTCCGCGCCGCAGCTGCTCGCGAGGCTGGTGCCGCTTCCAAGGGCCCCTCGGCCTCCGATGCGTCTGCCGACAAGGGCGGCAAGTCGCGTGGCGAGGAGGAACGCGCGCCGCGTCCGCGCCGTCGCCATTCCTCGGGCGCGCAACAGAAGCCCTCAGTGCCCTCCGTGGCCGATCAGGTCTCGGATGGCGAGGTCAAGGTCACGCGCCGTCGTCCCGGGGATGGCGGGGGAGCGGCTGCCAAGGCTTCGCGTGGCGCCGCTCGCGACGAGCGCGAGCCGCGCGAGGATCGCGGTGGCGAGGGCTCGGCCGACCAGGGTCAAAAGCGCCGTCGCCGTCGCCGTTCCCGCAAGCCGCGCCAGGATGGTGGCGAGGGTTCGACCCCGTCTTCGTCCGCACCACAACCGCCTGCCGGCGAATAACGTCCGTAAGCGGATGTAACCCGCCTTGCCCCGAGCGCATCGGGGTATCATAGCGCCGAATCAACAACCCTCCCTGCGACCGAACGTAGGGAGGGTTGTGTCTTGAAGAGCCGTTTGAACATATTGAGCTGTCTGCAGGGTGCCGGTGCCCTACCGTTTGCGGACGAATTACTACCGTTTGCCGAGCGGGTGGCACGCGAGGCGCTCGAGGCATTGTCGCCAACACGATGTGCCGGCTGCGAGCGCGCCGGTACGCTTATTTGCCAAGACTGCCTGGCTGCGCTCACGCTCATCGACCCGTGTCATAGCTGCACCCGATGCGGCGCCCCGTTTGGGGATTTGCTGTGCACTGAGTGTTCGGTCGAGGGCACGTCCTCGGCAATGGTGGAGGCGCTCGACCGCTGCCTGGCGTGCGCCGTCTATGCGCATCCGCTGCCGCGCATCATTAAAGCGTACAAGGATGCGGGCGAGCGACGTCTGGCTCCGTATCTGGCGGAGCTGCTCTACGACACCGCCCTGCATGCCCAGGTCATAGCGCCCGATCGCTATGGAGGTGTGCTGTTCGGTGCGGATGCGGTGGTATTTGTGCCTGCGACGGCGGCAGCGTTTCGGCGGCGTGGTTTTGATCATATGGAGGCTATTGCGCGCCCATTTTGCGAGCTGTCGGGTGTTCCCCTGCTCGATGCTCTCGTCAAGTACGGGCATGGCGACCAGCGAGAACTCGGTCGTGAGGAGCGCCGCGAGCGTGCCCGAGGTATGTACGAGACGGTTGAGGACGTGCGGGGCAAGCGCCTGCTGCTTATCGACGACGTTGTCACCACGGGTGCGACGATGGCAGCGGCTTCGGCGGAACTCAAGCGCGCCGGCGCCGCAGCGGTCGATGGCCTCGCTATCGCACGCGTTTGGTAGGGGTGGTTTTGTGGCAGTGAAGATTGAGCGGCGCAACGAGCCGACAGACGAACAGCTGGCGGCTTCCGTAATCCTAACAGGCGCCTCGGCGCTACGCATGATGCGCGCCGAGCGCCGAAAAATGGGTTACATCAGCTGGAGGGACCTCAATCCCGATGAAGAGCGCCGTGTGCTGCGCACGTCGTCGCCCTCGACCGAGGACATCTATCTTCCCGACTTGGTGCGGATTGGGGCCGCAAGCGGCGAGGTGCAAGAAGATCTTTGCTTGCTGGTGGGATCTGCGGCGCAGCGCCGCCGCATGCCTGGCGTGGGCTGGTCCGTATGCTCCGGGTTGCCCGCCGGCTCGATTCTAGAGGTGGAACCGGGGGTGTACAGTCTATCTCCCGAGGCCCTTTGTGTTGTCGTCGCCCGCGAGGTCGGCTGTATCCAGGCATTTGCCCTGGCCCAGGAGCTGTGCTCTAAGATTTCGCTGAGTGACCGCGGGAAGTATCTGCCTCCCTACACCTCGCCCGTTACGAATAAACTTGCAAAGGACAAGGACCAGCCAGCAGATGTGGGCTACTTTGAAGTCGAGCCGGTGCTGACGCCCGATCGTCTGGCAGATTACCTCGCGGTATGCAAGGGGAACGCAGCCAAGCAGCTGCAGCGTCTGTGTCCCTATCCTTCGGAAAACCTGCGCTCACCCATGGAGTGCATCATGCTCGCCCTGTTTTCGCTTCCGTTTTCCTATGGCGGGTTTGCCTGCGGACCTTTTAAGACCGACTATAAGATTGAGTTCGATGACCGTGCGCAGGCAATCTCGGGGATGCCGCATGCAGTTTGCGATGCGTATCAGGAAGCAGCCCGGTTTGACCTGGAATACAACGGTGAGCTGGGCCATTCCTCTCGGAGGGGACGTATCCATGATGAAAAGCGCAACACGGGCTTGATTACTATGGGAATCGAGGTCGCGACGGTCAACAACGAAATGCTCTGTGACATGGAAGCGATGGAAGCACTCGCATGGCGCATCCACCAGCGTATGGGTAAGCGATATCAGAATCGCGTAGAGGCTCGTCGAAAGAGGCAAGATGCTCTGCTGAATACGCTCCGAGCGTGCTTTGGGCTCAAACCAGCGTAAAACTATGGCTTTATAGGGGGTCTGTTTATATACTCTGTACAAAAAACGGCAAATATGAGTACTGTTACTAGATTAGTGACAGCAAAAACAAAGAAACTTGGGCCGATAATCTGGATTCAGCGAAGAGATAATAAACGAATGTGGAATATCTTGGCGCCAAGCAGGCTGTGCGGAACTCAAAAAGGGCTCGTGAGGCGGTAATACGCTGCTACTAAATTGGTGACAGTACTCATATTTGCCGTTTTTTGCACACGGCACCCTGAGACGGGTGCCCCGGAGCTCCCCGTAGGGGAGCTCCGGGCTTCATAGGGGCACGAATAGCCCGCTCCGACCTGCGAAATCTGTACTCGCGATGCGAATAACGCCCCTAACCTTAAACTTTAGCTTGAACTTAGCTATAATGCGCTACGTTCCTGCCAGGCTGTGGTTGCGGACGGACGAAATGCCCGTCCTAGTCCAAGACAGACGCGGTCAAAGGGATCCACGTAAGCGACCGCGTGCGCGCGGCGCGATCATGGCGCGTCCTAGATGTAAGCCGCACCGTCCGTTCTACTTTCTTTGGGGCAATACCGCCTCGCGGGCGAGCGGGCCAGTCGTGAAGGTGGCTGCGGCCTCCCGAGCAAACACCCCGGTGCGCAAGTGTGGGGTCAAATACCAGGTCAGCTGGTGGGAACAACCTGATATTCCGCGCAACGCACGGATCGTATACGACACAGAAGGCAGGGTAGTGGACATGGTGAGGGGCAGCTTGATGCACGCGGCTCGGTTAGGTGCTGGGACCGCAGCGGTCATTGCCGTTTTGGGCCTGAGCGGATGCGCGTTCAACCCGCTGTCTACGTTCACGACTCCCACGATCGACCAGATCGAGTACGAGACCGTCACGCCGGCGGTGTCGGACGATGCCCTGGTCACTCCCGGAACCCTGACGGTCGCCCTCGATACTTCCGATGCGCCGCAGGCCATGCAAGGCGCCGACGGCGAGCTCACGGGATATGCGGTTGACGCCGCCCGCGCCCTCGCAAGCCGCATGGGCCTTAAGGTCGCCTTTGTCGATGCGTCCTCGGCAGGTTCCGCGCTCGGCGACAAAAAGGCTGATATCTTTATCGGCGAGATCAACTCCACAGACGGGGACGTTAGCACGCTCGGCACCTGCCTGTACGATGCCGCTTCTGTGTTCGGTAAAACCAGCGATGGTGGGTCGCTAAGCGTTTCCACCGATACCCTTAACACGTCTACCCTGGGTGTCCAGATGTCCTCGGCCTCGCAGGAGGCGCTTGCTAAGCAGAGCATTACCGCCAACCAAAAGACCTACTCCAACATCAACGAGTGCTTTGAGGCGCTCGAGTCCGGCGAGGTCGACTATGTGATCTGCGACTCCACGGCCGGCGGCTACCTTGCACGCCTGATGAGCGAGGTCTCCTATGTCGGTGCGCTCGAGGCGCCCTCGACGCTTGGTGTTGCGGGCCTCTCGTCCAATGACGAACTGTGCCGTGCCGTGAGCGATGCCCTCGACGGTATCACGGTCGACGGTACGCTCGAGGCGGTCCACTCTGTCTGGTATGGCACGATGCCCTACGACCTCACCACTAAGACGGTTTCGGGCGCTAACGTGCAGCCGGGTGACTCTGAGTCCAGTGAGACCATGTCCTCCGGCAGCGAGTCCTCCGATTCCAACAATGAGACCGCATCCTCCGAGGACAACTCGTCCAGCCAGGAAGGCACCATCACCGACGACGACATTAACAAACTCAATAGCTAGTTATTGCCAGGGGTGGTGTCTCCTATACGTTGGAAAGGACACTTCTTCACGGTTTCAACACGCACTGCCGGGCTTCCCCGATGGGGGAGCCCGGCTTTTTCATCCCAATAAAACTAGCAGGTCAAAGCCAATTTTCGGGACCAAATACAAAGCCGCCGACGCCCTCCCATAGCGCACTTTGCCACAGAAAAGTGCGAGACTTCGGTATGCGGTATCAAGCAATCGTTATTCGGGTCTTTAGGAATCCGCGTGATTAAATGCACGGCAATGGGTACATAGCCAGTACAGTAAGTCCCCGAGGCAGATTGGAGCCACGTATGGATATCAAGGTTTCTGGACGCAAGACGACGGTAACCGATGCTCTGCGTGCGCATGTGGATGAGAAGATCGGCGAGGCGCTCAAGGTTTTCGACATCGAGCCCATGACAGTCGACGTCGTTCTTCGCTATGAGAAGAACCCCTCGAACCCCAACCCGGCAATCGTCGAGGTCACGGTTCGTGCCCGCGGCTCTGTGATTCGCGTTGCCGAGCACGGCGCAGATATGTATGCCGCCATTGATCTCTCCGCCGATAAGGTGACCCGCCAGCTGCGCAAGTTCAAGACCAAGGTCGTGGATAACCGCCAGGGTGGTGCCAGCGCCGCGGATGTTGCGCCGGTCGAGCGCGTCGAGGATCTGGCCGACCTGCTGCTGCCCGAGGAGGACGACGACCTGCTCGTCCGCGAGAAGGTCATCGATGTCACCCCGATGACTGAGGAGCAGGCGCTGGTGCAGACCGATCTGCTCGGCCACGACTTCTACGTGTTCGAGAACGCGACGACTGGCCTCATCAATGTGGTGTATCACCGTAAGAATGGTGGATATGGCATCATCAAGCCCCGCATCGAAACACTTGACGAGTAAAATACGTTAACTTGCATGAGTTAACGGTTGGCGGCCATCCCATGCGGGTGGCCGCCTTTTTACGTAAGGAGTCGCTTTGATGGACAAGGCCGCATCCGCCGGTCATTCGAACCGTTGCCGCATCGTCGTCGATACCTGCTGCGACTTTAGCCCCGAGGTCGCCGCGAACCTCGATGTCGATATCCTGGGTTTCCCCTTCATTATCGATGGCGAGGAGCGCACAGACGACATCTGGTCGAGCATGAGCCCTAAGGAGTTCTACGACCGCATGCGCGCCGGCGCTCGTGTGTCTACCTCCGCCGTGTCGCTCGGTCGCTATATCGAGTTCTTTACCGAGTGCGCCAAAGAAGGCACGCCCACGGTCTACCTGTGCTTTACCTCGGCGCTGTCGTCGAGCTACAACTCCGCGTGCCAGGCGGCAGATGCCGTGCGCGCCGAGTATCCCGATTTTGAGCTGTACGTGGTCGACAACGCTCTGCCCTGCGCGACCGGCGCGCTCTTGGCGCTCGAGGCCGTGCGCCAGCGTTCGGCGGGACTGACCGCCAAGCAGCTGGTCGATTGGGCAAACGAGGCAAAGACCTACGTCCACGGCTACTTTACGCTCGAGAGCTTCGACGCACTGGCTGCCGGCGGCCGCATTCCGCCCGCGGCGGCGCAGCTCACGGCAAAGCTCGATGTCAAGCCCGAGCTCTCCTACGACCTTGCCGGCTCGCTGTCGCTGATCGGCGTCAACCGCGGCCGCAAGAAGGCGCTCAAGTCCATCCTCAAGTCGTTCCGCGAGAACTACGTGCCCGACCGCACCATGCCCATCGCCATCATGACGGCCGATGCCGAGAAGGACGGCGACTGGCTCGAAGCCGCCATCCGCAAGGAGGAGGGCTGCGCCGACGTCACGATCATTCGCGGCTCCGTGGGTCCTACCATCGGCTCGCACGTGGGCCCCGGCATGGTGGCCTGCGCGTTTTGGGGCAAGAATCGTGCCGAGAAAGCCTCGCTTTCCGACCGCATCGCGCGCCGTGTGCGCGGTGAGTAGGTAGGCGCCACGATCACAGGCGTCCCGCAGCCCAAGCGCTGGCACTGAGTATTCACCCTGGTAACAACACCCAACCCAAAAGGAAAGGTTTCATGGCAAACAAGCTCTCCGTCGCATTTATCGGCACCGGAATCATGGGTGCTCCTATCGCCGGCCACATCCTGGATGCCGGCTATCCCGTCACGGTCAACAACCGCACCAAGTCCAAGGCCGCCGCGCTTATCGAGCGCGGTGCCGCCTGGGCCGATACGCCGGCCGATGCCGCGGCGAACGCCGACGTCGTCTTTACCATGGTGGGCTATCCCTCCGAGGTCGAGGAGCTCTACCTGGCGGGCGACGGCCTGCTCGCGTGCACCAAGCCGGGCGCGGTCTTGATCGACCTCACCACGAGCTCGCCCGAGCTCGCCCGTGACATTGCCGAGGCCGCCCAGGTTTCTGGCCGCATGGCGTTTGACTGCCCCGTCACCGGCGGCGAGTCGGGCGCTATCGCCGGTACGCTCACGGCTATCGTGGGTGCTACCGAGAACGACATCGCGCCGGTCCGCGACATCCTTGCCACCTTTGCGGCCAACATCTGCTGCTTCGATGGCGCCGGTAAGGGCCAGGCTGCCAAACTCGCCAACCAGGTGTCGCTGGGCGCCTGCATGGTCGGCATGGCAGACGCCATGGCATTTGCCGAGCTGAGCGGCCTTGACCTGGAGAAGACCCGCCAGATGATCCTGGGCGGTACCGGCAAGTCCGGCGCCATGGAGAGCCTGGCGCCCAAGGCGCTCGACGGCGACTACAAGCCCGGCTTTATGGTTGAGCACTTCATTAAGGACCTGCGCTTGGCACTCGCCTATGCCGACGACCGCGAGCTTGCGCTGCCCGGCGCCGACGTGGCCTTTACGCTCTACGACATGCTCGACGCCATCGGTGGTGCCAAGCTGGGCACCCAGGCCATCACGGTCCTCTATAAGGAGGAGGCCGACGCCATCGCCGCCGGTCTGGACTGGTCGCAGTATCGTCCCGAGGAGCATGGCGCTCACGAGGACGGCTGCGGTTGCGGCGAGCACGGCGACGACCATGAGTGCGGTTGTGGCCACCACCATGGCGAGGACCACGAGTGCTGCGGCGGCCACGGCCATGACGACGGCCATGAGTGCTGCTGCGGCCACCATCACGGGGAGTAGCGCCCATGAGCTGGACGTTCGTGGTACTAGCGCTGGTGCTCTTTCTCTTTGCGATCTACATTGGCTTTTTGTGCGGCCAGTGGGCGTGCGAAAAGCGCGTGATCACCAAGCGCGACTACTGGATTGCCAATTTTGCAGGAGCGGCGGCAGTCGTCCTACTGACCTGGGTGTTCTCGCTGTTCCCGCTGGTGCAGTTTGCGCCGATCGGCTGGCTCGGCGGCTTTATCGCCGGTCTTAAGATGAGCTTTGGCGAGTCCGTCGGTCCGTGGCGCAAGCACGACGAGGTCTTTAACGTCAACAAGGCTCATCGCGCCGCCGCCGACGCGGGCGACGCTGAGGAACGCCGCCGTGCGCGTCGCAATGGCGCGGCCGACCGACAGCTCATCTCGGTCACCGATGACAGCAAGGGTGCTGGCAAGCACGCTAAGAAATAGTAAGAAGAGGTAACTATGGCAGAAAACAAAGACGAACAGCTCACCGACGAGGAGCTGGCACAGCTTCAGCTGGCAGAGGAGAACGAGAACGCCGTCGACCGTCTGGTCAAGGAGCTCGGCTGCCCCACGCGCCGCATCCGTCAGTTTGCCGCCCGCGTGCTGCACCTGCTTGCCGAGCGCGATCCGCAGCGCGTCGTGCCCTGCGTGCCCGCGCTAATCGAGGCGCTCGACCGCCCCGAGGCTCAGACCCGCTGGGAGGCCCTCGATGCCCTGGCGGCGCTCGCCACCACCTGCCCCGAGCAGCTGGGCGATGCCTTTGAGGGCGCCGAGACCGCGCTGTTTGACGAGATTTCCTCCACGCTGCGCTATGCCGCCTTCCGCCTGCTGTGCGTGTGGGGTGCCACGAGCGTCGAGCGTTCGCGCGAGGCTTGGCCCATCCTGGACGAGGCCATCCAGTGCTACCACGGCGACCTTGAGTATCGCGACATGCTCGGTTGCCTGTACGAGTTTTGCCAGGGCGAGATCGACGCCGAGGTTGCCGAGAAGCTTGCGCTGCGCCTTAAGTTCGATGCCGAGAACGGTAAGGGCAGCTATCTCAAGGCCCGTTCGAGCGAGATTTGCGAAATGCTTGTTAAACGTTTTGGCCTGGATCTCTCCAAAAAGAAGAAGCGTGCTAGCGTTAAAAAATCTGACGACGCCGAAGACGAGGAGTAACAGATTATGGCGAACGATGTAGTCCTGATTCCCGGTGACGGTATCGGTCCCGAGATTACGCAGGCCATGCGCCGCGTGGTCGAGGCCGCCGGTGTCCAGATCAATTGGAACGTCCAGGAGGCCGGTACCGGCGTTATGGACGAGTTTGGCACGCCGCTGCCCCAGCACGTGCTCGATGCGGTCGCCGAGACCAAGGTTGCCATCAAGGGCCCCATCACCACGCCGGTCGGCACGGGTTTCCGCAGCGTCAACGTGGCCCTGCGCAAGCACTTCGACCTGTACGCCTGCGTGCGACCCTGCCTGTCGCAGCCGGGCGACGGCTCGCGCTTCCGCGACGTTGATCTGGTTATCGTGCGCGAGAACACCGAGGATCTCTACGCCGGCATCGAGTTCGATGAGGGCGCTGCCGAGGTCGAGGAGCTCTCGCAGCTCGTTGAGCGTTCGGGCCAAAAGACCTTCGCCGCCGATTCCGCGATCTCGATCAAGCCGATCTCCATCGCCAAGAGCCGCCGCATTGTGGAGTATGCCTTTGAGTATGCCCGCCGCTGCGGCCGCAAAAAGGTGACGGCCGTGCACACGGCCAACATCATGAAGGCGACCGACGGCCTGTTCCTGCGCGTTGCGCGCGAGGTGGCCGCCAACTATCCCGATATCGAGTTCAACGACAAGATTGTCGACGCCACCTGCATGGGCCTGGTCCAGAACCCCAACGACTTCGATGTCCTGGTGCTGCCCAACCTGTACGGCGACATCGTGAGCGACCTGTGTGCCGGTCTGGTGGGCGGCCTGGGTATGGCTCCGGGTTCCAACATCGGTGCCGACTGCGCCATCTTCGAGGCAACGCACGGCTCCGCGCCCGATATCGCCGGCCAGGATATCGCCAACCCCACGGCCGAGATCCTCTCTGCGGCTATGATGCTCGATCACCTGGGCGAGAACGACGCGGCCAATCGCATTCGCGCCGCCGTTTCTGCTACGCTCGACGAGGGTGAGCAGGTTACCGGCGACGTTCGTCGTGCCCAGACCGGCTCCGTTGAGGGCGCTGTGGGCACGCAGGCCTTTGCCGATGCCGTTATCGCGCACCTGGCCTAAGGCATGCAGACTGCAAACGCCTAAATAGTACTTAAGTGTTTGCGTATAACCTGAGAATCAATACGCCCGGCGCTCTGTCGGGCGTATTCTATTGCGGACTATGTTTCCTAACAAGGAGTAACTGATATGGGTCTGATTCAAAAGAAGGACGAGAAGGACGAGATCGACGGCATCCAGATCATCGAGCGCGGCGAAGGCCCCGACGGTGACGAGGACGAGAAGATCGATCTGGTCGCCGGTACGTCTGCCGAGCACATTGCCGCCGGCACGACGGCCGAGGAGGAGGACGCTCGCCTGGAGGCAAAGATCGCCGCGGACGCCGCCGACGAGAACCTCATGCCCGAGGAACAGGACGAGGACGACGACTCCGACGCGGACGACCATGCATCCAAGCACAAGAAGACGATGATTGCCGCCTTTGTGGTCGCTATCGTGATCGCTGCTGTGGTCGGCTTCTTTATCGGCAACGGTGGTTTTGGCGGCAAGGGCGTCGGCTCGGCGACCCTCACCGACGACCAGCTCGATTCGACCGTGGCAAGCTACAGCTACAACGGCAAGAAGAGTGACATCACCGCGCGCGAGGCCATCGAGAGCCAGTACAGCCTCGATACCGTCAAGGATGGCGATGGCAACTACACCGCTCCCTCTGCCGACGTCATCCTGTCCTACGTGCGCAACAAGATCCTGCTGGACGCTGCCGAGGACGAGGGCATTACCGTCTCTTCTAAGGAGATGAAGAAGTACGCCGAGGATTCCATCGGCACTTCGGACTACAAGACCATGGCCACGCAGTATGGCGTGTCCAAGGACCAGGCCAAGCAGATCGTCCGCCAGTCCGCGACGTTGCAGAAGCTCTACAAGAAGAAGGTCGGCGACAGCTCCGCAAGCATGCCGACCGCCCCGACCGAGCCTGCTGACGGCAACGAGGAGACCGCGAGCAAGGACTACGCCGACTACATCATCAACCTTGCCGGCGACGAGTGGGATAGCGAGAAGGGCGCCTGGAAGGATGCCGACAGCACCTATGCCAAGGCCTTTGCCGATGATGCCTTTACGGCCGATAGCGCCACCTATAAGCAGGCCATGACCGCCTATTACACCGCCTACCAGCAGTATTCCTCGCAGGCTTCGAGCGCCAGCTCCAAGTGGACCGAGTATGCTAACGGCCTCTACGCCAAGGCCAACATCAGCATCTACGGCCTGTTTGCGTAAGGTTTGCCTGCACTACTGCGCGCTAACCGATCTACCTGATTGAGCCCGCTAGAACGGACGTTCTAGCGGGTTTTTTGTTACCGAAACCACTAGGGTAGGCCTCGCGCCCGCGCAAGCGCTCCATCGCGTATCCCCAATTCATATGGGAAAATAACTGCAAACGATTGCAAGTGACCGGTGAACGGTCGAAAACTACCGTTCACCGATAATCTCAAAACTGGTTCTAACTGGTATTAAGTCAAAAAGACCAATTCACATATCTTCACAATGACCTGCAATTTTTCTTTACGCTATTTTTAGCCGCCCTGCGTTGTTTAGACACAGGAAAAGTTTCGATCTTTTGCCAAAGCATTTCGAAACGGTTTCAAAACCGCAGGTAGAAGTGTTAACGGGCGGTAAACGGTCGATTTATCACCGTGAGCGGTGCAAAAACGTTTTACCGTATGAATCAACGAAAGCGGCCCCTTCTGGGGTGATATAGTGACAACAACACGTCACGTGGTTACTACCAGTTTAGAAACCACTGGTCTTCAAAGAACGCTTTCCAAGAAGCTTTAAGGGCGAGCGCCCGCTGGCTTCCGAAAATCATCGGACTCAGATTGTACACACCTTCGGAAGGGAAATTTGAATGGTTGGCTTTATTCTTACCGGTCATGGACAGTTCGCACCCGGCCTTGCAAGCGCTATCGCTATGGTTGCCGGCGACCAGCCTGCTTTTACTGTCGTTCCTTTTGAGGGCGACCAGGCTGCATCCTACGGTGAGGATCTCCGCGCCGCTATTACCGCCATGCGCGAGGAGTGCGATGGCGTGCTCGTCTTTACCGACCTGCTTGGCGGCACCCCGTTCAACCAGTCGATGATGATTGCCCAGGATGTCGACAACGTCGAGGTTCTGACTGGCACCAACCTTCCCATGGTTATTGAGCTTCTGTTCCTCCGCGGCAATGCCACGCTCGCCGAGCTTGGCGAGCAGGCCGTGACCGTTGGCCAGACGGGCATCACCGCCCAGACGGTCGCTTCTGTTGCTGGTGCCGAGGAAGAGGATATCTTCGGCGACGAGGACGGCATCTAATGGCCGATTTCGGAGCCAACGTCCTGAGCTCCTCGGTCGCCCTTTTAGGCCTGCTTGTCATCATGGGCTTGATTTACACCATCTGGTCGCAAATCAACATGAAGAAGAAGCAGAAGTACTTCAAGGAGCTGCACACCGAGCTCAAGCCGGGTCAGGAGGTTCTTTTCGCCGGCGGTATCTACGGAACCGTAAAAGGCATCGAAGGCGAAAAGGTCCAGATCAAAGTCCGATCCGGAGCCGTCGTAGACGTTTCGCGTTACGCGATTCAGGAGATCAAGTAACTGTCGTCAGCAAATAACGAAAGGAAGCTGATCAACATGGCAGAACCCAACATTCTTCTTACCCGCATCGATAACCGACTGGTTCATGGTCAGGTTGCCACCCAGTGGAACTCCACTCTGGGCTCCAACCTCATCCTCGTCGCCAACGACGACGTGGCGACCAACACCATGCGCCAGAACCTCATGAAGATGGCCGCTCCCGCCGGCGTCGCTACGCGTTTCTTCTCTCTGCAGAAGACCATCGACGTCATTGGCAAGGCGAGCCCGCGCCAGAAGATCTTCATCGTGGCCGAAACACCGGAAGACGTGCTTACGCTCGTCAAGGGCGGTGTGCCTATAAAGAAGGTAAACATCGGCAACATGCACATGTCGGAAGGAAAGCGCCAAGTCGCCACCTCCGTCGCAGTTAACGACGAGGATGTCGCTGCGTTTAAAGAGCTGCAGGAATTGGGGGTGGAGTTGGAGATCAGGCGCGTTCCGAGCACGCCTGTTGAGGACACGAGCAAGCTCTTCTCGTAATCCTCATGATCCACGTTGTCAGGAATGAAAACCTGACATTCTGTACGTGAAATCCAAAGTGCGTACATACATTTTGAAAGGAGGAGCAAGATGGAATACTCGATCATCCAGGTCGCTCTGGTCTTCATCGTCACGTTCGTCGCGGCAATCGACCAGTTCAACTTCCTCGAGTCTCTCTATCAGCCCATCGTCACCGGCGCCGTCATCGGTCTTATCCTTGGCGACCTCAACACCGGTCTTCTCGTGGGTGGTACTTATCAGCTCATGACGATTGGCAACATGCCGATCGGAGGCGCTCAGCCGCCTAACGCCGTCATCGGCGGCATCATGGCAGCCATTCTCGCTATCGCTACGGGCCTCGAGCCCAACGCGGCAGTCGGCCTTGCCATTCCGTTCGCTCTGCTTGGTCAGCTCGGCGTTACCCTGGTCTTCACGCTTATGTCGCCGCTCATGTCCTCCGCGGACAACATGGCTCACAACGCTGACACCAAGGGTATCGAGCGTCTGAACTACTTCGCCATGGCTCTGCTCGGCCTGATCTTCGCTGTCGTCGTCACCCTGTTCTTCATCGCTGGCGCTACCATCGGTCAGACCATCGCTTCCGCAATCCCGACTTGGCTGCAGACCGGCCTCTCCGCTGCAGGCGGCATGATGCGCTTCGTCGGCTTCGCCGTCCTGCTCAAGGTTATGATGAACCGCGATATGTGGGGCTTCTTCCTCATGGGCTTTGGCCTCGCGCTCATCACCGTTGCCAACGATTCGCTGGCAACCCCTGCTCTGCTCATCCTCGCTCTCATCGGCTTCGGCATCGCTTTCTGGGACTTCCAGCAGCAGACCGAGCTGAAGGGTGCAGCTGTTTCTGACGGAGGTGACTTCGAAGATGGCATCTAATGAGTATGTGATCCCGGAGCACTACGAGGATCTCACTCCTGCTCCGCAGCTCGACCAGAAGACCCTCAACAAGATGGCTTGGCGCTCCTGCTTCCTGCAGGCATCGTTCAACTACGAGCGCATGCAGGCCGCTGGCTGGCTTTACTCCATCATCCCCGGTCTGGAGAAGATCCACACCAACAAGAACGACCTCGCGGCTTCCATGAGCCACAACCTGGAGTTCTTCAACACCCACCCGTTCCTCGTCACCTTTGTTATGGGCATCGTGCTTTCGCTCGAGCAGAACAAGGTTGACATCCCCACGATCCGCGCCGTCCGCGTCGCCGCAATGGGCCCGCTCGGTGGTATCGGTGACGCCCTGTTCTGGCTGACGCTCGTGCCTATCACGGCCGGCATCACCTCCAACATGGCCATCAACGGCAACGCCGCTGCGCCGATCATCTTCCTGGTGATCTTCAACGCCGTCCAGTTTGCTCTGCGCTTCTGGCTCATGAACTGGTCCTACAAGCTTGGCACCAGCGCTATTGACGCTCTGACCGCCAACATGCAGGCCTTCACGCGTGCCGCTTCCATCATGGGCGTCTTCGTTGTCGGTTGCCTGGTCGTCACCATGGGTGGCACCCAGATCAACCTCCAGATCCCCAACGGCACCACCCGTGGCCTCTCCGCCACTACCGTGATCGTCTCCGAGAAGGAGGCCGAGAACTTCACCGGTATGGAGGGCATCGATACCGAGACCGCTGAGGCCGGTACCATCGCCATGACTAATGAGGACGGCGACGCCCTCACCGCCACCGATGCCGACGGCAACCCTGTCGAGTGCGGCGTCACCGATCTGGGCAACGGCATGGAGTCCGTTACCTACGGCACCGTTACCGAGGATCCGGTCAACTTCTCTGTTGCCGACACCCTCAACACCATCGTCCCGAAGCTTGTCCCGCTTATGCTTACGCTGCTGCTTTACTACATGTTCGCTAAGCACAGCTGGACCCCGACCAAGGGCATTCTCCTGCTCTTCGTCCTTGGCATCCTGGGCGCTGGCCCGCTTGGTCTCTGGCCGAGCATCTGGTAAGGCTCTAGCTTGAGGGGTGTGTCCCTACGCGGCTCACACCCCGACCCCTTAAGCCATGTGTATGTTAAAAGCCGCGTGCTCGAAAGAGCGCGCGGCTTTTGTTTTCTTGATGATTCGGGTGTGGCAGACAGATAATGCTAAACACCCTAGGTAGTTAGCCGAATTCGAGCAAAAGGGAGGATAGGATGGCGATCGGAGCGCGTAAG
Source organism: Collinsella sp. (assembly GCA_048430825.1). Classification (GTDB taxonomy): domain Bacteria; phylum Actinomycetota; class Coriobacteriia; order Coriobacteriales; family Coriobacteriaceae; genus Collinsella. The sequence continues at coordinate 19,244 of DBFOLV010000038.1, forward strand.
CAACCGCTGTACGATCAGCTGGTCGATATTCTGACCGAAAAGATCGACCATGAATATCGCGCCGGTGACATGATTCCTTCCGAGCGCGAACTTTCGGAGCGCTATGGTCTCTCGCGCACTACGGTACGCCTGGCTCTGCAGGAACTAGAGCGTTTAGGACTGGTGGTTCGGCAGCACGGTCGCGGTACCTTTGTGACCGACCGTTCGGCAAAGGCAACCAATCTTATGCAGTCCTACAGCTTTACCGAGCAGATGCGCGCGATGGGTCGCGACCCCGAGACCACGATTCTCGAGTTTTGCGAGATGGAGGCCGATAAGAATCTGGCCGAGCATATGGGGTTGCGTATCGGTGATCGCATTTTTAAGCTTAAGCGCCTTCGTTCTGCCGACAATATGCCCATGATGGTCGAACGCAGCTATCTACCAGTTCGTCAATTTCTGTCCCTAAAGCGACCGCTGCTGGAGCGTAAGCCGCTTTACGATGTGATTGAGCAAGACTTTCAGCAAAAGATACGCGTGGCCGAAGAGGAGTTCTATGCGAGCATAGCCCGTCCCACCGACGCCCACCTTTTGGGAATTGTCGAGGGCTCGCCTGTGCTCGATTTGGTCAGGACTACGTATAACGAGTCAAACGAGGTTGTGGAGTACACGCTCTCGGTTGCTCGTGCCGATCAGTTTAAATACAAGGTTTACCACCAGCGTAGCGATTAGTGTCCGCATCGTTTCCATATGATGATTCTTTGCATTTAACTGGTTACTACCAGATAACCAACCGAAGTGTATAATTGCACGTCAGAGGATTACTTCTAGAGAGAGGTATTAAAAATGTTCGAGAAGAGTGTCGAGGAGCTCACCGAGCTCGGCGCCCAGATCACCACGGCCGAGATTGCTCAGCAGCCCGAGCTTTGGCGTGATACGCTCAACATCTATCGCGAGAACAAGGAGGCCATCGAGGCCTTCCTGGCCGAGGCTCGCGCTATGGGCGAGGGCCGTCTGTCCGTTGTCTTCACCGGTGCCGGTACGTCCGACTACGTTGGCGATACCTGCGCCCCGTACCTGCGTCACGCTGGCAACACTGATCTCTACGACTTTAAGCCCATCGCCACGACCGACATCGTGAGTGCCCCGCGCGACTTCCTGCGCGCCGAGGATCCCACGCTCGTGGTTTCCTTTGCCCGCTCTGGCAACAGCCCCGAGAGCCTTGCTGCCGTTGCCGTTGCCAAGGAGCTCGTCCACAACGTCAAGTTCCTCAACATCACCTGCGCTCCCGAGGGCAAGCTCGCCGTCGAGTCTGCCGATGATCCCAATGCGCTGACGCTGCTCATTCCGCGCGCCAACGACAAGGGCTTCGCTATGACCGGTTCTTATTCCTGCATGACCCTGCTCTCCACCCTTATTTTCGACACTGCCTCTGACGAGCAGAAGGCCGAGTGGGTCGAGACCATCGCCAAGATGGGCGAGGAGGTCATCTCCCGTGAGCCCGAGATCGCCGATTACCTGGCTGGCGACTTCAACCGCGTGACCTACTTGGGTTCTGGCTCCTTCGGTGGCCTTGCCCAGGAGAGCCAGCTCAAGATCCTCGAGCTCGCTCACGGTCTGGTCGCTACTTCCTACGACACCTCCATGGGCTATCGTCACGGACCTAAGTCCTTCGTCGACGATAAGACGCTCGTCTTCGTGTTCGTCAACAACGACGCCTACACCCGTCAGTACGACATCGACATCCTCAACGAGATCGGTGGCGACGAGATCGCTCAGCACACCATCGCCGTTCAGCAGGAAGGTGCCACCGTCTATGAGGGTGAGTCCTTCACCTTTAAGGGTTACGAGGCACTTCCCGAGGGCTACCTTGCTCTGCCGTTCGTGATGTTTGCCCAGGCTATCAGCCTGCTCAACTCCGTGCGCGTGGGCAACACGCCCGATACGCCGAGCCCCACCGGCACGGTCAACCGCGTGGTTAAGGGCGTGACGATTCACCCCTTCACCGCTTAATCGCGTCCCCCTGTAAGGGCGCCCGTCCGCTCATAACGGCGGGCGGGCGCTTTTTGTTTTACGTGAGCTGGGTATAAGCATCACCACAGTCAACTGCTTTAGAAGCAAGGAGTGCATATGAGCACGTACGCAATTAAGGCTGACAAGTTCTTCTTGCCGGCAGGCCCGCAACTGGGCGGCTATCTTATGGTCGAGGATGGCGTCTTTGGCGCCTGGCAGGCCGACGAGCCCTCTTGCGAGATTAAGGACTACACGGGATCGTGGATCGCACCGGGTATGGTCGATACTCACATCCATGGCTTCTACAACCATTCAACTACCGATAACGATCCCGAGGGCATCGATATCAGCTCGACCGAGCTCGCCCGCCGCGGTACCACCAGCTGGCTGCCCACGACGTTCACCGATGGCGTCGAGCAGATCAAGGACGCCTGCGCCGCCATCGCTCAGGCGGACGAGGGTCGCGGCCCCGACTTCTGCGGTGCTCGCATTCAGGGCATCTACCTGGAGGGCCCCTTCTTTACCATGAAGCACGTGGGCGCACAGAACCCCGCTTACCTGATCGACCCCTCCGAGGAGGTCTTCGATCAGTGGCAGGAGGCTGCGGGTGGTCGCATCGTTAAGAGCGCCATGGCGGCCGAGCGCGACGGTGCCGCTGCTTATGCGGCTGCTCTGAACGCGAAGGGCGTCGTGACCAGCATCGGTCACTCCGACGCCACCTACGATGAGTGCATCGCCGCCATCAATGCCGGCGCCAGCTGCTTTACGCACACCTATAACGGCCAGCGCGGTCTGCATCACCGCGAGCCCGGTGTCGTGGGCGCTGCCATGTCCACGCCCGAGACCTACGCCGAGATCATCTGTGACGGCAAGCACGTAAACCCTGCCGCCATAAAGGCGCTGCTGCAGGCAAAGGGCTGGCAGCACACGGTGCTCATCACCGACTGCCTGGGTTGCGGCGGCATGCCCGAGGGCAGCTACACCAGCGGCGGCATGGACGTCATCATGAAGGACAACCTGTGCTGGCTCGCCGACGGCAAGAGCATTGCCGGCTCGGTGCTCACGCTTGCCCAGGGCGTCAAGAACATCGTCGACTGGGGCATCGCCAGCGCCGATATCGCCATTCGCATGGCAACCGAGGTGCCGGCTCGCTCTGCACACATCGAGGATAAGTGCGGCAGCATCATGCCGGGTCGCGACGCCGACTTTGTCGTGTTCGACCATGAGCTCACCCTCGTCGAGACGTATGTTGGCGGCCAGAGCGTCGGCAACGCCTTTACCGAGTAACGATAGAAAAAGACGGCGGGCCCGAATCTGCTCGGACCCGCCGTATGGGTTAAACGCTCAATAGCACCTTCACAGTTACAGCTTGTTAGCAATCTTCTTTGCCGTGCGCTTAACGCCGGCCACAAGACCTCCCGCAGGATGCTCCTTCTCGTATGCTAGGCGCTTCTCGCGCTTGGCGTACTCTTCGACGATGATATCGCCATATTCGTCTTCGATCTTGTCGAAGAAGTCGACGGCCCCCTTAATTTCCTCAGCGGTCGGGTGTCCCTTTTGGACACCGCCGGCGAGTTTGAACGGCCCCCACGTATCAAAGCCGGGGCAGCCGTAGATACCCATAAAGATGGCCTGCCTCATGCGGCAGATGCCATCGATATCCTTGCCGTACCACTTGTTTTTGCCACCGTAGGTCATAAGGCCAAACACCTTGTCCTGCGGCTGCAGCACGTTCGTGAGCACGCGTGCCATGTCCTTGTCGATCTCGGAGTAATAGATGCCCGTGGCGACACCGATCAGATGATATTCGTGCAGGTTGGGATACTCGTTTTTACCGAGTGACTTCACGTCGAGGGTATCGATTTCGGGGTGCGCCTCGACGATGGCGTCCACGAGCTTTTTCGTATTGCCGTGATGGCGCGAGGCGTAGAGGATGATGGTTCGCATAAGAAGGCCTTTCAGCTGTAATTGCATCAATGTCTGTATGGTACCCCGTTACATGGCGGGGATACCGGACGCATCGATGAACGTGCGGGTTTGTCCTTTGGTCAGGGCCGAGACGGGTTCTTGCGAGCAAAAAGTAGTTGTTCGAAAGGATGGGCAATGGAATACGCTCTCTCCAACGATTCGATTTCTATTAAGGTGTCCACGGCTGGTGGTTCGTTTACCTCGATTGAGGCCGGAGGTCGCGAATATCTGTGGCAGGGCGATCCCGCCGTGTGGTCCGGCCAGGCACCAATTTGCTTCCCGATTTGCGGAGGCTTGCGCGATAACAGCGCCATGACGTTTGCCGGGCATCATGTAAAGCTCGCTCGCCACGGGTTTGCGCGCAAACAGGAGTGGAGGCTGCTGAGTCAAGGCGAGAACGAGCTGGCGATGTGCCTGGCTTCGGAGGATAACGCCGCGCTGCTGAGCGATTATCCGTACCCGTTTAAGCTCGTCGCCCGCTATGCGCTTGAGGGGACTGCCGTGCGCGTCTCCTACGAGGTGACCAACGAGGGCACCGAGGACATGCCGTTCTTTATCGGTGGACACCCGGGATTTAGGTGTCCGCTCGATGAGGGCGAGGCCTATACGGACTACGAGCTGCGCTTTGAGAAAGACGAGGCTGCGGAGCTCTGCACCGCCGTTCCCTCGACTGGATTGATTGACGTGGCAAACCGCTCCAAGAACCCCGTGGTGGGAAAGACGCTGCCTCTGTCGCATGAGCTCTTCGATTTTGCGGAGACCATCTTTGACGTGCTCGAGAGCCGTCAGGTCACGCTTTCCAAGAAGGGTGAGGACAAGGGCGTTCGCCTGAGCTTTGAGGGCTTCCCGTATCTCATTGTGTGGAGTAAGCCCGAGGGCGATTTTGTGGCAGTTGAACCCTGGGGCGGCCTTTCGACCTGCTCCGATGAGGACGACGTGCTTGAGCACAAGCGCGGCTGCCTTATCGCCAAGCCCAAAGAAACCATCGTGCGCTCGTTCACGATTGAGATCCTGTAATTCCGTTTTGTCGACTCGTATCGCGAGGCACAAGGAGCCTGCGAGATAAGGAGCTAAAAATATGATCCTCACCGTTACGATGAACCCGTCTGTTGATACGCGCTATCAGCTCGATGAGCTCGTTATCGACGACGTCAACCGTGTGACGCCCGAAAAGACCGCCGGCGGCAAGGGCCTCAACGTGGCCCGTGTGCTGGGTCAGCTGGGCGACGACGTTGTGGCAACCGGTTTGCTCGGCGGCCACATGGGCGCCTACATGGCTGAGCTCATGGACGCCAACGGTATTAACAACGACTTTGTGCCCATCAAGGGCGAGACTCGCATTTGCCTCAATATCCTCCACGCCGGCAACCAGACCGAGCTGCTCGAGAGCGGCCCGACAATTGCCCCCGAGGAACTCGATGCCTTTACCGCCAAGTTTACTGAGCTTGCGGGCAAGGCCGACGTCGTCACCATTTCGGGTTCGCTGCCCCGCGGCGTCGAGGCAGACTACTATGCCAAGATCACGGGCATTGCCGAGAACGCCGGTGCCAAGGTGCTGCTCGATACCTCAGGTGCTTCGCTTGAGGCAGCGCTCAAGTCCGAGGTTAAGCCCGAGCTGGTCAAGCCTAACCTGACCGAGATCAACGGCCTTCTGGGCACGAGCTTTACCACCGACGATGTGGACGAGCTCCGCGCCGCGCTCGCCTCTGATGCCCGCTTCTCCGATATCCCCTGGGTCGTCGTGTCCATGGGCGCTGCCGGCTCCGTTGGCTTCCACAATGGCCGTGCGTTCCGCGCAAAGACGCCCGATATCCCTGCCGTTAACGCCACGGGCTCTGGTGACTCCACTATCGCTGGCTTCGCGCATGCCATTGCTGCTGGCGCAGACGACGAGACGGTGCTGCGTACCGCCAACACCTGCGGCAAGCTCAATGCCATGGATCCCATGACCGGTCATCTAGTCATGGACCGTTGGGACGAGGTCTACAACGGCGTTGTCGTGACCGAGCTGTAAGGGCTTGGGCGACGGCCCCGGCATCGCTTGCTAGCTCATGTCGACGACAAGTGCGATAGCATTATGTCGGGGCGCGACGCCGACGTTGTCGTGTTCAATCCCGACCTTACCCTGGTCGAGACGTATGTGGGCGGCAACAGCGTCGGTAACGCGTTTATCGAGTAGCCGCCAAAGAAACGATCCGAGAGGGGATTTAGATGATTTACGGTGCATTGGGCGATATCGAGGAGTATCGCGGAATGCTCAAGGGCCTCGATGTGCTGATTGACTGGCTCGAGGAGAACGATCCGGCGCAGCTCGAGGTCGGCAGCCATCCGATTCTGGGCGACAAGGTCTATGCGAACGTCATGGCTCCCACGACGCGTCCCGAGGCCGAGGCTCACTATGAGACGCATCAGCGCTATCATGACCTGCAGATCGACATCGAGGGTCGCGAGGCCTTTAAGGTTGCCACGGGCAGCCTGACGCTGGTCCAGGAGTTTGACGAGAAGGACGACTACGACCTGGTCGATTCCGACGCTTCGATCGCCGGCGATCTTGCCGACGACAAGTTCGCGCTGTTCGTTGCCGGCGAGCCTCACATGCCCACGCTCGAGTTCCCGGGCGATGGCGCACAGCCGGTCAAGAAGATCTGCTTTAAGCTGCTTGCAGACGCTTACTGGGAGGAGTAGCGAGCTGCTCGGCTGAGCTGTTCGTGTTGTGAGCGTTTTCCTTTGGAGGAGCGCGCTTAGACCCCGCTGATCGCGGTTCCTTTGCGGATTGCGGCTGGCGGGGCTTTCTGTTTTTGAGTAGGGGAGTTGAGGCCGTTACGATACGTGGATTGGCACGCACGCACTCAAAATCGGCAACAAAAAAGCCGTCCGAAGGCGGCTATCTTGTGCAATGGAGCCAGCGACCGGGCTCGAACCGGTGACCCCCGCTTTACGAGAGCGGTGCTCTACCAACTGAGCTACGCTGGCGGCCATGTGATGACGCAACTGAGGCGTCAACGGCTGTCTATGATACGGGACATCGCACATCCGCGCAAGTGTTCTGACGGCTTTTCTCACTTTAAATGCACTAATATTGGAAACGCGAAGTCTTGCTCTTATGGGTCTCAAACAGAATGGGGCTGCCATGGCTCAACCCAGGATCCTTCTTACACGTATCGATGACCGGTTTATTTACGGGCAAGACGTTGAGCTGTGGAATGAGGCGATTGGTTCCAATCTTGTCCTGATCGTTAACGACGAGATTGCGGCGGATTCGCGCAAGTGGGCGCCTATGAGGGTCGCGGCGCCCGAGGGCGTGTGGACACGGTTTTTCTCGGTGCAAAGGACCATCGACATCATCCATACCGCAACGCCGCGTCAATGGATTCTGATCATGGTGGCCTCACCCGCCGATGCACTCGCGCTGGTTAAGGGTGGTGTGCCGATTACCAAGATCAGCATTGGCCATATGCAGGCAGGGGAGGGCAAGCGTCCTGCAACGCCCGCAGTTGCCGTAGACGACGCAGATGTCGCAGCCTTCAAAGAGCTGCAAGAACTCGGCATAGAGCTAGAAATCCGCTCCCTCCCCAGCTCCAATCCCGACCCCATTCAACTAGTCGTTGGGGACACCCTTGGCACTTGGGGACGTTCCTTTTAATATGAGCAGGACATTGTCAAGAGGCAAAATCGGGCCTGGCCCCAACGATGTGGGGTCAGGCCCCCTCCCTATATCAGCCCCTCCGCGGCGACCTCGGCGTGTCTTTCCGACGCTCGTCTTTGCAGTTTAATATCCGCCCGCGGCGATCTCTCGCCGGGCAATCCGTTGCTACGGCTGAGGCTTCTTCGTCGAACCGACAGTCTGCGCACGCGTGTGGCGCCCTGGGCGCTCGCAGAAAAGGGACCTGAGGTTCGCCTCAACGGCTTCGGATACAACCGCTTCCGGGGTGATCGGCTTATGTGCGGGGGAACGCCCCCCTACGCCTCCTCGGCCATGAGGCCGACCGCCCATACCCAGCAGGCGAGCTCGCGCGCCGTGGCGACGTTCTGCCGTGGACCCCGCGCGCGAGCAGGGCCTCGCGCCTCTCGACCAGCCTCCGCACGCCCTTGGCGGCATGCCTCCGGGCGCCCCGGTCCGGGTCCTGGCCCCTGGCGAGGTCCTTCGGCCGAGCGGAGCACGTCAGGTAGTGCCACGCGGCCTCGACCAGAGCCTTCCTCAGGTGCTTGTTGCCGGCCTTGGTGATCGCGCCCCTGCGGTCGCTCTCCCCGCTGGAGTGCTCGGAGGGCGTCAGGCCGACCCACGCCGCGAACGAGCGGGCGTTCGACTGGATAGAAAAAAGCCCGTCGGCGGTGGTGCCGGCGGGCGCTGTTGTGCGATATGTTGCGTTGTGGGCTTAGTGCCTCATAAAGTGGTACTCGATCACATTGCTGTAGGGGTGACCCGGGCCCACAATGCCCTGCGGGAACAGCGGCTGGTGCGGCGTGTCGGGGTACATCTCTGCCTCGAGGGCAAAGCCGGCGCCCCAGCCATAGTTGGCGTCGTCCTTGGCGTGCTCGTCGCCCAGCCAGTTGCCGGTGTAGAGCTGCACGCCCGGGGCGGTGGTGTAGTAGTCGAGCTCACGGCCGGTCCACATTTCCTCGACGTGCATCGCGCGGCGCAGGTTGCGCCCGTACTGATAGCCGTCGATGCACAGGCAGTGGTCGTAGCCACGGGCTTGCTTAATCTGCGGATCGTCGGCTTCCATGCCAGGCGCGACGGGGCGCAGCTCACGGAAGTCAAACGGCGTGCCCTCGACCGGAGCGATCTCGCCGGTGGGGATATTCTGCTCGTTGATGGGCAGGTAGTGGGCAGCGTTGGCAACAAAGAAGTGCTCGCAGTCCATGCCGGCGTTATGGCCGGCAAGGTTAAAGTACGTGTGGTTGGTCATGGACACGTAGGTGGCGCGGTCGCTCTCGCAGCCATACTCGATGCGAAAGACGCCGGTGCGTGTAACGGTAAACACGGCCGTAAAGGTGCGGTTGCCGGGAAGGCCCAGTTCGCCATCCTCAAGCGAGGTGGTCATGCGCACGGCGTTATGGGCCTCGTCGAGCTCAACGTCCCACACGCGTTTATGCAGACCGTGCTCAAGATCGCTGTGCAGGTTGTTGGCGCCCTCGTTGGCGGGCATATGCCAGTCCGTGCCGTCGATGGTGATCGTGGCGCCCGCGGTGCGGTTGGCCACGGGGCCGATGGTCGCGCCAAAGCAGGCGGGGTTGTCAAAGTAATCCTCGAGCTTATCGAAGCCCAGTACCACATCGCGCACGTTGCCAGGAATGTCGGGCACGTCGATGCCCAACACGGTGGCGCCATAGTCCATAATGCGAACGCAGATCTCGGGCCCGTTGAGGGTGTAACGATGAACGGGGGTACCGCACGGCGCGGTGCCGAAAAGCTCGGAAGTGATCATTTGGTTCCTAACATCGAGGTATTTCCGACAAACTGTAGCGCGAACAGGCGAGATTATCACTACACCCCACTAAAGCAGGGGGTATTTTTCTCAAAAAAGTGATGATTGGAGCTGTGCGGGCGTTCATTTCTGACGCGCGCGAGTCTGATACAATTTGTTCGTTATTGTTTGAATTGACGTGAGCGTGGAACAGCGAGGACTCATCGTGATTAAAGCGGAGCGACAGGATAAGGTTCGGCAGCTGCTCGAGGAACAGGGAACGGTCTCGGTCAAGGAGATTTCGGATGCGTTAGGTGTCTCGGATATGACGATCCGCCGTGACCTTGAGGAGCTTGCGAGCCTGGGCGAGATCGAGCGCGTGCACGGCGGAGCCCGCAGTGCGCAGGGCCGTCCACACGCTATGCTGCGCCATGAGTATTCGCACAGCGAAAAGCGCACGAAGCATGCCGAGGAAAAGTTGCAGATTGCGCGCCGTTCTGTGGAGCTTATCGAGGAAGGCTCGACCATCTTTTTGGGCACGGGCACCACGGTTGAGCAGATGGCCTCGATGCTGCCGGCGTTTCGCCTGCGCATTGTGACCAATTCGCTTTCGGTGTTTAACCTGCTCGAGGCGCGTGAAGACTGCGAACTGTGCCTGGTGGGCGGTGTGTACCGGCGCCGCACTGCCGCCTTTGTGGGCCCCACGGCCGAGGACACCTTGCGCGCGCTGGGAATCGACGCAGCCTTTATCGGCGCAAACGGCATTCTGGACGGCGACGTGTCCACGTCTAACATGGAAGAGGGCCGCATCCAGCAGCTCGCCTTTAGCAAGGCCGACTCGCGCTATCTGATCGCCGACTCCAGCAAGATCGGCAAGCGCGACTTCTACACCTTCTGCCGCCTGGACAGTTTGGATGCCATGGTGTGCGAGCCGGGTATTACCGCCGAAGATCGTGCCGCCATCGAGGAGCACACGCAGGTTATTTGCTAGTTATCGCTACGGGATTGCCAACGGGTGATGCGGGAGGACTTTTACCTCCTGTCATTGTGGAAACCAGCGCGTCAGCGCTACGCGATATGACGCGCAAATAAGGACTCCACTATCAAATCGTCTCAACCTGTAACAGGTAGGGGTGAAACCACCAACCAGATGTTACAGATTGAGATTTTTGACCCGGCCTATTCCGTTTGTCTCGATCTGTAACAGCTAGAACCGAATAATTCAGCTAGTTGTTACAGATTGAGATTGAGAGGATTGGCCTACGCATTCATCTCAATCTGTAACATCTAGACGTCCAAAACCGGTCTTAGTGTTACAGATTGAGACAAAAGAAAAAGAACATTAGGACTTGAAAATAAAGTTTTGATAAGGGATTCGACCAGTTAAGACGGTGCGGCAGACAATTGAAATTAGTTTGCCTCCGGAGTCGTAAGCATAATGAGTTAGTTCGATGACCGGAAGTTTTGCAACACCATAATTGCTGGCTTCGGAATCGCTAAGCTCACGTGCTCTATAGCTTTCTCTAACAGATTGGATAGACTTGGACAAGTCGTCCATGATTCTGCTAAATGTCTGAAAATCTAACTGGTTATTCGGAACGCGCGACTTTGAAATGAAGAACGTATCAGCGCCTATGAAGCTGCCTTCAAGTTCGTAGGTCAATTCAAGACGCTGAATCTCACCGCGACTTTGACATCCAAATTGTTGGAGCATCATTACGGAAATTGGACGACCTGATGTGAGGCCGCCGAAATGTTTGGTGATGGCATCCGGATCAACGCCATCGCAATGGCTTGCAAAGTCAAAGTCTAAAAGTGAATTGAGCTCGCTAACGCGTTTCGGTGCAACAAACGATCCCTTACCTTGGATTCGATAGATACTTCCACGACGCTCCAGCTCACTCATGGCAAGTCGGACGGTTGTTCTGCTTACGGCGTATTCGTCGCAGAGTTCCATTTCTGTTGGAAGTTTATCGTCTGCTTGATATTCATCGACGATCTGCTTGAGCAGCGCGTCGGTGAGCTGTAAATAGAGTGGCCGTTTTTCGTGTGTATCGAGCATTAGAGCCTCAGTTTGCATGTTGGTTATACCTGATGGTTGCCTCAGTCGGGATGTAACGTGGGCAAGGTAACCTTAACGTATCACAGAGCGGCTCAGCATGACGATCTGATGCCTGTATCCACGAAGGGCTTGTCCGAGCGTGAAGATATTCTGGGGCAGGCAAATACCGTTCATGGAGTCCCCGATATGTTGGAGGTCAGCGCCGGCTGCTTTTGCTGCAAGGCCTATTTTCTTAATGGTCTCGCTGTCGCAGGAGTCTTGACTCGTCCCGTTCGCCGCCATGACGAGAACCTTCTCTTCAATTGACTTGCCTACGTTGTGGGATCGTACAAAGTCTACGATGGCGCGCAGGTCCGCTTCTTGGAAGCAAGGGACGGTGTAGGGGGCTGGCACGAGAAGGATATCGACGCCGAGGTCAACAAACTTGCGCGCAATTTCGAGCGTCATGACAGGTTCCGCAACGCCCGCTCCATGCATTTTTCCGGCTATGACCAGGCCATTGAAATGCTCTTTGGAGAGTTTAATCGAATGGGCGATTGCATCGTTGGAGACGCCGGTTCCAGGGTTGCCCGTCAGGCAGATAAAATCAAATCCGAGTTCGTTAGCCTTTTCTAAGGTCTTGGGAGAGACGCGACGACCCATGGGGATTTCCGTTCGGGATTCAGACATCTCTGCCTCGTTATCAACTGGCTCCAGATTGACGCCAATGGGCCTTCCGCATGCTCGCTTCACCCAAGTGACCGGGTTTTCATTGAGATCATCTGGAATACCGGCAATAACTGGATCGAACACATCGAGCGCGTTAAACAGAAGCAGGTCGGCACCTGCGGCACGTTCGATTTCTGCATTAGTAACGCCGCCGAGAAATTGGGAAGAGGGTACGTTTTCCGCCATGATGGTACGTCCCTCGGAAGCCAGAATTGCCTGTTTTAGATCCATGGGTGACGTGGCGGCAAAATCGGATGCGGACATGTTCAGTAATCGTTTGGGCATTGTTACTTCCTTTGACTAGAACGACAGGCTTGTGACATTGTCTCTAATATTGTTACAACAATATATTCAATATGTTATATCCAATCGGTGAACGGTTGCAAGCTTATTGTATTGCTCGGAAAAAATAGCCTTTAACTGGGAAAACCTTATATTAATCAACTACCGTTCACCGAATAAGTATTTGAATTCTTGACATATCGACAAAGCGGAAAAAGAATTGGTTATGACAAATCGCGCAAATGATATTACATTTCGCACAAGAACGTATTCACTTACATAAGTGGATACAAACGGGGACGACGACGGTTGAGTCCGGATAAATCGTTACGTGCCCGGGAATCATGAAAGGATGTGTTATGGACGCTATCGTCAAATTCCTTGAAAAACACCAGCCCCTCTTCGACAAAATCTCGAGGAACATTTATCTGGTGGCAATTAAGGATGGCTTTCTCTCGAATATGCCAATTGTGCTGTTCTCGAGCCTGTTCCTTCTTCTTTCGACGCTCCCTGCCTATGTAGGCATCACGCTTCCGTCTGAGGTGCTGGATTTCTTCAATAAAATCTATGCATATACCATGGGACTTCTTGGCATTATGGTGGCCGGCACCACGGCGAGCTCACTTGCCATGTCGATGAACCGTCGCATGCCTTCGGGTAAATCTCTCAACCCCACCTCGTGCATGGTTTGTGCCATGTGCGGTATGCTCTTGCTATCGGTGACGAACGATGTTGTCTCGATTGGCGGAGCAGATACATCTGTTTTTGAAACCGGCTATATGGGAACCAAGGGTTTTCTCGCTGCGTTCGTAGCCGCATTCTTGACCGTTAATATCTATAAGGTGTGCATTAGCCATAATGTGACGATCAAGCTTCCCAAAGAGGTCCCTGGCTCTATTGCGCAGAGTTTTCGCGATATCTTTGCATTTGGGTTTTCGATCCTTGCGTGCGCTTTTATCGATCTTGCGAGCCGCAAGCTGCTTGCCGTGCCGTTCGCCAATTTGGTATCCGCTCTCATCTCGCCGCTGTTCTCCGCGGTCGACACCTATCCTGGCATGGCGCTTATCGAAGGCGCGGTCGCGCTTTTCCAATTTATGGGTATCCACGGTGCTTCGGTTGTCATGAGTCCGATCAATGCTGCGCTCTACGGCAATACCGTTACCAATCTTGCGGTTTACCAAGCAGGTGGACACCCGTCAATTGCTCTCACGCAGGACTTTACAAGCTTCATCGGCGGTCTGGGCGGTTCTGGCTGCACGTTCATCGTTCCTATTATCCTGATCATGTTTATGCGCTCCAAGCAGCTTAAAGCCATGGGCAAGGCATCGATTATCCCGGTGATTTTTGGAGTTAACGAGCCCGTTATCTTCGGTATGCCGATTGTTCTCAATCCCTATATGTTCGTGCCCTTCCTAGTGGCTCCTATGGTCAACGCCATTATCGGTAAATTTTTCATTGACGTCATTGGAATGAACGCCCCCATGTATACCATGCCGTGGGCGCTTCCCGGCCCAATCGGTGCATTCCTCACCACAGGTCTTGATGTACGTTCTCTTGTATTGATTGCAGTGCTGTTGGTCGTTGACTTTGTGATTTACTATCCGTTCTGCAAGGCGTATGACCATCAGCTTTGTTTGGAAGAGTCTGCAAAGGAGACTGCAGGAACCTCGGATGCAGATGCTATTGCCGCACAGGAAAATGTCGCAAAAGCTCTCGAGGCGGTAAAGGACAAGGCGGAGCAGATCCGCGTGCTTGTGCTTTGCCAGGGTGCCGGCACTTCGACTCTCTTGGCAAATGCTCTTCGCGAAGGCGCCGCTGCTAAGGGTATCGATCTGGTTTCTCAGTCCGGTGCGTACGGAAGCCACTATGATACGATGGATCAGTACAACGTGATTGTTCTGGCGCCCCAGGCACGCATGTACTATGACGCTATGAAGGCCGATACCGATCGCCTTGGAATTAAACTGCTCACCACAAGGGGCAAGCAGTATATCGACCTTACCAACGATCCCGAAGGTGCAATTGACTGGATCGTTCAGGAGCTGGCCAAATAGTGGATGAAATTCGGCGTTGATTCGTCGGTGTATAATACGGTCCCGCAGCTTATTGAGCTGCGGGACCGTATTTCGTTGAGTATCTAATTGAGACAATGAGCGCAACCGTCGTGAGACCGCATTGGCGCTCTCCGAGTCACCGACAAACTGCCTTTCATCTATGTGACCAAAGTTGGCTTATATGGCAAAATGCGTATCCATGTTTGGGACATCGACCAGCGCCGATGCCCCTTTTTCAGTCGTTTAAATTCCGTGCCCGCTTTTAACCGCTCGGGCAGAATGTGTGTCCGGTTGCCTATCGTTCTTGCCGGTAGATAACCTATTCCGGAACCGTTAAATACCCTTTCGGGAGAGGTGCCCATGAAGGCCGTCTATTGCCCCTGCTGCGGCGGTGGGACCAAGCGCAACGGCGACATGATCGAGGGGGTTTGTGAGCCTGCAGTTTGGTCGGGTTGACACGCGAAGGCCGCCCGCGGCGCCGTACATGCTTTCGGTATCACATCGGCTTTAAATGATGCCTAAAATATGTTCGTGATACTGAAAGCAAGGAAAGAGCCGTGCTTCATGGCCGCTTGTAAAGCGCGGATTTGACTATCTAATTGTCTCAATCAGTAACGGTTGGGACCGAAAAAATCGGCCAAACGTTACAGATTGAGATTGTTTGGATTGGTTCGAACGTTTGTCTCGATCTGTAACAGGTAGACGTGAAAAAACGGGCTACGTGTTACAGATCGAGATCTGCAAGTTCGGGCCGTTCGTTTGTCTTGATCTGTAACAGGTAGGACCGAAAACCCCTGCTAGATGTTACAGATTGAGACAAACGGTCCGCTCAAAATAAAAAGGCCGCATGCGATCCCGTGGAGGATTCGCATGCGGCCAACAAGGGGTATGTGGCTGAAACTAGGCCATGAGCAGGCCGGTCTCCGCGACGTTCTTGTACCAGTACGCGCTCGCCTTGGGATAGCGCTTCTGGGTCTCAAAGTCGATGTAGAACAGGCCGTAACGCTTGTTATAGCCGTTGGTCCAGGAGAACTGGTCCTGCAGCGACCACACAAAGTAACCGTCGACGTTTACGCCGCCGTCGATTGCCTTGAGGATCCATGCGAGATGCTGGCGCATGTAGTCGATACGAGGGGCGTCGTCGATAAAGCCGTCCTCGAAGTCGTCCTTATAGCCCATGCCGTTCTCGGTGATGTAGATCTTCTTGTAGTTGGGGTAATCGTTCTTAATGCGCAGCAGCAGGTCGTAGAGGCCCTCGGGATAGATGATCCAGTCCCAATCGGTGGTGGGTATGCCTTCGCGCACGCATGACTCGCCCACGCCCTTGAGGAACCAGCGCGAGGAGCCCTTGTCGCCGGTGCCATTGTGGTTGATGTCGTTTTCGCCCTCGGCGGCACGCAGGAACTGGCACTTGTAGGTGTTGACGCCCAGGCAATCGTTGTAGGGGAGCGCGGCGGTCAGCACGGCGATGTCCTCGTCGCGGACGTCGAGCTCACCGCCGGCGATATGGGCCAGCTTGGTCGCAGCCTCCATGGTATCGGCTGCATAGTGGCCGCGGAAGGTGGCGTCGAGTACCCAACGGTTGTTGATGACGTCGGCCATGCGGGCGGCCTCGCAGTCGGCGGCGTTGTTGGGGTCGAGGGGATACTTGGGCTCCAGGTTCTGGACAATGCCGATCTCGCCCTCAAAGCCGCCCTCATGGAAGGCGACGACAGCCTTGGCGTGGGCCACCATCATGTTGTGCATGAGCTGGAAAGCCTTGTCCAGGCGATACTTCTCGCCGTGCGGCCAGTTGCCGACGATAAAGCTGCCCTCGGCGGTTGCGGGAATCTCGTTAAACGTGAACCAGTGCTTGACCTCGGTGAACTCGGCAAAGCAGAACTTGGCGTACTCGACAAAGGCGTCGATCGTCGTGCGCGTCAGGAAGCCCTCGCCGCCGTCCTGGTAAAAGGCCTCGGGCGTATCGAAGTGATCGAGCGTGACATAGGGGATAACGCCGGCTTTGTTGCAGGTGGCAAAGAGCTCATGATAGAAGGCGACACCCTCGTGGTTGATCTCGCCAGTGCCGTTGGGGAAGATGCGGCTCCAAGCGATGGAGACGCGGATACCGTTGATGCCGAAGCGCTGGCACAGGTCGATATCGACCGGGTACTTGTTGTAGAAATCGCTTGCGGGATCGGGGGAGAAGCGACCCTGGGCAGCCAGGAAATCGTCCCAGGGCACTTTGCCCTTGCCGTGCGTGCGGGTCTCGCCCTCAACTTGGTAAGCGGCGGTGGCGCCGCCAAACACAAAGCCGTCGGGGAACTGCATGGGGTTGGTCATGAGTCATCCTTTCTGTGGGATTCGAATAGGGAGAGGTGCCCGAACTGGGGATCCGGGCACCAACAGAGGGAGGAACCTAGTCGAGGTTCTCGCGGAGCCACTTGATGGCGCCAGCGGGGTCGCGGGTAAGGTCGATATATTCCTTACCGCGCGGGGCGAGCAGCTTAATGCCCAGGCGATCGGTGTCGGCCTTCATGTCGTTGTAGTAGCTACGGACCTGCGGGGCGAGCACGATGACGTCGTACTGATCCATGATGGCAGTGTGCTGGCCATAGGCGCCTGCGGAGGAAGCGATGTTCTCTCCGGTCTGCGCGGCACCTTCCTTGATGGCGTTGGCAAGCATGGCAGAGGTGCCGGCGCCGGCGCACAGGACGAGGACCTTCAGACCGTCGACATCCTTCTTGGCGGATGCATCGGCAGCGGGCTCGGGCTGATCGGCGACAGGCTTGCTGTCGGCGGCAGCGGCGGTCGGCTCGGCGGCAGTGGTGACAGCGGCGGTCTGCTCGACAGCGGGCGCAGAGGTGCTGGCGGCAATGGCAGCGGCACCATTGGACTCGACGAGACCCAGCTCGGCGGCGCGCTCGGCCTCCTGGTCGCAGAGCAACTTATCGTATGCCTTCAAGAACGGCAGGTAGATGATGGCGTCCAGCAAGATGATGATCGCGACAAACACCAGGGCGATAAGCTGGAAGTTCGTGGTGATGAAGATGCCGATGGGGGCAGGGGTGGCCCAAGGCACCACGAAGGAGAAGCCGTTCATGCCCACGTTATCGATAAAGAACTTGGCAACACTCACATTGACGCAGCCGGCGGCAACAAAGGGGATGAGCATGTAGGGGTTAAGGATCATCGGCGCGCCAAAGAGCAGCGGTTCGTTGACGGCGAAGGCAACAGGAACAATCGAGGCCTTACCGACGGCTTTGAGCTGCTTGGACTTCATAAAGAGAATCAGCAGAAGCGGCACGATGAACGTGGCGCCGGTGCCGCCGAACTCACCCACGAGCGACATGTTAAAGGTGAGGGAATGGGCGGGGTGACCACCGGCCAGCAGAACCTGCAGGTTCTCGGCCTGGTTGGCAAGACGGATGGGGTCGATGCCCGGCTGGACGATCGAAGGACCGTGGACGCCGATGAACCAGAAGAACGCGGTGGCTGCCTGGATAAGGATAAGGCCAGGATAGGTTTCTGCTGCAGTGAAGAGCGGGGAGAGCAGCTTGATGAGCAGCTCGGAGAACGGAACGCCCATGAGGTTGCGCACGACGACATCGATGATGCCGCAGATGATGACGGCGCCGCCAAAGGGGATGATGTCACGGAAGTTCTGAGCGATGGCGCCCGGGACCTCCTTGGGCAGCTTAATGGTCAGATCGCGAGAGACGCAGAACTTATAGACCCAAACGGTAATGAACGCGGCGATATAGGCCGAGAACAGACCACGCGTACCCATGCTGGTGCAGTCGAAGACCGAAAGCTCGGAGCCGTTGAACTTGGTGGTGAACTGCGTGACTGCGAGCAGCAGCATGCTGCACTGGGCGGCCACCATGGTGGAACCGTCGTTGAGCACCTTGCCGGCGGGCATGCGACGGTTCATGGAAGCCGTAAAGTTCTTGGCAGTGGTGCCGGCGACCATGATGCCCATGACGCCCATGGTGAAGTTGTACAGCTTGTTGCACCAGTCGATGAGCGGCTGGGGCAGCGTGATGCCAACTACGCCGGGAAGGGTGGCGATCAGCAGGAAGATCGAAGAGGTGAGGACGATGGGCATGCACCCAAGGAATCCGTCCTTAATGGCCTGGAGGTAGATGTTCCTCGAGATCTTCTCAAAGAACGGCTGATGCTTTTCGAGCATCTTTACGATGGCGTCCATAAAGCTCCTTTGCTACTTGATGCGCGATGCATGTGGATGGAACTGGTCGTCGATGGATGGTCAGGACTGCCTGGAAACCTTCCTGCTTAAGGAAGGCATTGCGAAATGACAACGTAAGACATTTTTGGAAGAGCAACAAGGATATACGGGTGAGCGGTCGATATTGTCCGGTAAACGGTTGATTTATCAGTCAGGCAGGTAGTGTATGCTAGAACGCAAAAAACAAGCGATAGAGAACCGAGTGGAGAAGCAGTGGCAACGATGGACAAGAAAAATGTCTCAATGAATGATGTGGCGATTGCCGCTGGTGTTTCTCTCAAGACGGTTTCGCGCGTGATCAACGAGCCCGATAGCGTGCGAGAGTCGACACGCGATAAGGTCCATTCCGCAATGGAGGCGCTCGGGTTTCGAGCCAACTTTGCCGCGCGTTCACTCAAGTTGGGCCGTTACGGGTGCATCGGCGTGGTGATGTTCCACTTGTCGGGCGGTGCCGTGGACATGATTGACGGTATCGCCGATGCCGCCGAAGAACGCGGCTTTGCGCTCACGATGATTAAAAAGCGGGCGGGGGAGAAGATGACCCTTGCCGAAGCGGCACGTAGGATGTCGCAGCTTCCCGTCGACGGCATGATTTTCAACCTGCGCCAGATGGTCGATGACTTTGATACCTTTGAGGCGCCGAAAGACCTCAAGACGGTGATTATCACGCCGATGGAACATCCTACCTGCTCTACTGTCAGTGACGACCAAGAGGGCGGCGCGCGCATGGCATGCGAGTACTTCTTGAATCGCGGACACAAGAATGTGTACTTCGTCTCTGGTAAGAAAGAGTCGCTGTCGAGCCAGTGCCGTATGAAAGGTTGGCGTGCGGCACTCGAGACGCGTGGCATTGAGCCGCCCGAGCCTCTGCAAGGCGATTGGAATGCGGATAGTGGCTATGCTGCGGGCCTTGTGCTTGCCGATAAACCCGATTGCACGGCGGTCCTCGCGGCTAACGACTGCATGGCAAACGGCGTGATGATGGCTTTACGTGACAAAGGGCTCAGTGTGCCCGATGATGTGTCCGTGATCGGCTTTGATGACGAGCTTTACAAGACGATTCCCAACTCGATTCTGACGTCGGTGAAGTTCCGCCACCGCGAGCTGGGCGTTCGTGCGCTTAATGAGGTCGTCGCAGGTCTGGAAGCCCCGAGCTCCAGAAGCCGTACGCTCGTCTCGGGCGTGTTGGTCGAGCGTTCCAGCGTAAAGGACTTGCGGGCGTAGACGTGCTCGGCCTGCTCGTCTAAATCTGTAACAGGTGGGACCCGAAAACTCGGCTAGATGTTACAGATTTAGACAATTCGGCCCGGCTTATTCCGTTTGTCTCGATCTGTAACAGTTAGGAGTGAAATGACCAGCCAGGTGTTACAGATCTAGATTGATTGGATTGACCCATCTGTTTGTCTCGATCTGTAACATCTAAGCGGTCAAAAGCGGTCTACATGTTACAGATTGAGATTTTTGGCTTGGCCTGTGCGTTCACCTCGATCTGTAACAGCTGGGACCCAAAAACTCGGCTAGATGTTACAGATTAAGATGAACAGGAGGACGGGTGCGGTCTAAACAAAATGGCCCGCGCATCACGCATCGATGCACGGGCCATTTTTTTTTCTGCGAGCGGTAGGTGGCGTCAGCGTCTTATGCCTCGAGGTTTTCCTCGATCCAGGCGACGGCACCCTTGGGATCCTTAGTGAGGTCGATGTACTGTTTGCCCTTGGGCGACAGCAGCGTGATGCCCAGGCGGTCGGTGTCGGCCTTCATCTCGTTGTAATAGGTGCGAACCTGCGGAGCCAGGACGATGACGTTGTACTGGTCCATGATGGCGTAGTGGCTGCCGTAGGCACCGGCGTTGGCGGTAATGTCGATGCCCAGCTCGTCGGCGCCTTCCTTAAGCGCGTTGGCGAGCAGTGCAGAGGTGCCGGCGCCAGCGCACAGAACCAGAACCCTCAGATCCTTGCCCTTAAGGGCGGACGGAGCTGCGGAGGCCTCAGTGGCAGAAGCGGTCTCGACAACAGGAGCCTCAACGGCGGGGGCGGCAGCGGTCTTGACGGCCTTGGTCTCCTCGGCCTCTTCTTCGGCCAGGGTCTCGGCCTCCTGCTTGCACAGGACGTTGTCGTAGGCCTTGCAGAACGGGTAGTAGATCAAGAAGTCAACGACCAGCAGGACGACAACCAGGACCAGAGAGATCGGCTGGAAGTTGGTGTCGATGAAGGTGCCGATCGGTCCGGGGAGTGCCCACGGCATGGCATAGATAAAGCCGTTCATGCCCAAAAAGTCGATGAAGAACTTACCAATGAGGACGTTGGCCACGGGGGCAAACAGGAACGGGATCAGGAAGTACGGGTTGAGGATGATGGGCGCGGCGAACAGCAGCGGCTCGTTGACGGCGAACATCACGGGCACGACAGAGGCTTTGCCGACGGCCTTGAGCTGCTTGGAGCGCATAAAGAGCAGGAAGATAATCGGGACAATGAACGTGGCGCCGGTGCCGCCGAGTTCGCCGATGTAGTTACCGAAGTTTTCGGTCAGGGCGAGGGCGGGGTGACCGCCGGCCTGCAGCGTGGCGAGGTTGGTGGTGATGTTGCCAAACAGCGCGGCGTTGAGGGCAGGCTTAACGACCGAGGGGCCGTGGATGCCCATGAACCAGAACAGCGGGATCATGAACCAGATGAGGGCGAGGCCGGCGTAGGAATCGGCAGCGGCGAACAGCGGGCTCACCAGCGTGGAGATGACGTTGGCAAACGGGACGGCCAAGCAGGTGCGGCAGATAACGTCGATGACGGCGACAAACAGGATGGAGAAGCTGAAGGCGAAGATGTCGCGGAAGTTCTGGGCGATGGCGCCGGGGACTTCTTTGGGCAGCTTGATGGTGATGTCTCGCTTAATGCAGAAGGCATAGATGTTGACCGTGGCAAATGCGGCGACAAAGGAGCTCAGCAGGCCCTTGGTGCCCATGTTGTCGGTAAAGAACACCGAGACATCGGCGCCGTCGATCTTGGCACTCGTCTGGGTAACGGCCAAGATGAGCATAGCGCACATGGCGGCGACCATGGTGCTCGTGGCGTTGATGGCCTTGCCGGCAGGCATGCGGCGGTTCTTGGAGCCGGTCAGCGCGCTTGCGGTGGTGCCGGCGACCATGATGCCCACGACGCCCATCGTGAAGTTGTAAACCTTGTTGCAGAAGTTCACGACGTCGACGTTCCACCAGTCGGGCAGCGTAAAGCCGCCGACCGTGGCGACAACGCCCGGCAGGGTCGAAATAAGCAGGAAGACAGAAGAAGACAGGATGATGGGCATTGCTGCCAAAAAGCCGTCTTTAATGGCCTGAAGGTAGATGTTCTTAGAGACCTTGTCGAAGTACGGCTGACCTTTCTCCAAGAACTTAACGATCGATTCCATAGTTCACGCTCCTCTTTGCATGAAATCTTAATGGCATGGACGTTGAAAACCTATATGGTCTCCCGCTTGCTAAAAGCCCGGGTGCAGGCGGGGTCGGTCCCAGGGGGAGAGAGGGGAGCGGCTGGGTTTGTATCGCATAGGGCCGCTCCCTTCTCGGGGGAAAGCGAGGCGATGCGCTACTGCGCGTCCGCCATAGTGTCGGCGAGCTCCTTGTACCAGAGTGCCGACTGCTTGATGTAGCGTTTTTGCGTGTCGAAGTCGATGTAGAACAGGCCGTAGCGCTTGTTATAGCCATTGGCCCACGAGAACTGGTCCTGCAGGCTCCAGATAAAGTAGCCCTGGACGTCGACGCCCTCGGCGCGCGCCTGGAGCACCTTCTCCATGTGCTGGTCGACAAAGTCGATGCGCTCGGGATCGGCGACGATGCCGTTTGCGTCGGGCTCGGGGTCCTTGTGGCCCAGGCCGTTTTCGGTGATATAGATGACGGGGAGGTTGGGATAGGTGGCGCTGATGTGCTTGAGCGTGTCGTAGAGGCCTTGCGGGTAGATGAGCCAATCCCAGTCGGTGGTGGGGATACCCGGCATATCGACCTGCTGCCCGACGCCCTTAAACTTAAAGCACGAGGTGCCCTTGTCTCCGGTGCCGTTAAAGCTGTTGGTGGACTCGCCATCGTAGGCGGCGATAAACGCCGACTGATAGTAGTTGAGGCCGAACATATCGTTGCGGGGCGCCGCCTTGGCGAGCTCCTCCATGTCGCTGTCCTCAACCGTAAGCGTGGCGTTGTTGGCACGCAGAATCTCGTTGATGAGTGAGAGGGTGCGCGCGGAGTAGTGACCCAGGAAGGCGCCGTCCATGATGAAGTCGGTGTAGAAGGCGTTGTACAGGTCGGCGGCGTGCTGGTCGGCGGGCGAGTCTGTGGCAGGATATGCCGGCGTCAGGACGTTGACCATGCCAATGCGTCCGCCCAGGTGCTCGGTCTCGTCAAGATCCTTATACAGGTTGACGGCGCGGGCGTGGGCAACGAGCTCGTTGTGCTGGCTCTGGATGCCGCTCGTCACATCAAAGTGATGGTTGGGCGGGAAGTTGCCTTGGATGTATTGGGAGTGCGAGAGGCTGATGAGCTCGTTGATGGTGAACCAATTCTTGACCTCGCGGAACTCGCGGAAGCAGAACTCGGCATAGCGCACATAGGCGTCGACGGTCTTGCGGTTGAGCCAGTCGCCCTGGTTGAACAGGGCGGCGGGGGAGTCAAAGTGATGCAGGGACACATAGGGCTCGACGCCATACTTTTTGCAGCAGGCGAACAGCTCGTGGTAGTGCTTAACGCCCTCGGCGAGGGGCTCGGCATCGTCGCCGTTGGGGAAGATGCGGGTCCAGGCGATGGACACACGGATGGCGTTGAGTCCATGCTCGGCAGAAAGGCGGATATCCTCCTCGTAGCGGTTGTAGAAATCACTGGCCGGGTCGGGCAAAAAGCGACCCTGGGCGACAAGGTAATCGTCCCACATGGTCTTACCCTTGCCTGCCACCTTCGTGGAACCTTCCGTTTGGTACGCGGCGGTTGCGGCGCCCCAAACAAAGCCCTTCGGCAGCTGCTGTACGCGGTTTAGCAAAGACATATGCATACACCCTCTCGTCTCGCTGTTCGATATTGTGCGTTTGCGCTCAGGAGGCTCCCTGGTTAGCGTTCAGCGGTGAAAAAGCCCGATAAACACTATCTTAAAATGATTAGAACCAAAATGAGCACGTGAACATTTGACAATGAGCACGTTAACATCCGGCTGGGATGTATAGAAACAAAACAACTTCAAACAGCCGCGAACGGTTGTATTTGTTCGGTAAGCGGTTTTGATTGACAGAAGTTTTCATGTTGTGGTATGTGGCTCGGGTATCATGAGCACGTTATCGATGTATGTACGATGCGCCATGGGCGCGGGGAATAGTTGGGAAGCAGGTTAGCGTGGAAGGTATGGCTCAGCAGACAAGGAATGGTCATTCGGCGAGCGCGGCAGAGGTTGCGGCGCTCGCTGGCGTGAGCCGCCAGACTGTGTCTCGCGTGGTCAACGGTATGCCCAACGTGACGGAAAAGACGCGCAAGCGTGTGCTGGCCGCCATGGAAGAGCTGGGCTTTCGTCCCAATTTTGCTGGAGCGGCGTTGCGCGGCGGGTCGTATCGTTCTATTGGCCTGTGCATGTACAACATCACACGTGTCGGTAACCTGGCGACGCTCGAGGGTATCATGCAAGCGGCGCGCGAGCACGATTTTGCCGTCACTATGATCGAGATGGGCGGCGACAAGCCCTATACACTTGCCGATGCCTCGCGCCGCATGGTCGAGCGACCCGTCGACGGCATGATTCTCAACATGAACCGCATGGCTCCCGATTTTGAGGAGTTTGTTCCCCAGCCGGGAGTGCGAACGGTCATCCTGTCCATGTATGCGCATCCGCGCTGCACGACGATCGACTCCGACCAGTATGGTTCGTGCGAGCTGTTGACCAATTATCTGCTGGAACATGGTCACTCGAATATGCGGTTTGTGGCGGGTCCGGAAAACTCGATTTCCTCGCGTTTTCGTGAGGCCGGTTGGCGCGATACGCTGGGTCGTGCTCATGTCGATGCCGCTCCGATGCTGCGTGGCGATTGGAGTGCGGACAGTGGGTACGCCATGGGCGAGCGGATTGCGGCCGAGGTGCTTGCCGGCGGGTCGCAGGCGCCGACTGCCGTGCTTGCGGCAAATGACCAGATGGCGCTGGGCGTTATCGCCGCGCTCGAGAACGCGGGCCTGTCCGTGCCCGACGACGTGAGCGTGGTTGGTATCGACGACGCACTCGAGGGACTTGTTCCTCACAATCGACTGACGACGCTGCGATTTGATTTGCGCGGTGTCGGTAAGCTTGCGTTTGAGGCGGCGATTGGAGAGAGCTCGTCTATCGAGGCGATTCATGTGCCGAGTACGCTGGTCGAACGCTCGACTGTTAGGGACATACGGGGTTAGGTCCTACTCCGTTTGTCTCGATTTGTAACAGGTAGACGGTCAAAAGCGGGCTACCTGTTACAGATTTAGATTCTTCGGAAAGAGCAATCCTGTTCGTCTCAATCTGTAACAGCTAGGACCAAAAAACTCGGCTAGATGTTACAGATCGAGACAAACGGCTCCCGACCAGCCCAAAAACAAAAAGACCGGGGGCGGCGCGCCGTGTGACGTGCCGCCCCCGGCTGAGAAATGGGGACAGGTTGTGTGAGCGGGCAACCCCGCCAGCCACTAGTCCAGACGACGGGTCTGCGCCACGTGCTTGTACCAGTAGGCGCTTGCCTTGGGCGTGCGCTTCTGGGTTTCAAAGTCAACGTAAAAGAAGCCGTAACGCTTGTTGTAGCCATTGGTCCAGGAGAACTGATCCTGCAGGCTCCACAGGAAGTAGCCGCCCACGTTGACGCCCACCTCCATGGCCTTGAGCAGCCAACGCAGGTGCTGCTCGATGTAGTCGATGCGCGGCTGGTCGTCCACAAAACCGTCCTTGTAGGGGTCCTTGTAGCCCATGCCGTTCTCGGTGATGAAAATCTGCTTGTAGTTGGGGTAGCGCTGCTTAATGTAGACGAGCAGATCGAACAGGCCCTCGGGATAGATGATCCAGTCCCAGTCGGTGGTGGGGATGCCAGGCTTGTTCACATGCTCGCCAATACCCTTAACGCGCCAGCGGCCAGTGCCCTTCTCGCCCGTACCGTTGTGGTGCAGGTCGTTCTCGCCGTCGTAAGCCTTCAAGAAGCGGCACTGGTAGTTGTTAACGCCCAGGTAGTCGTTGTAGAGCGCGGCCTCGCGCATGATTTCCAGATCCTCGTCTAGGATCTCGATGGTGCCGCCCGAGACGGCAGCCAGGCGGTTGGCGCACTCGAGGGTGTCGGGCGCATAGTCGCCGCGGAAGGTGGCGTCGAGCAAGAACTGGTTTTGCAGCACGTGCTCGTTGTTGGCGGCTTTGATGTCGGCGGGGTCGTTCTCGTTGAGCGGGTACTTAAACTCCAGCGACTGGATGACGCCGATTTTGCCCTTAAAGCCGCCGTTGTGGAAGGCCAGCACGGCCTTGGCGTGGGCGAGCATCATGTTGTGCTCGCACTGGAAGGCCTCGGCCAGATGCGCCTTGACGCCACCGGGGAAGGTGCCCTCGATGTAGGTGTTGGAGGCGTCGGCCCAGATCTCGTTAAAGGTGAACCAGTAGGTCACCTGGTCGGCGTACTCCTTAAAGCAGAAGGTGGCAAAGTCCACAAAGGCGTCGATGGTCTCGCGGTTGAGGAAGTCGCCCTTCTCAAAGAGGGGAAGCGGCGTGTCAAAGTGATGCAGCGTGACGAACGGCTCAACGTGGTGCTTATGGCACTCGGCGAAGAGATCGTGGTAGAACTGGACGCCCTCGGGGTTGATTTCGCCGGTGCCGTTGGGGAAGATGCGGCTCCAGGCGATGGAGAGGCGAATGCCGTTGATGCCGAACTCCTCGCACAGCTCCAAGTCGACGGGGTACTGGTTGTAGAAGTCCGAAGCGGGATCGGGGGAGAAACGGCCCTGGGCCTCCAGGAAGTCGTCCCAGGCAACCTTGCCCTTACCGTGAGTGCGGGTCTCGCCCTCAACCTGGTAGGCAGCGGTGGCGCCGCCAAAGACAAAGTCCTCGGGAAACTGCGCGGGCGGGTTGGTGACGCTAGCAGGGTTAACGGACATGATGATCCAATCGTCTAAATCGAAGGGCCAGCCGGTCTTGGATGGTCGGCTGGCCCTGAGCGTTACTTACTTCGAAAGCTGCTCACTCACGAAGGCGAGAGACTTATCGCCGTTCTGGGAGAGCTCGATGTACTGCTTGCCACGGCAGGCGACGCACTTGTTGCCCACGCGCTCGCAGTCTTTCTGCAGGTCGGCCAGGTAGCTTGCGGCCTGCGGGGCCAGGACGACCAGGTCAAAGTCGGGGAGCATGTCCACGTGGTTGCCATATGCCTCGGCAGCGGTCTCAAGATTGATGCCGCGCTCCTTGGCGGCCTTGGCCAGTGCGTTGGCGAGCAGGCCCGAGGTACCGCCGCCCTGGCAGAGCACGAGCACGCGCTTGCCGTTGAGGTCGCTGGCGGTCGTTGTCTCAGTGGCGACAGCGGCGGGGGCGTCGGACTTCACGGCCTCGGCAGCAGCGCCGGCGGCAACGCTCTTGGCGTCAGCCTTGCCCTGGAAGGCATCGTTGAGCTTGGCGGCCTTCTCGGCGTTCTTGGCGTCGAGCTCCTCCTGGGAGATCTCGGCCTCCTCGGCGCACTTCTGGGCGTCATAGGCACGGAAGAACGGATAGTACAGGGCAAAGTCGACGACCAGGATGATGGCGAGCATCACAAAGGCGAGCGGCTGGAAGCCCAGGCCCATGATGGTGCCGATGGGGCCGGGGACGGTCCAAGGCAGGGTGTACATAAAGCCGTTCATGCCCAAGAAGTCGATAAAGATCTTGAGGATCCAGATGTTGGCGATCGGGGCAAAGACAAACGGGACAAAGAAGACGGGGTTGAGCACGATGGGCGCGGCGAACAGCAGCGGCTCGTTGACGGCAAAGCAGACGGGGACGATGGCGGCCTTACCGACGGCGCGCATCTCCTGAGACTTGGCCAGGAAGCAGAACATAAAGACCAGGACGAGCGTGGCGCCGGTGCCGCCCATGCAGACGACGAAGTACTGGGCACCCTGGGTCAGGACAGCAGAAGCGTGCTGACCAGCCTGGAACGCAGCCAGGTTGTCGGTCATGTTGGCAACGAGGGCGGCGGCGATGGCGGGCTCGACGATTGAGGGGCCGTGGACGCCCACGAACCAGAACAGGCTCATGGCGCCGTAGATCACAGCGAGGCCGATGTAGCCATCGGCAGCGGTGAACAGGGGCTGGAACACCTGGATGACGCCTTGGGCAAAGCAGAAGCCAAAAGCAGCGCGGAAGACGATGTCAAAGACCCAAAAGACGGTGATGCAGACGGAGAAGGGGATGATGTCCTTGAAGGTCTGCGAGATGTTGGGCGGAACCTGCTCGGGCATCTTGACGGTGATGTTGCGCTTAATGAAGAACTTGTAGATGATGCCGGTCACAAACGCAGCGATGAAGGCGGTCAGCAGGCCCTTGGAACCAAGGTAGGTGGTGTTGAAGCCGCTGGCGGCGTCCGTGGCGATGGTGTCGCTCGAAAGGAGCAAGAAGCCGATGATGGCCGCGCACATGCATGAGATGAAGTTGATCTGGTTGTTCTTGGGCAGATCGCGGTTCTGAGCGTCGGCGAAGTGCTTGGCCGTGGTGGCGGCGCAGGCGATGGCCAGGATGCCCATGGAGTAGTTGTAGCACTTCCACAGGGCGTTGTTGATGTCATCGGGCCAGTAGAAACCCCAGATGTTGGGAACCGAGGCTACCAGGCAGAAGATGGACGAGAAGATGATGATGGGGATGACGGAGATAAAGCCGTCGCGGATCGCCTTGAGGTACTTGTTGCGGGCGATCGCGTTGAAAAAGGGCTGGCCCTTTTCGATGATGGCGATGAGTTGCTCCATGCAATGCTCCTAAGAGTCGGTGGGTTAGCAACGATGGTAGCTTTTGGCGTTCGGTTGCCAAAATGTTGACGTTGCCATTTTGTGACACAAAAAAAGACGCGAACCGGTGGTTCCTGTGCCTGCGAACCGTCGATTCCTTACGCGTAAACGTTTGAGCCGCCCGGTGGCTCTGTGTTTGCACAATGGCAACGTTAACATTTGGGTACCAAAAGCCGTTCGGGGAAGCAAAAATGTCGGTGAACGGTAGGTTTTGGGTGGTGAGCGTATGGTGGGGGAGGCGTTGGATATACTTGAAGGCGTTAAAAATGACTGCGCAAGGTGCCACCAATGGCATCGTCGACATAGAAAGATCGACCTATGGCCGCTGTTAAAAAATCGGTATCCGTCAAAGACGTAGCGCGCCTCGCGGGCGTCTCGGAGCAGACGGTCTCGCGCACCGTGCACGATTCGCCCAGCGTGCGCCCCGAGACCAAGGAACGCGTGCGTGCCGCCATGCGCGAGCTGGGGTATCGCCCCAATTTTGCCGGTCGATCGCTGCGCCGCGGTAAGTTTAAGACCGTCGGCGTCGCCATGTTCAACATTACCGGCACCGGCAATCTCGACCGTATGGAGGGCTTTGCCGCCGCGGCCGACAAACATGGCTATGCCATCACCCTCACTAAAGTAGACGGGCATCCGTATACCCTCGAGAGCGCATCGTCGCGCATGAGCGCACTGCCGGTGGATGGCATGGTTGTGATTATGAACCGCATGCCGGCGGACTTTGGAACCTTCGAGCCGCTACCTGGCATGCAGACGGTGCTCGTTACCATGCTGGAGCACCCGCTCTGTTCAACGGTCGATAACGACCAGTTCGATTGCTCGCGTCAAGTTGTCGAGTACTTGCTGGGGCGGGGGCACAAGACTGTGCACTTTATCTCATGCCCCGAGCGCTCGCTTTCGGGCATGCGGCGCGAGGAAGGCTGGCGCGAGACATTGCGCGCGCATGGCATTGAGCCACCGCAGCTCGTGCGCGGCGACTGGACGGCGCAGAGTGGATATGCCGCAGGCCAGGCTTTGGCGGATGATCCGACCTGTACCGCCATTTATGCCTCCAACGATGCCATGGCATATGGCTGCATCCGTGGGCTCGAGTCGCGCGGGAAGTGCGTGCCCCAGGACGTGAGCGTGGTGGGTGTTGATGGCAGCCTGGGCGATATCGTGCCCGATTGTCGCCTGACCACGGTGCGCTTTGACAACAAGCGCGTCGGCATGTGGGCGGTCGACAAGATTGCCGGCGCCGAGGGCGTTGAACCCGGTGTGGAGCACATGCTGTTTCCGGGCGTACTCGTCGAGGGCGATACGGTGCGCGATTGGCGCTAGGGCACGGGCCTGTTTGGGTTTCCGCTAATTGTGTTCGATATTGTTCAGATTGGTTTAAAAACCGTTCACGGGCGAAAACTGACCGTTCATAGCTTGAAATTACGTTTTGCGCTGTTCTTTTTTGTTTGAATGTTAATGTTTCTGCCATACAGAACGCAGCGCGTATGCCCGGACGCGATGCTCTCCATTGGTTCATATGTGAAAGGAACGCAATATGGCAACCAAAGAAGAAATCTCGATGGTTGGATTCGAGATTGTCGCATACGCAGGTGACGCCCAGACCGATCTGCTTGCAGCGCTCGATGCTGCTCGCGAGGGTGACTTTGAGAAGGCCGAGCAGCTGCACAAGGATGCCAGCGATGCGCTCATCGGTGCCCACGACACGCAGACCAAGCTGCTTTCGCAGGAGGCCGGCGGTGGCGAGATGGAGATGACCTTCATCATGGCCCATGCTCAGGATACTCTCATGACCACTATGATTTTGGAGAAGCAGGCCCGCTTCACCATCGATGCCTACAAGCGTATCGCCGAGCTCGAGGCCAAGCTCGCCTAACGAGCCCTCACAACCAAGTCCCCTTCCAAAAGCCCTGCCGCTACCCGCGGCAGGGCTTTTTCTGCTCTCCTTCAAGTTGCGGTGAAATAGGGGCTGAGTAGGGGCCGGCGGGCGCAAAACAATCCCTATTCCACCGCAACTCATCCCGAGATAGTCATTGGGGGCGTTCTTAAACGACTAGTCATTGGGGACAGTCTTGGTGCGCTCCGTTGGTCCTCCCGTTCGATTTTTGCTCGGTGGGTATACTTCCTTTCGCATTAAACGCCGGAATGAGGAGGTATCCAAATGCCGGATAACGGGTCAATACAAAAAAGAGACGCGCACGAGATGGCTCATGGGCGTCCTGTCCAGATAACCGAGCACACGACGGTAACCGAGCTGCAGCCCAGCCTGTCCGATGTCGTGTGCGCAAACAAAAAACTGCAGATCGGTATCATCGTTGCGCTCGTGGTGCTGGCGTTGCTGTCGGGCTTTGTAGCTCGTCCGCATTTCGCCGATACCAAAACTTGGGACTCCACCATCGAGGTCATCGATCAAAAGAAGGGCAATGTTTTGGCGCTCACGACCTCGTGCGTGGCGCTGTCTGCGGGCATTACCGCACTGCCGGGTGATACGGGAACGCCGGTTGCCGAGCAGCTCGCGCAGCTTTCGGGAAACTTGGGTATCGTGCTTGCCGTGCTCTACCTCGAAAAATATCTGCTGACCATTTTATGGTCGGTCGGGCTGGGCATCCTGATTCCGTTCTCGCTCGTACTCTTCGCGGTGTCGCTTGGCATTCACGGACGCTGGAGCACGAGCGCGGTCATTCGCCGCGTGGCAACGCGTGTGCTGGTGGTCGCCATAATTGGCATGGCGTTGGTGCCTGCAAGCGTTTGGGTGTCGCAGAAGGTCGACGAAACGTATCACGTTAGCATCGAGGCGGCCGAGCAAAAGGCGGCCGACGCTGCGAGTGCGGCAAATAGCGATAGCTCCAAAGCAAGCAAGAAAAATACTGGGTCCACAGAGTCCAAGAACGTGCTTGAGCAGCTTGCCGACGGCGCCTCGGGTCTCGTCACGTCGGTGACCAGCGGCGCCAAGCAGATGACCGATGAAATTGTGCAGCAGGTGACCGACCTTATCGAAGGCGTCATCGTGATGATCGTGACCTCGTGCGTGATTCCATTGCTGGTGCTCGCGGCGTTTTTGTGGCTGGGGCACACCCTGCTGGGGATTGATATCTCCGGTCCCGCGAACTATTTGACGGGCCGCTTCCTGAGTGCTCCGTCCAAGCATACCAAGAAGGGCGGGCAGTCCGAGTAACTAAAACAGCTGTATATACCGGGGCATACTGCCGAAGGGCGGCCGAGACACGTTCTCGGCCGCCCTTTTGTTTGTTGAATACGCGGTCGCTACGTCCGCGCCGGGTCCAGACGGTCGGCAATCATTCGTGAACGGTATTTGTTCAAAAAAGAACAAAGATAAACAAATAATTCTTGCAGTTGATGTTCGAATGTGTTCAAATAAACACGAACAGTGAAGAACCGCACGTTCAGATGCCCGGACCTGAACGCGATTCAACACTTCCAAACAGGAACTACGCACCTGCGTATCTCTCAAGGAGGATGTCATGAGGGTTGTAATCGCTTCCGATGCCGACGGTATGTCGATGAAGGAGTCCATCAAGGAGATGCTCATCGCCGACGGTCACGAGGTCGTCGACTATTCCGAGACCCCTGCCGCGGACTTTGTCGATTCCGCGACCGCCGTTGCCAAGGACCTGCTGGAGCACAAGGATTCCCAGGGCTTTGCATTCGATAAGTACGGCGTCGGCTCCTATATGGCCGCCGTCAAGATCAAGGGCATGGTCGTCGCCAACATTTCCGACGAGCGTTCCGCTTACATGACCCGCGAGCACAACGGCTCGCGCATGGTCACCATGGGCCCGGGCGTTGTGGGCACCGAGGTCGCCAAGAAGATCGCCCGCGAGTTCCTGCGTGCACAGTACGCCGGCGGCCGTCACCAGATCCGTGTCGACATGCTCAACAAGATGGCCTAACGAGAGCCACCGAGAACTCGAACTTCTACCTCAACTTGTGAATTCAGACGAAAGGACGTTCTGATGAAGAAGACCATCGCAATCGGTTGCGACCATATCGTTACGGACGAGAAGATCTATCTGGCCGACCGCCTGGAGCAGGCTGGCTACAAGGTGCTCGACTGCGGCACCTACAGCCACACCCGTACGCACTATCCCATCTACGGTAAGGCCGTGGGCGAGGCTGTTGCCAGCGGCAAGGCCGACTTTGGCGTGGCCCTGTGCGGCACCGGCATCGGCATCACCAACGCCGTCAACAAGGTTCCCGGCGCCCGCTGCGCCCTGGTTCGCGACATGACCTCTGCCCTGTATGCCCGTCGCGAGCTCAACGCCAACATCGTGGGCTTTGGCGGCAAGATTACCGGCGAGTTCCTGATGGCCGATATCATGCTTGCCTTCCTGGAGGAGCCCTACGAGAAGACCCCCGAGCACGATGCCCTGATCGCCAAGATCGATGCCTGCAACAAGGCCGACGCCGAGGCTCAGGCCGACCCGCACTTCTTTGACGAGTTCCTCGAGAAGTGGGACCGCGGCGAGTATCACGATTAATTAGGTTCCGGCGTTCTGCCGAACGCCGGACCGGTCGACGCTGCGCGGCGCTCAGGCACCCCATCTCGCCGCTCAAACCGTCGCTCGCGTACATGAAGTACGCGTCGCTCCTCTTTCGCGGCGACCTGGGGCACCTGAGCGCCGCTCGCTGACGTTTGAGTGACCTGTGAGATCGCCCCTGTTGTTGCGAAGTGTTCTGGTACGGCGAGCTGCTCCGATAACACGTTTGCTTGCTTGGCTTGAGTGCTTCGCTCTTGGCTGTACTTGGCGATTTGCAGCTTTTCAATTGACGGCTCGCGTTTCTGTGAGGGGGCGCGGGCCGGTTTTCTATCAGCCCTATTGACTTGGCGGGCTGTCGTAAGAAAGGGAAGGCTCCTATGGAGTTTGTTCTTGATAACGGTTCTATCCGCGTAGCACTGAGCACGGCTGGCGGATCGTTCACTTCTATTACGGCCAACGGCCGTGAGTACCTGTGGCAGGGCGATCCGGCGGTCTGGTCGGGCCAGGCACC
The DNA here is from genome assembly GCA_048430825.1 of Collinsella sp. Classification (GTDB taxonomy): domain Bacteria; phylum Actinomycetota; class Coriobacteriia; order Coriobacteriales; family Coriobacteriaceae; genus Collinsella. The sequence continues at coordinate 52,932 of DBFOLV010000038.1, forward strand.
CATTTGCTTCCCGATCTGCGGCGGTCTTCGCGACGGTCACGCAATGACCACGGGCGGCCGCGAGGTAAAGCTCGCCCGCCACGGTTTTGCGCGCAAGCAGGAGTGGAAGCTCGAGGAACAGAGCGACAACATGGTTGCGCTGAGCCTAAGCTCTGCCGACCATGCCGAGTTGCTCGAGCAGTACCCGTATCCGTTTAAGATCGTTGCTCGTTACACGATCGATTCGGAAAAGGTGAACGTGTCCTACGAGGTGACCAATGAGGGCACCGAGGACATGCCATTCTTTGTGGGCGGTCACCCCGGCTTTAAGTGTCCGCTCGACGAGGGCGAGTCCTATGACGACTATGAGCTCCGTTTTGAGCAGCGTGAGGCCACCGAGCTCTGTACTGCCGTTCCCTCGACGGGCCTGATTGATGTTGAGCATCGCAGCAAGAATCCCATGATCGGCCAGAACCTGCCGCTTACCCACGAACTCTTTGACTTCGCGGAGACCATCTTCGACGTGCTCGAGAGCCGCGTGGTTACGCTGACCAAGAAAACCGAGGACAAGGGCGTGCGCCTGACGTTCCCCGATATGCCGTACCTGATTGTATGGAGCAAGCCCGAGGGCGACTTTGTGGCAGTTGAGCCGTGGGGTGGTCTGTCCACCTGCTCCGATGAGGACGATGTTCTGGAGCACAAGCGTGGCTGCCTGGTGGCCAAGCCGGGGGAGACCGTTACCCGCGGCTTTGAGATCGAGATCCTTTAACGAGTTATCGTATGTTTGGGGCGGGTCATGCCGCCCCGGAACAGGAGTTCAACATGATTCTGACCGTTACCATGAACCCGTCGATTGATACGCGCTATCAGCTCGATAAGCTGATCATCGACGATGTAAACCGCGTGACGCCCGAAAAGACCGCTGGCGGCAAGGGCCTCAACGTGAGCCGCGTGCTGCTGCAGCTGGGCGATGACGTGCTCGCGACTGGCCTGCTTGGCGGTCACATGGGTGCCTATATGGCCGAGCTTATGGATGCCGACGGCGTCAAGAACGACTTTGTGCCCATCGCCGGCGAGACGCGCATTTGCCTGAATATTCTGCACGAGGGTAATCAGACCGAGCTGCTGGAGAGCGGCCCGCAGATTGCGCCTGCCGAGCTCGAGGCCTTTACGGCCAAGTTCGCCGAGCTTGCAGCGAAGGCGGACGTTGTGACGCTTTCGGGCTCGCTGCCGCGTGGCGTCGATGCCGGCTACTATGCCGAGCTCGTCAAGATTGCCGAGGAGGCGGGCGCCAAGGTGCTGCTCGATACCTCGGGCGCATCGCTGGAGGCCGCGCTGGAGTCTGACGCTAAGCCCGAGCTCGTAAAGCCCAACCTGACCGAGATTAACGGCCTGCTGGGTACGTCCTTTACGACCGATGATGTCGATGCCCTGCGCGAGGCGCTTGCCGCCGATGGCCGCTTTGCCGGTATTCCCTGGGTTGTCGTTTCGATGGGTGCTGCCGGTTCGGTGGGCTTCCATGAGGGTCGTGCGTTCCGCGCCAAGACGCCCGCGATTGCGGCTGTGAACGCGACGGGTTCCGGTGACTCGACCATCGCCGGCTTTGCGCATGCCATTGCTGCTGGTGCCGACGACGTCACGGTGCTCAAGACCGCCAATACCTGCGGCAAGCTCAACGCCATGGATCCCAAGACCGGCCACTTGGTCATGGACCGCTGGGACGAGATCTACAACAGCGTTGAAGTAACGGAGCTGTAGGGTTACGCGGTTTTACCAAACCGCGTAACGGCTCGACGCTGCGCGGGCCGCATTTGGACAATCTGACGTTCAACTTCAAGGGCGCGACCAGAAGGTCAGCGCCCTTTCGTTTCACGTCACCTTGTCTCAAATGCGGCCCGCTCGCTGCCGTTGCCAAAACATCGGCGTTGCCTTGCTTCGGGAATGCGGCAGATAGAGACGTTCCTTTTTTCCTGGCAGTTTGGGACACTCCTTACGGGGCACCCCCTCCACAGCGCCTATGCCAGCTTGTCGATTTGCCCAATCTCCCAGAGCGGAATGTTGACGAGCGTGCCCTCGTCTCTATATGCCGCTAACGATGTTCTCACGCAGCGCTCGAGCTTGAACTTCTCGCAGGCAATCCTCAGGCTCTTTGCTTTGAGGTTCTCTGCCGCCTTGACCTCGAGCGGAAGCACGGTCCCCGCATGGTCGATGGCAAAGTCAGTCTCTGCATTGCCGGAGGAGGATGACCAATACGCGGGAGTTTTGCCTTGGAGCAAAAGCTCCTGTGCGACGTATTGCTCGGTCAGCGAGCCTTTGAACTCCGTAAAAACAGCGGGCCCGTTCAGAACAATGGCTGGCGAGAGGCCGGAGAGTGCTCCGAGGATGCCGGTGTCGATGCAGAACAGCTTGAAGCCCGAGAGATCCTCGTAGCTTGTGAGCGGTGCTCTTAGGGCGGAAACACGTGGTACCTTATGAACGATTCCATAGTCCATGAGCCACTGGAGGCTTTCCTCAAAATCGCGTGCGCGCGCCCCGGGACGAAGCGCGCCGTAGACGAACTTCTTGTTTTCCTTTGCGAGCTGGCCGGGAAGGGATTTCCAAACCAGCCTCATGCGCTCGACGATGCGGGCTGGCGCATGCTTGCCAAAATCGGATTCATAAGCTTCGATGATTTGCTGCTGAAGCCTGCGGGCCTCGATGAAATCGTGGGAGGCGGCGAAAGCGGAGACAACTTCTGGCATGCCACCGACAACGAGGTATTCCTTGAGCAGGCGCTCGAGCTTTTCGGAAACATTCGCCAGCAGGTCCATGTCTGCGGCAAGGATGGCATCTGCGAGCGGATCGCCATCGACGGCACGAACGAACTCGACAAACCCCATGGGGCGCATGGTGAGCTGGTCGATCTTGCCGACGGGGAACGACTCGTTTTCGCGTCGGAGCGCGAGCCCCATATAGGAGCCGGCTGCCATGATATGGTATTCCGGCGCCAGCTCGTTGAAGTATTTGAGCGAGGTGATGCCACGCGGTGCCTCTTGGATTTCGTCGAAGATGATGAGCGTGTCTGTCGGCGTTATGGTCTGGCCGCGCAGGAGCTCTATCTGGGAGATGATGCGTTTGGGGTCAAGGCTTCCGTCGAACAGCGAACGTGCGCCCGGTTCGAGCATAAAGTCAAAACGGATGACGTTTTGATACTGCTGGCCTGCGAATTCGTTGAGAAGCCAGGTTTTTCCCGTCTGGCGGGCCCCCTTAAGCAGGAGGGGCTTGCGGGTTGCCCTAGATTTCCAAGCGATGAGTTCGTCCATTAGCTGTCGCTGCATACTGCCCCCTAACGATCATGGTTAGTATAAGACCGTCTTGGTCTTTCCATCGAAAAATGTGGGAGTAAACCACGTTTTTCCATCGAATAATGTGGGAGGTAACCACGTTTTTCCATCGAATAATGTGGGGTTTAGGTCGGCACCTGGGGCGCTCCTTCTCTGCCGGCAGTTTGGAACACTCCTTGTTTTGGTGCAAATTAGCTACCCTTGCATCAGAAAACGGCGCCCGCCGGCGATGTTGCCGGCGGGCGCCGTTGTCGTGTAGGTGGCTATGTCGTGGGGGCTGCCGTTGAGCGTCCGGGTCTGTGCTCTACAGCGAGTCGATAAAGCGCTGCTGGGCGGCACGTCCTGCCTCGTCCCACTTAAAGACGCCGGCGTTGTCGAGCACGTGGCCAAACACCACGCCGACCTCCTCGTGCAGGATATCGATGGCGTTGTCGGCCGTAAGCTCGTCGGCGCGGCGGGCAAAGACGTCCTCAGCCCATGCGGCGTGGCTGCGGCAAAGATCATCGCCCTCGAGCGCACCGGCGAGGTCGTAGCTGGCATCGACCTTGGCTGCCAGCAGATGCTCACGGACAGCGCCAAGCTCGGGAACCAGGCGCGGCGGCAGAATGGCAAGGCCCATGACTTCGATCAGGCCGATGTTCTCCTTCTTAATGTGGTGGTACTCGGCATGTGGGTGGAAAACGCCTAGCGGGTGCTCGTCGGTCGTGATATTGCAGCGAAGCGCCAGGTAGGCCTCGTAAATCTCGCCGCCGGCGTTGCCGCGGGAGTCCACGCGGCGAATGACGGGCGTCACGGTGTTGTGGGCCACGCCGTCGGCTGTGTGCGCGATGACGCCCACCGACTCATCGGTCCACTCGCGCCAGGCGAGGATAATCTTCTCGGTGGCGTCGAGCAGCTGGGCGCGGTCGTGCGAGCGCAGTCGCAGCACCGAAAGCGGCCACTGCAACACGGTACCGCTGACCTGGTCAAAGCCGGGCACGCTAAACTGCGAGACCTCAGCGGCGTGCATCATGGGGAACTCGTGTGCGCCGCCCTGGAAGTGGTCGTGCGACAAGATCGAGCCGCCCACGATGGGCAGGTCGGCGTTGGAGCCAATAAAGTAGTGCGGGAACAGGTCCACAAAATCGAGCAGGCAGGTCAGACCCTTGCGGTCGACGTGCATCGGACGATGCTCGGAGCTCATAGCAATGCAGTGCTCGTTAAAGTACGCGTACGGGCTGTACTGGAAGCCCCAGCGCTCGCCGTCGAGCTGGATAGGGATAACTCGCAGGTTCTGACGGGCGGGATGGGCACCGCCGTCGGCTGCGGCGGACCGTCCAGGGTAGCCTTCGTTTTCGATGCACAGCTGGCAGGCGGGGTACTTCTCTCCCGTGTTCTTTGCGGCACCTGCCGCGGCGATATCGCGCGGGTCCTTCTCAGGCTTGGACAGATTGATGGTGATCTCCAGGTCGCCCCAGTTGGTGGGGGTGCTCCATTTGATATTGCGCGCGATGGCGGCGCGGCGCACGTAGCCGGCGTCGCAGCACAGGCCGTAGAACCAGTCGGTCGCGGCGCGGGGTTCGTTGACGCCCATACGTCCGTTGAATTCCTCGTTTACAACCGAAGGCCTCGGCATCAGCACGCCCATGATGCGCATGGCGATGCGGTCGCGGCCCGATGCCGTGTCCTCGGCGGCACCGTTGACAACGGCGGCCTCGGAAAGCGCGGCAAGCGTGCCTTCAAGGTCAAAGTTGGGCAGGGTGTCGGGGTGCAAGAGCGAGAGTTTCTCGACCTGGAGCGCCCAGGCCATGTCGAGCGCCGGGCCCGTAGCGCCGATGCACTCGAGAATGGTGTTATACGCCCAGATGCGATCGTCCTGGCCGATCATCGATCGGTGGATAGCGTACTCGATCAGGTTCTGTGCGGCCTCGCGCGCGTCAGTCATTACAGCCATGCCGCGTAAGCCCCCTTGTCAGAGATGGCGTAGTGACGGGCAGAGCCCTCGCCCAGCCAACCGTTCATCTTGGCAATGAAGGTGTCGACCAGGTCGAGCGGCACGAAGGCCTGGATGGTGCCACCAAAGCCGCCACCGTGGATACGGACGGCGCCGCGGCCGTCGAGCACGTGCTCGGCCAGCGCCAGGGCATACATTGAGGGCTGCTCGGAGCCCAGCTTGGCGACGACATTCTGCAGGTACATGGCAGAGCTGGCGCCGGACTCGCGCGTCAGGACCAGGAACTGGTCGATGTCGCCGGCGTTCAGGGCCGCCCAGCGCTTGTCGACCAGGCCGTTCTCGTACCAGTAGTGAACGGCGCGCAGGCAGGCGCGGTCGCCCAGCTTGGCGCGCAGCTCGGGGAGCTTGGCGTCAAAGTCGGCAACGTTTACCTCGCACAGGCGTGCCTTGCCAAACTCGGCGGCGACGTCCTGCATCTCGCGCGGAACGGCGGCGTAGTCGTCGGTGGCGGCCACGTGGTCGGCGCCCACTTTAACGAGCACAAGCGCATAGCCGTGATCCTCAAAGTTGAGCTCGAGCTTCTGGGTTTTAGGCTGAGCCTGGTCCTCAAAGTCCATGTAGGCAAGGCCGCCCAGACATACGGCGGCCTGGTCCATCAGACCGCAGGGCTTGCCGTAATAGTTGTTCTCGGTGCGCTGGCTCATCTGGGCGAGCGCGACGGGCTCGATGGCGGGTGCGCCCCAGAGGGTTTCCATGGCACGACCGTATGCGGCCTCGACGGCGGCAGAGCTGGAAAGACCGCCACCCGAGGGGACGGAGCAGGTGAAGGCGAAGTCGAAGCCCTGGGGCTCAACGCCCAGAGCTGCAATCTCGTGGGCCATACCGCGGACGAGGCTCGCGGACGTACCCTTCTCGGACTCCTGAACGTCTAGCGTGTCGAGCGTGATTTCAAACGTGGGATAGCCCTCGTCGGCTACGCGAACCTTGTTGGAATCGGTTGCCACGGCGATGCCGTCGACGGCGACATCGAGCGAGCCGGCGATAACGTGGCCACCCTCGTGGTCGGTGTGGTTGCCGCTGATCTCGGAACGGCCGGGTGCGTGCACGTAGAGCACCTGGCGGTCGCCGATGGGGCCAAACTCCTCCTCGAACAGCTTGGTGAGCGTGGCGAATGTCTTTTCGTCGGGGGTGGTCATGGGAGTCCTTTCCTTGGCGCGCGCGGGTGAGTTTTGCGTCGTTATGAGTACGTTAACAACTTGAAGCGGCATGAACCAAGTGTTCACAATGCCGCATGTTACGGGCTATGTTAACGTACTCATAACACATCGCTTGTCACTTTTTGAGAATCTGGTAATCGGTAGAAATTCAGCCGTGAACGGTACTGCCGTATGGACTTATAAAGCAGAAGAGATGCAGATAGAAAAAGTAGAGTACGTTAACATGCGTCCGACGATAGCGGGCCTCGGCGCGGGGTGTATTTCTGCCCGGGCCGGCATGCACGCTATTCAGATCTCGCAACGGTGAAGGTGATCCTGTGGCAAGGCGCCCGTCCAACGATACAGGTACGCGTCCGGTCTCCATGGCCGACGTTGCCCGCGCTGCTGGCGTTTCGCAGCAGACGGTTTCGCGCGTCGCCAACGGCTTGCCCAACGTTAACGAGCAGACGCGCCAGCGCGTGCAGGCCGCTATGCAAGAGCTCGGCTTTCGTCCGAGTTATGCCGGTCGCTCGCTGCGCGACGGCCGCTACCATTCGGTCGGTCTGTGCGTCAACGATGTCACCAAGTTTGGCAACCTCTCAATGATCGACGGCATCGCCAGCGCTGCTCGCGAGCATAATTGCGCCATCACGCTGGTCGAGATGTCCAAGACCGAGGAGTTTTCGCTTGCCGAGGCCACGCGTCGTATGGCCGCGCTGCCTGTGGACGGCATCATTATCGGCATGAGCCGTATGGCGCCCGATTTTGAGACGTTTGATCCACTGCCGGGCATTGGCACGGTCATCGTTACCATGTACGCGCACCCGCGGGTGACCACGGTAGACTCCGATCATTACGGCTGCTCGCTCTTGCTTATGAATCACCTGTTTGAGCTGGGGCATGAGCAAATTCGCTATATTGGCGGCCCGTCGTTCTCGGTCGACGAGCAATTTCGTCGAGCCGGTTGGCAGGATGCGCTCGAGCGTAGGCACATTAAGCCGCAGACGCCGCTCGAGGGCGACTGGTCTGCCAACAGCGGTTACGAGGCCGGCAGATATCTGGCCGAGCACGACCGCACCATGACGGCGATTTACGCGGCAAACGACCAGATGGCAAACGGCGCAATTGCAGCGCTGCGCGATAGTGGCTTGCGCGTGCCCGAGGACGTGAGCGTGGTGGGCGTCGATGATTCGCTCGATGATTTTGTGGCACACAACGAGCTCACGACCGTGCGATTTGATCTACATCAGCGCGGACGCGAGGTATTCGAGCATGCGGTTCCCGAGGCGGGTACGGCGGGCAAAACCGTTGCCATTCGTATTCCCGGCCAGCTCATTATTCGACATAGCACGGCGATACCGCGCGCATAGTTTGCGCAGGTAAACGGCGATTTATCGTATTTCAATAACAATCGGTATGGATGCCGGCAGATAACAGCTGGGATACTGCCGAGTGTTATGATAGACGGGTTCTTTTGTCTATCTAGGAGGCTTTGCCTGATGGAGATCACCAAGGATATCCGCTACATTGGCGTCAACGATCACGACATTGACCTGTTCGAGGGCCAGTACGACGTGTCCGAGAATGGTATGGCATACAACAGCTATGTCGTCTTGGGCGATAAAATCGCTGTCGCCGATTCGGTCGACGCTGGCTTTGTCGACGAGTGGCTCGGCAACCTCGAGGCCGTGCTCGATGGCCGTACGCCCGACTACCTGGTTGTCCATCACATGGAGCCCGACCACTCCGCCGGTATCGCCGCCTTTATGGAGCGCTATCCCCAGGCGCAGATTGTGGCCAGCGTGGGTGCTTTCCGCATGATGGTCAACTACTTTGGCACCGACTTCCCCGAGCGCAAGATGGTCGTCAAAGATGGCGACGTGCTCGACCTGGGCGGCCACAGCCTGACGTTTGTCGGCGCCCCCAACGTGCACTGGCCCGAGGTACTCTTCTCCTACGAGTCCACCGACAAGGTGCTCTTTAGCGCCGACGGCTTTGGCAAGTTTGGCGCCAACGACATCGAGGATCCCGAGGGCTGGGCCTGCGAGGCTCGCCGTTACTACTTTGGCATCGTGGGAAAGTTCGGCAAGTTTGTGCAGGCCGTGCTCAAGAAGGCCGCCGATCTGGACATCCAGATCATCTGCCCGCTTCACGGCCCCGTACTGACCGAGAACTTGGGCTACTACCTCGACACCTATAACACCTGGTCGAGCTATCAGCCCGAGGACGAGGGCATCACGATTGCCTATGCGAGTGTGTACGGTCATCTGAAGGCTGCTGTTGAGGAACTCGCTTCTGCGCTCGAGGCTCGCGGCCAGAAGGTTTCCGTCTTTGACCTGGCTCGCGATGATATGGCCGAGGCCGTTGAGGATGCGTTCCGCTATGACCGTCTGGTGCTCGCCTCCATCACCTATCAGGGCGAGATCTTCCCGTTCGTGAGCACCTTTATCCATACGCTTGCCGAGCACGCCTATCAGAACCGTACGGTGGCACTCGTCGAGGCCGGCTCCTGGGCGCCCACCGCTGCCAAGGTTATGGCCAAGGAGCTCGAGGGCATGAAGGACATCACTCTGGCGCAGAACAAGGTGACCGTGCTGGGCTCGCTCAACGACGCCTCGCGCGCTCAGATTGAGGTTCTCGCCGACGAGCTGTCCAAGTAGCGATATTTCGCTTTTAACGAGCAAAACCACCACAAAGGCATCTTTGTGGTGGTTTTTATTTTAGCTGGTGGCGATGATGAGGGCTGGACGCGCGCTGCCGGTGGTCTCGGCGATTGAGGTGGCGACGGCATTATCGGGGTCGCTGTCCATCACGATGGAGTCGACGTCGGCGAGTTCGGCAAAGCGGTACATGCCGCGTCCGTTAACCTTGCTGGCGTCCATGAGGGCGACGCTTTGACGGGCGGCACCGACCATAGCCGCTTTGGTCTCGGCCATCTGGGGAAAGTCGGTCGTAAAGCCGCAGCTGGGGACAAAGGCGCCGGGGCACATGACGGCCAGATCGGCATGGACCATTTGGAGCGCCTGCATAGTGAGCGGTCCGTACAAATAACGATGGCCTTTGCGCAGCGCCCCGCCCAGCATGACGACATCGACCGAGGGCATGCTCTCGTCGATATAATCGGCAATGGTAATGTCTGCTGTGATGACGGTGATACCGTCGCGTTGATCGAGGAGCCGGACAAACTCGAGCGCCGTGGTGCCCGAGTCGACGAGCAGGGTGTCACCGTTGCCGACGAGTTCAATGGCACTTTGTGCGATGGCCTGCTTGGCGGCGACATTGACGTTGATGCGGCGATCCTGGGTGGATACGGTCAGCCGCTTCTGGAGCGACACAGCGCCACCATGCGTGCGGCGCAGCTTGCCGGACTCGGCGAGGGCGTCCAAGTCGGCGCGGGCGGTGACGGAGGACACACCAAAGGTCTGGGCGATTTCTGCTACCTGCACCGAGGCATTATGCTCGAGCATCTCCATGATGGCGGCACGACGCTCATCGGCGAAAGCTCGGGTTGTTGCATGGGCCATAGTTGCTCCATCATCGTCTGAAATTTGCAGGAATTGTGTTGAGTCTATTTTCGTTCATTTTCTTTTTGAGTAAGAAAACGCCTTTCGATTACTTATCTTTTCTATAAAAGAAAGACGCTGAACGCACAAAATTCAATATCGAACATGTCCACTCGGCTCAAATTCCTTCCGTTTGCTTTTCAAAAATGACTGTATTGACCTGCATGGGCTCAATATCTCGCACGTGCAAAGCTGCTGAATTTCATACAATGAGCGCAGCAAAACGCAAGGTAAAACGCCTTGTGAACAACTACGCCCGATGTCCAGATGCGGGCGAGGGAGAGGAGCAAACGCTCATGGCACTTGTTACCACCGAAAAGATGCTCAAGGACGCTCAGGCCGGCCACTACGCTGTTGGCGCGTTCAACGTCGAGAACCTCGAGTTTGTTATGGCCGTTCTGGCAGCTGCCGAGGAGACCAAGTCTCCCGTCATCATGCAGACTACCCCGGGCACCATCAAGACCGCTGGTCTGGACTACTTCTATGGCATGGTCAAGGCTGCCGCCGAGCGCGCTTCCGTGCCCGTCGCTCTGCACCTCGATCACGGCGATGGCTATGACCGCTGCATGCAGGCTTTCCGCACGGGCTACACCTCTGTCATGATTGACGGCTCGCACGAGTCCTTCGAGGACAACATCGCCCTGACCAAGTCCGTCGCCGATGCTGGCCGCGCCATGGGCGTGCCCGTCGAGGCTGAGCTCGGCAAGGTTGGCGGCAAGGAGGACGACGGTCCCGCGGTTGAGGGCGAGAGCCCCTACACCGATCCTGCCGAGGCCAAGGAGTTCGTCGAGCGCACCGGCTGCACCTCCCTCGCTATTGGCGTTGGCACCAGCCACGGTGTGTACACGAGCGATCCGCACATCGAGCAGTCCGTGGTCAAGGCCATCCGCGACGCCGTCGACGTGCCGCTGGTTCTGCACGGCACCTCCGGTGTGCCCGATGAGCAGGTCGCCGAGGCTGTGAAGAACGGCATCTGCAAGGTTAACTACGCCACCGAGCTGCGTCAGGCCTACACCAAGGGCTTCATGGCCTACATGGCCGAGAACCCCGCCTGCTTCGATCCCAAGAAGCCGGCCAAGGAGGGCATGCGTGAGATCACCGAGCTGGTTAAGATCCGCATGACCAACCTCAACTCTGTGGGCAAAGCAGAGTAACAGCAAGGGTACTCCGACTCGCTACATATCCCGGGGAGGGACGAGGGCTTAGTTCCCCAATCGTCCTCGGGCATGCAAAAAGCCTCGCTGCGCACTTCGTGCGGCGAGGCTTTTTGCCCCCTGCGGAAAGATTGGGGAACTAAGCCCTCGTCCCTCCCCGGGATATGTAGCGAGTCGGAGTACCCTTGCTGTTACTCTGCTTTGCCCACAG
>DBFOLV010000039.1:0-101597 GCA_048430825.1 Collinsella sp.
CGACATGTCCGACCCGGACGCCTACTCAAAATACGACTGGTCGCTTTACGGTACCGTGATCAACTGCGGCGCCTACACGGCCGTGGATAAAGCGGAGACCCCCGAGGGCCGCGTGACCGCCTGGAAGGCCAACGCCGCCGGCCCGGCCCTTCTCGCACGCACCTGCGCCGGGCACGGCATCACCCTCGTCCACGTCTCCTCCGACTACGTCTTCGACGGCACCGCGGAGGTGCATGACGAGGACGAGCCCCTCAGCCCGCTGTCCGTCTACGGCCAGACCAAGGCCGCCGGCGACATCGCCGTGGCGGGATGCCCACGCCACTACATCATGCGCAGCTCCTGGGTCATCGGCGAGGGGCACAACTTCGTCAAGACCATGAGGGGGCTGTCCGACCGCGTAGCCGACCCCGAGGACAAGCTCGCGCAGGTCACCGTCGTGGACGACCAGCTGGGACGCCTGACCTTCACGCGCGACATGGCGCAGGCCATCTTCCATGTGCTGGACGCGAAGGCCCCCTACGGCACCTACGATTGCACCGGCTCGGGCGCCGTGAGGAGCTGGGCCGACATCGCCCGTGCCGTCTTCGAGGCCGCCAACGGCAACGGGGACAAGGTCTTGCCGGTATCGACCGCCGACTACTACGCGAGCGCCGCCGGTCCCGTCGCCCCGCGCCCGGTCCACTCCGCGCTCGACCTTTCCAGGCTCGAGTCGGTCGGGTTCAACATGCCCGACTGGGAGGAAGAGCTGGGGGAGTACCTCAAGACGCTCTAGCCGCTATCAACTTTTCGAGAGTAAAAGCCGCCGTTCTTTAACGGCGGCTTTTCTTGTTGATAGCTATCTGCGCAGTGGTGCCAATAGTATTTTGCGGAAGATCTTTCACTCGCTTGGCGTGGTGGCGGACCTGCCGGGCTGGTCATCGTAGGCGTATTTGCTGTACACGTTGACCTCCCACTGCTTTTTTTCGACCTTTGCCACGGAATCGAGGATGAAGCCGGTCGCAAGGCTCAGACCGCACAGGAACATAAACGACGCGGCGAGCATGGCGGTGGGGAAGCGCGGAACGAGGCCGGTCTGGAAATACTCGACAACGATGGGCGTGCCCAAGGCGAGGCCGATCACCGCAAACAGAAGCGCGACGAGGCTGAAGAACTTCAGAGGGCGGTAGTCCTTGAACAGCGTGCCAATCATCGCAACGACTTTAATGCCGTCGCTTACGGTATTGAGCTTGGACTCGGAACCTTCCGGACGGTCGCGGTACTCGATGGGCACATCCTTGATGCGCCAGCGGTGGTCGACGGCGTGGATCGAGAGCTCGGTTTCGATCTGGAAGCCCTCGGAAAGCACAGGGAAGGTTTTAACGAACGGGCGGCTCATGGCACGGTAGCCGGTCATGACATCATCGAAGCTGTAGCCATAGATCAACTTGATCATGGCACGGACCAGATTGTTGCCAAAGCCGTGGAAGGCACGCTTGTTCTCCTCGGCATAGGTGCCGTTGGAAAGGCGATCGCCTACGGTCATGTCGGCCGTGCCGCTGAGGATAGGCTCGCAGAGGGCTTTGGCCGCCTCGGCGGGGTAGGTGTCGTCGCCGTCGACCATCAGGTAGCAATCGGCGTCGATGTCGCGAAACATCTGGCGGCACACGTTGCCCTTTCCCTGACGGGGCTCAAAGCGGACCGTGGCGCCGTGCTCGGTGGCGATGCGTGAGGTATCGTCCGACGAGTTGTTGTCATAGACATAGACCGTCGCTTGCGGAAGCTCGCGGTGAAAGTCGTCGATGACTTTGCCGATCGTGAGCGCTTCGTTGTAGCAGGGGATGATGACGGCGATGGATTCAGAATTCACTCAATGCTCCTTATACATTCAATCCTTGAAAGTATAGCCGTTTGGTCATGGCATCCTAAGATGTGGGTTAGTTCTCCAGTTTTGTTGCGTGAATCGTTTGCATGGTCGTCGGGTCTATACTGTTCGTTTGTCAACGATTACGAGTAAAGGAGTTGCATCCGTGTCGGATCAGACAAAGCAACAAGAAACTCGCAGTCTGCCTGCGACGTTTGCTAAGAACGAATTTGAGAAGGATGCGTTTATCCTTCGTCAGCTGGTTACCAAGGATTTTAAGATCAAGTATCGCCGTAGCGTTCTGGGCGTCGCATGGTCGGTGCTCAACCCGCTGCTGATGATGATCGTCATGGCCATCGTGTTCTCGACGATTTTCGCCCAGGGCCGCAATGGCTCAATTACGCCCGAGATGTACCCGCTGTACTTGATCGTGGGTAACGTCACCTTTGCCGTCATGTCCGAGTCTACGAACCAGGCCCTGACGTCGATCGTGGGCGCGGCTCCGCTGCTCAAGAAGGTTAAAGTGCACCGCTGGGTCTTCCCGGTGCAGAAGGTGCTCTTCTCGTTGGTCAACTTTGCCTTCTCGCTGGTCGCCGTTGCCATCGTTATGCTGTGGTTCCACGTTATGCCTTCTTGGCACCTGATTCTGCTGCCGGTCTGCCTACTGCTGCTTATGTGCTTCTGCATGGGCCTGGGCATGATGCTCTCCGCCCTCACGGTCTTCTTCCGCGATGTCATGCATCTGTGGAGCGTCGTCATTACGGCGTGGACTTACATCACGCCTATTTTCTGGACGACCGACTTCGTTGCGCAAATGCCGCATCTCGTGCGCATTCTGGTCTATGCGAACCCCATGTATAACTACCTGCAGTTTATGCGCGATATCTTCCTGTTCCAGACTACGCCCTCGCTTATGACGTTTGGTATGTGCGTTGCTTGGGCGGTTCTTGCGCTTGTTATTGGCTACACCGTGTTCCATAAGTCCGAGCGCAAGTTCATCCTCTACATCTAAGGAGTGCTGTGATGACTGAATCTGTTGTTGATTACAGCGAGCAGCCTCTGGCTGTCGAGGTCGACGACGTCACCATGATCTTTAACATGGCGTCTGAGTCGCTGACCAACCTCAAGGAGTACTTCATTAAGCTTGCCAAGCACGAGCTGTTCTTTGAGGAGTTTCGGGCGCTTAAGCACATCTCGTTCGATATTCATCGCGGCGAAGTTGTGGGTCTGGTCGGCACCAATGGTTCCGGCAAGTCTACGATGCTCAAGATCATCGCTGGCGTGCTTGAGCCCAGTGAGGGCAGCGTTAAGGTGCACGGTAACATCGCGCCGCTGATTGAGCTTGGTGCCGGCTTTGACCCCGAGCTGACCGCCCGCGAGAACATCTATCTGAACGGTGCCCTGCTCGGCTACACCAAGGAGTTCATCGACGCCAACTTTGACGGCATTATCGAGTTCGCTGAGCTGCAGAACTTTGTCGACATGCCGCTTAAGAACTTCTCCTCGGGCATGGTGGCGCGTATTGCCTTTGCAATCGCGACGATCACCGAGCCCGATATTCTGATCGTTGACGAGACGCTGTCCGTCGGCGATGTGTTCTTCCAGCAAAAGTGCGAGGCGCGTATTCAGCACTTTATCCAGAGCGGCGACGTGACGGTTCTGTTCGTTTCGCACTCCATGGAGCAGGTTGAGCGCATCTGCCAGCGCGCCGTTTGGATTGAGAAGGGCGACCTTCGCATGGACGGCCCGGTTGATGAGGTCTGCAAGGCGTACCGCGAGCAGTTCAACTAGGTTATAATTACTAGCGCCTGGCACGCGTGCGCGTGCTTGGGCGTGCGGTTATTTGCTCCATTAGCTCAGTTGGATAGAGCAGGGGACTTCTAATCCCAAGGTCGACGGTTCGAATCCGCCATGGAGCACCATCGTTTATTAAGCCCGGACCGCTTCGTGGTCCGGGCTTTTTCACATGCCGGTGTTCTTTGTTCTTGCCGGGTATACGTTTAGGCCGAAGCCGTGGCGTGAGCTGCTATTGTGCTGCTGATGTGGATTGGTTATACGGCGCGCCAAAGGGGGCTGGAGCCGAGCGTGAGCAAGCCTCTGCTTATGACGCTGCCAGCATCGTGGTTCTTCGCGTCAATCGTACGCTGTGCCTGCGATATTGGATTGGCGTACGTGATCAAGAAGGCGTAACAAAAGCGGGGAGGACCAACTTGGCCCTCCCCGCTGTATCTAGTCTGCCTTCAGGCACTCGGGCAAGACGTTTGCAACTGCATTCATCGCCTGCGGCCTCAGGTACTGCTCATTGAGCTTTACCTTTCTGTAGGCGTAGCGAGTGTCTGCCGAGTATTTGATCAACACATCGGTGAAGAACCGCTCCCAGCTCAGGTAGTCGCGGCTTTCGATATAGCTTGAGGGATCCTCGAGGATTTTTAAGATATCGTTACTGGGAATGAGGCCAGATTGCAGGAGTGTCCACTCGAATGATTCGGGGAGGAACAAGCGTACGTTCTTGTAAACGCGCTGTCCGAGCACCTTTTCGATGTAGGGACCAAATGCTGCTCCGTCTCCAATAGCAAGGATGTTTTGCTCGGGACATTCGTGAATCGTACGTTTTAGATTCGCAACGCCGGTGGCGGTATAGCAGGGGATCCCGAGTCGGTTGCAAAGAGCGTCGTAGAATTGATAGCCAGATTTGCTATCCTCGACAACTACGGCGTCGGGTACCTCGAATCCAACATTTAGATCCTGATACAGCATACTTGCCGTGTGGTCATATAGCGGCTTGGTCACCGAGTAGAAGCGCCTGTCGCTCTTGCGGCCATTGATTGTTTTACTTGTCGTGTTGACTAGCTTCAGGATCTCATCAACGCTGTAGGGGAGCTCGTTGGCATCGCGACGAGATATCAGAACAAAATAGTTGGACGAGCCGTTGACGGCTTTGGCGAAGTCCTTTGAGTAGATAAACTCGTTACCCTCATCTAGAAAGACGATTGAATCTTCGATGATCGATAGCTCGCGCTCCCAGCGTCTGCCGGAAAGCGTTTCGCAAGGCACGTCGCAACTGAGTGCAACGCCGCTTTCCGGTCCTCGGTCGTTGTAGTCGCGAATCATCGAGATGAGCGTCGTTTTACCCGTGCCGCTGTTGCCGCGTATAAAGGAAATATTGCGCTTAAACGTGAGTGTGTATTTGACCTTTGCACGCTCTACGACAACGGTATGCGTTCCCTTCATTACTCATCAACATCCAAAAAGTCATTCGTGGCGCCGACAAACTCCTGCATGTTTCTGACGATGCGGCCATCGTTTTCAATGCGGATTTCAAAGCTCTTCCAGGGGAATTTCATGATGTGGTATAAGGTCACCATCACATCCTGCTCTTTGCCGATCTTGAGTAGCCAGCGGGCACAGTTGTCTCCGCAGGTGGATGCGTTGAACACCATATTTGGGAGATTGCGCACCAGCAGCAGCGTCTTAACGCCGCCGGACAGTTCGAGTGGGGTGATCGAGCCCAGCTGTTTGCTTACGATGTTGTGGGGACCGATGAGCTCTGATCCGTCCACGCTTTTAATAATCTGTGCGGCCATAGGGTCTTCGAACCATGAGTCCAAGTATGAGTTCCTAAAATAGGTTTCGGTATCGTAGATGGAACCGGGGTAATCCCCCAGATGGATGCTTAACATGCGCGTCTCCAGACGTTGTGTGACTGCAATGATTATATGCCAGTAATAAAGTGCCGCCAGTAGCGAGGTTGCTGCTGGCGGCACTGGCATTATTAGCGTGTGAATCGCGTTGATGGATTTGCTCGCGAGGCTACTTTTCGAGACGTTCCCTCAGCAGCTCCAGCGCGTGAGCGTAGCCCTGCAGGCCCTCGCCGGTGATGGTGGCGAAGCAGGCCAGGCGGGCGTAGCTCACCTGGCGGAAGTCCTCGCGGGCCTCGACAGCGCTGATGTGGACCTCCACGGCCGGGATGGCGACGGCTTTGAGCGCGTCCAAGATGGCCACGCTCGTGTGCGTGTAAGCTGCCGGGTTGATGACGATGCCGTCGACCTTGCCGTAGGCCTCCTGGATCTTGTCGACGATGCTGCCCTCGTGGTTGGACTGGAAGACCTCGACCTCGTCAAAGCCCTGCGCGGCGCCTGCTTCCTGGCAGATCTGCACTAAGCGGTCGTAGTTGTCGCTGCCATAGATGCCCGGCTCGCGAATGCCGAGCATGTTGAGGTTGGGGCCGTTGATGACGAGTGCTTTCATGGTTGCTTCCTTTGCAGTCGAGAAACCACCACAAAGGTGCCTGTCCCCTTTGTGGTGGTTTTTTTAGAGAGCGGGTGGGAGGGTGTCGAGGAGGGCTTGGGCGGTATTGGCGGCGCAGTCGCGTGAGTCGATGATGTGGTCGGCCCAGGCGCGGTAGCGTGGCATACGTTGTTCCGCCAGCTTATCGATGCCGTCGCGTGCGGTGATGGGGCGGCCCTTGTGGGCGAGCTCTTCGAGCTTGCGGTTGAGCATCACAATTTTGCTGTTCTGGTGCAGCAGCGGATAGTTCTCGTCTCGCGTGACCACGCCACCGCCGGTGGAAAGCACCAGGCCGCTGCGCTTGGAGATGTCGGAGAGCGCCGCCGTTTCCTGCTCGCGGAAGGCCGCCTCGCCGCGCTCGACGATATAGTCGGCGCAGGGCATCCCCAGGCGTTCCTCAAGCGCGCGATCCAGGTCGATGTGCTCTCGCCCCGTGAGCAGGGCAATCTGCTCACCCACGCGGGTCTTGCCCGAGCCCGGCATGCCGATGAGCGCGATGTTCTGTTCGCGGCGTGACAAGCGCTCCGTTACGTCCAGGATGCGCTCGCGCGGGGTGACCTGGCCGGTATAGCGCTCGACGGCCTGTGCCGCTTGGGCCACGAGCATCAGCAGGCCGCCGATGCAGGGGATACCGCGGCGCTCGGCCTCGAGCATGAGTCCCGTGCGGGCGGGGTTGTAGACAATGTCGATAACGCCTTCGAGCGCATTGAGCCCTTTGAGCGTGCAAGGCGCGTCGGGGCAATGGGGGAACATGCCGGCGGGCGTGCAGTTGACGAGTAGGGCGGCGTCGGACTGCTGCACGATGTTGCCGTAGTTGACCTCGCTCGTGCGACCCACGGGCACAACGATGGCGCCCAGGTCTCCCAGCACCATCGTTGCCGTGGTGCCGGCGCCACCGGTGGCTCCGAGCACGAGGACCTTTTTGCCGGCAATCTCCACACCCAGCTCCTCGACCAGGCACTGGAAACCAAAGTAGTCGGTGTTGTCTCCGCGCAGACGGCCATCGGGCAGACGCGTGATCGTGTTGACGTTGCCCATGCGCTCGGCGAGCGGGCTCAGCTCGTCTAGGTAATCCATGACGGCGCGCTTGTAGGGGATGGTCACGTTGGTGCCCTCCCACTCGTCGCCCGTCATAAAGGCCGCGAGGTCTTCGGGCTCGCGCTCAAAACGCACGTACTCAAGCCCCGCGAGCTCCTTGTAGATGGTCGGGGTGTAGCTGTGGCCAAGCACGCGGCCCAGCACGCCGTAGGGGCGGGTTGTGGCGACGTCAGTCATCTAGAGCACCTCCGTGTAGCTGCCAAAATAGGTGAAGCTCTCGCACACGTCGTCAATCGAGTCGAGCAGGTCGTCGAGGGCTTTGCTGCCAAATGGGCAGTCCAGATCGAAGTAGAACATAAACTCAAAGTCGCGACCGGGGATGGGGCGGCTCTCGAGCTTGATGAGGTTGATGTTGAGCGCGTAGAAGCGCTCGAGCACGCGATAGAGGGCGCCCGGCTCATTGGCCGTGGTGATCATGAGCGAGGTGCGGTTGGCGCCGGGGTAGACGCGTGGCTCGCGGCTGATGACGACGAAGCGTGTGTAGTTGTTGTCCGAGTCCTGAATGTTGGGCTCCAGCACCTCCAGACCGTAGAGCGCCGCGCAACTGCGCGAGGCGATGGCGGCGACGTCGGTGCGGTCGGAGTTGGCGACCATCTCGGCCGACATAGCCGTGTTGAGATACTTGGTGGCGTGCAGATCGTGCGCCTCGATAAAGCCAGCGCATTGCGCGATGGCCTGACCGTGGCTATAGACCTCACGAACATCCTGCAGCTTGGTGCCGGGCTTGACGAGCAGGTTGTGGTCGATCTTGAGGCGCAGCGAGCGCACAATATGGAAGTCGAACTGCGCGAGCAGGTCGTAGACTGCGTTGACCGATCCGGCTGTGGAGTTCTCGATGGGCAGCACGCCAAACTCGCAGAAGCCGTCACGCACGGCGCGCATGACACCTTCGAAGGTCTCGAAGAACGCGATATCGGGCACGGCAAAGAGCTTGCACGCGGCGATCTGGCTGTAGGCACCCTCAACGCCCTGACAGGCGACGCTGGCAGTCTGGGGGAAGGGCGTGTCGAAGGCTGTGGCCGTGGCGTGGGCCTTTTGCGAGACCGTGATGCCCTTGAGCTCGTTGATATAGCGCTGCTGCTCGGCCTTGCTCATGCTCATGAGGAGGCGGAACAGCGTGATGGTCTGCGCCTCGTAGCGCTCGGGCGCGCGGCCGGCAAGGTTGTTGAGCTTGGAGCGCTCGCGGGCGGGGTCGAAGACGGCCTTGCCCATCTCGATTTTTGATTTGGCGACCTCGGTGGCAATGTCCATGCGTTCGACAAAACTGTTGAGGAGTGTGGTGTCGATGCCATCGATGGCCTGGCGGATGTCAGCAAGGTCCATAGGGACCCCTTTCGTGAATCGTTGGCTGGGGTAGTTAATTTGGGACGGGGCTTTTTTAGCTACCCTTTGACTGTCGACGAGTCGATGGGTGCCAGGGCAAATAACGACTGGCATATGGGGGTAGCTAAAATAGCCCCGTCCCAAATTAACTACCCCTCGGGGTGAATGGACTAAAGCTGTGCGGCGTCTTCTAGGAGGGCGTCCCAGATGGCCAGCGCTGCGGCTGCTTCGGCTACGGGGACGGCGCGGGGGACGATGCAGGGATCGTGGCGGCCGTGGACCGAGAGCTCGGCATTTTCCATAGCGTCCATGTCCACCGTCTGCTGCTCGCGGCCAATGGAGGGCGTCGGCTTTACGGCCATGCGCCACATGACGGGCGCGCCGGT
Source organism: Collinsella sp. (assembly GCA_048430825.1). Lineage (GTDB taxonomy): Bacteria > Actinomycetota > Coriobacteriia > Coriobacteriales > Coriobacteriaceae > Collinsella. Next base: position 8,935 of record DBFOLV010000039.1, read on the forward strand.
TGAAATGCCGCCCAGGATGCCGCCGGCATTATTAGACTCGACCTCGATCTTGCCGGTCTCGGCGTCGATGCGATACGGATCGTTGTTCTCGCTGCCGCGCATGGCGGCGACGGCAAAGCCCATACCAAACTCCACGCCCTTTACGGCGGGAATACCAAAGGCGATGTGCGCGATGCGGTTCTCGATACCGTCGAACATGGGGTCGCCGATGCCCGCGGGAAGCCCGTAGATGCCGCATTCCACGATGCCACCGATGCTGTCGAGTTCATCGCGCGCGGCCAGAATCTCCTCGCGCATGCGGCCAACAGCGGCGGCGTCAATGCAGGGCAGGTCGTTGGTAAGGATTGCCTTGCGGTCGGCCTCGCGATAGACCATGTCGTCCATGGGCAGATCGGAGATGCCACCGATCTGCGCCACGTGCGCCATCACCTTGATGCCACGGGCCTCGAGTGCCTGCAGCGCAATACCGCCCGCGATGCACAAGGGGGCCGTCAGGCGACCGGAGAAGTGTCCGCCGCCGGCAACGTCGTGCATGTTGTGGTACTTCACGCGGGCTGGGAAGTCTGCGTGGCCGGGGCGGGGCTTGCGGCGCAGTTCGGAATAGTCCTTGGAGCGCGTGTTGGTGTTCTCGATAATCGCTGCGATGGGTGCGCCGGTGGTGTGCCCATCGACTATACCGGCGATGATGTGTGCTGCGTCGGCCTCGCGGCGCTTGGTCGCGGTCTCGTCGCGACCGGGGGCGCGACGATCGAGGAAGGCCTGTAGCTGCTCCTGGTCAATGGCGATGCCGGCGGGGATGCCGTCGAGCGAGCAACCGATAGCGGGGGAGTGCGACTGGCCGAAGATGCTCAGATGCAAAACGTTGCCAAAGGTCGAGGACATGCTACTCCTCCTCGAGCGTGACCTTGCCACCCAGCAGGCGGTAGTGGTCGAAGAAATCGGGATAGGACTTGTTGACGGCCTCGGCGCCGTGGATCACAACTTCGCCGGTGGCACGGCTCGCGGCGATAGCGGCCATCATGGCGATGCGGTGGTCGTTGTGCGAATCGACCTCGCCGCCGGTAAAGGCATCGACACCCTTGATGATGAGGTCGTCGCCGGCAATGCGCACCTGTGCGCCCAGCGCGGTGAGCTCACGGGTGGTGGTGACCAAGCGATCGGATTCCTTGATGCGCAGGCGGGCGCAGTCGCGGATGAACGTGCGGCCCTGCGCCAGCGATGCCACGGCAGAGATGACGGGCACCAGGTCGGGAATGTCGTGGGCGCTCATCTCGAAGCCGGCGAGCTTGTCGGACTGCACGGTGGCGGCGTTCGTGGAGCGCACGATGCGGGCGCCAAAGCGCGAAAGCGCGGCGAGCACGTTGCGGTCACCCTGTGCGGAGCTCAGCGACACGCCTTCGACGGTGATAGGGTCGGTGCCGATGGCGCCGGCACATAGCCAAAAGGCCGCATTGGACCAATCGCCCTCGACGGCCACGCTGCCGGGCGTGCGGTACGAGCCGCTGCTCACGCGGAAGTTTGTGACCTCGGGCGTGCCATTCTTGGCGGGGATACGCTCGACGTTGACCTCGACGCCGAAGGCCTTCATGGCCTGGATCGTCAGGTTGATATAGGGGCGGCTCTCGATAAGGCCGGTTACCTGCACGCAGGAGGGCTGGGCCAGCAGCGGGGCTGCCAGCAGCAGGCCGGAGATATACTGCGAGCTCACGTTGCCCGGCAGCACAAAGGTGCCCGGGCGCATGCGGCCGCTCGTCTTGAGCGGAAAGTCGCCCAAACCTTGCAGGTCGCAGCCGGCGGCGATGATCTCGTCCGAGAGCGGGGAGAGCGGGCGGGCGCCCAGACGGCCCTGGCCCACAAACGTGGCCTCTGCTCCCAGCGCGCAGGCGACGGGCAGCATAAAGCGGAGGGTGGAGCCGCTCTCTCCGCAGTCGAGCGTGCCGCCGGCAAGGGCCTTGAGCAGGCCAAACTCAATACTCTTCATGGTTGGATGGACCTGGAATCCGTCCTCGACGGTTTCAATGCGAGCGCCCAGTGCCGTGAGGCAGCGGACCGTGGCCTCGATGTCGGCGCAGGTGGTATTGCAGGCGACGTGCGTCTCGCCGTTGGCGAGTGCGGCGCAGATGATCAAGCGGTGTGCCATCGACTTGGACGCGATGGCGGGAACAGTACCCTTGAGCGGGGACGGGGTGATGCGGGCTAGCATGCGGAAGCGTCTCCCTTCTGGCCGAGGCCCTCGGCAATGAGTTCGTGGAAAGTGGAAAGCGGCGTGCGGTCGATGCTGCAGCGGCCGATGCCGTGCGGAATCACCAGGTCGATGGTGTCGCCCGCGCGCTTCTTGTCGTGGAGCGCCTCGGCAAAAACGGCATCGGCATCTAGGTCGCAGCGAGTCTTGAGACCATGGCGCGCACAGAGCTCTTCGATGCGCCTCGGCAGCTCGGCGTCGCAAATGCCATGTAGTGCCGCGGCGCGCGTGATGATGCCCATGCCGATTGACACGCAGTTACCGTGTCCGAGCTCAAAGTGCTCGCAGGCCTCGACGGCGTGTCCGGCGCTGTGTCCAAAGTTGAGGAGCTTGCGCTGGTTGGTTTCGCGTTCGTCGGCGGCGACCACGGCGCGCTTGATGTCGATATTGCGGGCGATGATGAGCGCCACGCGGGCCACGTCCTGGTTGAGGAGCTCCAGCGTGAGCGGGGTCTTCTCCAGCTCGGCGAAAAGCTCGGGGTCGGCGATCACGGCGTGCTTGACGACCTCTCCGCAACCGTCGGCGAACTGCTCGGGCGTGAGGGTGGCCAGGCATCCCACGTCGGCAATAACCACACTCGGCTGCCAAAAGGCGCCGGCCAGGTTTTTGCCGGCAGCGAGGTCGATGGCCGTCTTGCCGCCCACCGACGAATCAACCATGGCGAGCAGGCTCGTGGGGATCTGCACAAACTTGCAGCCGCGCATGTAGGTGGCGGCCACAAAGCCCGCCACGTCGCCCACGACGCCGCCGCCGAGTGCCACGATCACGTCGGAGCGCGAAAGCTCGTGCTCGGCCACAAACTCCAAAATGGCAACATAGGTTTCGGCGCGCTTATGGGCCTCGCCGGCCTCGAAGGTGCAGATGCTCACCTCGTAGCCTGATGCCTCCAGGCTCTGCTTAACGGGCATCTGGTAGAGCGGGCCCACGTTGGTGTCCGTCACGATGACTGCCTTGGCGCCGCCGGCAGTGGCGCGCACAAGCGGTCCCGCCTGCTCCAGCAAAAACGTGCCAACATGCACCTGGTAGGGGCGTGCGGTGTCGATATCGATGGTAATCGCCATAAGCTTCGGTCCTTTCGACCTGGCGTGATAGGTGGTCTAGTGGGAGGCCTCGTCGTCGAGCGCGCGCTTAATGCGGTCGCCCTCGGCAAGGAGATTCTCCAGATAGCGCTGGTCGCGGTCCTTGAGCGCACGGCTGTAGGCGCCAAGCGACTCGATCAGATGGTCAATCTCGAAGGCGAGCGCATCGGCGTCGTCGATCATAAGCTCGGACCACATCTGAGGATTGAGGTGCGCCACACGGGTGAGATCGCGGTAGCTACCGGCCGAAAAGCCGTGGTGGACCTGGGCAGTGGGGCTCTTGACGTAGGCGTTGGATACCACGTGCGCAAGCTGGCTCGTGAAGGCGATGACGCGGTCGTGCTCGGCGGCGCTGGTCACGCTGAACTTGCCAAAGCCCAAGGGGCGCACCATCTCGCGCACCTGGCCCAAAAGCTCCAGCTTAAGTGCGTCGTCCACCGCGGGCGGCACGAGCACGAGCGGCGCGCCCTGGAACAGGTCGGCGCGGGAGTGCGCATAGCCCGAGTACTGCGTGCCCGCCATGGGGTGCGCGCCCACAAAGTAAAAGCCGTGCTCGCGGGCAAGCTCAAAGGCGCGCTCGCACACGATGCCCTTGACGCCCACCGTGTCGATCACCACGGGACCCATGATGGCGTCGGTGTCGGTGGCGTCGGCGAGCGCCTTGGCGTGCGTCTCGAGCCACTCGATGCATGCCTCGGGGTAGCAAGCCAGGACGATGATGTCGCACTCGCCGAGTGTCTTGTCGTTGAGCTCTCCGGCGACAGTGCCCATGCTAGCGGCCGTCATGACATCGTCATCGGGGTCCCAGGCCAGCACGCGGACGCCCGCCTGCGCATAGCCGCGGGCAAAGCTGCCGCCGATGAGGCCCAGGCCCACGATGCCCGCGCATTTGGGGCCGCCCTGGTTAACGCGTGCGTTTCTCACCGTACCCATGGGCTACTCCATGGTCTCTTGGCAGACAACCTCGCGGATGGCTCGGATGCGGCGCATGGTGTCGTCGAACTGGTCTGGGGTGAGGGCCTGAGCACCGTCGGACCAAGCGTGGCTCGGGTCGTCGTGGACCTCGATCTCCAGACCGTTGGCGCCGCAGGCAGTCGCGGCGAGCGCCATGGGCTCAACATAGCGGGTGTAACCGGTGGCGTGGCTGGGGTCGGCGACGACGGGCAGGTGCGACAGGTGGTGCAGCACCGGCACGGCGTTGAGGTCGAAGGTGTTGCGAGTGCGGGTCTCGAAGGTGCGGATGCCGCGCTCGCACAGGATGACGTTGTCGTTGCCCTCGCTCATGATGTACTCGGCTGCCATAAGCAGCTCGTCGACGGTGCCGGACATGCCGCGCTTGAGCAGGATCGGGGTCTGCGTCTTGCCGACCTCCTTGAGCAGGGGGAAGTTCTGGGCGTTGCGAGCGCCAATCTGCATGACATCGATCTTCTTGTCGAGGAAGACTTGCACGTCGCGCGGGTCCATGATCTCGGTGACGATCGGCATGTCGAGCTCGGCGGATGCCTCGCACAGCAGGTCCAGGCCGGCGGGACCCATACCCTGGTAGGCGTACGGGGAGGTGCGGGGCTTGTAGGCGCCGCCGCGCAGCATCGTGGCGCCGGCGGCCTTCACGCGGCGGGCGATGCGGATGAGGTTCTCGCCCTCGACGGAGCAGGGGCCGGCGATGACCTGGAACTGGTCGCCGCCGATCTTGACGCCGTGGCCGCAGTCGATGATGGAGTCCTCGGGGTGAAACTTGCGGTTGGCTCGCTTGAACGGCTCGGAGACGCGCTGTACGCGCTCGACGACGTCCATGGACTCGAGTAGGAACGGGTCGATTTTGGTCGTATCGCCCACCAGGCCGATGATGGTCTCGTTCTCGCCGCGCGAGACATCGGTCTTCAGGCCCTTTTTCTCGATCCAGCTGACGATATGGCCGACGGCCTCGTCGCTGGCGCTTTGCTTTAAAATTGCAATCATGGTGTGCCTCTCACCTCGATGGATAACTTTTGCAAAAACGGCCCGCATCGCGAGCCGTGCATATATGGTGCATGTGAGTTTATACTAATTGTTTCACTTTTGCGTTCTAAAGTGTGCCTTTGCGCCGTGTCTCCCACGTAATTGCAAAGCTTTTTCTATTCTTTTGTTAGCCCGTGGCGCACTTGGGTATAATGCCAACCGTTCGCCCTATTAGCTCAGGGGATTAGAGCGTCTGCCTCCGGAGCAGAAGGCCGTTGGTTCGAATCCAACATGGGGCACCATCGAACGTAAGACCGTCCGAACCTCGCATGGTCCGGGCGGTTTTCTTATACCGACGCGACGTGATGGGACGTGGTATGGCAGCAACGGATATCGAGCGCGGGCTTTCGACCGCCGAGGTCGAGGAGCGCATCGCCGCCGGTAAGATCAACCGCAACATGGAGCTCAAGACCAAATCGGTCAAAGAGCTCATCATCGAGAACCTCTGCACGCTGTTCAACTTAATCAACGTGGTCTTGGCGATTTTGGTGTTGCTGACCGGTTCGTTTAAAAACCTGACGTTCTTGTTCGTGGTGTTCTTGAACACGGCAATTGGCGTCATTCAGTCCATGCGTTCCAAGCGGATGGTCGACAAGCTTACGCTGCTCACCTCCAAGAAGGCCATCGCGGTGCGCGACGGCGCCGAGGTGGAGCTCGACCTGGACCAGATCGTGCTCGACGATATCATTCGCCTGGGGCGCGGCGACCAGATTCCCGCCGACGCCGTGGTGGTGTCGGGCGAGGCGCTCGTCAACGAGAGCCTGCTGACGGGCGAGAGCGACCTCATCAAGAAACAGCCAGGCTCCGAGCTCATGAGCGGCAGCTTTATCGACTCGGGCCTGCTGCGCGCCCGCGTGATCCATGTCGGCGCCGATAACTACGTGGCAAAGATCAACAACGAGGCCAAGTACGTCAAAAAGGTCAATTCCGAGATCATGAACGTGCTGAACGCCATCGTGCGGTTCGCGAGCATTATCATGATCCCGCTTGGTCTGGCGCTCTTTACCTCGAGTGTGAGCGAGCTGTGGGATGCCGCGGGAACCCCGGGCGATAGCGCGCTTTCCTGGTGCTTCTCCGAGCTGCTGGCCGGTCGTGTGCCTTCGTCGGCGCTGCTGTCCACGGTGGGTGCCCTGCTGGGCATGATTCCGCAGGGCCTGGTGCTGCTGACCTCGTCGGTGCTCGCGATTGCCACGGTGCGCCTGGCACGTCGCAAGGTGCTGGCGCAGCAGCTCTACTGCATCGAGACGCTCGCGCGCGTCGACGTGCTGTGCCTGGACAAGACGGGCACCATTACCTCGGGCCGTATGGAGGTCGAGGGCACCTACCCGCTGCCTGTTGAGGGTGTTGGCTTTGGCGCGGACTCGGACGAGGCTGCTGTCCCCGTCGAGACCACGGTGCTCGACTTTGCGCTTGCCAACGTAGCACGTGCGACCTCGCCAGATGCCAACGAGACCTGTCAGGCGCTGCTCAACTACTACGCCGATCGCCCGGTTGAGGTGTCCGAGCCGCTGTCGGTCATTCCGTTCTCGTCGTCCAAAAAGTGGAGCGGCGCGTCGTTTGTGCAGGGCTCCTATGTGATGGGCGCCGCGCAGTTTGTGCTTTCGGAGCGTGTGTTTTCGCAGGTCGAGAACCGTGTCGCCGAGCTTGCCGATACCTGCCGCGTGCTCGTGGTGGCGCGCGTGGAAGGCTTTACGCTCGATGGCGATATGGTGGGCGAGGCCGAGCCCGTGGGCTTTGTGACCATCCGCGACGAGATTCGTACCTCGGCGGCCGAGACCATCGGCTACTTTAACGAGCAGGGCGTGACCCTCAACGTGATCAGTGGCGACGACCCGCGTACGGTGTCGTCGATCGCGCGCGTGGTGGGCGTGCCGGGGGCGGACGCTTATGTGGACGCCACGACGCTCGATACGCCGGCCAAGCTCGATGCCGCAGTGGACCGCTACCATGTATTTGGTCGTGTGACCCCGCAGCAGAAGCGCGAGCTCGTGCAGGCGCTCAAGCGCCGCGAGCACACCGTGGCCATGACGGGCGACGGCGTCAACGACGTGCTGGCGCTTAAGGAGGCCGACTGCTCCGTGGCCATGGCGGCCGGCTCCGATGCCGCGCGCAACGTGGCCGAGATCGTACTCGTCGACAATGATTTTGCCTCGATGCCCGCCGTGGTGGCCGAGGGCCGTCGCTCCATCAACAACCTGCAGCGTTCGGCGTCGCTGTTCCTGACCAAGACGCTGTTCTCGATGGGCCTGGCGGCGCTGTGCATCGCGCTGCCGCCGTACCCCTTCGAGCCCATCCAGATGACGCTCATCAACTTCTTCTGCATCGGCGCGCCGGGCTTTGTGTTGGGCCTGGAGCCCAACAATGCTCGCGTGAAGGGTGCGTTTTTGACCAACGTGCTCAAGCGTGCACTGCCGGCGTCGATTGCGGTCATTTTGGCTGCGGCGCTTGATATCTTTGTGGCGCGCGTGTTTGGCTTTAGCCAGCTCACGCTGTCTACGATGTGCCTGCTTACGTCGTGCGCGGCGAGCGTCAGCCTGATCTGGCGGATCTCGCAGCCGCTCACGCCCTTACGTGTGGTGCTCTTTGTGTTTGTAGTCGCCGGCATCTTGGTGGGCGTTATCGGATTCCCGGAGCTGCTGTCTATTGCCAACCTGTCGATGGGCCAGATGGTTATCTTGGCTGTCATCGTGGTCTTTACCTGCTCGGTGTTCTTTAAGCTCGCCACGATGATGGATTCGCTCAAGCCGCGTCGTCGTCATGCCGCAACTGGTTTTGGCCGCGGTGTGCGCGTCCGCCTGGGTCGCGGTGGCGGCAAGGTGAGCTCGACGGGTTCGACGGCCGAGCGTTTTGCCAAGCGCTTCGCCGCCGACATGGCGCAGCGCCGCGAAGATCGCACCGTTCGCGAGGCCGAGGCCCGCGCGCTCGAGGGCGTGGCCCAGGCCCAGCCCAAGAAAAAGAGGAGTGCCGGAGCCAAGCGCTCCCGCGTGACGAAGTCCGCCCAAGGCATCAAAGTCTCGATGCCAAGCAAAAAGAAGAAGTAGCTACGCGCCCTGGCGATGTTGAATTGGTGCCTTGTTCCTGTGGGGCCGTGGCGATGTTATGCTCTAACCTCGATTGTTTGAATTGCTTCGAAAAGAGGATGCCGTGATCTGCCCGCATTGCCTTAAGACTATCGAGGACGGCGCCTCGTTCTGCCCCTATTGCAACGCCTATGTGGGTCCGGGCGATGGTCCCGAGCACACCGAGTTCGTGTTCTGTGAGGGTTGCGGTGCCCGTCTTTCTCCGCATGATCGTACGTGCCCCAAATGCGGACGCCCCGCTCCGGGTATCCTCTCTGAGGACGCGGCCGCATCCGACCTGGCAGCGGGCCGCACGGCGGGCTTTCCGCGCCTAACGCAAGAGCAGATCGATACCGAGGTGCCTCATGCGCCGGCCTCTGCCGCTGCGGTGCTTTCGGACGCCGCCGATCCTAACGAGACCTGCGTGCTGCCGGCTTTCGATAAGGATTTCGGTATTCCCAAGGTCGATATTCCCACGCCGGTTTCCCTGCACGACGATCCTCAAAAACCCAAGCGCAAGGTGCACCCCGACGAGGACGCCTATCACAAGCACAAGCGTCATATCCCCAAGCCGCTCATCGTCATCGCGGTTCTTGCCGTCGTTTGCGGCGGTGCCTATTGGTTCGTGACGGCCGATCCCATGGGTGTTATGCCCGACTTCTATGACCAGTTTGGCCAGGCCGCGCAGACGACCTTCCCTACGCGCCAAAAGGGCGAGGCGACTGAGGACGATACCAAGCAAGACGATTCTGCCGAGGTGGTCCAGGAAGAAACCGTGCTCACCGATGATCAGCTCTATACCAGGCTCGACGGTCTGTATCAGGCCATCGTGTCCTACGGTGACGAGGACCAGATCGGCGAGGTCATCGATTCCTTTAACAACGGCTATCTCCGAACGCCGCTGTCCACCCGCCAGGAGCTGTCGCAGAGTGCCTACGCCCTGCGCGACCAGATCAAAAAGACGCAAGATGAGCTTAACAACCTTAAGTATCAGGACGATACGGTCTATGCGGACGACATCGCCCACTTAAAGCAGCTTGCCGAGTGGATGTACGAGCGTGTCGACGTGATCTGCCAGAGCTGGGATATCTCGCTGGCCATTCCCGATGGCGAGTCGATGAGTTCCCACCAAAGCGAGATCCTGGCGCCCATCGCACAGGGCGGCAACAGCGCGCTGAACCAGTACGACGCCAATGTGGGCTCCTGGAAGCCGCAGCAGCGTTCCTAAAATTAGTTCGCCATAGTCGGCATAACCTACGTGCGCAATTGATGTAAGCGCATGCTTATTGCTACAATTCGTACAAATATGCTTTAAACGCACGAGGAAGGAACCACATGTTTGGTTTTAAGAAAGAGCTCTACACGCCCGAGTATCAGCTTGCCGGCGACGAGTGCGCCGTTATCGAGACGTCGAAGGGTACCATCAAGGTCAAGTTTGACGGTGAGGGCGCTCCCATTCATGTCGCGAACTTCTGCGAGCTTTCCACGATGGGTTTCTATGATGGCCTTAAGTTCCATCGCTATGTGCCCGGCTTCGTCATTCAGGGCGGCGACCCCAATACCCGCGATATGTCCGGCGCCGACGTCGCTGCCGGCCTTGAGGGCCCCGACGGCATGCCCGGTACCGGTGGCCCCGGCTACTGCATCAAGGGCGAGTTTGCCACCAATCCGCGCAACAGCCATGTCGATGGTGCCCTTGCCATGGCACGCTCCATGGACCCCGATTCCGCAGGTTCGCAGTTCTACTTCTGCCTGGGTGCCCAGCATAACCTCGATTCCGGTTACACCGTCTTTGGTACCACGGTCGAGGGTCTCGATGTGATTTCGCAGCTGCGTGCCGGCGACGAGATCGTCCATGTCGAGATCGTTCACGAGTAAAGGGGACTTCCTTGAATAGCCAGCTGATCCAACAGGGCCGCGCCGCTTATCGCGCGGGTGATTTTTCCGCTGCAGCCCAGATGCTTGGGGCGGCAAAGACTCCCGATGAGATTATGGGCGAGGCCGATCACCTTCGTGGCAACGCCTTGATGCACCTGGGCATGTATGCCGAGGCCGCCGAGGCCTACGCCGCCGCCCTCAACGACGGCACCTACGGCAAGCGCGGCGCGCTGCTCACCAACCGCGGTAAGGCGCTCGCCGCCGTGGGCGACTACACGACGGCCGCTCAGGCGTTCTCTGCTGCTACGCAGGATGCTTCCTATGCCACGCCGTTCAAGGCCTATCTGGGCCTGGGTAATGCGCTGTTCCAGTCGGGCGACTATGCCAACGCAGGTACTGCCTTCCGTCAGGCTGCCATCGACGGCGCCAATCCGGCTCCTGCCGCCGCACTCGGCGAGCTTGGTCGTTGCTTCATTAAGCTCGGCCGTCCGGCGGATGCCGTGGAGACCTACCGCACGGCTATCGACTTTGCCGGCCCCCGCGACGACACGCGTGCGCTCAACGCCGGCATGGGTCAGGCGCTTTCTGCCGCCGGCCGTCCCTCCGACGCACTCGACGCCTTTAACGCCGCTACTGCCGATGGCATCTACCAGCTCACCTCCGAGCAGGCCGATGAGCTTGCCCGCGTGCACGATTCGCTTGCCGCGCTGTCCGCCCAGACGGCTATGGCCACGGCTCCGGCGCCCGCGATGGACGCTCCCGCCGTCGATCCGCTCGATCCCACGGGCGCGACCGGTCAGTTTATGCCCGATCCCTCGGATACCGGCTTCTTTACGCTGTCCGAGTCCGAGATGGTTCAGCAGGACCGTCAGGATCGTAAGCAGGCCAAGGTCCGTCGTCGCCATCGTCACACGGGTCTCAAAGTCTTCATCGTGCTGCTTCTGCTCATTTTGATCGCCGCGGGCGGTCTGGGCTTTGCCTACACGCGCGGCTTTGGCTTCCCGTCTCAGGAGTCTGTGGTTACCGATCTGTTCCAGGCTGCCGGCGACGGTGACACCGCAAAGGCCGAGTCTTGCCTGGCTTCGAGCTTGTCCGAGGACGCCAAGTCGATGATCATCTCCTCGATTCCGCAGGGTGCCACCGTGTCCGTCGAGGGCATGGATCAGTCCATGACCGAGACGACCGCCAAGGTTAAGGCTTCGCTGTCCAAGGGCGGCGAGCAGGAGTACACCGTCAAATTCGTGCGCTCCGACAACCATATCGGCTGGGCCGTTTCCTCGCTCGATATGGATTTCTCGGCTGCTGACAACCAGTAGTGACCTTATGGGATTTAGCTTTGCCCGGCGCTTCACCGCAAGTGAGGTGCCGGGCTTGCGCTAGTATGATGAGATAGTAGTTTTCCAGCAATCATCCAACACATCAGGAGTTGCGTTGTTTTCTTTGATGGATATGTTCTTCGGTAGCTATGCGGGCGATCTTGCCATCGACCTCGGCACCGCAAATACGCTTGTCTCCGTGCGCGGCAAGGGCATCGTCATTCGCGAGCCCTCTGTAGTCGCCATCGACAAGAACGACGAGCGCATCCTGGCGGTCGGTATCGAGGCAAAGCGCATGCTCGGCCGTACGCCCGGCAACATCGTGGCCGTTCGTCCCCTTAAGGACGGCGTCATCGCCGACTTCGATGTTACCGAGGCTATGCTTCGCTACTTTATCGACAAGGCGTCCGAGAAGCGCTATCCGTGGACTCCGCGTCCGCGTGTTGTCGTCTGCGTTCCCTCCGGCGTCACGTCGGTCGAGAAGCGTGCTGTCTTTGAGGCCACGATCCAGGCCGGTGCTCGTCAGGCCTACCTGATCGAGGAGCCCATGGCTGCCGCTATCGGCGCCGACCTGCCCGTCGAGGAGCCCACCGGCTCCATGGTCATCGACATCGGTGGCGGTACCACCGAGGTTGCCGTTATCGCTATGGGCGGCATCGTCGTCTCGCAGTCCATCCGTATTGCCGGCGACGAGTTCGATCAGGCCATCCTCACGCACGTTCGTGATGCCTACAACCTTGCCATCGGCGAGCGTACGGCCGAGGACATCAAGATCAAGGTCGGCTCCGCTGTGCCGCTCAAGGACGAGCTCGACGTCGAGGTCAACGGCCGCGACGTGATCACCGGTCTGCCCAAGACCGTGCGCATCGAGAGCGAGGAGATTCGTCGCGCACTCAATAAGCCGCTCGACGAGATGGCCAAGGCCGTTAAAGACGCCCTCGATGCCACGCCGCCCGATCTTGCCTCTGACCTTATGTACTACGGTATTTTGCTGACCGGTGGTGGCGCGCTGCTGCGCGGTCTCGACGTGCGCCTGCGCGATGAGACCGGCGTTTCGGTCAACGTCAGCCCCACGGCGCTCGATAACGTCGTTAACGGCTGTGCCCGCGTGCTCGAGGCCAATGCGTTTGATGGCGGCTTCGTCCAGACCAATGCTTAATTTCCAAAAGGTGGATTCCATTTGGCACGATCTTCGGGTTTCTCCACAAATCTGAATACCAAGCGACAATCAACGGGTATGCGCCCGTTGATTGTTTTCAGCCTGATTTCGGTGTTGCTGCTCACGTTTTACATCCGCGAGGGTGAGGCCGGGCCGATTCATGCCGTGCGTTCGGGCGTAACGACGATTACCTCGCCGGTGCGCTTTGTGGGCTCGGCCGTGGCGGCTCCCTTCAATGCGATCGGCAACGTGTTCTCTAACCTTACGGCGTCGCAGGACACGCTTGACGAGCTTAAGAAGCAAAACGAGGAACTGACCTCTAAGGTTGCTGAGCTCTCCGAGGCTCAAAAGACCGCCGAGCGTCTGGAGGGGCTGGTCGGCCTGCAGTCGACCTACAACCTCAAATCGACCGCAGCTCGTATCGTTGGTGCCTCCGGCGATGCCTGGACCTCGACCGTTACCATTGACAAGGGCTCTGCCGACGGCCTTACCATCAACATGCCCGTGACGAGTTCTGCCGGTGTTATCGGCCAGATCATCGAGGTATCGGCCAAGACCTCTACCGTGCGCCTGATTGGCGACGAGAACTCGGGCGTGTCCGCCATGGTGCAGGATACGCGCGCCCAGGGTATGCTGCAGGGTCAGGCTGACGGCACGCTGCGTCTTGAGTACGTGAGCGTCGACTCCGACGTTAAAGTCGGCGACATCATCGTGACCTCGGGCATCGGTGGTGTGTTCCCCAAGGGTCTACCGCTCGGCACCGTCTCGTCGGTTGAGAAATCTGCAAACGACGTGTACTACACCATTGTGGTGCGCGCTCAGACCACGGCCGAGAACAACGAGGAAGTGCTGGTCATTACCTCGCTGACCGACGAACAGTCGGCCTCGGATGAGGACGTGAGCACGGCCAACAGCACGCCGCAGGGAACGTCGCGCGATGCTGCGACCAAGACGAAGGACGAGAGCTCGGATGACAGTTCCGACACGTCCGAGACGACCGATTCTGGCTCGAACGAATAGGGGGCATGTCCATGGATCTACACGAGCAGGGGATGAGCTCCCGCACGTTTGTAATCGCCGCCATCGTATGCGTGCTGCTGCAGGCAGGCCTGGCACCGCAGATCTCCATTGCGGGTGGTCGCGTCAACTTCATGATTATCCTGGTGTGCCTAAGCGTGTTCTCGGGCGACCCGACCCGTGCCGTCGTGTGCGGTTTTTGCAGCGGCTTGTTTTATGACCTGTCCGCTGCCGTGCCGGTGGGCGTTATGTCGCTCCTGCTGACCGTGGGTTCTTTTGCCCTGGTGCACAGCGCCGTCGGTCAGACGGGCGGTACCCCGAGTGCGCGCGGCGTCACTGTGGGCGCCTTCGCGCTCGTCATTAATGTGATCTACAGCATCGTCTTGCTGTTTATGGGTTTGGAGACGAGCTTTGTTGTGGCGATCTTCGGCCATGCGCTGCCGTCCTCGATCCTGACGGGTCTGGTTGCCATTCCGTTTTTGATGTCAGGCGTCGTGCCACAGTCCGGCTATGGATTCTCCGCACGTGGCGGACGCCAGACGGGTATGCGCTTTAAGCCCAAGACCCGCAAGCTCAAATAGGGGAGGCCCGTAGATGTCTTCCCAGTTGACGGTTATTATCGCCGGTATCGTGTTGGTTGTGGCCATCGTGGTCGCGCTGGTCATCATGCGTCGTGGCGATTCCCGTTTTACCTACGATACGCAGCATGGAACGGCCCCGCGCGCCACCGAGGGCGAGGGCAATACCGCGGCGACCGCCTTTAAGGGCCGCTTTTCCATCCTCACCACGGGTGTGGGCGCGATGTTTGCGGCACTTGCCGTCAAGCTGTGGGGCATGCAGATGGTCTCGTCGGACTATTACGAGAAGCAGGCTAATAGTAATCAGACTCGCACCGTTACCACACCCGCTGTGCGCGGTCGCATCCTCGACCGCAATGGCGTGGCGCTTGTCCAGAACCGTCCCTCACTTGCTGTCGTGGCCTACCGCGACCTTGCGGAGGATGAGGTTCTGGTTCGCCATCTTGCCAACGTGCTTGGAATGCCTTACGTGGCGGTCCTTCGCAATATTCAGGACAATACAGAGGGCGCTCAGAGCCTGCATACCATCGCGACGGACGTCCGTCGCTCCACGGTTGCCTATATTCAGGAGCATGCCGGCGAGTTCCCGGGCGTCAAGATTGCCGAGCGTACCGAGCGCCAGTATCCATATGGCGAGACGGCATGCCATATCTTGGGCTATACCGGCACCATTACCTCCGAGCAGCTCGAGGCCCAGAATAAGAAAACCTCTGGCGATGATGATGCTTCTGCTGGCAAGATTACGTACCAGTCGGGCGATATCGTGGGCCAGGCGGGCGTTGAGAGCTACTACGAAAACCTGCTACAGGGTATTCGTGGCGAGCAGACCGTCAAGGTCGATGCCTCGGGCAATGTGACCGGTCAGGCCGGCGCCGTGCCTGCGAAGGCCGGCTCCGACATTAAGCTCACGCTCGACCTTAAGATCCAACAGGCCTGCGAGACGGCACTGGCGAGCGCTATCGAGCTTGCCAAGACCACTGGCTACAGCAATGCCGGCAACGGCGCTGTGGTGTGTCTCGATCCCAACAATGGCGAGATCCTGGGCATGGCGAGCGAGCCCAAGTTCGATCCGTCCGTCTTTATCGGCGGCGTCTCAAATGACGTGTGGACCGAGCTCAATGATAACAAAGGTTCGCACCCGCTGCTTAACCGCGCCATTAGCGGACAGTACATGTCGGCTTCGACCATCAAGCCGCTCTCGGCACTGGCCGGTCTTGAGTTTGGAACCTACACGTCGGGGCAGACGACCAACTGCACGGGCTATTGGACGGGTCTGGGCAAGTCGTGGGGCAAGTACTGCTGGCTGCATTCCGGCCACGGCACCATGACGCTGCAGTCGGGTATCGCCAACTCGTGCGACCCCGTCTTCTACGACATGGGCAAGGCGTTCTTTTATGACGAGAAACATTCCGAGGGCCTGCAGGAGGTCTTTCGTCGCTGGGGTCTAGGCAAGACCTGCGGTATCGATCTGCCGAGTGAGGGCGCGGGTCGTATTCCCGATGCCGAGTGGAAAGAGTCGTACTTCACCGACGCCTCTGCCGAGGACCGCAAGTGGAATGCCGGCGACATGACCAACATTGCCATCGGGCAGGGCGACATCTTGGTGACGCCCCTGCAGATGGCGTGCGCCTATATGGGTCTTGCCAACGGCGGCAAGCAGTACGTGCCTCACGTGTTTTTGTCGGCCGTGTCGCGCGATGGCGACGGCGATGCCTATAAGTACAACGGCAAGGGCAAGAAGAAGCGTCTGGAGGCCAAGATCAACAGCGATTCGGATTTGGCTCTTGTTCGCAACGGCATGCACGACGTGATTTATACGGCATCGACGTCCCTGGCGGCGCACTTTGGTACCCTGACGCCGCAGGTATACGGCAAGTCGGGCACGGGTGAGAAAAGCGGCGAGGACGAATACGCGTGGTTCTGCGCCTATGCACCGGCCGATGACCCCAAGTATGTCATCGCTACTGTCCTGGAGCAGGGCGGCGGCGGCTCAGATACCGCGATGCATGTCGTGCGCGACGTGCTCGGTGTGATTTATGACGAGCCCGATACCTCTTCGGCCTCGGGCGATTCTTCGGTTCGATAGGAGGTTGCGATGGATTTTTCTCCGGCGGATCTGTTCCGTTCAACCAAGACCGGCTCTCGCAGCAGCCTGGACCGCGTCAACAAGCAACTTTCGGCCTCGCGCGGCACGTTTCGCCAAAAGGTCCATATCGGTGTGCTCGTGGCTACAGTGGCGCTCGTCGCCTACGGTGCCATCATTATCTGGTCGGCTTCGCAGTTTAAGGCCGATGCTTCGTTCTCACGCCATCTGCTGGGAATTGGCATCGGCACGGTGCTGGCGGTGCTGGTCTGGCGCTCCGACCTGCGCGGTATTTCCAATTTCTCGACGGCGTTGCTCGTCATCGACCTGATCGTGATCCTTTCGCCCAAGATTCCGGGTCTGTCCTATACGGGCGGTCTGGGCATGACGGGCTGGATCAAGATTCCCGGTATCGGCTTGACATTCCAACCGGTTGAGCTTGCCAAGCTCATCACCATCTTCTTTATTGCTACGCTTGGATCGCAGTATAACGGCCGCATCGATACCGTTCGCGACTACGTCAAGCTCTGCGGCATGCTGTCCATTCCGTTTTTGGCCGTCGTTGCCATGGGCGACCTGGGCTCGGGCCTGGTCGTGCTGGTTTCGGGCGCCATCGTCATCTGTATGAGCGGTGCACGCCGCGAATGGGTGCTGTCGACCCTGGCCCTGCTCGTGGGCCTGGTGGCCCTCGTCCTGGCGCTCGATTCGGTCTTTGATTCGTTGCTCGGCCACGATGTGCTCATCAAGCAGTATCAGATGAACCGTCTGACGGTCTTTATCGACCCCGATAATGCCGATTCGGACGATGCCTACAACCTGCAGCAGTCACTTATCGCCGTTGGCTCGGGCGGTTTCTTTGGTAAGGGTTTGGGCCATGCGACGCAGTCAGCCGGCGGCTTTCTGCCTGAGTTCCACACCGACTTCGTCTTCGCCTTTTTGTCCGAGACCTTTGGCTTCTGCGGCTCCTTTTTGCTGCTGTGCTTGTACGTGCTGCTCATCTTCTCGACGATCCGCGTTGCCTTTAAGTGCGAGTCTCTGTTCCTACGCTTATCATGCGTAGGTATCGTCGGCATGTGGGCGTTCCAGACCTTCGAAAACATCGGCATGTGCATCGGCATGATGCCGATTACCGGTATTCCGCTACCGTTTATTAGCTTCGGTTCGTCTTCGATGATGATTCAGCTGCTGACGGTGGGTATCGTACAATCCATATGGCGGCATCGTTCGGGCGCCGCGTAACCGCTGGAGGGGTTTGCTATGAAAATTCCCGTAGATAAGCTGACCCGCGCTTTTAAGATGGGCGCGTCCGTTAAGAAGGATTCCGATACGCCGGTGCGCGTTTCGGTCTATCTGGATTCGTCCGCCTCGCGCTTTCTGGCCGAGACGGTGCGTGACGCCTTTGTGCCGCAGACGACCTCGGGCATTGTGCGCGTCGAGCGTCTGGGGGAGGAGCGAATTGCTCCAAAGACCGATACCGATGTGGTGCTGGTGCTCTCGTGTGGTTCCGACCGCTTGGAGAGTGCCGTGCAGGAGCTCGTGATCGCCGGCGCGCCCGTGTGCGTGCTTGCCGAGTCTGCTGTGGAGGTGCCGTTTATCGAGGAGTCCACGCCCATGCTCGGCGTGGTAGCGGCAACCGATAAGACGTATCTGCTCGAGACGCTTGCCCGCTGGATTCTCGACCGCACCGACAAGGAAACGGCTTTTGCGGCGAACTTTGCCTTCATGCGCATCGCGGCGGCCAATCGTATCATCACCTCGTGCGCGCTCACCAATATGGCGACCGGTGCACTGGTGTTTTTGCCAGGCGCCGATTATCCCGTTATGGCGCTGGCGCAGGTGGGCATGCTCTTTGAGCTCGCTGCCGTCTTTGGACGCGGCATTAAACCCGAGCGTGGCTACGAGGTCGCGGGCGTGCTTGCCGGCGGTCTTGTGATTCGCGCGGTCACCCGCGCGCTCGTCAAGCAGACGCCGCATATTGGGTTTGCCGTCAAGGCGCTCACTGCTGCCGCGGGCACCTATGGCATGGGCCGTGCGCTCGTTTCGCTCTACGAGCGCGATGTCGACTACAGCCGTGCCAATGAGGTGGTCACTGCCACGTTTTCCCGCGTTCGCGATCTTGTGACCACGGTCGCGGGCGCTACCCGTCCTATGGCGTCCTACCAGGACGCATCAGATCTCGCTGCTTAGGGGTTTTCCGTTGCGCGTTCCGTACCAAGATTGTTTTCATTTAATTGAGCCGTTGCTCGCCAAGGTCGAGAAGCCGAGCCGCTATATCGATCACGAGTGGGGCACGCTTTCCAAGGCCGATGCCGACTACCGTTGCTGCCTGATCTACCCGGATGTGTACGAGGTTGGTCTGCCCAACCAGGGCATCGCCATCCTCTACAACATCCTTAACCAGGCCGAGGGCATCTCCTGCGAGCGCGGCTATGTGCCGTGGCCCGATATGGGTGACGCCATGCGCGAGGCGGGCATTCCGCTGCTGTCGCTCGAGGGTGCAGCGCCGGTCGCTTCGTTTGATATCGTCGGCCTGCATGTGCCGCACGAGATGGCGGTGACGAACTTCCTCGAGGCTCTCGACCTCGCTGGCATTCCGCTGCTAGCGGCCGACCGAGGTGAAGACGACCCCATCATCATCGCCGGCGGCCCCTCGGTGTACAACCCCGAGCCGTACGCGGCCTTCTTCGATGCCATCCTCATCGGTGAGGGCGAGGAATCGCTGCTCGAGACCTGCCAGCTGCATCGCCGCCTGCGTGACGAAGGAGTCCCGCGCGCGCAGATTGTTGAGCAGCTTGCATCCATTGCCGGCAACTACGTGCCGTCACTCTATGAGGTTCGTCATGACGAGCCCTGCTCGCCGCATGGCTACACCGTGCCACGTGAGGGCAAGGATGCGCCGACCGTGGTCTACAAGCGCGTCGTCGAGGATTTCGGCGCCACGAATCCGCTGTCGCAGTCGTGCGTGCCCTATGCGCAGCTGGTTCACGACCGCCTGTCTATCGAGATCCTGCGCGGCTGCGCCCGCGGCTGTCGTTTTTGCCAGGCCGGCATGACGTATCGCCCGGTGCGCGAGCGCTCGACCGACCAGATCGTCTCGTCGGTGATTCAGGGCCTGGAAAAGACTGGCTATGACGAGGTGTCGCTGACCTCGCTCTCCACGACCGACCACTCCTGCATTCGCGACGTGCTCGGCAGGCTCAACCGTCGCCTGGAGGATACGGGTATTCGCGTGTCTATTCCGTCGCAGCGCCTGGATTCGTTTGGCGTGGATATGGCCGAGTCGGTCGCCGGCGAAAAGAAGGGCGGACTGACGTTCGCGCCCGAGGCCGGCAGCCAGCGCATGCGCGACATCATTAACAAGAACGTGACCGAGGAGGACCTGGACCGTGCGGCCAAGGCGGCCTTCGAGGCCGGTTGGAACCGCATGAAGCTCTACTTTATGATGGGCCTTCCCGGCGAGCGCGATGAGGACATCGTGGCCATCGCCAATCTGGCCGATCACGTGCTGGAGCTCGGTCGTTCCGTGGTGCCCAAGGCTCGTCGCGGCTCGATCTCGGTGTCCATCTCGGTTTCGGTCTTTATCCCCAAGGCTGCCACGCCGTTCCAGTGGTGCCCGCAGCTCGACTACGACGACGTCAAGCGTCGCCAGAAGCTGCTTATCACGAGCGTTCGCAACCGTGCCGTCCGCGTGCATTACCACGATGCCGAGACTTCGCTCATCGAGGCCGCGCTGTCCCGCGCCGGTCGCGACATGACGCCCGTCATCATCGATGCTTGGCGCTCGGGCTCTCGCTTTGACGCCTGGGTAGAGCATTTCTCGCTCGATAACTGGAAGGAGGCTGCTGCCAAAAACGGCATCGACCTCAATGAGCTCGTGCACCTGCCCTACGAATTGGACTGGCGCCTGCCGTGGGAGCACGTGAGCCCCGGCTGCACGCGCGGCTTCCTCGAGCGCGAGTACCGTCGCTCGCTCGAGGGCGTCACGACTCCCGACTGCACCCGCACGTCGTGCACCGGCTGCGGGATCTGCCCCACGCTCCACGCCAAGAATGTATTGATGGGTGATCGCGCATGAGTGAGCGCCTGACCGACAACCCCTCGCTCTTTAGGCTTCGTGTTCGCTATGGCAAGCGCGATCGCCTTAAGTACCTGGGCCATCTCGAAGTGATCCATACCATTGAGCGCATCGTGCGCCGTGCGGGACTTCCCTATGCCGTCACGCAGGGCTTCTCTCCGCACATGCGCGTGGGCTTCTCTTCGGCGCTACCAGTTGGTACGTCGTCGACCTGCGAGTGGTATGACCTGTTTATGACCGAGTTCGTGGCGCTCGACGAGGCGTTTGGGCGCCTGGCCGCGGCGTCTCCGGCCGATCTGGCGCCCATTGAGGCGGCGTACATCGACGTGCGCACGCCGGCCTTGACGGCGCAGCTCACGCGCCTGTCGTATCGCATCGATCTGCACTTGGATCCCGAGGCGCCCGTAAGCGCCGACGAGGTGCGTCGTGCGATCGACACGCTGCGCGCGGGCCACGGCATCGACTACGCGCGCGGAAAAAAGAGCAAGCGCTTGGATTTGGATCACACGCTCGTGGACTATGAGCTCACGGCGGGGGAGCGCCCGCACCATTTGGTGCTCATGCTCGACACCCATGCCGACAACGAAGGCTCCATGCGTCCGGAAATTTTGCTTTCCGCTGCTGATGTTTTGTTGCAGGGCTTGACCCCGGGCGTGGATGCACCTATTGTTTCCACCGGTATGCAAGACCTCGTGACCATCTGCTCCTACGATGTCGAGCGTCAGAATCAAGCATGCGAGGACGACGAGGGCCGACTCGTCAGCCCCATACCTGTGCGAACTTGTGGATTTGCTCCACATATTCGTTGACGGGGGTATTTTCGCCTGCTACTATATTCGGCTGTTGCACTAACTGATGCATGAAGGGCAAGTAAACATGTACGCAATCGTTAACACGGGCGGCAAGCAGTACAAGGTCGCCACCGACGATGTCATCACCGTCGAGAAGATCGAGGGCAATGAGGGCGACAAGGTCACCCTGCCGGTTATCTTCCTCAACGATGGTAAGAAGATCGTCACCGATCCCGACAAGCTGGCCAAGGCCAAGGTTACCGCTCAGATCGTTGAGCAGTTCAAGGGCGAGAAGCAGCTGGTCTTCAAGTTCCACAAGCGCAAGCGCTATCGTCGTCTGAAGGGTCACCGTCAGCAGCTCACCAAGCTGAAGATCGTGAAGGTTCAGGCTACCTCCCGCGCCAAGAAGGCTGTCAAGGCAGAGGCTGAGGCTGTTGCCGAGGCTCCCGTCGCCGAGTAGATTACACTCGTAACGAAAGAGTAGGTATACACAATGGCACACAAAAAAGGACTCGGTTCCTCCCGTAATGGCCGTGACTCCCGCGGTCAGCGCCTTGGCACGAAGCGCTATGCCGGCCAGACGGTAACCACGGGCACGATTCTCGTCCGTCAGCACGGCACGCACATCCACCCGGGTGAGAACGTTGGCCGTGGTAAGGACGACACGCTGTTCGCGCTGGTCGACGGTACCGTTGAGTTCCACAAGGGTATCAAGCACAGGGTCAGCGTACGCCCGCTCGCGAACGCGTAATTCACCCTTCATAGAGCACATATGTGGGAGGCACTTGAGTTTTAGGATTCAAGGGTCTCCCTCTTTTTGTAGGAGGCGATTCTGTTGTCACAGTTCACCGATATCAGCCGCATTAACGTGTGCGGCGGCGACGGCGGAGCCGGATGCATGTCGTTTAGGCGCGAGGCATTTGTCCCCAAGGGCGGCCCCGATGGCGGCGACGGCGGTCGTGGCGGCAATGTCGTCATCCAGGCCGATGCTCAGCTGTCTTCGCTGATCGATTACCGCTTTAAGCATCACTTCCGCGCCGAGCGCGGCACGCACGGGCAGGGTGCCCGTCGTAACGGTAAGAGCGGCGAGGACCTGATTCTCAAGGTCCCTATGGGTACCGTGGTACGCGAGCTCGACCCCGAGACGCAGACCCCGATGTTCGAGATTGCCGACCTGGTGCACGACGGCGAGCGCGTCGTCGTGGCGCCCGGTGGCGCCGGCGGTCTGGGCAACACCCACTTTGTGACTTCGGTGCGCCGCGCGCCCGCGTTCGCTCAGCTGGGCGAGCCGGCCGAGGAGCATTGGATTGAGCTCGAGATGAAGCTTATGGCCGATGCCGCGCTCGTGGGCTTCCCCTCGGTGGGTAAGTCATCGCTCATCGCGCGCATGAGTGCCGCCCGTCCCAAGATCGCCGACTATCCGTTTACAACGCTCGTGCCGAACCTCGGCATGGTGCGTGCCGGCGAATATTCTTACGTCGTTGCCGACGTCCCCGGTCTTATCGAGGGCGCGAGCGAGGGCAAGGGCCTGGGTCACCAGTTCCTGCGCCACATTGAGCGTACGGCCCTGATCATGCACGTCGTCGACATGACGGGTGGTTTTGAGGATCGCGATCCGGTCGAGGATTACCACATCATTAACCGTGAGCTCGAGCAGTATGGCGCCGAGCTTTCGGAGCGTCCGCAGATCGTCGTTGCCAACAAGTGCGACGCGCCGGGCACGGCCGACAAGATTGCCGACCTCAAGCGCGCAGCGCTCGATGATGGACATATGTTCTTTGCCGTGTCTGCTGTGACGGGCGCCGGCCTCAACACGCTGATGCTTGCCGTGGGCGAGCAGGTGGCTAAGCTGCGCGCCGAGTTGGCTGTCTCCGATGAGCCGGTCGTTCTGCGCGACGATGAGTGGGAGCGCCGTCGCCTGCAGCGTGAGAAGCGTTTCCGCATTGTCCAGGAAGAGCCTAGTGCCTTCCGCGTGGTCGGTCGTGCCATCGAGCGCATGGTCATCCAGACCGACTGGGAAAACGAGGAAGCCGTCATTTACCTGCAGCATAAGTTTGCGCGTATGGGTGTTGACGATGCCCTCGAGAAGGCCGGTTGCCGTGCGGGCGACGAGGTCCGCATTTGCCAGCGCGCCTTTGACTTTGAGGGTGCCGAGGACTTCTCGGAATACGAGGAGCTCGAGGATGCTGGCGAGGACGTTGCCGTTGAAGCCATTGACGTGGCCGATGCTGCGGATGAGGGCGTCGAGGTTGTCGATGCGGCGGATGCCGCGGGCGATGCCGAGACCTCGGAGGGCGAGTAAGCCATGTCGCTGCGCGGTGGAATCGGTCTGCCCGAGCTTCCTCTAGAGGACGGGCGGGAGTTTAGGCTCGGCATTATGGGCGGCACATTCGACCCGATTCATTACGGGCACTTGGTGACTGCCGAGCAGGCACGCGAGTCGCTCGACTTGGACGCTGTGCTCTTTATGCCGGCGGGCTCTCCTGCCTTTAAGCTTGACAAGCCGGTGACGCCTGCCGAGGACCGTTATGCCATGACGGTCCTCGCCACCGCCGCGAACCCGGCCTTTTTGGCGAGCCGGTTCGAGATCGACCGTCCGGGCGTAACCTATACGGCCGATACGCTTCATGCCCTTCGCGACTTTTACCCGCCGCAGGTAAAGCTCTACTTTATTACGGGTGCCGATGCGATTATCGATATTGTGACCTGGCATGACGCCGAACGAATCGCTGAGCTTGCTACTTTTATTGCGGCAACGCGACCGGGCTTTGATATCGATACGGCGCGTGCCCGAATCAAAGAGTCGGGGCTGCCGTTCGACGTGCGCTATATTCAGATTCCGGCGCTGGCGATCAGCTCGACGAACATTCGTAAGCGAGTTGCCCGCGGCATGAGCGTGCGCTATCTTACGAGCGAGTCCGTGCTCGGCTACATTCGCAAACGCAGGCTATATGCCGATTTGGGCCAAGAAGATTTTGAGTGATGGGGGTCTACGTTGTCGGTAGAGGATCAGTTTGAGGGCGATGAGCGCGCGCTGCTCAAGCGCATTCAAGAGCTGCTCGATGTTCGCATGAAGGATAAGCGCAAGCGCTATGTGCATTCACTGGGTGTTGCCGAGACCGCACTTCATCTGGCCGAGGTCTACGGCGTTGACCGCTTTGATGCCGCTGCCGCCGGCCTGATCCATGACTGGGACAAAGTGCTCTCCGACGACGAGCTGGTCACGCGCGCTCTGCATTACGGCATTAAGATTGCCGGCTCTCCTTCCGCCGCGACGCCGCTTTTGCATGGCCCTGTTGCCGCCTATGAGCTTCCGCAGCTTTTCCCCGAGTTGTCGACGGCCGTTTTCCAGGCCGTCGACCGTCACACCGTGGGTGCCTGCGACATGACGCCGCTCGATATGGTGGTCTTTGTGGCCGATGCCATCGAGCCCAACCGCCACGGCGACTATGCGCATGCGCTGCGCAAGATGGTGGGGGAGTCGACGCTCGATGAGTTGTTCTTCTCCTGTTTTGCGCAGGGTCTGGTCTATGTGATCCAGTCCGGGCGCTATCTTTATCCCACAGCTATTACGATTTACAATCATTACGCCCAGCTGCGCTAGCTCGGGTGCGTCTAGAAAGAGGTATTCCATGGCCGACGAGACCATGACCGACGAGCAGATTCTTGAAGGTGTGGAGCACAAGAGCTTCGCCGCCACGTCCGACCGCACTGCCGCCTCGCTGTCCGCGAGCGGTGTCGCCGCCGAGGATGTCGCCCGCGCCGCCGCGCAGGCCGCCTACGACAAGAAGGGCGAGGACGTTCAGGTGCTCGATCTGACCGAGCTTTCCGACGTGTGCGACTACTTTGTGCTTGCCACCGGTACCAACAACCGCCAGGTCGATTCGATCGTCGACGAGATCGAGGAGAAGGTTGCCGAGGCTTGCGGCGAGCATCCGTTCTCCATCGAGGGCCGCGAGCAGAAGACCTGGATGCTCATGGACTACGGTTCGGTTGTCGTCCATGTTTTTACCCCCGAGGCTCGCGAGTTCTACCGCCTCGAGAAACTCTGGGGCGACGCCCCCCAGCTCCCCCTCAACCTCCTCTAGTAGCTCATTTGAGACGGGGTTAGCTACCCTCACGCATATCGCCGGGCAGTTGCGGTTTTCCGCACCTGCCCGGCTTTCTTTTTGCCTCAGGGACTAATCGTTGAAGCGGGATTGGCGGCCGAAGGATAGGGCGGTGTCGCCGAATTTGTCTCGGACGGCGTCGATGGCGACGGAGAGGTCGCGTCGGTCGCTGGATTGGGCCCCGCGGTCATCGACTTCGCAGAACAGGTCGGTTTGGATGCCGCCTTGGTGGTCGAAGTCGCTCATGCCGATGCCCGCCAGGCGCACATGCATGCCTTCCTGCCAGATATTGTCGAGCAGCTCGAGCGCTACGGCAACAAAGATATTCTCATCATCGGTGGGGTGTGGAAGCCGCCGCTGCGCCGAGCGTCCGCTGCCATACGAATATTTAAGCTTGAGCGTTACCGTGGCACCCGTCAGCCCCTGACGGCGCAGGCGGCGTCCCACTGACTCTCCCAACAGCGCAATCGCCGCCTCAATATCCCCACGCTCAGTCAAATCTTTAGCAAAGGTGCGTTCATTGCTGACCGACTTGACCTCGCGCTCTTCATCGAGGCTCGTGACTTCGGAGATTTCGAGTCCCAGCGCACGCTGGCGCATGCGTTCGCCGTTGACGCCAAAAATAGAGGCCAGTGTGGACTCAGGCGCGCGCGAAAGCTCGCCGAGGGTGTAGATGCGCATGCGGCGCAGTCGCTCCTCGGCCGAGCGCCCTATGCCGCTCATGGCAGATACCGGCAGCGCGGCCAAAAAGCGCTGCTCGGTTCCGGGGCGCACGATGGTCAGCCCAAACGGCTTATCCCGCTCGCTTGCGATCTTTGCGACCGTCTTGTTGCAGCCCACACCAATGGAGCACGTCACTCCCAGCGCTGCCACGCGGTCGCTTATACGCCGCGCAACCAGCAACGGGTCTTCGGGCGCAAAGCGACCCGGTGTGATATCGATAAAGGCTTCGTCGATGGATACGCGCTCCACGCGCGGCGTCTCCTCGGCAAGAATCGCCATGACCTGCGCGCTCACCTCGCGGTAGCGATCAAAATGCCCGTGCGTCCAAATGGCCTGAGGACACAGACGCCGTGCCTCGGCCGAGGGCATGGCGGAGTGCACGCCAAAGCGACGTGCCTCATATGAACACGTGGACACGACGCCACGCGAATCGGCGTCTCCGCCCACGATGAGCGGTTTTCCGCGCCATTCGGGATGGTCGAGCATCTCCACGCTCGCAAAAAACGCATCGAGGTCCATGAGGCCCACCGCCGGACCCGTCCAGGGAGGCGGCGTGACGCCCATGGCATCCTCATAACCGTATGTATGTTCGCGTCTTTCCATGTCATGAGTATACCGCGCAGCTCATGTGGGGTGCGTGTATGTGCTTGCAAATCCCGAATTCTTGTCTAAGATATGGATTTGCCCTCGACTACACCGAAGAAGTTGGTCTCACGGACTTCACCTGCCCGCGTCGATGGCGTATTATGTTCAACTGTTTGTTTGTAGTTGCAGCCTAAAGCTGCTTGGTTGGAGGAGTTTCCTTTGGCAGTCAAGATTCGCCTTGCTCGTCACGGCGCTAAGAAGCGTCCGTACTACCGTGTCGTCGTCGCCGATTCCCGCGCCCCGCGTGACGGTCGTATCATCGAGGAGGTTGGCCGCTACAACCCGATGACCGCCCCCAAGACCATCAACCTCGACCTCGAGAAGATCGCCGACTGGCAGTCCAAGGGCGCTCAGCTCACCGACGCCGTCGCCGCTCTGGTCAAGGCCGCCAACGAGGGCGAGAAGACCGAGACCGTCGTCAAGAAGTCCAAGAAGCAGCTCGCCAAAGAGGCCGAGGCCGCTAAGGCTGCCGCTGAGGCCGCTGAGGGCGCCGAGGAGTAAATCGTGCCTGAGGTTGACGCTGCACAGCTCGAGGGTGAGGCAATGCTCTCAGATCGCATCGCCGATCTCGTCGAATATCTCGTTGTTCAGATCGTCGACGACCCGGATTCCGTGAGCCTTGAGGTCATCGACGGTGACGACGCCTCCACGATTGAGGTTTCGGTTGCCGAGGATGACGTCGCTAAGGTCATCGGCCGTCGTGGCCGTACCATCAAGGCCATTCGCACGCTCGCCCGTGCACTGGCCGCTCGCCTCGACACTGCAGTCGAGGTAGAGGTTCTGGGCTAGGACCTTGAGGTCCCAGTACAAAAACATCGCCCGTGTGGTCAAGCCGCACGGAAGGAAGGGGGAGGTCCTCGCGCAGCCGCTGCGGGGGCTTCCTTCTGTATTGACGCCGGGTATGCGCGTCGCCTTGACGCCACCGGCGCTCAAGCGCGACCGTTTTTGCACGGTCGTATCCGTCACCGATACGGGCGATGGCGATCTGGTCTCGTTTGAGGGCATTGACGATTTGACGGCCGCCGAGGGCATCACGGGATGCTACGTGCTGGCAAATCGTGACGACTTTGAGCTCGATTCGCTTGACGCCGCCTATACCGATCTGATGGGTCGCGAGGTGGTCGACGAGCGTTTCGGTTCGCTCGGCACGATCGTCGAGATCATGTCGACGCCCGCCAACGACGTTTGGGTTGTCGAGGGTGATCGGTACGGCGAGGTACTGATTCCCGTGATCGAGCAGGTCGTGCTCGATCTTCCCGACACAGGAACAATTTCCGTCCACGTTATGGACGGCCTGATCGATATGGACAAGTAGGGAGGACAACATGCTGATCGAGACCCTTTCGGTCTTTCCCGAGATGTTTGAGCCCGTCATGTCCACATCGATCTTGGGCCGCGCCCGCAAGGCCGGCCTTTTTGATTTTAAGGCGTATAACCTGCGCGACTGGACGCACGACCGCCATCGTACCGTCGATGACGAGCCGTACGGCGGCGGGCAGGGCATGCTCATGAAGGTCGAGCCTATCGCAGAGGCCATCGAGGCCATTAGCGCAGAGGGTCCCAAGCCCACGGTTGTGTTCTTCACCCCCTGTGGCGAGCCCTTTACGCAGCATGTGGCCGAGCGCCTGCTCAAAAGTGAGCGCCTGTTGTTTGTGTGCAGTCGCTACGAGGGCGTCGACGAGCGTGCGTATGCGTATGCCGATGAGCGTCTGTCGATCGGCGACTATGTGCTCACGGGCGGCGAGCTCCCCGCCATGGTCGTGGCAGATGCTGTTGTTCGCCTCATCCCCGGCGCTCTGGGAGATGAGATGAGCAACGTCGACGAGTCCTTCTCGACCGCCGAGGACGGAGGACTGCTCGAGTATGCGCAGTACACCCGCCCCGCCGAGTTCAACGGCGAGGGCGTGCCGCCGGTGCTTGTGAGCGGCGATCACGCCAAGGTCGATGCCTGGCGTCGCAAGAACGCCATCGAGCGCACCTGCCGCTGGCGTCCCGATCTGATCGAGACGGCACGGCTTACGCCCGAGGAGCGCGCATACGCGCAAGAGATTCTGGACGCGTCGTATTCGCAGAGCGAGGAGTGAGAATGGTTCCTTCGCAGCATTCCGTGCTAAAGGGTGCGTTTGAGTGGATCGTGGTCGTCGCGATCGCGCTCGTGGCCACCTTCCTGATCCGCACCTTTGTGGTCGAGCCCTTTGTGGTGCCCACCGGCTCTATGGAGGACACGATCGAGATTGGCGACCAGATCCTGGCACAAAAGGTGAGCCTCGAGCTCGGTCAGCCCGTCAAGCAGGGCGATATCGTGGTGTTTCACAACCCCGATGGCACCTCCGAGCATGATGTTCTTGTCAAGCGTGTTATTGCCACGGCCGGCCAGACGGTCGACCTGCAGGATGGCAAGGTGGTCGTTGACGGCCAAGCGCTCGACGAGGACTATACGACGGGCATGAGCTGGCCACTTTCGGTCCAAGCACCCGGCACTCAGGTAAGCTATCCCTACACCGTTCCCGACGGGTGCGTGTGGGTGATGGGCGACAACCGCGAAAACTCTGCCGACTCACGCTACTTTGGTCCCGTCGATCGCTCTGATTTGATCGCTGTGGCACTCGTTCGCTACTGGCCGCTCAACCGCATCGGCGCTATCGACTAAAAACCGCTATAGTACAGTACCTAACCGTGTAATCGTTTCGACGAGGGGATATTAGAGGCATGAACGCTTCATCGCTTTCCTTCCAAGACATCATCCTGCGCCTCCAGCAGTACTGGGGCGAGCAGGGCTGCGTCATTATGCAGCCCTATGACTCCGAGGTCGGTGCCGGTACCTTCCATACCGCGACCACGCTGCGCTCGCTCGGTCCCGCCGAGTGGCGCACCTGCTATGCGCAGCCTTGCCGCCGTCCCGCCGACGGCCGCTACGGCGAGAACCCCAACCGCATGCAGCACTACTATCAGTTCCAGGTGCTCATCAAGCCCTCACCGGTCAACGCCCAGGAGCTTTACCTGGGGTCTCTTGCCGCTATCGGTCTGGACCCCAACGACCATGACGTCCGCTTTGTCGAGGACGACTGGGAGAGCCCGACGCTCGGCGCCTGGGGCCTTGGCTGGGAGGTCTGGCTCAACGGCATGGAGGTCACGCAGTTTACGTACTTCCAGCAGGTGGGCGGCATCGAGGTCGACCCCGTGCCCGTCGAGATCACCTACGGCCTGGAGCGTATCGCCATGTACGCCCAGGGCGTTAACTCGGTCTACGACCTGGTGTGGAGCTACCTGCCCGACGGCACGCCCATGACCTATGGCGACGTGTTCCTCGAGAACGAGCGCGAGTTCAGTGCCTATAACTTTGAGGTCGCCAACGTCGAGATGATGCGTCAGAAGTTTGACGACTACGAGGCCGAGTGCCATTCCTGCCTGGAGCGCAAGCTGCCGCTGCCGGCATATGACTGCGTCATGAAGTGCAGCCACGCTTTCAACCTGCTCGATGCTCGCGGCGCCCTGTCCGCGGTCGAGCGTGCCAACTACATCCTGCGCGTCCGCGCCGTCGCCAAGGCGTGCTGCGAGGCCTACATGGCCGAGGTCGCCGGAGTCAACGAGAATGCCGATCAGGAAGGCGAGGTGGCGTAAGCCATGGCAGACGCTAAGGATTTCCTGTTTGAGATCGGTACGGAAGAAATGCCCTCCGCACCGCTGAACAATGCCGTCAAGCAGCTTGGCACCATGATCGCCAAGGGTCTCGACGAGGCCGGTCTGGCCCACGGCGAGGTCCGTGTGATCTCGAGCCCGCGCCGCCTGGCTGCGCTCGTTGCTGACGTCGCCACCGCGACCGACGAGGTTCACGAGGTCAAGCGCGGCCCCGCGGCCAACATCGCCTTCGATGCCGACGGTAACGCCACCAAGGCCGCCCAGGGCTTCGCCCGCAAGTGCGGTGTGGCTGCCGAGGATCTGGTCCGTCGCGAGGACACCGACGGCCGTGAGTACGTCTTTGCCGAGAAGAACATCCCTTCCGCCCCGGCCACCCCGATCCTGACGGCCCTGTGCGAGAAGACTATCGCTGGCCTGCAGTGGCCCAACTACCGCTCTCAGCGCTGGGGTCACGAGCATGCGACCTTTGTTCGTCCGGTCCGCTGGATCTGCTGCCTTCTGGGCGAGGACGTTGTGCCCGTGTCGTTTGCCGACGTGACGAGCGGCAACACCACGCGTGGTCATCGCGTGCTTGGCCCCGGTGACCATGTGGTCGCCAGCCCCGCCGTCTACGAGCAGGTGCTCGAGGACGCCGGTGTGCTTTCTGCCGAGCGTCGTCGTGAGGCCATCCTCGCCGGTATCGCCGAGGTCGAGGCTGCCCGTCCCGGCTGCCATGTCGATACGCCCAAGAAGGTCTTTGAGGAGGTCATTAACCTCTGCGAGTGGCCGACGGTGCTCGTCGGTACCTTCGACGAGGAGTTTCTCAAGGTCCCGCACGAGATTATCTGCGAGTCCATGCTCACCAACCAGCGCTACTTCCCGATCTATGACGGCGAGGGCAAGCTCACGCGTGAGTTCGTGGTCGTTTCCAACAGCAAGCCCGAGAATGCCGAGCGCGTGATTGACGGCAACGAGCGCGTCGTGCGCGCCCGTCTGGACGACGCCAAGTTCTTCTACGAGGAGGACCTGAAGATCTCCCTCGACGAGTTCCGCGAGCGTCTGGCCAAGGTCGCCTTCCAGGAGAAGCTCGGTAGCGTGCTCGCCAAGTCCGAGCGCATCGAGCAACTCGCGCTTGCCATCGCTCGCGAGGCCCATCTGGGCGCCCACCTGGCCGCCGACGCTGCTCGCGCCGCGCACCTGTGCAAGGCCGACCTGGTGTCTAACGCCGTCGTCGAGTTCACGAGCCAGCAGGGCGTGATGGGCGGTTACTACGCCATCGCGATGGGGGAGAACGACGAGGTCGCTCATGCTATTCGCGATCACTATCGTCCTCGCTTTGCCGGTGACGAGCTGCCCGAGGGCACCGCTGGCTGCATCGTGGCCTGTGCCGACAAGCTCGATACCATCGCCGGTATCTTTGCCATCGGCGAGCCCCCGACCGGCTCTTCGGACCCCTACGCGCTGCGTCGTGCCGCTATCGGCATCATCAACATCCTGCGCGACCGCCTGCCGATCGACCCCACGTCGCTCATCGACTTCGCCCTCGAGCTCTACAGTGAGCAGGGCATTGAGTTCGACGCCGCCGAGGTCGCCCAGCAGGTTCGTGACTTCTTCCATGGCCGCCTGGTGAGCATGGCCCGCGACGAAAAGATCCCGGCCGATACCGTTGCCGCCGTCTCCGCGGTGCACATCATCGCTCCGTCTGTCTTCTTCGCCCGCTGCGCCGCCCTCGACGAGGCCCGCAAGAACGACGCCGAGACGTTCGACAACCTGGCTACCGCCTATGCCCGCGCCGCGCACATCTCCAAGCCCGAGCTGGGTGCGGAGTACGACCGCAGCCTGATGGGCGAGGTCGAGCTTGCGCTCGCCGACGCCTCCGAGGCTGCTCAGACCGCTGTCGATGCCGCCCTTGCTACCGAGGATTATCCGGCCGCATTTGCCGCCCTCGCCGCCCTGCGCGCGCCCATCGACCGTTTCTTCGACGAGGTCATGGTCATGGACAAGGACGAGCAGCTCCGCGATAATCGCCTTAAGCTGCTCAACCGCTTCGAGGCCGTTTTCTCCGGCATCGCCAACATCGGTGAGCTTGCTCGTAAAAAGTAAGCCAGCCTGCGCGTAAGCGCAAAAGGAGCCCCGCATGGATTGCCCGGTCACCGCTCGTCCCACCGTTATCGTTATCTCCGACTCGCTCGGTGATACCGCTTGTGAGGTGGTGCTTGCGGCGTCCGGGCAATTTGATGAAGGGGCTTTTCGTTTGTTGCGCCTGCCCAAGGTGACCTCGGTGGAGCAGGTGGAGTCGTTTGTGGGCCCGCGCGTCGATGCCGACCATCGCGATATTGCCGTGTTTCACACCATTGTCGATCCGGCGCTTCGCGCCCGCGTGCTCGATTACCTGGGCATGCTGCATATCCGTTCGGTCGACCTGATCGGTCCGACGCTCGCCGTGCTATCGTCGCTCATCGGTGTGCCGCCCAAAGGCGTCGCGGGCGTGATTCACAGGACCGATGACCGCTATTTCCATCGTATCGAGGCCATGGAATATTTCGTTGAGCACGATGACGGGCGCGGTTGCGACGATCTGTCGGGTGCCGATATCGTGCTGCTGGGCGTATCGCGCACGTCCAAGACGCCGCTGTCGATGTATCTGGCTTATCAGGGCTACAAGGTTGCCAATGTTCCGTTGGCCCATGGCATGGAGCCGCCGAAGTCGATTTACGAGGTCGACCCGATGCGCCTGTTCGGCCTGATTTCGACCGTCGATGTGATTTCCGAAATTCGCGATAGCCGCTTGGGCGATGACTACGCTCGTGCCGTTGCCGGCTCCTATGCCGAGCCCGAGAGCGTGCGCAGCGAGCTTGAGGAAGCTCGTGCCCTCATGAAACGCCTAGGCTGCTTTGTGGTGCGTACCGACGGCAAGGCCATCGAGGAAAGCGCTGCCGAGATCATCAGCCACTTGGAGGAAATCCAAGAAGCCCGTGCCCGCCGAACCGCCCGCCGAGCCTAATAGTAGCAGCATTTTGATAAAGCGATTTAGCAAAAATATCGCATCTGACCTGCACTTTCTTACAGTGGTATCTTCATAAGGTAACCACCTTTACCTACCGTTTACCGCCAGTTTTAGCACGTTTACCAAACCGCGTATCCTCTGCTCAAGCCCGTTCAAATCCCGCCGTATAGTTCCCTCACGGCCCGCATCCGGCGGGTCGATTCGTTACCACGGTCGCGCGCGAGAGCGCATGGAAGGGGAAGTATCGTGAGCGATTGCAAGAGGGTTTACCGTTTTGGAACCGATGCCCAGGGCACTTGTGTCACCGAGGGTGACAAGTCCATGAACTTCGTGCTTGGCGGCAAAGGCGCTAATCTTGCCGAGATGAGCCGCATCGGCCTGCCGGTTCCCGGTGGCTTTACCATTACCTGCCAGACCTGCGTCGAGTACTCTGGTGCCGGCAACGTGTGGCCCGTGGGCGCGCTCGACGAGATCGTTGCATCCGAGGCGGACCTCGAGGCCCGCTGCGGCAAGAAGCTCGGCGACGCCTCCGATCCGCTGCTCGTGTCGGTGCGCTCGGGCGCTCCGTTCTCCATGCCCGGCATGATGGACACGGTCCTCAACCTGGGCCTCAATGACGACTCCGTCCAAGGCCTTATCGCCCAGACGCAGAACCCGCGCTTTGCCTGGGATAGCTATCGTCGCTTTATCCAGATGTTCTCCAACGTCGTCATGGGTGTCGATGCCGACTTGTTCGAGAATGCCCTGACCCAGGCCCGCCTGGTCGCCGGCGTTCGCGTCGACTCCGAGCTTTCGGCTGAGGACCTGCAGGAGCTCGTCGAGACGTTCAAGGGCATTTTCTCCGACAACGTCGAGGCCGCCCTGTACCCCGAGCTCGAGGTCGCCAACGGCAAGTCCGTCTTCCCGCACGATCCGGAGCTTCAGCTGCGCCTTGCTATCCAAGCCGTCTTTGGCAGCTGGATGAACGAGCGCGCCTGCATCTACCGCAAGCAGCACGGCATTTCCGATGACCTTGGCACCGCCGTCAACGTCCAGGCCATGGCCTTTGGCAACAAGGGCGAGACCTCGGCGACCGGTGTCGCCTTTACGCGCAACCCGGCCGATGGCACTAAGGAGTTCTACGGCGATTTTCTGGTTAACGCCCAGGGCGAGGACGTCGTCGCCGGCATCCGCAACACCGAGCCCATCGCCGACCTCAAGATCACCCCGGGCCTCGAGTCCGCAGGTGAGGAGCTCGAGCGTGTCTTCCTGACGCTCGAGGATCACTATCGCGATATGTGCGATATCGAGTTCACCATCGAGCAGGGCAAGCTCTGGATGCTCCAGACCCGCGTTGGCAAGCGCACCGCCACCGCCGCCCTGCGCATCGCCATCGAAATGGTCGAGGAAGGCCTGATCACCCGCGAAGAGGCCGTGAGCCGCATCGATACCGCGCAGCTCGACCAGCTTCTGCACCCGCAGTTTGACGCCTCCAAGAAGTACGAGGCGCTGGCCAGCGGTCTTAACGCCAGCCCCGGTGCCGCCGTGGGCGAGGTCGTGTTCTCGAGCGATGACGCCGCCGCGCGCGCCAACGAGGGTCACAAGGTCATTCTGGTTCGTTGGGAGACCAACCCCGATGACCTGAAGGGCATGGTCGCCGCCGAGGGCATCCTGACCAGCCACGGTGGCAAGACGAGCCATGCCGCCGTTATCGCCCGCGGCATGGGTACGCCCTGCGTCTGCGGCGTTGAGCGCTTCCACATCGACGCTGCTGAGAAGGTCGTGCGTATCGAGGGCAGTGACCGCGTGCTGCGCGAGGGCGATGTCATCTCCATCGACGGCACCCAGGGTATCGTCGTCGACGGCGCCGTTGACCTGGTCTCCGCCGAGCTCACCGGTGATCTGGATACCATCCTGTCCTGGGCCGACGAGATTCGCCTGGACGAGACCTGTGGCCATGCCAACCATGTGCGCGTCAACGCCGACAATCCCGAGGATGCCGAGCTTGCGCTCGAGTTTGGCGCCGAGGCCATCGGCCTGTGCCGCACCGAGCACATGTTCCTGGGCGACCGCAAGAACATCATCCAGAGCTTTATCCTGTCTGACGATGAGGCCGTGAAGCAGCAGGCCCTGGCCGACCTGCTCAAGGTTCAGACCGAGGACTTCCTGGCGATGTTCAAGACCATGTCCGGTCGCGATGTGGTCGTCCGCCTGCTCGATCCGCCGCTTCATGAGTTCCTGGATAATCCTCGCGAGCTCGAGGTCGCCATCACCAAGAAGGAAGCCGCCGGCGCCAGCGAGGAAGAGCTTGCAGCCCTGCGCGCCCGCCTGCGCCGTATTGACGGCATGGTTGAGTCCAACCCGATGCTCGGCCTGCGCGGCGTGCGCCTGTCCGTCGTCTTTGGCGATCTGCCGCTCATGCAGGTCCGCGCCGTCGCCACGGCTGCTGCCCGCCTTATCAAGGAAGGCGTCGACCCGCGCCCCGAGATCATGGTTCCGCTCGTTTCCATCACGGCCGAGCATGTCCAGACCCGCGAGGTTATCGAGCGCGTGATCGTAGAGGTTTCCGACGAAGAGGGCGTTGAGCTCAACATTCCCGTGGGTACTATGCTCGAGCTGCCACGCGCGTGCATGGTCGCTGACGAGATCGCCCATCACGCCGACTTCTTCTGCTTTGGCACCAACGACCTTACCCAGACGACCTTCGGCTTCTCTCGCGACGATGCCGAGGCCAAGTTCATCCCGCTGTACATGCACAAGAAGATCTTAAAGGACAACCCCTTCGAGACCATCGATACGGCAGTACTCGAGCTGGTGCGCATGGCTGTCGAGAAGGGCCGCGCCACCAACCCCGACATGCACTTTGGCGTGTGCGGTGAGCACGGCGGCGATCCCAAGTCCATCAAGGGCCTGTTTAACGTGGCCGACGTGGACTATGTGTCCTGTTCGCCCTACCGCGTGCCCCTCGCACGCCTGGCTGCCGCTCAGGCCAAGCTCGAGGCTAAGCGTTCCGCCTAACGTTTTGGGTTTAGACGCCTAGCGTAGCCCCCTTCATGCCGCCCGTTTCATTCGTGAGACGGGCGGTTATCATGTGCGGGTTTTGTCTTTTTGTCTGCGTTAAAAATTGTTCTTGCAGCAGAAACCCGCGCGTGTATACTTCAATACGTTTGTTCAACTACGTGCCGGCCAAGGTGGTACGGCACCTCTAGAAGAGTAAGGAATTGCACATGGATTACATCCGCGCAATCGAGCGTCAGCAGATCCGCGAGGACATTCCTCAGGTTCGCGTCGCCGACAACGTCAAGGTTCACTACCGCATTAAGGAAGGCGACCGCGAGCGCATCCAGGTCTTCCAGGGCGACGTCATCCGCATGGCCGGCGCCGGTGCCCGCGAGACCTTCACCGTCCGCAAGATGTCCTTCGGTGTCGGTGTTGAGCGTACCTTCCCGCTTCACAGCCCCAAGATCGCCAAGCTCGAGGTCGTTCGTCATGGTCGCGTCCGTCGCGCCAAGCTGTACTACCTCCGCGACAAGGTGGGTAAGGCTGCTCGCATCCCCGAGAAGCGCTAAGAAGATCGCAGCGTCTGTCCACTCGTTTGGACACAAGGGTCACCTTCGGGTGGCCCTTCTTTTTATCTGATTTGCATGCAAGGAGGGCCTGGTATGGCCAATATGACGAGCTCGGTTTCGGCATCGCAGGTTGCCGGAGAGCTGGCGAGCGCAACGTTTGAGGAGATCCCCGCCCTCGTGGAGCATTATCGCGAGGACCCGCGCCAGCAGGTGATCAAGGCTTGCGAGCGTGCTCTTAAGCGCCATGCCAAGGAACTTGCCGAGCGCGAGCGCGTCAATGATATGTACGAGCTTATGCATGAGCTTGGCGGCGATGGGGTGGTCGTTGGTGTCGACGAGGTGGGTCGCGGATCGGTGGCCGGTCCTTTGACGGTATGCGCCGTCTGTCTTCCTATGGAGCCGCGCGTCTGGGGTATCAACGATTCCAAAAAGCTCACGCCCGCGCGCCGCGAGTTGCTCTCAGTGAAGATTGCCGAGGTGGCGACGGCAATCGGTTTTTGCCATATCGCGCCTGCGGATATCGATGATATGGGCATGGCCCGCGCCATCCGCGCTGCCGTCGCGGGCGCCGTGGCCGATACGGGGCTCGAGCCCGATTGCGTGCTTATGGACGGTAACCCCTTGGGCGCCGTTCCCAACGAGCGCGACGTGGTGAAGGGCGATGCCAAAATCGCCTGCATCGCCGCGGCGTCCATCATGGCCAAGGTGACACGTGACGAGATGATGGTCGAGTACGATGCCGAGTATCCCGAGTACCATCTGGCCGAATCGAAGGGCTATGCGAGCCCCGAGCACATCGAGGCCATTCGCAAACATGGTCTTTCTCCGCTGCATCGTGTGAGCTTTTGCGGAAACTTTCTGCAGACTGAGCGCCTTTTCTAGGTCAATTGTGGAGACAGGGACCTCTGGGGATTTATAAACCCGCTGGTAGCGGGCCGTATGCAACAGCATTGCTGCGTACGCCCCGTTTTTTGTCGGAATTTGGTCAGCTTTTGGTTTGCTTCCGGTACTTACCCGCATGAAAGGTGCCCTCATCATCGGGGCACTGCAGCGTGCGGGAAAGGAGACCCCATGAGTGCCGCAAGCAAAAAGAGCAAGACGCAGCAGCTTAAGGAGCGTTGGGAAAACGGCGAGCTCGACTGCGGGGCGATGACGCCCGAGTTTATCAAGGGACTCAGTCCTCGCGAGCTGGGCATGCTGGGCGAGCTTATCGCAATCGACTACTTTAACGAGCGCGGCTACACCTTGCTGGAGCAGGGCTATCGTTGCACCGAGGGCGAGGCCGACCTGGTGCTGCTCGATGAGCTCGACGATGTCGTTGTGATGGCCGAGGTCAAGACGAGACGCGTCGCCCTGGATTGCACCACGCGGGTCTTTCCCGAGGAGGCCGTGGATGCCCAAAAGCAACGCCGCTACCGCCGCATCGCAAGCTGCTATCTCATGGAGCATTATCCGCTCAAGGCGATTCGCTTCGATGCCGTGGGCGTCACCATTCGCGGCGGGCATATCGCCGAGATCGAGCACCAGTACAACGCGTTCGATTGGCAGGTGTCGTGATGGCGTTCGAGACGTTTGCCGTTCACGCGGCCTGCATCCGCGGCGTCGAGGCGATTCACGTCACGGTCGAGGTCTCGCTTGCCGGTGGCATCCCGGGCATCCAGATGCTCGGCATCCCGAGTATGGAGGTGATGGAGTCACGTGGTCGTATTCGCTGCGCGATGCGCTCCGCCGGGTTCGAGATCCCACGCTCGGGCATTACGGTCAATCTGGCGCCCGGCGATATTCGCAAGACCGGAAGTGGTTTTGATCTGCCCATCGCCATCGCTGTTCTAGCGGCCGATGGTCAGATTCCCCGCGACAACCTCGATTGTTGTCTTATCGCTGGTGAGCTTGGCTTGGACGGTACGGTGCTTCCTGTCAAGGGCGAGGTAGCGTTTCAGCTATTGGCTCGCGACATGGGGCTGTCTTTTATCGCCGGCAGGTCCGACCAGCATGTGCCACTCGCGGGCGTGGATTGCGGCTTTATCGACCATCTGTCTCAGCTTGCTCATGGTATGGGCGATGCCGCCCGGCACTACTTGGATTCCGAGGGCGTCGAGGCGACCTTTGAGCCAGAGCTCGACTATGCCGACGTGTTGGGGCAGGAGGTCGCCAAGCGCGGCATGGCGCTTGCGGCGGCAGGAGAACTCGGCTTGCTCATGATTGGGTCCCCGGGATCGGGCAAGACGATGCTCGCGCGCCGTATGACCGGTATCCTGCCCGAGCTTTCCGTTGAGGATCAACAGGAGGCGCTGTGCATCCATTCGGTTTTGGGCGAGAACATCGATGGCTTGTTGGCGGGGCACCGGCCCTTCCGCAGTCCCCACCACAGTATTTCAACGGCTGGCCTCATTGGCGGCGGGCGCCCGGTGCACCCGGGTGAGATCAGCCTTGCTCATGGCGGCGTGCTCTTTTTGGATGAGCTTGCCGAGTTTCCCACTGGCGTGCTGCAGACGCTGCGTCAGCCCATCGAGCGCGGCTACGTGAGGATCGTACGCGTCGACGGGGCTTTTACCTTCCCGTCGCGCTTTCAGCTGCTGGCTGCGAGCAATCCCTGCCCCTGCGGCTTTTTGGGCGATCGCGAGGTGCCGTGTCGCTGTTCGGCGGCGATGGTCGAGCGCTATCGGTCTAAACTGCGCGGTCCTTTGGCCGACCGTATCGACATGATGATCGATGTGACCCGTCCCGACCCCCAAGTGATTATCGAGGGTGCGGAGGGTATGTCGTCGGCTGAGTTACGTGACTACGTTGTGCGCGGTCGCGCTTTTCGCGCTTGGCGCGAATCCCGTATGGACGATGCGGATGCTGAGGCCGAGGATGACGAGACGCGGTCCATTGACGGCGTCGTTTCGACCTTTGAGCTTGATGATGCTGCCGAGAAATGCGTACTCGGCCTGTCCAAACGCACACATCTCACAGGGCGTGGCATCGTGCGCCTGGTTCGCATTGCGCGTACGATCGCAGATGTCGCCGAGAGCGATCAAGTGACGCAGGACCACGTGCTCGAGGCGGCGATGTACCAGGGAAGGAGGGACCAATGATGGCCGAGGGGACCTTTGAGCTGCATCCAGGTGATGCGTTGTATCCCGAGACCGTTTTGGAGCTTTCTGATATACCCCAGACGCTTTATGTGCGCGGCAACCCCGAGGTGCTTTCGACACCCGCGCTCTCCATCATCGGCGCGCGCAAGGCCTCGCCGTATGGTCTTGCCGTGGCAGAGCTTGCGGCAAAGGTTGCGGTCGAGGCGGGAGTGACGGTAGTTTCGGGCGGCGCGGTCGGTTGTGACCAAGCCTCGGGTTGGGCTGCGGTCAACGCCGGCGGCAAACACGTCGTGGTGCTGGGGACGGGCGCCGACGTGGTCTACCCGCGTTCGAGCGCGGGGCTTATTACACGCACGCTCGATACGGGTGGCGCGGTCGTGTCGATCTCTCCGTGGGGCATGGGTCCGCGCAAGTTTGCCTTTCCGCGCCGCAATCGCGTGATCGCGGCCCTGTCGCAAGCCCTCTTTGTATCCGAGGCGGGTATGCCTTCCGGGACGTTTTCTACCTCCGAGGCCGCCATGGACCTGGGGCGCGAGCTGCTTGCCGTGCCGGGATCGATCCTATCGCCCGAGTCGCGTGGCACGAATTACCTCATTGCGAACGGTGCCTGCTGTATTATCGACGAGGAGTCTATCGAGATGGCTATCTCACGCATCTACGGCACCCTGCGCTACTCGCGCCCCGATGCTCCCGGCATTGCCGACCTGGATCCAACACAGCAGGCTGTGATGCATGCGCTCATCGCCTCTCCGCTCAAGGTCGACGACATCGCGGCGCTCGTCTCGCTCGACGCTGTCGGCGTACTCAAACTCTTGGGTTCGCTTGAACTCGAGGGCCTTATCGAGCGCATGATGGATGGAAGGTATGCGCCCTCCAAGTTTGCCCTTCACGCCCAGACGCCCTTCGGTCACAATGGAAAACGTGTCAATTAGAAAGGTGTTTGCAGATGCAGTTCGATCAGGTGACGGTTATCGGTGGCGGTCTGGCGGGTTCGGAATGCGCGATCCAGCTGGCAGACCGCGGGTTTGCCGTAAAGCTGTGCGAGATGCGCCCCCAGGTGAGCTCTCCGGCCCACCATACCGATCACCTGGCAGAGCTCGTCTGCTCCAATTCATTTAAGTCGACCCGTCCGGATTCCGCGGCTGGTTTGCTGAAGGCCGAGCTTGAGCGCATGGGTTCAGTCCTGCTCGATTGCGCCCATCGCGCGGCTGTTCCCGCCG
Organism: Collinsella sp.; assembly: GCA_048430825.1. GTDB lineage: Bacteria > Actinomycetota > Coriobacteriia > Coriobacteriales > Coriobacteriaceae > Collinsella. The sequence continues at coordinate 50,160 of DBFOLV010000039.1, forward strand.
GTGGCGCCCTGGCGGTCGACCGCGTCAAGTTTTCCGAGCTTGTCGAGGCCGAGGTTGCCGCCCGACCCAATATCGAGATCATTCACGGCGAGGTCACGCAGATTCCCGAGGGTCACGTGGTCATTGCCGCGGGCCCGCTGTGTTCACCGGCGCTGAGTGAAGAGGTTATGAAGCTCGTCGGTGGCGATGCCCTGGCTTTCTTTGATGCGGCGGCGCCGATCGTCGATGCCTCCACGCTCGATATGGACGTGCTGTTCTCGCAATCGCGCTACGAGGAGCAGGGGAGCGGCGACTATCTCAACGCTCCGCTCAACAAGGAGGAGTACGAGGCCTTTATCGAGGCGCTTACCACGGCTGACCGCGTGGTGCTCAAGGACTTTGAGGGCGGCGATCTGTTCCAGGCCTGTCAGCCTGCCGAGGAAGTTGCGCGCACCGGTAAGGACGCCATTCGCTTTGGCGCCATGAAGCCCGTCGGCCTCACCGACCCGCGTACCGGACGTCGCCCCTGGGCGGCGATTCAGCTGCGTGCCGAGAACAAGGAGAAGACCGCCTATAACCTGGTGGGTTTCCAGACCAACCTGACCTTTGGCGAGCAGAAGCGCGTCTTCCATATGGTCCCGGGCCTGGAGAATGCTGAGTTCTTCCGCTACGGCGTCATGCACCGCAACACCTTTGTCGATGCGCCGCACGTGCTCGATGGCACCTTTGCCGTGCCAGGTACCGGCGTGCGCCTGGCCGGTCAGATCACCGGCACCGAGGGGTACATGGAAGCTGTAGCGACCGGTCTGCTTGCAGCGCTTAACACCTATGCCGAGGCTATCGGTGCGGCTTCTGTGGAGCTTCCTCGCGTGGGCGCCCTGGGTGCGCTCGTGGGCTATGCGACCGATCCTGCCACCGTGGGCTACCAGCCCATGCATGTCAACTTTGGCCTGGTACCGCCACTCGAGGATGGTAAGCGCCGCAGCAAGCGCGACCGCTACCAGGCCTATGCGGACCGTGCGCTCGAGGCCCTCGATGCCTACTTGGCCACGCGTTCCGACTTGTTTGGAGGCGACCGGTCATAGCCTTTGACCTGTACGACACCGTCGACTCTTTTATCGCCTATATCGCACGCGTTGAGGGGCTTTCTCCCAACACGGTGACGGCCTATGGCTCGAGGCTGGAGCGCTTTGCTGCTTGGTGCGAGCGCGAGGATATTGATGCTTTCGCTGCCGACGTGCGCACCATTCGTCGCTATCTTGCCGGGCTTTCGCGTGAGCAGGTGGCTCCCCGAACGCTTGCGGCGCACCTGTCGGCTATCCGATCTCTCTATCGCTGGATGGCTGCCGAGGGGATTGTCGAGGGCGATGCGGTCTCGGCGATCGCATCGCCCAAGCTGCCGCGTGACCTGCCGGGCGTCCTTACGACCCAGCAGGTTGAGGCGCTGCTCAAGACGCCTGATACCTCGACGCCCGCGGGACTGCGCGATGCGGCGATGCTTGAGTTGCTCTATGCCTCCGGCGCGCGAATCTCGGAGCTCGCGGCGCTCAACGTGGAGTCTATTGGTTGGTCCGAGCGAACGCTGCGACTTTGGGGCAAGGGGAGCAAGGAGCGTATCGTCCCTCTGTATCGTCGTGCGCTCGAGGTGACGCATCTCTATATTGAGGAGGGGAGGCCGGAGTTGCTCGCTCAGGCAAAGCGCCGCGACCTCGCTACTGGGCCGCATCCGCTGCTTATATCGGCGCGTGGCAATCGCATGAGCGCCGCCATGCTCCGGCGGCGGTTCCATACGCTGGCGACGCTCGCCGGCATTCCGGCCGACATCGCCCCGCATGCGATGCGCCATACCTTTGCGACCGACTTGCTCGAGGGCGGTGCGGACCTGCGCTCGGTTCAAGAGCTGCTAGGTCATGCGAGCCTGTCCACGACGCAAATCTACACACATCTCACGCCCGATCGGCTCAAACGTGCCGTGGCTCAAGCCCATCCCCGCGGCGAATAGTGGCTGGGACGTCCCGCGCCGCACTCAGGTGTGTGGTTTTGATTGCGGGTTGGCAGGAAGATGCATTCCTGCTATCATTCATCGGGTTGCTTCACGGCAACATGTTTTTATCACGCACGCGCGGCTACTTCATACCGTGGTGCCCGGGCTTTGGTAGCACATGTCCGGGTTGGTTTTGGAGGATGACCCCGCGCGGAGGCAAACCACAGGAGGTTTAACATGGCTACCAAGATTAATATCCGCACCCTGCTCGAGGCCGGCTGCCACTTCGGTCACCAGACCCGTCGCTGGAACCCCAAGATGAAGCCGTTCATCTTTGGTGAGCGCAACGGCATCTACATCCTCGACCTCAAGCAGACCATCCTCGACGCCGACCAGGCTTATACCTTCGTCAAGAACGTCGCTAAGGGCGGCAACGTGCTGTTCGTCGGCACCAAGAAGCAGGCTCAGGAGGCCGTCAAGAACGCTGCTGAGCGCGCCAACATGCCTTACATCAACCAGCGTTGGCTCGGCGGTATGCTGACCAACTTCGTCACCATCCGCTCCCGCATCAACCGCATGGAGGAGCTCGAGGCCATGGTCGAGGACGGCCGCATGGCTGTTCTGCCCAAGAAGGAGCAGGCTGTTCTCGGCAAGGAGCTCACCAAGCTCCAGACCAACCTCGGTGGCGCCCGCGACATGAAGGGTCTGCCCCAGGCTCTCTTCGTCATCGACACCAAGCGCGAGGAGAACGCCATCAAGGAGGCTCAGCGCCTGAACATCCCCGTCGTCGCTCTGATCGACACCAACTCCGATCCCGACGAGGTCGAGTACGGCATCCCCTGCAACGATGACGCTATCTCCGCTGTCACCCTTATGTGCGAGCTCATGGCTGACGCCTGCCTCGCTGGCTCCGGCAAGGAGCAGGTCTCCGAGGCCGAGATGGCCGCTGAGCCCAAGGCCGAGTAAATCAGTCTTAGTTAATTCTTTTTCATCTCTTTGAAAGGAACCACAATGGCCCAGATTACCGCCGCTATGGTCAAGCAGCTCCGCGAGATGACCGACTCCCCGATGATGGAGTGCAAGAAGGCTCTCGTCGAGGCTGACGGCGACATGGACGCCGCTGTCGACGTTCTGCGTAAGAACGGCCTTGCCAAGGCTGCCAAGAAGGCTGGCCGTGAGACCAACGAGGGCGCTGTCGCCGCGTTCGTCTCCGAGGATGGCAAGACCGGCGCTCTGCTCGAGCTCTCCTGCGAGACCGACTTCGTTGGCTCCAACGCCAAGTTCACCGGCTTTGCTTCCAAGGTCGCTGAGGTTGTCGCTACCACCGAGCCTGCTGACGTCGACGCTCTGCTCGAGAAGCCGATGGGCGAGGAGACCGTTTCCTCCGAGCTCACCGAGATGATTCACATCATGGGCGAGAACATGAAGATCTCCCGCTTCGCTGCCCGCAAGGCTGAGAACGGCGCGCTAGCTTCTTACATCCACATGGGTGGTAAGATCGGCGTCCTCGTCGAGTTCGCCTTCGAGAAGGCTGAGACCGCTCAGGCTGAATCCTTCAAGACCTTCGCTCACGACGTTGCCCTTCAGGTTGCCGCCGTCGCCCCGATCTGCGCTACCCGCGATCAGGTTCCGGCCGAGACCGTCGAGCACGAGAAGCAGATCTACATGGCTCAGGCTGCCGAGTCCGGTAAGCCCGAGGCTATCCAGGAGAAGATGGCTGTCGGCCGTCTGGAGAAGTTCTACAAGCAGTCCGTGCTCACCGAGCAGGAGTTCATCAAGGACAGCTCCCTCACCATCAAGAAGTACGCTGAGCAGGTCTCCAAGGAGCTCGGCGACACCATTACCGTCGTTGCCTTTGACCGTCTGGTCCGTGGCGAGTAAATAAGCTCTTGTAGCTGGTAATGAGCAGGCTGTGGGTTTTACTCACAGCCTGCTTTTTCATGGCTCTTCTTAGAGCCTTTGATAGAATGTTGAGAGTTCAATCTAAAGGAGGATCGCTTTGTCCGACATCCGATATAAACGCGTGCTTCTTAAGCTTTCCGGCGAAGCGCTGATGGGCGACGGCCAATATGGCATCGACCCCAAGGTTACCGACCATCTTGCCAAGCAGGTCAAGGAGCTGCTCGCCGTTGGCCATGAGGTCGGCGTCGTTGTCGGCGGCGGTAATATTTTCCGCGGCATGGCAGGCGCTGCCGGTGGCATGGAGCGTGCTCAGGCCGACTACATGGGCATGCTGGCAACCGTTATGAACGCGCTCGCCCTGCAGGATGCCTTCGAGCATAACGATGTTTCCTGCCGCGTGATGAGCGCTATCCAGATGAACGAGATCTGCGAGCCCTATATTCGCCGTCGCGCCATCAACCACCTTTCCAAGGGCAACGTCGTTATTTTTGCCGCCGGTTCGGGCAATCCGTACTTTACGACCGACACCGCCGCGGCTCTTCGTGCGTGCGAGATCGGCGCCGAGATTCTGATTAAAGCCACCAAGGTTGACGGCATCTACGATAAGGATCCCGTCAAGTGCGCTGATGCCGTCCGTTTTGACAAGATTACCTATCACGAGGTTCTCGTCCGCGGTCTGCAGGTTATGGATTCCACGGCTACGGCACTGTGCCAGGACAACCGTATGCCGATTTTGGTCCTCAACATCGATGGCGAGGACACCGTCAAGCGCGCGCTCGCGGGTGAGCCCGTCGGCACGCTCGTCTATCAGGAGGATTAAGCATGGCAGAGAACATCACCGCCCATATGGACAAGTCGCTCGAGTCCCTCAAGCATAACTTCTCCAAGGTCCGTACCGGCCGCGCCAATGCCAACATTCTGTCCGACATCACCGTCGATTATTACGGTGTTCCCACGCCGGTCACGCAGGTTGCCGCCGTCAAGACCCCCGAGGCCCACATGCTGCTCATCGAGCCGTGGGACAAGGCACTCATCAACGCTATCGTCAAGGCCATCGGCGCTTCCGATCTGGGTATCACCCCCAACTCCGATGGCACCGTCGTTCGTCTGCCGTTCCCGGCTCCCACCGAGGAGCGCCGTCGCGAGCTCGTCAAGGAGTGCCGCGAGTACGCCGAGCAGGCCAAGGTGTCTATCCGTAACATCCGTCGCGACTTCAACAACAAGCTCGAGCGCGATGAGGAGCTCACCGAGGACGATGTCCGTCGCGAGCAGGCTAAGGTCCAGAAGCACACCGATGAGTATGTCGCCAAGGTCGAGGAGCTTCTGAAGGAAAAAGAAGCCGAGGTCATGGAGATCTAAGGTGCAATACGACGAGCATAAACTGGTCGAGTACTTTGCCGACGCCCCTGCGGGCGTCGGTTTTTCCGACCTTGACCTCAATAACATTCCGCACCATATCTCGTGCATCATGGACGGTAACGGTCGTTGGGCTACGTCGCGCGGTCTTGCGCGCACTGAGGGCCACAAGGCGGGTATCGTCTCCCTTCGCGAGATTATTACCGCCTGCGTGCGTCTGGGCGTCGACGTGCTTTCGGCCTATGCGTTTTCTACCGAAAACTGGAACCGTCCGCAGCACGAGGTCAACGTCTTGATGCACCTGTTTGCCAAGACGTTTATCGACGAGCTGCCGCTTCTGAAGCGCGAAAACGTGCGCGTTGTCTTTTTGGGTGACATTTCCGCGCTGCCCAAGAAGACCCGCGACGTTTTTGAACGCGGTCTTGCCGAGTGCGCCGATCACACCGGTATGACGCTGGCGCTTGCTGTCAACTACGGCGCGCGTTCCGAGATTACCCGCGCTGTCCGTCAGATCGCACTCGACGCTGCTGCCGGTAAGATCGATCCTGGCGCAATTGATGACGACATGGTGGCCTCCCACCTCTATACCGCCGGTCTTCCCGATCCTGAGCTTGTGATTCGCACCTCTGGTGAGCTGCGCCTTTCGAACTATCTGCTGTGGCAGGTGGCTTATTCCGAGTTCTATGTCACCGATACCTATTGGCCTGACTTTGATCGTTGGGGCCTTGTCGACGCCATTTTGGCCTATCAGGGCCGTGACCGTAGGTTTGGTGGACTGAGCAAGACTGAGGAGGCTTAATCGTGTCCGATCGTCCCAAGGCATCTGCTCCCAAGACGCCTGCGCGCAAAGCTACCACTGTGGGAGCGCCTGCAGCGAAGAGCGGCAGCGGTTCGTGGCTGGCGGGCTTTATTACCCGTGCCGCCGCCGGTATCGTCTACGCCGTTGTCTTTATCCTGTGCCTGGTTTTGGGTATCGTGCCCACGGCCATCTTTGTTTCCGTCATGAGCGGTCTGTGCTGCTATGAGTTTTTCCGTATGACAAGACTCGATGGCAAGATGGCTAACGAGCGCATGGGTATCGCTGCCGCCGTACTTTTTCCGCTGTCGGCGTTGGGCGATTCGATGTTGCTGAATGCCCTGCTTTTTGCCCTGATGCTCGCTGTGGGCATTTGGTATGTCTGGTCGCCGCGTACCCGCATCTCTGATGTGGCCGTGACGCTCATGGGTCCCATCTACACTGGCTTTATGCTGTCGGCTATCGTGCTGCTGCGCGATGCCGTGCCCGGTTTTGCCGGCGCCCTGCTTTCAGTGGGCGTTTGCGCGTCCCTTTGGGTCTCCGATTCGTTTGCCTACATTGTGGGCAGCCGTATCGGCAAGCACAAGATGGTTCCCAAGATCTCTCCCAAAAAGAGCTGGGAGGGTTTTGTCGGCGGCATCCTGGGCTCGGTTTTGATTTGGCTCATTCTGTGGGCGACGCACTTCTACAAGCTCAGCCTGCCCTATGCGCTGCTGTGCGGCGTGGTCGTGTCCATTTTGGGCGTTATCGGCGACCTTATCGAGTCGCGCATCAAGCGTGGCGTGGGCGTCAAGGATTCCGGCAACCTTATCCCGGGCCATGGCGGCATGCTCGACCGTAGCGACTCGCTTATCTTTGGCTGCATTACCGCTCAGCTGCTTTTGATGATCGGAGGCGTGCTGTAATGTCATTCCAGACGACGTATGGCCCCGATGGACGCCTCCGTGTTGCCATCCTGGGTTGTACGGGCTCTATCGGCACCCAGGCACTCGATGTGTGCCGTCAGCATGCTGATCGCCTGCAGGTGACGGCGCTGTCCGTTAATTCCAGCACCTCTGAGCTCGTTGCCGCTGCCCGCGAGTTCTCGGTTCCGGCGGTTGCCGTGGCCGATGTCGCTCACGGCGATGACGCCGTGCTGCAGGAGTTGCCCGAGGGAACGAAGCTCGGCGTTGGCGCGCAGGCGGTTTGCGAGCTCGCGCGTCGCGACGATGTCGACTGCGTGCTCGTTGCTATTGTGGGCGCCGCCGGTCTCGAGGCGAGCCATGCGGCCTTGACCTCTAATAAGCGCCTTGCCCTTGCCAACAAGGAGTCCCTCGTCGTCGGTGGCGACTTGCTTATGCCGTTGGCACAACCGGGCCAGCTTATTCCAGTCGACTCTGAGCACTCCGCCATCTACCAGTGCTATCTGGGGGAGGACCCACGCGAGGCTCATTGTATTTGGCTTACCTGCTCGGGCGGTCCGTTCTTTGGCCGTACGCGCGACGAGCTCAATCGCGTGACGCGTGCCGATGCCCTCGCACATCCCACGTGGGCCATGGGTGCCAAGATCACCATCGACTCCGCCACCCTCATGAACAAGGGCCTAGAGCGCATTGAGGCCATGCATCTGTTTAACTGCGACCTCGATTTCATTAACGTGGTCGTGCAGCGTCAGTCCAAGATTCACTCTATGGTCGAGTTTGCCGACGGCTCCGTGATGGCGCATCTCGGTGCTTCCGACATGCGTATTCCCATCCAGTTCGCGTTCTCGTATCCCGAGCGTTGGGATACCCCGGCGCCTCGTATCGATTTCCGCGAGCTGGGGCAGCTCACGTTTGATGCTGCCGACATGGATACCTTCCGCTGTCTGGCGCTGGCCGAGCGTGCCGGCAAGACGGGTGGTACCATGCCGTGCGTGCTCAATGCCGCCAACGAGGTCGCCGTCGATGCCTTCCTGCACGATGGCTGCAACTTTACCGATATCGATCGCATTGTGGAATCCTGCATGGATGCCCACGATATGCAGGCGGTCGATTCGTTTGAGCAGCTTCGCGACATCGATGCGTGGGCGCGTGAAAAGGCTGCGCAGGTGCTCGCCGCAACCCGTTCCTAACCCATAAGGATTGCTTTTTCGTTTTATGGATACTGTTCTGAGCGTTCTCTCATCGGTCTTTTGGGGCCTGCTGATGCTTTCCGTCCTCGTGTTTTTGCACGAGGGCGGCCACTTTTTGGCCGCGCGTGCCTGCGGCGTCCGTGTGACCGAGTTCTTTTTGGGCCTACCGTGTCGCTTTGACATCCATTACACGTCACGTCGCATTGGAACCAAGTTTGGCGTGACCCCGCTGCTGCTGGGTGGCTACGCTGCCATCTGCGGTATGGATCCGACCGACGTCTCGTGCGCCGATCGCGTGCTCGCGGCTATCTATCGTCATGGTCGCGTGACCGTGGCCGACCTTGCCGCCGAGCTCGAGCTATCCGAGGAGGATGTGCTCGAGGCATGCGCCTTGCTCTTGGGTTGGGGCTCTATCGCGCCTTGGTATGAGGAGGGGGAGAAGCCCTCGCCGAGCTACTATCCCACCAAGTATCAGACGCTGCCGCGAGACGCGGCGGGTTACACCACCTTTGACGGTCGCCGTTTCGATCGCGAACATTCAACTGCCGAGGGCGATGTGTGGGAGCTGCCGTGCGGCGAGGCCGAGTTCCTTGCGCAAGAGCGTTCGCATACCTATCTGGGCCAGGGTTTTCTCAAGCGCGCCTTTATGCTGCTCGCGGGCATTCTCGTCAATATCCTGACGGGCTTTTTGCTGCTTATGAGCATCTACTCTATTGCGGGTGTCACCGTGCCGATGGATACCAACGTGATCGGTCAGGTTGACGAGGGGTCTATTGCCGCCAAGGCGGGTATCGAGGGCGGCGACGCGATCCTTTCGGTTGACGGAGTATCGTGCTCTACCTGGATGGACGTTTACGATGCCATCGGTAAGGCTGCCGGTAAGGACGATATCGCCATCGAGTACGAGCGTGACGGCAAGCAGCATTCGACCGCGGTTGCGCTCAAAGAGGACGAGCGCCTAGGTGTGTATGCCTCTACGCAGGTGGTCCGTTTAGACCCCATCACGTCGGCTCGACTTTCGTTCTCCTATGTCGTGCAGACAGCGGAGGGCGTGATGCGCCTGCTCCAGCCGCAGCATACGATGGAGATTCTCGGTCAGTCTTCTTCGATCGTGGGCATTAGCGTTATGTCCTCACAGGCTGCTGCTGCCGGCCCTGCCACGTTCCTTTCGTTTGCCGCCCTCATTTCGTTCTCGCTTGGCTTTATGAACCTGCTGCCCATCCCACCACTCGATGGCGGCAAGCTGGTCATCGAGATCATTCAAAAGATTGCTGGCCGCGAGCTTCCGCTCAAGGTCCAGACGATTGTGAGCTATGTGGGCATCGCGCTCTTTGCGCTGCTGTTTGTCTATATGCTTCGTTCCGACATCCTTCGATTTGTTCTGTAGGGGAGTGTTTGGATTGTCTTTATCCCATCCTTTGCCTCGCGAGTTGACGCGCCCCGTGCATGTGGGCGGTGTGCAGATCGGTGGCGGCGCGCCGGTGGTGGTCCAATCCATGACCTGCACCGATACCGCTGATGCCCAGGCAACGCTTGCGCAAGTGTGCGCGTTGGCGCAAGCTGGCTGCGATATCGTGCGTGTGAGTGTGCCCACTGAGGCCGCGCTTGAGGGTTTCCGCACCATCTGTGCCGAGTCTCCGGTGCCAATCGTTGCCGATATCCACTTTAACCACAAGCTGGCCATTGGCGCTGTGGAGGCCGGTGCCGCCAAGTTCCGCATCAATCCCGGCAACATTGGCGATTGGGCCAAGGTCGATGCCGTGATCGATGCCGCGGGCGCCGCTGGGTGCGCGATTCGCATTGGCGTGAACGCGGGCTCGCTTGAGCAGGATATCGCCGAGCGCGACGACCTCACGCAGCCCGAAAAGCTCGTGATGTCGAGCGAGCGTTTCGTCAAGCATTTTGAAGACCGCGGCTTTACGAACATTGTGCTTTCGGCCAAGGCCCATAGCGTGCAAACGACGCTCGATACCTATCGAGCCCTGTCGCGTGAGATTCCCCACGTTCCGCTTCACCTGGGCGTAACCGAGGCGGGTACCAAGCTTCAGGGCACCATCAAGAGCTCTGTAGGCTTGGGTATCTTGCTTTCCGAAGGCATTGGTGACACCATGCGTGTGTCGCTCACAGCCGATCCGGTTGAGGAGCCGCCGGTTGCCTGGGGTATTCTGCAGTCGTTGGGCCTGCGTCGCCGTGGTCCCGAGATTGTCTCGTGCCCCACGTGCGCCCGCTGCCAGGTTGACCTCATTCCCATTGCTGAGGAGGTCACCGAGCGGCTTAAGAACTACTCCGCGCCGCTTTCGATCGCTGTGATGGGATGTGCCGTTAATGGCCCCGGCGAGGCTTCTGATGCCGATCTGGGCGTTGCTTGCGGACGTGGTCAGGCCTTGCTCTTTTCGCATGGCCAGATCATTGGTAAAGTAGCTGAGGACCAAATTGTCGACGCGCTTATGGCCGAGGTTGACAAGCTTATTGAGGAGAAATAAATGACCCGAGCAATGTATATGTCTAAGCTTTATGCGCCGACGCTTAAAGAGGATCCGGCGGATGCTGAGCTCGCCAGCCACCGTCTGCTGCTCCGTGCCGGCATGATCCGCAAGGAGGCCGCCGGTCTATATTCCTACCTGCCGCTTGCTTGGCGCTCGATTCGCAAGATCGAGAACATCGTGCGCGACGAGATGGACGCCGCCGGCGCCCAGGAGCTTATGATGCCTATCATGGTCGACGCCGAGTTGTGGCGTGAGTCCGGCCGCATCGACGCCTATGGCAAGGAGCTTGTGCGCTTTGACGACCGTCATGGTCGCGAGTTCGTCCTGGGCCCCACGCATGAGGAGACCGTCACGGCCCTGGTGCGCAACGAGCTGCGCTCCTATAAGCAGCTGCCCGTCAACCTGTACCACATTCAGGATAAGTTCCGTGACGAGTTCCGCCCCCGCTTTGGCCTGATGCGCGGTCGCGAGTTCATCATGAAGGATGCCTACAGCTTCTCTGCCACGCAGGAGAGCCTGCAGGAGGAGTACGACAAGATGAAGCAGGCGTACGCCAACATTTGCGAGCGCTGCTACATCAAGGCCCTGCCCGTTGTCGCCGACTCCGGCGAGATCGGTGGTGACACCTCCGTCGAGTTCATGGCGCTGGCCGACGCCGGCGAGGCTTCGCTGGTCTACTGCGACGATTGCGGCTTTGCTGCCGATGACGAGGCGGCAAGCACCAAGGTCGTCGTGACCGAGGGTCCTGGCGACGGTACGCTCACCAAGGTCGAGACTCCGGGCATGGGCACCATCGAGGCCGTTGCAAAGTTCTTCGGCTTCCCCGAGAACGGCACGCGCAAGTCCTTGGCTCTCATCGATGCCGAGGGCAAGCCAGTCGTGGCCATTGTTCCGGGCGATCATGAGCTCAATGACTGCAAGGCCGAGCATGTCTTTGGCAAGGGTTATCGCATGATGACCGATGAGGAGCTCCAGACCTACGGTCTGCATAAGGGCTTTATCGGACCGGTTAACCTTCCCGAGTGCATTCGCCTAGTGTGCGACGAGAGCCTGCGCGAGTCCAAGCAGTGGACCTGCGGTGCCAACGAGGTCGACTATCACTATACCGGTGCCTGCCCCGAGCGCGACTTTACCGTCGACGAGTGGGCCGACCTGGTAACCGTCGTTGCCGGCGATCCCTGCCCGCACTGCGGCAAGCCGCTCGCTGCTGCTCGCGGCATCGAGGTCTCGCAGGTCTTCCAGCTGGGTACCAAGTATTCCGAGGCCATGGGCGCCACCTTTATGGACGAGGACGGCAAGGAGAAGCCGCTTATCATGGGTTGCTACGGCGTGGGCGTGTCCCGCTCGCTCGCTGCCGTCGTGGAGCAGCACAATGACGAGCACGGCATTGTCTGGCCGGTCTCCGTTGCCCCGTACGAGGTCGCGGTGATTCCGCTCGATCCCAAGAAGGAGGAGTGCGCTACCGTTTGCGACCAAATCGTCGAGGGCCTTTGCGCCGAGGGTATCGAGGTTGTCGTCGACGACCGTGACGAACGTCCCGGCTTTAAGTTTGCCGACAACGATCTTATGGGCTTCCCGTATCAGGTCGTTCTGGGTAAGCGTGGTCTCAAGAATGGCACCGTTGAGCTCAAGGACCGTGCCACGGGCGAGCGCGAGGACGTGGCGATCGATGAGGTCGTCGCCAGGGTTGCCGAGCTTGTTAAGGCGGCTCGCCGTTAATCGACGATTTCGCTTGTAGTTCGATATACGGGACGGCCCCGCATTTCTCCAGATTGGGGAGATGTGGGGCCGTCCTTTTATCTTGTGGCATCCTCGATATCTAAAAGGAAAACCCCGCAGCCCATATGAGCTGCGGGGTTTTCTTGTGCCTCCGATGCGAAATGAATCGCTCAGAATTTACTGATAATCGACGACGTCGATCCAGTTCTTCAGGAACTCATCGTTCACATTGCGCTTACGAGCGAGCTCGGAGGCGGCGACGATGCTCGTCCACTGACGCACGACCTGCATGGGCATGTCGGCGCGGTCGCAGTAGAGCTCCAGGTAGGCCTCGGCCTGATCCTTGCTGTTGAGGGCGAAGAGCAGGTAGGTGGTGGCAACGTCGGCAGCAGGGGAGCCCTGGGTGGCGTGTGCCCAGTCGCACACATAGAGCTGGCCGTCGTCGCCGACGATGACGTTGGAGGGGTTGAAGTCGCCGTGGCAGACCTTGAACTCCTTGGTCATGCCGTCCAGACGCTCCTGAAGGTTGTAGCGAGTGGTGGCATTGAGCTGATCAAGGCTGTCGATCATGCGGGCGTACTTGTCGCGCTGACGGTTGAGCAGCGGGGAGGTGTAGCCGTGGATCTCGATCTGGAGGTCGACGAACATCTCGAGGTACTCACCAAAGCGCTGGGGCTCGGCAGTCATCTTCTCGGCAAGGGTGGTGCCCGGAACCTTCTCGGTCACGAGCGCCCAGCCGTTGGCGTTCTCGAGCTGGGAAACCTCGAGAGCCTTGGGGCTGCGGATGCCGCACTCATTGATGCGGGCAAGATTCAAAGCCTCGTTGAACACGTCGGAGACAGGCTTGGTCTCGTTAAAGACCTTGACGATCTTGTCGCCCAGGTCGTAAACGACCTTGTTGCCACGGCGGACGAGCTCGGTCTTGGAATCGGGTAGCAGCATGGTTGCATCCTTTCAACGATGCGATAGAAGCGACGGCGGGGGTGTTGAAACACCCGTGCACCCCCGCCGTTAAAAACCGTGCTAAAACTAGCAGACGGCGTAATCCTGGGGCTCGCGGCCGTAGTAGGCGTCCAGGTAGAGCTCCTTGATCTCGCTCATGAGCGGGTAGCGCGGGTTAGCGCCGGTGCACTGGTCGTTGAATGCCTGCTCGGTCATCTCGTCGAGGGTGTCGAGGAAGTACTGCTCGTCAACACCGTAGTCGGCGATGGTCTTCTTGACACCGATGAAGTCCTTGAGCTCCTCGAGCTTCGTGATGAAGTTCTCGAAGACCTCCTTGTCGTCCTTGCCCTCGATGCCGCAGTACTTGGCCATCTCGGCGTAGTTGTGCAGCGCGTTGGGGTAAGGATACTGGGAGAACGTGCCCATCTTGACGGGAGCCTCGGCGGCGTTGTAGCGCATAACGCGGGTCAGGATGACGGCGTTGGCGATGCCGTGGGGCAGGTGATGGAAGGCGCCGAGCTTGTGAGCCATGGAGTGGTTGAGGCCCAGGAAGGCGTTGGCGAAGGCCATACCGGCCATGCAGGAGGCGTTGTGCATCTCCTCGCGGGCATGCGGGTCCTTGGCGCCGTTCGTGAAGCTGGAGGGCAGGTTCTCAAAGACGAGCTTGGCAGCGCGCTCGGAGAGGCCCTTGGTGTAGTCGGAAGCCATGATGGAGACGTAGGACTCGATGGCGTGGGTCATGACGTCGATGCCGGAGGCAGCGGTCAGACCGCGCGGGGCGGTCATGCAGTTGTCGGCGTCGACGATAGCCATGTTGGGGAGCAGCGCGTAGTCGGCGAGCGGCCACTTGATGCCGGTCTCCTTGTCGGTGATGATGGCGAACGGCGTGCACTCGGAGCCAGTACCCGAGGAGGTCGGGACGGCGACGAAGTAGGCCTTCTTGCCCATCTCGGGGAAGGTGAAGATACGCTTGCGGATGTCCATGAAGTCCATGGCCATGTCCTCGAACTTGCACTCGGGGTGCTCGTACATCATCCACATGATCTTGCCGGCGTCCATAGCGGAGCCACCGCCGACGGCGATGATGACGTCCGGCTCAAAGAGAGCCATCTGCTTGGCGCCGCGACGTGCGCACTGCAGCGACGGATCGGGCTCGACGTCGTAGAAGCAGTCGTGGGCGATGCCCATCTCGTCGAGCTTGGCCTCGATGGCGCGGGTGTTGCCATTCTTGAAGAGGAACTGGTCGGTGACGATGAAGGCGCGCTTCTTGCCCATGACGTTGCCCAGCTCGTCGAGGGCGACGGGCGTGGAACCCTTCTTGAAGTAGACCTTCTCGGGAGCGCGGAACCACAGCATGTTCTCACGGCGCTCGGCCACAGTCTTAACGTTGATCAAGTGCTTCACCCCAACGTTCTCGGAGACGGAGTTGCCGCCCCAGGAGCCGCAGCCCAGGGTCAGAGACGGCTTCATGCCAAAGTTGTACAGGTCACCGATGCCGCCGTGCGAGGACGGGGTGTTGATGACGATACGGCAGGCCTTCATGACGTGCTCGAACAGGCTGATCTTCTCGGCCTGGGCGGGGTGCACGTACAGAGAGGCGGTGTGGCCCGGGCCACCGGCGAGCACGAGGTGCTCGGCCTTGTCGACGGCCTCCTGGAAGTCCTTGGCGTGGTACATGGCCAGGACCGGGGAGAGCTTCTCGTGGGAGAACTCCTCCTTGGCGGGGTCGGTGGAGGTGACCTCGGCGATCAGGATCTTGGTCTTGGCGGGAACCTCGATGCCGGCGAGCTCGGCGATCTTGGCAGCGGCCATGCCGGGGATGCGGTGATCGAGAGCGCCGTTCTTGAACATGGCGGCACGCAGGGCCTCCATCTCGGCACCCTGCTTGACGAAGTAGCAGCCGCGCTTCTGGAACTCGGCCTTAACCTGGTCATAGATGCTGTCGATGACGGTCACGGACTGCTCGGAAGCGCAGATCATGCCGTTGTCGAAGGTCTTGGAGTGGATGATGGAGTTGACGGCGAGCAGCACGTCGGCGGTGTCGTCGATGACGACCGGGGTGTTACCGGCGCCAACGCCCAGGGCGGGCTTGCCCGAGGAGTAAGCGGCCTTGACCATGCCCGGGCCACCGGTGGCGAGGATGATGTCGACGTCGCGCATGACCATGTTAGTCAGCTCGATGGAGGGGACATCGACCCAGCCGATGATGCCCTCGGGGGCGCCGGCCTTGACGGCGGCGTCAAGCACGAGCTTGGCGGCGGCGATGGTGCACTTGGCAGCAGCCGGGTGCGGGGAGATGATGATGGCGTTGCGGGTCTTCAGGCAGATCAGCGTCTTGAAGATCGCGGTGGAGGTGGGGTTGGTCGTCGGGATGACGGCGCCCACGATGCCGATGGGCTCGGCGATCTTGGTGATGCCGTAAGCCTCGTCGCGCTCCAGGACACCACAGGTCTTGGTGTTCTTGTAAGCGTTGTAGATGTACTCTGCGGCGTAGTGGTTCTTGATGACCTTGTCCTCAAGAACGCCGCGGCCGGTCTCCTCGATGGCCATCTTCGCCAACGGGATACGAGCCTTGTTGGCGGCCATGGCGGCCTCATAGAAGATCTTGTCGACCTGCTCCTGCGTGTACGTAGCAAAAAGCGCCTGGGCCTCTCGCATCTGAGCGAGCTTAGCCTCAAGCGCCTCTACGTTGTCCACAATTGCGGGAGTAGTGTTTTCCGGTGACTTTTTCACCATTTGTGTCTCCTTGCGATCGGAGATTTACCCTACAAGATGCATGATAGCAAGAAATAATTCGGTGAACGGTCAGATTCCCGTAAAAGACAAACTAAAACGCTTCAATCAAATGAACCGTTTCAACTAAAACTATGCCCAATGCATCGCCCTGCTCATTGGGGACAGACTCTCATGAGTATTTCAATGGAAAACGGGACATCTGTTTGATAATCGCTATTCGCGGGTCGCGGTTGAGTCGGACACACAGGCGGTGCAGCTACTCGATTACATCCATTTCAATCCCGTGTAAGGTGCGTCCGACTCGCTCGAGGCGTACCGTTAGTTACAAGGCATACCAGCTGCGCTATGATCCCTTTGACATCTGCAAACCCTCATATAAGTCTGTCCCCAATGAGTGCAAAAAGGCGCCCTCCGTAGGGAAGGGCGCCTTTGGTAAGTTCTATGTGAACGCGAGGTCTTTGACCCGGAGAGTCCGAGGTACTTGTTGGTAAGACCTTATTTAGGAGCGCGCAACCTTGCCGGACTTGAGGCAGGTGGAGCAAACGTTCATCTTGCGACGGTGACCATCGACGACGACGTAGACGCGCTGGATGTTGGGGCGGAACTTACGGTTGGTGACGCGGTGAGAGTGGCTGATGGAGCGACCGGCAACGGGGTGCTTACCGCAAACTTCGCAAACTTTGGACATAACTGACCCTCCTTGGGCGACAAACGAACATGTCGCGTTAACAAACAAGCCTGAACTATAGCACAGAAGCAGCTCCCTGTGCTTAATCTACACAGAGATATTCCTCTTTTGGCGATAGTGCTCACGCCACGGCCCTGGACGTAGATCCGATTTGCGTGCAGCAGAGGGGATTATGCCAGCTCGTGCGTGCGTTTTCAAGCACGTCCCACAATATATATAGGTTTATGGAGCATTGGGCTCCGTTTACGGATTGCTCTGTATTTATGCTCGCAATTAAGCTCGAGGTTGGCTACACTATCCCTTGACCATTAAAGGGGTACGAGATACCCACATGGAATTACATTGCTGCCAAAGAGCAGCCCTTCCTGTGGGTGTCTGGTCCGCTTTGAGCGGTCGGGCATCTTTTTTTTTGACTGTGTCAGCAGTCAAGACATGTGAGGAAGGAGATCGATGGGCACGACTTCCCCCAAGGCGGTCATCATGGACGAGACCGCCGTCAATCGAGCGATGACCCGCATCGCGCACGAGATTCTCGAGCGCAACGAGGGCTGTGAAGACCTCGCTCTGGTCGGCATCGTCACGCGCGGCGACCTTCTGGCAAAGAAGCTCGCCGAGGAGATCAAGGAGATCGAGGGCGTCGACGTTCCGCTCGGCAGCCTGGACATCAGCTTCTACCGCGATGACTATGCGACCAATTTCGCTCCCGCGATCCACGCTACCAACATTCCCTTCAGCGTCGACGGCAAGCGCGTCGTGCTGGTGGACGACATCCTCTATACGGGTCGTACCATCCGCGCCGCTCTCGACGCCGTCATGGACCTGGGCCGTCCGAGCCGCATTGAGCTGGCAGTCCTCGTTGACCGCGGCCACCGCGAGCTCCCCATCTCGCCGGACTTTGTCGGCAAGAACGTTCCCTCGTCGCATGAGGAGAACGTGCACCTATATATGAAGGAAGTCGACGGCCACACCGCTGTCGAGATTAACGACGTCGCGCCGGGTTCCCACGTGGGCTCCGCGCCGCTGGGAGGTGAGTAGTACCGTGGCGTTCAACCATAAGCACCTGATCGACATTACCGAGTACTCTGAAGAGGATATCAAGCTCATCCTCGAGACCGCCAAGGCGTTCTCCGAGGTCAACGAGCGTGCCATCAAGAAGGTCCCCACGCTCAAGGGTAAGACCATCGTCAACATGTTCAACGAGCCCTCGACGCGCACCCGCAGCTCCTTCGAGCTCGCCGAGAAGCGTCTTTCGGCCGATAGCCTCAACTTTGGTGGCTCCTCGACCTCCACGGTCAAGGGCGAGAGCCTTGTCGACACCGTCGAGACCCTTAACGCTTATAAGATCGACTGCATCGTCGTACGCGACAAGCACGCCGGCGCTCCCTACATCGTCACGCAGAACTCGCCCGCGAGCGTCATCTGCGCCGGCGACGGCAAGCACAACCATCCCACGCAGGCTCTGCTCGACCTGTACACCATCTGGGAGCACAAGGGTGACTTCCACGGTCTGAAGGTCGCCGTCGTCGGCGATATCGCCCACTCCCGCGTCTGCGGCTCGCTGATCCCCGCCCTTAAGATCATGGGCTGCGAGACCTACGCCGTCGCCCCCGGCACGCTGCTGCCGCCGTCGCCCGAGGTCCTGGGCTGCGACCACGTGACGAGCGACCTCGATTCCGTCCTGCCCGAGCTGGACGTCGTCTACATGCTGCGCGTGCAACAGGAGCGCCTCGAGGGTGCCCCGTTCCCGACCATTCGCGAGTACCACAAGCTCTTCGGCCTGACCAAGGACCGCGAGAAGCTCATGAAGCCCGACGCGATCATCTGCCACCCGGGCCCCATCAACCGCGGCGTCGAGTTCGACTCCTATATGGCCGACCACCCGCAACGCTCCGTCATCCTGGAGCAGGTCTACGCCGGTATCTGCGTGCGTATGGCTATCCTGTATCTGCTGCTTGGAGGTGCCGATAATGGCCTTGCTTCTTAAGAATGCCCACGTCGTCGACCCGTCCGTCGAGCTTGACGGTGTCGTTGACGTCCTGATTGACGGCGACAAGATCGCCGAGGTCGGCGAGAATCTCGCCGTCGAGGGGGCCGAGGTCCGCGACCTTTCCGGCAAGTACCTCGTCCCCGGTCTGGTAGACATGCACGTTCACCTTCGCGAGCCCGGCTACGAGGTCAAAGAGGACATCGAGAGCGGCACCCGCGCGGCTGCCAAGGGCGGCTTTACCGGCGTGTGTGCCATGCCCAACACCGATCCCGTCACCGATAACGGCACCGTCGTGGAGTTCGTCAAGTCCCGTGCTGCCGAGGTCGGTCACTGCCGCGTCTATCCGTCGGGCGCCATGACCCGCGGTCTTAAGGGCGAGGCCATGTCCGAGATGGGCGATATGGTCGCCCACGGCGCCGTCGCCTTCACCGATGACGGTCGCGGCGTGCAGGGCGCGGGCATGCTCCGTCGCTGCATGGACTACGGCAAGATGTTCGGCAAGGTCTTCATGAGCCACTGCCAGGACGAGGACCTGGTCGGCCACGGCCAGATCAACGAGGGCAAGGTCTCGACCCGTCTGGCCCTCGAGGGTTGGCCGGCTGCCGGCGAGGAGCTTCAGATCGCCCGCGACATCGAGATCGCCAAGCTGACCGGTGCCAAGCTGCACATCCAGCACATCTCCACCGCTCACGGCCTGGAGCTCGTGCGTGCCGGTAAGGCCGCCGGTGTTCAGGTTACCTGCGAGGCTACCCTGCACCACATGTTCCTGACCGAGAACGACCTGGACGAGACCTACAACACCTCGCTCAAGGTCAATCCGCCGCTGCGCACCGACGAGGACGCCGAGGCTATCCGTCAGGGTGTCATCGACGGTACCGTCGACGTTATCGTCACCGATCACGCTCCCCACACCCCGTGGGAGAAGGCCCGCGAGTTCGAGCTTGCGCCCTTTGGCATGATCGGCCTCGAGACCTCGCTGGCGCTTGTGCTCACCGAGCTGGTCAACACGGGTAAGATGAGCATGGCTCGCATGGTCGAGCTCATGGCCATCAAGCCGCGTGAGATCCTGGGCCTCGACCAGGTTCAGGTCAAGGCGGGCTCTGTCGCCGACCTGACCGTGTTCGACCCCTCCGCAACCTGGACGGTCGGCGAGGACGGTTACGAGTCGCGCGCCGAGAACTCCGGTTTTGCCGGCCGCACGCTCACTGGTCGTGCCACCGATGTATTTGTCGGCGGTAAACAGACGCTTGCCGACGGCTGCATCTGCTAGCATAGCCTTATCGCTTTTGTGCGCGGCGCCCTTGCGGTGCCGCGCTTTCTATTCGTTTGGACCATGCAACCGCATGGGGGATTGGAGCGTCTATGCCCACACCTTCCACTGCACGCATGCACGACTTCGAGGTCGTCTCGAACCAGGAGATCGCCGACGGCATCTTCTCGCTCGTCATCTCGGCCCCTAAGCTTGCAAGTGCGCTCAAGCCCGGTCAGTTTGTGAACATCGCCGTGCCCGGCGATGCATCCTCGCTGCTTCGCGTGCCCCTGAGCTTCTATCGCGCCGACGCCCAGGCCGGTACCGTCGAGCTGTGGTACGCCGTCGTGGGCGACGATACCCGTCGTTTGTCCCAGATGGGCCCTGGCTCCTCCTCTAACCTGCTGGGCCCCGGTGGCCGTGGCTGGATGGTACCCGAGGGCACCAGGAAGGCCCTGCTCGTCGCCGGCGGCATCGGCGTTCCGCCTGTGCTGTGTCTTGCCGGTATGCTTGCCGAGCAGGGTGTTGATGTGGACGTATGCCTGGGCTTTGGCACCGCTTCCAAGGCCGTGGGCGTCGATGAGTTCCGCGCTCTGTGCGATACGGTCGACGTATGCACCGACGACGGCTCATTGGGCACGCACGGCTTCTGCACCGATCCTGCCGCCGAGCTGCTCGGCGAGGGCGGTTATGACTACGTCGCCAGCTGCGGTCCCGCCGTCATGATGAAGAAGGTCGCCGCCGCTGCCGCCGAGGCCGGTGCGTACTGCGAGGTGTCGCTCGAGCGTATGATGAGCTGTGGCTTTGGCGCCTGCAACACCTGCAATGTAGAGACGGTCGACGGTATGAAGGGCGCCTGCATGTGCGGCCCCGTGTTCGATGCTTCCAAGGTGGTGGTCTTCTAGTGGGTACCGTGAACATGGCCGTCGATTTCGGCGGCGTCAAGATGCAGAACCCCATCAACACCGCAGCCGGTACCTTTGGCTACGGTTGGCAGTTCCAGAACTTCTTTGATGTCTCCCAGCTGGGCGCCATCACCACTAAGGGTTGTGCTGCCGAGCCCTGGCCCGGCAACCCCGCGCCCCGCATGGCCGAGATCCCGGGCGGCATGATCAACTCCGTGGGGCTTCAGAACCCCGGTGTGGCTGCCTTTGCCCGTGAGTCCGGTCCGTGGCTCGAGCAGCTCTCCAAGGACGGCTGCCAGGTCATCTGCCAGGTCGCCGGTCACTCCGTCGAGGAGTTTGTCCGCGCGCTCGAGATGTATGTCGAGCTGTGCCCCTGGGCTGCCGGCTACGAGATTAACGTCAGCTGCCCCAATATCGCCGCCGGCGGTGCCGCCATGGGCTCCACGCCTGAGGGCGCCTCTTCCGTTATGGCTGCCTGCCGCAAGGTGACCGATAAGCCGCTGTTCGTGAAGATGGCGCCGGTCAACGTCGCCGAGATCGCCAAGGCCCTCGAGGCTGCCGGCGCCGACGGCCTTTCGGTCATCAACTCCATCCAGGGCATGGCCATCGATGTGCACACCCGCAAGTCCCGCGTTGCCAAACCCAAGGGCGGCCTTTCGGGCCCTCTTTGCCACCACATCGCCGTGCGCATGGTCTGGGAGGTCGCCCAGGCCGTCGATATCCCCATCAACGGTGTCGGCGGTGTCATGACCGGCGAGGATGCGGCCGAGTTTATTCTGGCCGGCGCCACCTGCGTGTCGGTCGGCATGGCCAACTTCGTCGATCCGTGCGCTTCGCTCAAGATCGCGAACGAGCTCGAAGCCTGGGCAGAGTCCCAGGGCGTAAAGGACATCAACGAACTGGTAGGTGCGTTCGAATGCTAGAGACCGATGCCCGCGACCGTGTTATCGTCGCTCTCGACTGCGACCGTGAGCGTGCGCTCGAGCTTGCCCACGAGCTTTCGGGCCATGCCGCCTGGCTCAAGGTTGGCATGACGCTCTATTACGCCGAGGGTCCTGAGATCGTCAAGACGTTCAAGGATTTGGGCTTTAAGGTCTTCCTTGACCTTAAGTTCCATGATATTCCGCATCAGGTTCGCGGTGCCGCCCGTTCGGCCTCGCTTGCCGGTGCCGACCTGCTTTCGGTTCACGGCTTGGGTTCGGGCGCCATGCTCGCTGCCTGCCGCGAGGGTGCCGAGGAGGCGCGCGAGGACCGCGCCAAGCTCGTCGCCATCACCGTTCTCACGAGCATGAATCAGGATGCCTTGAGCGAGATCGGCGTCGAGTCGCCCGTGTCCGAGGAGGCCGCCCGCCTGGCAAAGCTCGCTCAGGCCAACGGTATCGATGGCATCGTGTGCTCGCCGATGGAGGCTCACGACATGCGTGAGCTGCTGGGTCCTGATGCCCTGATCGTGACTCCGGGCGTGCGTCCGGTGGGTGCCGCCCTTGGTGACCAGTCCCGCGTGGCGACGCCTTCCCAGGCTATCGAGCGCGGTGCAAGCCACATTGTGGTGGGCCGTCCCATCACCGGTGCCGACGATCCGGTTGCCGCCTTTGACGCCATCGTCGCCGAGCTGGTCGAAAACATCGCGTAAAAGATTCCCCTAAGTCACCACTTTTGGGTCTCATTAGCACAAAATAGCCCCTGTTCCTGCGTAAACTTTCCCATCCTTTGTGTGGAATCGCAGGTCAGGGGCTTAACTTTGGGCGCAGTATATTGCACTTTTTGCGGGTATCGTCTAACCTATGGAGCCGCGATTGGGCATTTTGTACGTTCTACGTGCTAAAATGCCAATTATTGAATCAGATATAACCCAACTTTTTGGAGGTACGAATGGCACTCCCTCAGCTTACCGATGAGCAGCGCAAGCAGGCTCTTGAGAAGGCTGCTGCCGCACGTCACGCCCGCGCTGAGCTTCGCGAGCAGATTAAGAAGGGCGAGAAGTCCCTCGAGTCCGTGCTCAACTCCGATGACCCCATCGCTTCCCGCATGAAGGTTTCCACCCTCATCGAGTCTCTCCCTGGTTATGGCAAGGCCAAGGCCGCCAAGATCATGGAGGAGCTCGGTATCTCCGCTACCCGTCGCGTCCAGGGCCTCGGCGTCCGTCAGCGCGAGCAGCTCCTCGAGCAGCTGACCAAATAAGTGAGCGCTCAGGATTCCAAGCTCTTTGTGATTTCTGGACCGTCAGGCGCAGGCAAGGGTACGCTCGTCACTCGTGTGCGCGAGCGCCGCTCGAACCTGGGCCTGACGGTTTCGGCTACCACGCGAGCACCACGCAAAGGTGAGGTCGACGGCGTCAACTACTTTTTTCTGACGCGCGAGGAGTTCGACCGCCGCGTGGCAAACGGTGAGTTTGTTGAGTGGGCCGAGGTCCACGGTAACTGCTACGGCACGTTGGTGAGCGAGGTCACATCCAAGCTCGCCTCTGGCGCATCTCTGATTTTGGAGATCGATGTCCAGGGCGCCCTGCAGGTGAAGGAGCGTTTCCCCGAGGCCGTGCTGATCTTTATCAAGCCGCCTTCGCTTGAGGTACTCCGCGAGCGTCTGGTCGGTCGCGGTACCGAGACGCCCGAGACGATTGAGCTGCGTATGGCAAACGCCGCCGATGAGCTTGCCCTTGCCGACCGCTACGACGACGTCGTGGTAAATGACGATCTCGACCGCGCGACCGATGAGCTCGTTCGCGTTCTCGATATGCATGAAAGGATCTGAGGTCCGTGTCCGTTGTAAAGCCTTGCATTGACGATCTTCTGGAGAAGACCGATCACAACCGCTTCCTGCTCGCTTCGCTTGCCTCCAAGCGCGCCTGCGACATCAATAGCATGCTGCGTGGCCAGCACAACCGCGTGCTTGCCGTCCAGGATGTCGATGACATCACCATCGGGCTTTCCGGTGCCGATACCATCTCGATGGCTATGGACGAGATTGTCGATGGCGACATCTCTTACGACGAGGCCCGTTACGAGAAGGCGCTCGGCCACAAGGTTGCTGAAGCCTAAATGGCAGCTCGCGTCTGTCTGGTCCACTATCACGAGGTTGGACTGAAGGGCAAGAACCGCGCACATTTTGAGCATATCCTCATGGATAACATCAAGGCGGCCTTGGCCGCCTTTTCCGTGAATGCCGTGTCTCGAATTTCCGGTTATATCCTCGTGACCTTTAACGAGCATCAGGCCGATGAGGCGGCGCGTGTCATTCGCACCGTTCCCGGCGTTGCACGTGTGTCTTTGGCGTATCACACCAACCGCGACTCGCAGGAGTACTGCGCCGCCGCCGTGAAGGCGCTGCGCGAGTTTGGTTCCTTCGATTCTTTTAAGGTGCACGCCAAGCGCTCCAATACTGACTATGAGCTTACCTCGATTGACATCAATCGTCAGGTGGGTGAGGTGCTGTGTGAGGCCTTCCCCGATAAAAAGGTCCAGATGCACGATCCTGACGCTATGGTGCACGTGCTGGTGGTCCAGGGTAGCGTCTATGTGTATGCGCGCTCTGAGCGCGGCGTGGGTGGTCTTCCGGTGGGGTCTGCCGGCAAGGTCGTGACGCTGCTTTCTTCGGGTATCGATTCTCCGGTGGCGACCTGGATGCTCGCGCGTCGCGGCGCGGTGTGCGTGCCGGTACATTTCTCCGGTCGTCCGCAGACGCCCGATACGAGCGAGTATTTGGTGCAGGACATCATCCGTGCGCTTGAGCCGGGTGTCCAGATCGGCCGACTGTACGTAGTGCCGTTTGGCGACTGCCAGCGTGAGATTTCGGTCACCTGTCCCAGCAACCTGCGCGTGATCATGTATCGCCGCATTATGTATTCGGTTGCTGAGCGCATTGCGCACATCGAGGGTGCCAAGGCCATCGTTACGGGCGAATCGCTTGGGCAGGTTGCCTCCCAAACGCTTGAGAATATCATGGCCGTCAACGAGGCCGTGAAGATCCCCGTGTTCCGCCCTCTCATCGGTTCGGACAAGCAGGAGATCATCGCGCGCGCCGAGGAGATCGGTACGTTCGATATCTCCACTGAGGCCGCTCCCGACTGCTGCACGCTGTTTATGCCGCGCCGTCCCGAGACGCACGCTAAACTCGATGCCGTGCATGAGGCCTGGGAGTTGTTCGATCACGAGGAGATGATCGAGCGCCTGCTCAAGCAGACCGAGTACATCGACTTCGAGAGCAACACGTATAAGGCCCCTAAGACCTTAAAACGCAAACATTCGGAGCTTGCTCCGCGTGAGATTTACCAAGATCACGAATAATGTTGTGTATAGACCGGCGGCGCATTTGCATCGTCGGTCTTTTTCTATCTGGGCATTAGGCGACAAACGGTTCATCTGTCGACGTGTACCTGAATAAATGGACACTTTTCCGCAAGGTTTTGGTCAGCTTCTGGTTTGACCGAGAAAACCGGTTTTGGGGCGTGGCTGTTGCGGAGTTCCTTTCCTGACACGATGGTGTTGGGAGGTTTTGCTATGGCGCAGCGCGAACAACACGAACGGGTCAAACGGATGGACCGCTTGGCGGACAAGCTGTTCGGTCATAAGGCGGTGGTCGTGGCGATACTGGTCGTCATTGCGATGGCGAGCGGCTTGGCGATGGCGAACCTTGGCGGCGGTGCTGGCGGCGTGTCGTTTGAGCGCACTGACGGTTCAGGCTCATTGGTGGAGCCGGGATCCGGCGATGCCTCGAGCGGAAAGACATCCGAAGGCTCTTCGCCTAAGGCGTCTGCCGCGGCAGAGGTTTATGTCGATGTTGATGGCGCCGTTGTGTCTCCCGGTGTATATCGCCTCAAGGATGGCGCGCGGGTGGCTCAGGCGATTGATGCCGCCGGCGGGCTGGCGCCCGAGGCAGACGTTACGGGGCTTAATCGGGCATCTAAGGTCGTCGATGGGCAGAAGATTCATGTTCCAACGGTAGGGGAACAGCAGACGTCCATTGCGGAAGCCGGTGTTGATGGTGGGACTTCCGCATCATCGGGCGTGAGTGGCGCAACAGGACTGGTAAACATCAATACGGCAAGCGCGGCAGAGCTGCAGACGCTCTCGGGTATCGGTCCCTCCATGGCACAGTCGATCATCGATGAGCGGACAAAGAACGGTGCTTTTGCCTCGGTTGACGATCTGATGCGTGTGTCGGGAATCGGCGAGAAGAAGCTTGCCAAAATCAAAGATTGCATCTGCGTATGAGTGCGACCGAGCGCGAGCATGTGATGCCTCCGCGGCCCCTGATACCGTGGACGATGGCCCTGTGTGCCGGCATGTGCATGAGCTGCGCCTTGGTGCTCAACGTGGCCGCTGATGCGCTGCTGAGGGAGCAGGCGCCGGCGGTCGGGCCGCTATGGGCCATTCCCGTTGCGGCGGCGGTATTCGTTGTGCTGGCGCAATCTTGTGCGCGGCTTGCCCCTTTGAAGCGGTGGCTGTATGCCGCGTCCGTGGGTCTCGTGGCGGGATCGGTCGTCTCGGCGTGGTGGGCTGTGGGCGCGCTCAGCGCCTCGAAGGCGCTCGACGGTCGAGCGGCAAGCAGCCTCGAGTTTGTCGTGCAGGGCGATCCATCCATAAACGACGACGTGTATTCCTATACCTGCGAGGCATGCGCGGACGGTAAGAACTTGGCAACGGTTCGCCTATCGTGTGACCGCGAGCTCAAGGTCGGGGCGCACGCGCGTGTTATCGGTCGCGTTTCACGTTTTGAGAACGATGCATATGGACGATCGCGCGTGCTCCGAGGCGAGGTGCGCAAGGTTAAAGCCGTTCGGATTGTGTCGGTCGATGAGGGCTCTCCGGGGCCGCTGCTTCGGCTGCGAAATGGGCTGCTTGCGTCCATCGCGCCTGCGACTGACTCGGCGCGTGCGCTCATGGCCGGTGTCGTCTGCGGTCGTTCGGCCGAGCTGCGCGCCCAGCCGGCGGGCGACTGGTTTTCGGTGACGGGGACGGCGCATCTTATCGCCGTCTCGGGCAGCCATTTGGCTATCGTGGGGTTTGTAATCGAGAGCGTATTGCAAAAGACTCGCATCTCACGTGGTCTTCAGCGGGCGATATTGGCGATAACGCTTGTGGACTACGCTGCCTTTACGGGCGCGTCTCCCTCGGCTGTGCGCGCGTGCTGCATGGTGTTCGCGACGCTTGTCGTAAACGGCGCGGGTCGTCGCCGGCACGGCGCATCGGCGCTCTTCGTAACCATGTCCATCTTTGTGCTACTGAGGCCGACGGTGCTGTTCGAGATGGGCTTTCAGCTTTCATGTGCCAGCGTCTTAGCCATTCTGTGCTTTTGCCCCTATGCGACCTACGCTTTGGGTGAGTTGGGTGTGCCATCGAGCGTTGCCAGCATGCTTTCCGTCACGCTGTGCTCGCAGTTGGCGACGCTCCCCATTACCATTCCTGCCTTCGGTACGTTTTCGCTCATTGCTCCGCTGGCAAATGCGGTCATCGGTCCGGTGGTGAGCGTACTGCTTGCTGTTTCGATCGTGTTGGTTCCCTTTTCGCTCGTGGCACCGTTGCGGACTTGGGCGCTCATTGTGCCCATGATTGCCGCCCATTGCGCGCTGTTCTTCGAGCAGCTGTTTGCCGCCGTGCCGGGTGCATCCGTGAGTGTGCCGCCCGATAGCATGTGGATTTACCTAGTGCCGTGTTTGCTGGCGTTTCTGCTGGTCTGGTGGCCGCGTCCCCGTGCACGTCCTATGGCGGTGGGGCTTACGTGCCTGGTGCTCTTGGCTGCGATTCCGTACTTCTACTGGGATCGATTCGCTCCGCCTTCGGTGACGGTACTCGATGTGGGCCAGGCCGATGCGATTCTTATCCGCCAGGGCGGCACAGTAGCGCTCGTCGACTGCGGGCTCGACGAGCGCGTGGTGGCGGCGTTGGTTCGCAATAATGTGCACCATATCGATGCCGTCTTTGTGACGCATTGGGATGAGGATCACTGGGGTGGTCTGCCTGCCGTGCTCGAACAGTTTTCGGTCGGAACGATTGCCGTGGCGGCAGATGCGCTGGAGGATGCTCCTGCCGAGGTATTGAACCGACCTGGCGTGGAGTATCGGCAGGTGCGCCATGGGGATACGGTCGACATCGGCTCATTTTGCGCCCGCGTGATGTGGCCATTCGAGTCCGTGGATGGCGAGGGCAATGAGGACTCGCTTGTCCTGCTGCTCTCTTATGTTCAGGAAGACAAGGGCCTGCGCATGCTCCTCACCGGTGATGCCGAGCTCGACCAAGAACGGGAATTCGTGCAGGAGGTGGGGGATATCGATGTCCTTAAACTCGGGCATCACGGCTCCAAGGTTTCGGTCGATGCCGCGCTGCTGGAGATTCTGAGACCCGAGCTTTCCCTCGCGAGCGCGGGCGAGGGGAATCGATACGGTCATCCGTCCGATGCCTGCATCGATGCCGTGAAGGAAGCGGGCGGCGTGTTCGCGTGCACCATCGAACACGGCGACATTACCGTCACGCCGACTGAGAATGGCTTTGCGATGCGATGCCAGCGACCGTGACGACGTCGTTGGCGTGTGGTGGGCCCCTGGGCTAGAATGGCACGGAACGAATACGAAGGCCTGCGGGAGGGGAGCGCAATGTCCGAAACCGGTCTGCTGCCGGCATATCTGATCGTCGGTACCGACGGAGTCAAGCGCGATCACGCCGTCTCGCGTATGAAAGCGCGTCTGGAAAAGTCGGGTATGGTCGAGTTTAACCTCGACGAGCGCGACATGACTAAGGACCCCGATATCGAGTCCATTATCGGATCGCTTAACACCTTTCCGATGGGCAGCGAGTTTCGCTTGGTAATCCTTGATGGCTGCTCAAAGCTCGCTAAGGCTGTCTCGGAGCCGCTCGTCGAGTACCTCGCAAGTCCCAGCCCCACAACGGTCTGCCTCATCATCGCCGACTCGCTTGCCAAGAACACGCGCCTGTATAAGGCGATCGCCAAGATCGACAAGAAGGCCGTGATCGATTGCTCCGGCACCAAGCGCTGGGAGCTACCGCGCCGCGTTCAGCAGATGGCGACGCAGCACGGCAAGTCGATCTCGACGGCGGCAGCCGAGGAACTCGTCTCGCGTTCGGGTGAAAACACTCGCATGCTCGATAACGACTTGGCTAAGCTTGCCCAGATGGTCGAGGCGCCCCAGATTGAGCTTGCCGACGTTGAGCGCTGGATTGTACGTACGGCCGAGGTTCAGCCCTGGGACTTTCTCAATGCGGTCTCGGCCCGTGACATGCGCCGCTCGCTCGAGCTCTTCAATCTACTGCCCGCCAAGAGCTACGTGTGGACTTACACATTGCTGTGCGGCCGTATTCGCGAGCTTATCGTTGCCAAGGCGCTCGATGCGCGCGGGCAGGGTCGTGAGCTGGCCGCAACGCTCAAGCTTCAGTCCTGGCAGGTCAAGAATCATCTGACCTGGGCACGTCGCTTTTCGATGGCAGAGCTCGTTGCAGCGCTCGAGGGTGCGGTCGATGTGGAGCTCGCGCTCAAGGGTTCGGCCGATTCTCAGACCGCGCTTTTGCTCTGGATTACGAACATCTTGAGAAAATCGTGATGATACCTGCCTATTTGACAAATTCGTTCTATCCCTTTGAGGGGGAGCGTGCTATAGTAGGCGCTTGCATGACCTCACCGTGTCTCAGAGGTGTCATACATTTTTTGCAAGGAACTCGAAAGGAACTCCAGAAGTGGCAAACATCAAGTCTCAGAAGAAGCGTATCCGCACCAATGAGGCAGCTCGCATGCGTAACAAGGCTGTCAAGTCCGAGCTCAAGACGCTGACCAAGCACGTCCAGTCCGCCGTCGCCGAGGGCGATGCCGAGAAGGCCCAGGCTGCCCTCAAGACCGTCACCAAGCGTCTCGACATGGCTGCCGCCAAGCATGTTATCCACAAGAACCAGGCTTCCAACCGCAAGTCCGGTCTTGCCAAGCTCGTGAACAGCATCAACGCCTAAGTTGTAAATTTCACACCACACAGATTACGCGCATAAATGGAGCCTGTTTTATGGAACAGGCTCCATTTTTTGTACCGCTCGGGTAAGATAGTCCGCATGAATACTTCAATTGACATTTCCCACATCCGCAACTTCTCGATCGTTGCGCACATCGACCATGGCAAGTCCACGATCAGCGATCGCATCCTCGAGCTCACCCATACCGTCGACGAACGCGACATGGAGTCGCAGCTGCTCGACACCATGGATATCGAGCGTGAGCGCGGTATCACGATCAAGTCCAATGCCGTTCGCGTGTCCTATGACGCCGACGATGGCGAGACGTATCAGTTCAATCTGATCGATACGCCGGGCCACGTTGACTTTACCTATGAGGTCTCGCGCTCGCTGGCAGCCTGTGAGGGCGCGGTGCTCGTTGTCGACGCCACGCAGGGCGTCGAGGCGCAGACCGTCTCCAACGCGACGCTCGCCATGAACGCCAACCTGGATATCGTGCCCGCTATCAACAAGATCGACCTGCCATCGGCACACCCCGACGAGGTCAAGACCGAGATCGAAGACGATCTGGCCATTCCCGCCGACGATGCCGTGTGCGTGTCGGGCAAGACCGGCGAGGGCATCCACGATCTGCTGGAGTCCATTGTCTTTTTGATCTCTCCGCCCAAGGGCGATGCGAACGCGCCGCTCAAGGCACTCATTCTGGATTCGTACTTCGACGAGTATCGCGGCGTCGTCGCCACGGTGCGTATCTTTGACGGCTCCATCAAAAAGGGCGATGCCCTGCGCATGATGCAGGCAAAGGGCGACTTTTTGGTCGATGGCGTGGGCGTCAAGCGTCCCGCCGAGACCCCGGTCGACGCGCTCACGGTCGGCGAGGTCGGATACGTGGTCACGGGCCTGAAGGACCCCGAGGCCGTTCGCGTGGGCGATACCCTCACGTGGGCGTCGAATCCCTGCCCCGAGCCGCTTCCCGGCTACCGTGAGGCCAAGCCCATGGTCTATACGGGCCTGTTCCCGATCGATAACAAGGACTACGAGAACCTGCGTGACGCGCTCGATAAGCTGCACGTCAACGACCCGTCGTTGGTGTGGGAGCCCGAGACCTCGGTGGCGCTCGGCTTTGGTTTCCGCGTGGGCTTCCTGGGCCTGCTGCATATGGAGGTCGTCAAGGAGCGCCTGGAGCGCGAGTTCAATCTGGACCTCATTGCCACGAGCCCCTCGGTGGACTATCACGTCTACAAGACCGACGGCGAGATGATTGATGTCCGCAGCCCGCAGGATCTGCCCGAGGCCACGCGCATCGAGCGTATCGAGGAACCCTACCTCAAGGCAAAGATCATCTGCCCGCCTGAGTACACGGGTGCCGTCATGCAGCTCGCCATCGAGCACCGCGGCGTTGCGACCGACATGATCCACCTGACGAGCAAATCGGTCGAGATGCGCTTCGATATGCCGCTTGCCGAGCTCATCTTGGACTTCTTTGACCAGCTCAAGAGCCGTACCAAGGGCTATGCCTCGCTCGACTACGAGTTCAACGAGTACCGTCCCTCCGAGCTCGTTAAGCTCGATATCTTGCTTTCAGGCGACGAAGTGGACGCGCTGTCGTTTATCGTTCACAAGGACAAGGCCTATGGCCTGGCCCGTGGTCTGTGCGACAAACTTAAGGAGATCATCCCGCGTCAGCTGTTCGAGGTTCCCATCCAGGGTGCTATCGGCAACAAGATCATCGCCCGTTCTACCGTCAAAGCGCGTCGCAAGGACGTGCTTGCCAAGTGCTACGGCGGCGATATCTCGCGTAAGCGCAAGCTGCTCGAGAAGCAGAAAGAGGGCAAGAAGCGCATGAAGGCCATCGGCTCGGTCGAGGTCCCGCAGGAGGCCTTTATGGCGATCCTCAAGGTGGACGAGTAGGTCTATGGCGTTTTCCGAATACAGCAAGCGGCTGCTGGGCGCCTATGCCGAGCAGCCGTTCCTCATGGCTCCCATGGCGGGCGTAACCGATCCCGCTTATCGCATTATGTGCCGCCGCCGCGGTGCCAACCTTGCCTACAGCGAGATGGTGAGCGTGGCGGGCCTTGCCTATGCCAGCAACAAGACCTGGCGCCTGGTGCTACCGGCCGACGAGGAGCAGCAGATTTGCGTGCAGCTCTTTGGCTCCAAGCCCGAGCAGTTTGCGAGTGCCGTCGCCGCCGTCGAGGAGCGTGTGGGCGATCGCCTGTCATTGATTGATATCAACATGGCCTGTCCGGCTCGCAAGGTCGTTACTAAGGGCGAAGGCTCGGCGCTTATGCGCACGCCCGATCTGGCCGAGAAGATTGTTGAGGCAGCTGTGGGCGCGGCTCATGTTCCCGTGACCGTGAAGATCCGCAAGGGTTTTTATGCCGAGGACCGCAACGCCGCAACGTTTGCCCAGATGCTCGAAGGGGCGGGCGCCTCCGCAGTTGCCGTGCACGGTCGTTGTGCCACGCAGCTCTATACGGGGCAGGCCGATTGGTCGGTCGTCGATGAGGTCGCAGATGCCGTCGAGATTCCCGTGATTGGTTCGGGCGATGTGTTCTGCGCCGAGGATGCCGCGGAGCATCTGCGCAGTTCTGGTGCCAGCGCGGTGTTTATCGCGCGCGGCATCTACGGTAATCCCTGGGTGTTCGGTGATGCTCGCGCCCTTGCGCTCGATGGCATACCGGTGCCGGCGCGCAGCTCCGTCGAGCGCCTGGACGCCCTGCGTGAACACCTAACGCTGACGCACGAGCTTCTGCCGCTCATGTCGCGTGCCCGCACGTACGCAAGCTGGTACTTAAAAGGCATGCCCCATGCCGCCGCTTGGCGTGCCCATGTGGTGCGCTGTTCCACTTACGAGGAGTTTATGGTGCTGGTCGATGAGATCGAGCGCGATGTGGTGGCCTGCGAGGCCGCACTTGCCGCCGGCGAATCGGTGCCCCCTCATCCGCTGGAGGCTTAAGGGTGGCCGTTACCGCGCTGTACGTGCACGTGCCGTTTTGCGCCCAAAAGTGCCGGTACTGCGACTTTGACTCGCGCAGTTTTGCTCCGTGTGATCTGAGCGCTGCGCTCGATGCCTATTTTGAGCAGTTGTTCGCGCGTCTCGATGCTTTTGGCAAGGCTGGTGCCCTTGACCAGATCCGCACCGTCTATGTTGGCGGCGGTACGCCGTCGCTGGCGGGGGAGCGCCTGGTGGAGCTGGCGCGGCGTATTCGTGCGTGGTGCGCCCCCGTTGAGTTTACCTGCGAGGCCAATCCCGAGTCGCTGACCGCCGAGCTTGCCGCTGCACTTGCCAAGGTTGGTGTCACACGCGTCTCTCTGGGCGTGCAAACGCTCGATAACACCGAACTTACCGCTATCGGCCGTATTCACGATGCTGATCGGGCGCTCGCCGCCATCGTGACAGTCAAGACCGCTGGGCTTGACGTGTCGTGCGACCTTATGTGCGGACTTCCCGGGCAGACCGCGGCGAGTTGGAAGCGCACGCTCGATGGCGTGCTGGCGGCGGCTCCGCATCACGTGTCGGTCTACCCGCTCACGCTCGAGGAGGGCACACCGCTCTATCGCATGGCGTGCCGCGACGAGTCGCTCGTGCCTGATGAGGATTTTCAGGCTGCCTGCATGGACGTGGCACGCGAACTCCTGGGTGCCGCCGGCTATCACCCGTATGAGGTGGCGAGCTACGCGCTCGACGGCCATGAGTGTGCCCATAACATTGCCTACTGGACCGGACGGGGCTACCTCGGCCTTGGTCGTTCTGCCGCGGGCATGCTCGACGCCGAGGATTTCGACCGTCTTGCAGGTTTGTTCCCCGGCGTGTCTTCTCGAGGCGATTCGTATCGCGTGCGTCTGGTGCAACGTGACGATGACGCGACGGCGTTCGAGGCCGAATTTCTGTCGCAGCGCGAGGCTGCGGCCGAAGACCTGATGCTCGCTTGTCGCATGACGCGCGGTGTCGCGTCCGATCTGTTGGTTCGCGCGGCTCGTGTCATACCGGCCGATGAGCTGACAGCTGCTTGCGACCGCTCTCTTGAGCTGGGTCTTGTCGCCTGGGCGCCTGAGTCCGGCGATGCCCACGCAGGGCCAATCGCTTCTGCAGATGTCGTCGCGGGCCGCGTTCGCGCTCGTCTGGCGCCGACACACCTGGGCTGGCTCGATGGAAATGTTCTGTTCGAGCTGTTTTGGGATCTAGCTTAGGCCGCTCGGGTAGAATTACCGGAATATATACGCTGCTGTGAGCAGGAGGTTGCCGCGCATGGCGACGATGAACGAAAAAGATTACTACGAGATTCTGGGTGTCTCCAAGGACGCCACCTCGCGTGATATTCAAAAGGCCTTCCAGCAGAAGGCCCGCAAGCTCCATCCGGACGTCAACAAAGAGCCGGGTGCCGAGGAAAAGTTTAAAGAGGTTTCCGAGGCCTACGCCGTGCTTTCGGATGAGCAAAAACGTGCGCGCTACGACGCCATGCGTTCTGGCAATCCCTTTGCCGGTGCTCCTACGGCTTCGTCCTATGGTGGCGGCTACGCCGGCAACACGGGCTATGGCAATCCCTTTGAGGGCGGCTTTCCCTTTGGCGGCGCTTGGGGCCAGCAGCGTCGCGGCCAGGCTGCCTACAATCCCGAGAACGGCGCCAACGTGGTCGTCGATATCAAACTCGACGCCAAGGAGGCCAAGGGCGGTACCCGCAAGACCGTCCGCTACACGCGTTTCGATACGTGCGGACATTGCGGCGGCTCGGGTTCTGTCTCCTCCGAGCATGCCCATACCTGCCCAAGCTGTGGCGGCCGCGGCCACATCGACGTCGACCTGTCCTTCCTGTTCGGTGCCGGCACGTTCCAGTCGGTCTGCCCCGAGTGCGGCGGTTCCGGCAAGGTCGTCGCTGACCCCTGTCCCGATTGCGGCGGCAGCGGGCGAACTCGTGTGACCTCCGAGCAGACGATTGAGTTTCCTGCCGGCACGCACGATGGCGACGAGGTCCGCATTAGCGGTATGGGTCACGCTGGCACCAACGGTGCCTCGGGTGGCGATCTAGTCGGCCGCGCCCATGTTGAGTCCGAGCGCCTGGAAGGCAAGGCTCGTACCGGTTTTTACCTGATGGGCATCGTGGCGCCGTTTTTGGTGCTGTCGGCCATCTCGGGCGTGTTCTCGGCCTTTGCCGTGATGTGCTTTATTCCGTTTGCCATGGGCTTGTTCATGGTGCTCTCGGACGGCGTGCTTCACCGCAGCCTGCTGTGGTGGAAGCGCGGCGCGATGCAGTTTGCCAACGGTTTCGCTAACGGATTTATGTTTGCGCTCGTGTCGGTTTGGTTTGCGAGCTGCTCGCAGCGTGCCATGCTTTCGCCTTACGGAATGCAATAACATCTAGCCCTCTGTTTGCGGCCGGCCCAGCTTGGGTATAGGACGCACTGTGACAATAATGAAAGTCGGAAGGATTCGGTCGTGTCGGAAAATAGGGATTACTACGAGGTACTTGGCGTCGACAAGGATGCCGACGCGCGGACGATTAAGCGCGCGTTTCTAAAGAAGGCCCGTACCGTACACCCGGACGTTTCGGACGACCCCGAGGCCGAGGCCAAGTTCAAAGAGCTCAACGAGGCATATTCCGTTCTTTCCGACGAGCTGAAGCGTGCTAACTACGACCGTTACGGCACTGCCGACGGCCCTGGTGGTTCGGGCTACGTCGACATTAACGATATCTTTGGCGGCATGGGCATGGACGACCTCTTCTCGTCGTTTTTTTGCGGCGGTGGCGGCGGTGGCGCCAGAAATCGCCGCGAGCGTCGTCGCGGTCGCGATATGGCCATCTCCCTTTCGGTGACGCTCGAGGAGGCAGCACTCGGGTGCAAAAAGACGATCAGCTATGATCGCCTTGCTCCCTGTGAGGATTGCAACGGCACCGGTAGGGCCGAGGGCGCGACCGAAAAGCAGTGCAGCCGCTGCCACGGCACGGGCTATGTCACGACGGTCCAGCGCTCGTTCCTGGGCCAAGTTCAGTCCTCTTCGCCTTGCCCCGACTGCCATGGCGAGGGCACGGTCATTGATCATCCCTGCGAGACCTGCGACGGTCAGGGCCGTACGCCTTCGCACGAAAAGATCGACATCGATATTCCCGCCGGCGTTTCGACCGGTCGCCAGCTGCGCGTGAGCGGCTTTGGCGAGGCCGGCCTTCGCGGCGAGCCCTCGGGCGACCTGATTGTCAACGTGCGCGTTGCCGACCATGAGCGCTTTAAGCGCAACGGTGACGACTTGTACCTGGTGAGCGATATCTCGATTGCGCAGGCTGCGCTCGGCTGCGAGATCGAGGTCGAGGGCATTATGCCCGACGAGGTCGTTAAGCTGTGCGTCCCCGCCGGCGCCCAGTACGGCGACACCGTGAGCGTCAATAATTACGGCATGCCGCGCATTGGCGGTGGCGGTTCGCGTGGCCGCCTGATCGTGCAACTGCGCGTGGTCGTTCCCACCAATCTTTCCAATAAGCAGCGCGAGCTGCTCCGTGCTTTTGCCGATGATATGGGCGATGACGTCGCTTCCGGTAAGAAGTCGGTGACCGACCGTATCAAGAGTGCCCTCGACGATATCCTCGATTAAGGAGCCCGCGTGCTCGCACCCCATATTTCCGTCGTCAACCTCGGCTGCCGTGTCAACCGGGTTGAGTCTGACCGTATCACTGCCGATCTTATGCGCCTGGGCTTTGCTATGGTGGAGCCCCAGGATGCCGATTTGATCGTCATTAACACCTGTGCCGTTACGGGCGAGGCCGAGGCCAAGACCCGTAAGGCCGTTCGTCATGCGCTGTCCCATCCAAACGAGCCCTATGTGCTCGTGACCGGTTGCGTGGTCAATTTGCATCCTGAGGAGTTGTTGGAGCTTTCGGATCGCGTGATCGCCGAACCGTCCAAGATCGATGTCGCCGAACGTGTCTGTGAGGTGCTGGGCGTTGAGTCCGATAGCGTTCCCGCCTGCAGCGATGGCGAGGTGGTCGATGCGCTCGGTCGCTCTCGCCTGGGCGTGAAGATTCAGGACGGCTGCAACCACCGCTGCACCTATTGCATTGTGTGGAAGGCACGCGGCCCCGAGCGCTCCGTGCCCGTCGAGTCCGTGCTCGAGCAAGTTCGCGAGGCCCAGGAGGCCGGCGTGCCCGAGGTGGTGCTGACCGGTGTGAACCTGGGTGCCTACGATGGCAAGAGCGCGACCGACGAGCATGTCGAAATCGATGAGCTGCTCGAGGCCATCATGGAGCGCACGTCTATTCCGCATGTGCGCATTTCCTCGGTCGAGCCCATGGATATCTCTGAGCGCCTGCTTAAGGTTATGGCGCGCTATCCGCAGCGTATCGCCCCGTTTTTGCACCTGCCCGTGCAGTCCGGCTGCACAGCGACTCTGCATCGCATGGGCCGTCCCTATAGCGCCGAGGCCTTTGAGGACACGGTGCGTATGATTCGCGCCAACTTGCCCCAGGCGTCCCTTTCGTGCGATGTCATCGTCGGTTTTCCTGGTGAGACGGACGAGGAATTCGAGGAGTCGCTGGCGCTGTGCCGTCGTGTGGGTTTCTCGCGTATGCACGTGTTCCGCTATAGCAAGCGTCCCGGTACCCTTGCTGCCGATATGCCCGACCAGGTGCCGCCCGAGGTTATGGCCGAGCGCAGCCGTCGTATGCGAGCCGCGGCGCAGGAACTCGCCATTGCCGACGCTCGTCGTCGCGTGGGCACCGTCGAGCGTGCCGTCCTCGAGTACGGCGACAACCTGACGCTCGGCTCGTTCCATCATGCCCGTCTTGACGATACCTGTGGACTCACAGCCCCGTGCCTGCTCGATGTTGCTATCATCGGAGTCGATGATTCCGGCTTGGTCCATGCGCGCAGGGAGGTTCATGGAAGCCTCGAAGATTAGACTTACCGTTCCCGAGGGTATCGACCCCTCGCGCGTTTTGGGCGCCGGCGACGGCGTCCTTCGTGCACTCGAGAACTTGGTTCGCGCCCATGTGGTCGCCCGTGGCGATAGCATCGCCGTGAGCGGCGACCCGGATGAGGTCGAACTCGTAGCGCGTTTTTTCGAGCACGCTTTTCGCGAGGCGGCTGCCGGGCGCACGCTTTCTGCCGACGATGTCTCGCGCTGTCTGGCCGTTCTGCGCGACGGTGAGCACGAGGCTACGTCGCTTCGCGATGACGTGCTGCTTTCGTATCGCGGTCGTGCCATTCGCCCCAAAACGCTCGGCCAAAAGCGCTATGTGGATGCCATTCGCTCGCATACCATCACATTTGGCCTGGGTCCTGCCGGCACCGGTAAGACTTATCTGGCCATGGCGCTCGCCGTTGCCGCGCTCAAGCGCCACGAGGTGGGCCGTCTGATCTTGACGCGTCCGGTTGTCGAGGCGGGGGAGAACCTGGGCTTTTTGCCCGGTACCCTCGAGGAAAAGATCGATCCCTACATGCGTCCGCTCTACGACGCCCTTTTTGACATGATGGATCGCGAGCGCACCGATGAGCTTATGGAGCGCGGCGTGATCGAGATCGCCCCGCTTGCCTATATGCGCGGCCGCACGCTGAGCGATGCCTTCGTGGTGCTCGACGAGGCGCAAAATACCACGCCTGAGCAGATGAAGATGTTTCTGACGCGCTTGGGTTTTAACTCCAAGTTCGTGATTACCGGCGACCTGAGCCAGCGGGACCTGGTGGGTCGTCGTGGTGGCTTGGCGGATGCCGAGAAGATTTTGGGCCGTGTCGACGATGTCGCATTTTCTCACCTGGAGCGCGCCGACGTGGTGCGCCATGCCCTGGTGGGTCGTATCGTCGAGGCATACGATGCTTATGATGACGTGCGCGAGCAGCGCCCGCGCGACCGAAAGGAGTCCCGTTGAGTGTATTGATCAGCAACGATGCCGAGCTCGATACGCTGCTCGACGCGCAGGAGGTGGAGCACATCTGCGAGGTCGTGCTTGCCGCCGAGGGCGTTGAGCGTGAAGTCGAGATTTCTCTTTCGTATGTCGACGAGGACGAGATGCACGAGCTCAACCACGAGTGGCGCGGTATCGACCGCACCACCGATGTGCTCTCCTTTGAGTGCGATTCGGCCTTTGACGAGGATATTCCCACCGACGAGACGCTCGAGCTCGGCGATATCATCTTGGCCCCGCAGGTTATTGCCCGTCAGGCCCCTGGTTTTGGCAATAGCCCCGCTGACGAGTGCCGTCTGATGCTCGTACACGGCATGCTGCACCTGCTGGGCTATGACCATATCGAGGACGACGAGGCCGAGGTTATGGAGGCCCGCGAGGACGCCATCCTGCGCAATCTGGCGCTCGAGCGCGGCGAGGACCCCAAGCTAGTCCACGTCGGCCCCATCACCAACCACGCCCACGACTAGGAGCCGTCTATGATTCCCGGATCGAACAAGGACCATCCGTCCTTCTTAAAGTCGTTTTCTTACGCCATGGAGGGTTTCGTCACTGCCGTCAAGACCGAGCGCAACATTAAGGTCATGCTCGTTGCGGGCGTGTGCACCGTCATTGCCGGCTGTATCGTGGGGCTCGACATTGCCGAGTGGGCCACGATTATCATCTGTTGTGGCCTGGTGATTCACGGCGAGCTGTGCAACACCGCCATGGAGGCCATCGTCGACCTAGCGACCCAGGAGCTCCATCCGCTGGCCAAGCGTGCGAAGGACATCGCCGCCGCCTCCGTATACGTTCTTTCCATCACCGCCGCGATTGTGGGCTTGCTGGTATTTGCCCACGCGCTCGGCTTTATTTAGAAAGGGATTCCCATGTCCGACAATATGCAGCCTGCCGATGAGATTTTGGACGACGAGTCCCTGGACGCGGTGGATACCGAGGAGCTCGAGGATTTCGAGGAGTTCGACCCGTTTGAGGGTATGAGCGACGAGGAACTCGATGCCCTGTGCGACGAGGACGACAACCTCGCGGGCTTTGGTGACGTTGAGCCCGGTTTCCGCAGCGGCTTTGTGGCCCTGGTCGGTCGTCCCAACGCTGGCAAGTCTACGCTGCTTAATGCCTGCTATGGCAAAAAGGTCGCCATCACCTCGCCGGTGGCCCAGACGACCCGCCGCCGCATGCGCGCCGTCGTCAACCGCCCCGGCTACCAGCTGGTCTTTGTCGATACCCCCGGTATTCATAAGCCCAAGGACGGCTTGGGATCCGAGCTCAACAAGAGCGCGTTGTTCGAGCTGAACGATGTCGATGTCGTCGCGTTTTTGATTGATGCCACCAAACCGATCGGCAGGGGAGACGCCTGGGTTGCCGAGCGCGTCAAGAACGCTCGTTCCAAGAAGGTCCTGGTGCTCACCAAGGCCGATGAGGCCGACCCCGCACAGGTCATGGAGCAGCTTAAGGCCGCTCACGAGCTTATGGAATACGACGATGAGATCGTGACGTCGTCGGTCAAGAACTTCAACGTCGATGCGTTTATCGAGACCGTCGCTCACTTCTTGCCCGAGGGCCCGCGCTGGTTCCCCGAGGACATGGGTACCGACGCTTCCGATGAGACGCTCGTTGCCGAGTTTGTGCGCGAGAAGGTCTTGCGCCGCACCCGTGATGAGATTCCGCACTCCGTTGGCGTGATCTGCGATGCGCTCGAGCAGACCAAGAAGGTGCTGCGCGTGCACGCCACCATTTACGTCGAGCGCGAGGGCCAAAAGGGCATCATCATCGGTAAGGGCGGCGAGATGATCAAGCATATCGGTATCGACGCCCGTCGCGATCTTGAGCGCATCTTTGGCACGCAGGTCTTTTTGGAGCTGGACGTGAAGGTCAAGGCCGGCTGGCGTGACGACGAGGCCCAGATTCGCCGCTTTGGCTACAACGCCGAGGACTAAGGACGCGCGGCGCGCATGGCAGGCTCCCGGACATATCGCACGAAAGTGCTCGTGCTCGATAAGACTAAGCTCAAAGAGACCGACCTGATCTTGACGATGCTTGACGAGCGGGGACGGCAGGTTCGTGCCGTGGCAAAGGGCGCCCGCAAACCCGGCGGACGCCTGGCTGCGCGCTGCGAGCTGTTCTGTACGGTCGATATGCTGCTCGCACATGGACGGTCACTCGACGTGGTTTCCCAGGCCGAGCTTATGGAGGCGCCGCTCGGCGCTGCGCCCGATTACGAGACGACCTGCGCCGCAAGCGCGATCGCCGAGGTCGCGCGCGTGTGCTCGTTCGAGGACGCCGAGGACCCGTTTACCTTTGCCATCACGCAGCGGGCGCTCACGCTTGTCGGCAGCGGGCTCGACGCGGCACATATGGACCTGCTCGTGGCGGCCTTTGTCTTTAAACTGCTGTCGCACGTTGGCTATCGACCCGATTTTTCGGCCTGCGTGCTGTGCGGAGACCCCATGTTGTCGTATTTTTCGCCCCAGGCGGGCGGTCTCATGTGCGGGTCGTGCGCGTCGAGCGTTCCAGGTGCCGAACTGGTGTCGACCGGTGAGACCGCATGGCTGCGCGCCCTCATGTCCATGACCTTCGATGCGCTCATGGCCGAGCGAATCGACCCGCATACGGCGGCATTCCTGCTCGGGCTTTCGCATGTTTGGGCTGCGACGCACACCGATCAGCGCCTCCGCGCGATGGAATTCATGTTGGGTCGGTGATGATGCGCAGGCGCGGGCTGCTTGTGGTAACATACCGACCTGTTGGTACCTCGACCTTGGTTGTTCGCTCCACCGGCGGCTTCCCAGTCCGAGGCGAATCGAGTCGCCCGTGGGCGACGCAAAACGAAAGGTGAAACAATGACTGTTTCCAAAGAGCGCAAGGCGGAGCTGACTGCCCAGTTCGGTAACACCCCGGTCGACACCGGCAACCCCAAGGTTCAGGTCGCCATCCTGTCCGAGCGCATCAAGGAGCTGACCGAGCACATGAAGTCCCACCAGAAGGACTTCCACACCCGTCGTGGCCTGCTCATGCTCGTCGGCCGTCGTCGTCGTCTTCTCTCCTACATCAAGAAGAACGACATCGTCGAGTACCGTGAGCTCATCAAGGCTCTGGGCATCCGCGACAACATCCAGTAGGATTTGTACATGCTAAGAGCGTCCTGCGCAGCGGGGCGCTCTTTTTGTGTAAGGGCGCGAACAATCACGCTCTGAAGCGTGGCGGGGGCAGGGGGCCCGCGTCACATGAGAAGCCCGCAGACAAGGGGTCTGCGGGGTTAAGGAGAACAATGACACTCGTATCCAAGACCTTTGAGCTGTACGGCAAGACCTACACCTTTGAGTCGGGCGAGCTTGCCAAGCAGGCCACCGGCGCCTGCCTGGTCAAGCAGGGCGACACCACGATGCTCGACACCGTGGTCGTCTCCAAGGAGCGCAAGAACTACGACTTCTTCCCGCTGACCGTCGACTTCAACGAGAAGATGTACGCAGCCGGCCGCATCCCGGGTGGCTACCTCAAGCGTGAGGGC
This sequence comes from Collinsella sp., assembly GCA_048430825.1. Classification (GTDB taxonomy): domain Bacteria; phylum Actinomycetota; class Coriobacteriia; order Coriobacteriales; family Coriobacteriaceae; genus Collinsella. Next base: position 92,328 of record DBFOLV010000039.1, read on the forward strand.
CGTCCCAGCGAGAAGGCCACGCTCACGGCCCGCATGATTGATCGCCCGATTCGCCCGAGCTTCCCGGACGGCTTCCGCAACGAGGTGCACATCGTCGCCACCTCGCTCGTCGCCGACCAGGTCAACCCCTTCGATGTCATCAACGTCATGGGTGCATCCCTGGCCATGACGCTTGGCGGCGTGCCCTTCGAGGGCCCGCTTGCCTGCGTGCGCATCGGCCGTAACGTGGAGACCGGCGAGTTTATCGTCAACCCCACCTACGAGGAGCGCGAGAACTCGGATCTGGACCTGGAGCTGGGCGGATCCGCCGACTTCATCTCGATGGTCGAGGCCGGCGCCGAGGAGATCTCCGAGGACGACATGCTCGCCGCCATGAAGTTTGGCCAGGAGGCCCTTGCCGCTTTCTGCCAGGCTCAGGACGAGTTCGTCGCCGAGTGGGAGCAGGTCAACGGCCCCATCGTCAAGAAGGAGTACCCGCTCGACCAGCCCGTCGAGGAGGTCCAGGAGCGCATCTTCGCCCACTACGACGAGATGGCAGCCGCCCTTCGTGACGCCGACAAGCTCTCCCGTATCGGTAAGGTCGAGGCTCTGAAGGAGTCCATCCGCGCCGAGTTCACCGAGGAGGAGCAGGCCGCTTGGGAGCGCGAGATCCCCGTGGCGCTCAAGAAGCTCGAGAAGAAGGCCATGCGCACCATGGTCGTCGAGACCGGTGAGCGTGTCGACGGCCGTGCCGCCGATGAGATCCGCCCCATCATGGTGAAGGACAACTACCTGCCGCTCGTTCACGGCTCCGGCCTGTTCCAGCGTGGCCAGACCCAGGTGCTCTCGGTTCTTTCGCTCGGCATGCTCAACGAGGGCCAGCGTCTGGATACCATCGAGCCTACCGAGGGCAAGCGCTACATGCATCACTACAACTTCCCGCCGTTCTGCACCGGCGAGACTGGCCGCATGGGCAGCCCCAAGCGCCGCGAGATCGGCCACGGCAACCTTGCTGAGCGCGCTCTGCTTCCGGTGCTCCCCGACGAGAACGAGTTCCCCTACGCCATCCGCGTCGTCTCCGAGGTCATGGAGTCCAACGGCTCCTCTTCGATGGCTTCGACCTGCGGCTCCACGCTCGCCCTTATGGACGGCGGCGTGCCCATTAAGCGCCCGGTCTCCGGTATCGCCATGGGCCTGATCCAGGAGGAGGGCAAGACCGTGGTCCTGTCCGACATCCAGGGTCTCGAGGACTTCCTGGGCGACATGGACTTTAAGGTCACCGGCACCACCGAGGGCATCACCGCCCTGCAGATGGACAACAAGGCCACCGGCCTCACCTTCGACATCCTGGCCCGCGCCCTGCAGCAGGCCAAGGAGGGTCGTGCTTTCATTCTGCAGAAGATGCTCGATGTGATCCCCGAGCCGCGCCACACCACGCGCAGCACCGCTCCGCGCATCGTTTCCATCCAGGTTCCGACCGACAAGATCCGCGACGTCATCGGTTCCGGCGGTAAGGTCATCCGCGGCATCCAGGACGAGACCGGCGCCTCGGTCGACATCCAGGAGGACGGCACCGTCTTTGTCGGCGGCACCGGCGAGTCCGTCGATCAGGCCGTCGAGCGTATCAAGCTCATCATCAAGGTTCCCGAGCCGGGCGAGGAGTACACCGGTCGCGTGGTCTCCATCCAGCCCTTCGGCGCCTTCGTGAACCTGCTGCCCGGCAAGGACGGCCTGTTGCACATCTCCCGCGTTGCCAAGGGCCGCGTGGAGAAGGTCGAGGACGTCCTCAACGTGGGCGACGAGGTCAAGGTCGTTGTCATCGAGGTCGACGATCGTGGCAAGATTTCGCTCGATCGTCTGGACAAGCCCGAGGCCCCGGCTCGTGCCGAGGGTGCCTCTGAGGGCGACGGCGAGCACTTCCAGCGCCGTGAGCGTCCGCGTCGCGAGCGCTCCGAGCGCAGCGACCGTCCGCGCCGTCCCGGCGACAACGGAGGCCGCAAGCCCCGTCGTCACCACGACGCCGAGTAACAGCTAAACATAAGCAGCTCAACAAGGGCGACTCCGGACAGGGGTCGCCCTTTTGCTTGCGCCCGGGAGGGCCGCATATGAAGTTTATCGCGAGTTCCGCACGCAAAGGAAAGCACTTAATGTGCTTTCCGTCTTGCGCAGGACTGTAGAGCAGGAAACCTTATATCCGGCCCCTCCGTCCGGGGACCGCGCCGTACCAGCTACAGCGTCATGTTTGGATCGGCGTCGACGTCGAACGGCGAGATTTCGCCTCGGTCGAATTTACGGCGGGCGACCTCCGCGATCATGGCGGCGTTATCGGTGCAGGCAGACAAGGGCGGCACCGTTACGCGAATCCCCTGACGCCCAAGCTTCTTGATCATCATCTCGCGCAGATGCGGGTTGGCCGAGACGCCGCCGCCGATGCAGTATTCCTTGCATCCGGTAGCGTGCAGTGCGTTTTTGGCCTTCTTGTACTGCACGTCAAAGACAGCTGCCTCAAACGAAGCCGCCAGATCGGGAAGGTGAATCGTGCGCCCGGCCTTGGTCTCTTGCTCGATGTAGAGCGTCACCGCCGTCTTGAGGCCCGAAAGCGAGAAGCGGTAGTCCCCCCTGCTGTTAAGCGCACGGGGGAAATCGATCGCCTTGGGGTTGCCCGTCTCGGCCAGCTTAGAGATGATGGGGCCACCGGGATAGCCCAGGCCCAGCGCCTTGGCCACCTTGTCGAAGGCCTCGCCCACGGCGTCGTCGAGCGTCTCACCGAGCACCTCGTAGTCGCCCCACGCCTTCACGTGCACGAGCATGGTGTGCCCGCCCGAGACAAGCGTGAAGATGAACGGCGGCTTGAGGTCGGGCTGCGCCAGCAGGTTGGCAAACAGGTGCCCCTCCAGATGGTTGACGCACACGAGCGGCTTGCCAGCAGCGTAGGCAAAGCCCTTGGCGAAGGCGACGCCAACCACGAGCGCGCCCACCAGGCCCGGACCCTGCGTCACGCCCACGGCGGCAAGCTCACTTGGTGCAATGGCTCCGCCCGTAAGGCCCAGCGATGCTGCGGCATCCTCGAGCGCCGCATCCACGACACTCACAATCACCTCAACGTGCTTGCGCGAGGCGATCTCGGGCACCACGCCGCCAAAACGGGCATGGAAATCAATCTGCGTCGACACCTGGTTGGCCAGCATATTGCCATCCGCATCGATAATCGCCACGGCCGTCTCGTCGCAGGAACTCTCGATAGCGAGCACTAGGCGGCGGCGTTCAATTTCGGCACGCTCCCCCTCGGAGCGCCCGGGCGCAGGCAGCGGCCATACGCGCTGCTCAGCCGCCGTCGGCTCGGGCGAAGCATTGTCGACCGGAAGCACGAGGGGCAGCGGAGCCGTCATGACGATGGCATCCTTGCCGGCACCGTAGTAGCCACGGCGACGACCCGCCTCGGTAAAGCCCAGGGCGGCATAGAGTGCAATTGCGCCCTCGTTACCGTCCTCGACCTCGAGCGAAGCCGTGGTGCAGCCGAGCATCTGGGCATCATAGCTCACGTGCGACAGCAGCTTGCGGGCAATGCCCTCACGGCGATGTGCCGGGTCGACGGCGACATCCAGAATCTGCACATCACCGTCCACGACCATACCGCCGGCAAGGCCCAGCAGCTTGCCGTCGTCGTGTGCCACCCACCAACTACGCGGCGCAGCGACGTCCTCGCCCAGTTCGGACAGGAACATGCCCGGCGTCCACGCCTTGTGTCCGGCACCTTCAAAGCAGGCGGCCTCTAGCGCGCTCGCGCCCTCGGCATCCGCCGCGCCCATGGGACGGAACTGCAGATGACGACCGGCGAGCTCATCGGCAACGCCCGTAATTTCGCTCTGCGCACTCTCGGCAAGACCAAGACGCTTGCGCTCGTTTTCCTCGGCATCCGAAAGGCGCGTGTAAATCGGCAGGACACGGGCCGGATCGCCGTCACCCGCAGCGTGCGCGAGCAGCAAGCCCTCGCCCGAAGGCCACCACAGGTCGCGCTCCACGCAGCGAGCGGTCTCGTCCCCACCCAGCAGCTTGCCATAGCGCACGAGACCGTCACCGGTCAGCTGAACCTGGTCCCAGTCCGCCGCTTGGCGCCACTCATCGAGCGCCACGGCGGCCTTGACCACGTGTTCGCGCTCAAATTGACGCTCGGGACCCTCATCGACCAGCATATACAGCGCCGGATATACCTCACCGCGCATAGCATCGGCCAAGATACCAAGCTTGCCGCGCACGCCAGCCTTCCACGCCGTCCAAGCGCAAGCGTCGAGCGTCGACACGCCCAGCAGCGGAACATTGGCACCACGCGCGAGGCCCTTGGCAGTGGAGATGCCGATGCGCACACCCGTAAACGACCCCGGGCCGCGGCCGACCACGTAGCAACCAACATCGCTGCGATCCAGACCGACTTGAGCCAGCACGCCATCAACGGTATTCACGAGCTCAACGTTGGCGTGACGGCGACACATGTGGTCGCCACTCACGAGCTTCGTCTCGCCCGTCTGTCCATCAATCCAGCTTGCCGCGCAGGCAAGCATGTCGGTCGAGGTATCGAGCGCCACCACCAGCGCGTTGTCGTTATGCAAGCTCATCTTGTACAGCCTTATCAATCAAATGGGAAAGCTCCATTGCGCGGTCACCGTGCGCCTCAAGCGTTATCGTTCGCACATCGCTGTCGCCCTCATCACGCTTGAGCGTCACCGAAAGATACTCATCCGTCAGCTCGTCCTGGAATTGTTCGCCCCATTCCAGCAGGCAAGCACCCTCATAGCCCAGCACATCGAAAATGCCCGTATCCTCGAGCTCGTAGGCATGCTCCAGGCGGTATAGATCAAAGTGAAACAGCGGAATACGGCCTTGATCGTGAACGGCCATGAGCGCAAACGTAGGGCTCGTAACCATATGCCCATCGCCCAGCCCGCGCGAGACGCCCTTGGTAAAGTGAGTTTTGCCCACTCCCAGGCCACCGGTCAGGATGAGCACATCGCCGTCCTCAAGGCACGGTGCAATTAGCTCGCCAAAGTACTCCGTATCGGCAGCGCAAGTCGTTTTGTAAGTACCTACCCCCAGGCGCTCCAGGGACATATATGCTCCTTATTATTCCGAGGCGTCCTCTGGTGCGGGATGTCGCTCCAGATAATCGCCCAGCATCTTAAAGTCTTCCTCCAGCAATTCCTGCCACGCCGGATTGCGCAGCGCTGCTGCCGGATGGAAAGTGGGCATTACTACAAAATGCCCCATCTGGTGGAACCTGCCACGCAGCTTAGTAATGCCAATCTCGGTCTTAAGCACAAAGTGCGTCGCGGGGTTGCCGAGCGTCACGATAATATCGGGCCAGATGCTTCGAATCTGCTCACGCAAAAACGGCGAGCAAGCCAGCACTTCCTCGGGACGCGGATTGCGGTTTCCCGGCGGGCGGCACTTAAGCACGTTGGCAATGTAGACGTCTTCGCGTTTGAGCCCCGCCAGCGACAAAATGCCGTTGAGGTCCTCGCCTGCCGCCCCCACAAAGGGCTCGCCCTGCAAATCCTCATTGCGGCCCGGCGCCTCACCGATAAACATCACGCGAGCGCGGGGGTTTCCCACGCCAAACACGATATTGTGACGCGACTGGTAGAGCTGGCAGAGGTGACAATCGCCCAGAACGGCCTCAATTTCCTCGAGTGCGACCTCACGTGGCGCCTGATGGGTATGGCCGGGGATGTGCATGACGCCCATAGCGGCTCCTACACGTAGACCTTGTCGAGACGCATGCCAAAGCCGCAGGCGACCTCGTAGTTAATCGTTCCGCGCAGTCGGGCCATCTCGTCCATAGTGATCTCGGCATCGCCATCGCGGCCGACGATAATCATCTCGTCACCATACTCGGCCTCGGGAATCTCGTGTGCCGGGTTGGACTGAATGGCGACCATAAACTGGTCCATGCAGATATTGCCAACCTGATGCACACGCTCGCCGCGATACAGCACATCCATACGATTGGAAAGTGTACGCGATAGGCCGTCGGCATAACCGATCGGCAGCGTGCAGATCTGAACGCGCGTACGCGGTACGCGGTAGGTAAAACCGTAGCCCACGCCCTCACCCATCGCAGGGTGTGCCACGCGCGTCACGCGCGCATGGACGCTCATAACGGGATCAAGCTGCATCACGCGGCCGCTCAGCTCGCACGGCTGCATGCCATACAAGCCAACGCCGACGCGAATCATATCAAAATGCATCGAGGGGTCGAGCATCGAAGACGGCGTGTTGGCACAATGCACGATACCGCACTCAAAACCCGCATCCTTAATGGCCTGAACGGCCTCGGTAAAGCGCTGACACTGCAGCTTGTAGTCCCAGCCCGAAGGTTCATCGGCCGTGGCGAAGTGCGTAAATACGCCGTCGCACTGAATACCGCGATGGAAATTAATACCGCGGACAAAGTCGAGCACCTGTGTGTAGTGTACGCCGATACGATTCATACCCGTCTCGATGGCGAGATGATACTTGCCCACCTTGCCCGCCGCGACGGCACATTCGCCATACGCAAGAGCAAAGTCAGACGTATAGACTGAGGGCATGATATCAAACTCGAGCAACGTCGGAATGGCCTCGATAGGCGGCTCGCTTAGGATGAGGATGGGTTTCGTAATCCCGCCCTGTCGGAGCTCAACGCCCTCGTTAACCGTCGCCACGGCAAACATGTCGGCACCGGCCGAATACATGATCTTGGCGCACTCAACAGCTCCATGACCATAAGCATCGGCCTTGACCACGCAGCACAGGCGCTGACGTGGATTCAGCAAGTTCTTATAGGCCCTCGTGTTGCGACGGAGCGCCCCGCGGTCGATCTCGACCCAGGACCAGCGCGTCAAATCGGCTTTATTCATGATTAGTCATCCGACCCTTCGTCCATGATTCCCAGATCTTCGAGCGCATCCTTTGCCGCCAGCTCCATGGCAGGACCGATCAAGTCGATAAGATCGGTCGCGATAACGCTCTTCTCACCATACTCCGTCGCCGCGGCAAAACCGGCGTAGCTGTGAAGTGCGACGGCGTACGAATACAGCAACTCCCAACGATCCATCTCGTCGCGCATGGTGGCAAGCGTGCCGGCCAAAATACCCGCGAGAACATCACCTGAACCGGCAGTTGCCAGAGAAGCCGGACCCGAGAGCGGCAGCAGTACACGCTCAACGCCACAGATAGCCGTCGTCGGCCCCTTGGCAATGACCACCAGATTGTCGGAGCCTGCAGCCCAGACAACCTTCTGCGCGGCTGCAATCGCGGTACCAAGGTCGTTCACCTCGTCACCGGCAACCAGACGCGAAAGCTCACGATAGTGCGGCGTCATAACCAACGGCTGCTCGCGACGATACATCTCGGGGTTACTATCAATACCGTCAATGGCAATCTTAGCAAGGCAGTTGAGTGCATCGGCGTCCAAAATAAGCGGTACATCAAGCTCGAGCAAGCCCGAAACCACCTGCATAGCGCCGGCAGACGTCGTCATACCAGGACCGCACAGTACGCAGCTGTACTTCTTTGCAATCTCGCACACCGTCATGCGCGCAGCGGCGCCAAAGGAGCCGCGGGAATCAGACGGGATAGCAAAGACGGGAATCGAAGGAAGCGCCATGCGAATAAGATTGGCGCAGGCGTCAGGAGCCGCGACCGCCACGTAACCAGCACCCGCGCGAGCTGCAGACTTGGCCGCCATAATGGCAGCACCAGGATATTGCGCAGATCCGGCGACAATAAGCACAGAGCCACGGGAATACTTATCGATATTCGTAGGCAGTGGGGCAAAGTAATCAACTAAGTCACCGGGCTCGACAATCTCAGCGGCGTGGTCGACATCATCGATAACCTCGTCAAGACGGTCGTAAAGATTGCCGCAGATCAAATCGCCAGCATACTCAGGGCCATCAGCGCTATACAGACCAATCTTGGGCGCAATCATCGTCACCGTATGCTCGGCACGAATGCAGTCGTCATCAACAACGCCCGTCTCGGCATTCAGGCCCGAGGGGACATCAATGGATACAACACAATCGGCGCATTCATTGACCGTAGGAATCCAGATGGAGAACGGCGCACGCAGATTCCCGTGAAAACCGGTACCAAAAATGGCATCGACAACAACATCGGCCTTATCGATCAAAACCTCGAGTTCGTCACGCGAGGGGCCGACGCAAACGTGCACATCGCGGCCGGCAGTACGACGAGCAACATGACGTGCCAGAGCAGCAGGAATCTCATCCGGCTCAACCGGAGAAACGATATCGACGTCCACGCCCTTATGGCTCAGGATATCGGCGGCAACCCAACCGTCGCCGCCATTATTACCAAAACCGACCAGAACGAGAACCCGATCGGGATTGAGCTTCAAGACCTCGTTGGCGGCAAACTCACCCGCTAGCTCCATAAGCTCGGCCTTCGAAGTCCCTTCGCGTTCGATGATATCCTCGAGACGAACGACTTCTTCGGTACTCAAAACCGGTTTCATCTATGCTCCTAGCGTATCTTGCGAAGCATCACCCAGGTGCTCCGTCAATGCTGAATTCTGCAGCTGCTCAAGCTCATCTAAAACAGAGCGAGCCTCTTTAAATGTCTGCGCAACGCGTTTCTTGGTGCTCACCTTTTCATCTTTTGGCTTAGGCCGAGCATCTTCGGTAATCGCGATGGCATTCGCAACGGCCAAGTCTCCCGTAAGCGTAATGGAAAGAGCGACCTCAACAACACCCAGTTCTTGAGCGATCTCGAGAGCACGGCCCGAAAGCAGCGCCTTCGGTTTGCCGAGTTTATCACGCGTTACCGAAACATCCTTGCGACCCACGCCTTGACTAAAACCCGTGCCGAGAGCTTTAAGCACCGCCTCGCGCGAAGCAAAGCGGCTCGCATAGTGAGCGGCGGGGCGCGATGACGCATCGCAATACGCACGCTCTTCTTCGGTAAACACACGCCGAGCAAACGACGGCGTCTTTTCAAGAATTGATTTCATGCGGGAAATCTCGACGATATCAACGCCGATACCAGCTTCAGCCATGTTCACCTCCATATCGCACAGACTAAGTTATTGTAGCCCGTTCACAGAAGATGCGACAAACGAGGGTTATAAAACACAGCTACTATGTGAGACAAAAGCCCGTAAACGCAAAAAAGGGGGAGGCCGCGAGGCCTCCCCCTTCTCAGTTCAAGCGTACGGCTCGGTGCCGTCCACCGGTCAGCGGCGCCCTGGCCTCCCACGGGCTGACCCCGCAGTACTCTCGGCGCGATGGGGCTTAG
>DBFOLV010000040.1:0-7185 GCA_048430825.1 Collinsella sp.
TCCCACGGAATCCCAGGTGCTGCGAAGTAATCTCACTCGACCGTCGGTCGGAGGCGGGCGGGCATTACGTTTGCTGCTCTACAGTCCTATGCAAGACGAAGGCCACATTAAGTGGCCTTCTTTGCATGCGGAACTCGCGACAAACGTAATGCCCGCCCGCCTCCGACCGACGGTCGAGTGAGATTACTTCGCAGCACCTGGGATTCCGTGGGAGGTTTTGGCGGTTTTGGCTCCGTTTACGATGGCGGTTTCCAGGGCCCTTACGGCGAGCATGCCCAGCAGGTCTAGGGGAACGGCGGCGCTTGCCTGGGCGCCCAGTTTGCCGCTGGCGAGGGTGTAGATGGTGTCGCCGTCGTTGGTGGTGTGTGTGGGGCGGATGGCGTGTGCGTAGGCGTCTGCGGCCATCTGGGAGACCTTGGTGGCTTGTGCCTTAGTGAGTTCCACGTTGGTGACGATGCAGCTGATGGTGGTGTTGGTGCGGTCGAGCGGCATCTGCATGGATCCGGCGGCGGCAAAGGCTGCGAGTTCCATGTCGACGATCTGGTCGCTATCGGCTGCGGCGCGCATGCCGGCGACCCACTCGCCGGTGAAGGGGTCGACAACGTTGCCGCAGGCGTTGACCGAGACCACGGCGCCCACCTTGATGGGGCCGAGTGCCACGGCGGCAGCTCCAAGGCCGGCCTTCATGCAGGTGGCAGGCCCCATGAGCTTACCCACGGTAGCGCCCGTGCCGGCGCCTACGTTGCCCTGTTCGAGCTTGGTGGGGGTGTGGTCGAGTGCTTCGCGCACGGCGGCGATGCCGGCCTCAATGTCGGGGCGCACGGTGGGGTTACCAAAGGCGAGGTCGAAGATACAGCTGGAGCACACGATAGGCACCTGCGTGGGGCCGACGGGAAGGCCGATGCCGCGGCTCTCAAGCTCGCGAGCGACGCCGCTTGCAGCCTCGAGGCCAAAGGCCGATCCACCCGAAAGGCAGACGGCGTGGACCTTGTCGACGGTGTTCTCGGGTCGCAGCAGGTCGGTTTCGCGCGATGCTGGAGCACCGCCGCGAACGTCAACGCCGCCGGTGGCGCCCTCGGGTGCCACGATTACGGTGCAACCGGTGCCGGCCTCCTCGTCCGTATAGTTGCCATAGCAAAAGCCATCGACATCGCAGACGTCAATGGCCTCGAGCAGTGTATCCATGTTTAACTCCTATCGGTTTTCCGCCGCGCCTTGTGCCCGGTCGGGATCCGTACGGTACGCCAAAATTGTAGGCGCCGGGGGATACCCAGCGCCAGATGCAATTACGAGAGTTTTTGAATCGCGCGCGCGACGCGGGCGATGGGTAGGCCCACCACGTTATAGAAGTCGCCCGAAATATCGTGCACGAGCATGCGTCCTCCTGTGCCCTGAATGCCGTAGGCGCCGGCCTTGTCCATGGGCTCACCCGAGGCGACGTAGTGCTCGATCTGCTCGTCGGTGAGCTCGTAGAACGTCACGTCGGTCACATCGACAAAGGACAGGCTTTCGGCGGCATGCGGGGCGGCCGTATCGCCTGCCTTAACGATGCAGACGCCGGTTGCGACCTGGTGCGTGCGGCCCGAAAGCTCACGGAGCATAGTGCGCGCCTCGTCCTCGGTTGCCGGCTTGCCCAGAATCTTGCCGTCAAAGGTGACGATGGTGTCGGCCGCGACCGTCAGCTCATTGGGCTCGGCATACTCGGCAGCAACGGCAGCCGCCTTGGCGCGTGCCAAGCGCTCGACAAGCGTGAGCGGGGCCTCGCCATCAAAGGGCGTTTCGTCGATATCCGCGGGAATCACGCGAATGTTGTAGCCTGCCTCGCGCATCAGCTCTATGCGGCGCGGCGATTGCGAAGCCAAAATCATAGTTGGATGCCCTCGGCGACCTTCTCGACGGCCTTGTCGCCGGCGAGCGTGCGCAGCAGCTCCAATGCAAAGGGGAGGGACTGTGCCATGCCGCTGGCAGTGATGATGTTGCCGTCTTGCGTGACCTTCTCGCCGGTATAGGTGCCTTCGGGGAAGCTTTTCTCAAAGCCAGGGAAGCGCGTGGCATGACGCCCCTCGAGCAGGTCGAGTTCGCCCAGGATAAACGGGGCGGCGCAGATGGCGGCGACGTGCTTGGTCGCGGCGAACTCGCAGACCACGTCGCAGACGCGCTGATCTGCGCGCAGGTTGGTGGCACCTGGTAGGCCGCCGGGCAGCACGACGCAGTCGTACTCGTCAAAGTTGATCTCATCAAAGAGCGCATCGCAGGTCACGGGGATCTGCAGCGAGCTTACGACCTCGCGCGTGGGCATGATCGAGACGAGCGTGGCGCGCACGCCGCCGCGACGCATGACATCGACCATGGTCAAGCATTCAATAGTTTCAAAGCCATCGGCGGCGAGAACGGCAACGCTGGGCATGAGGGTTCCTTTCATAAGCGGCATACAATTAGCCGTCTTATACCCCGAAGACCTCCGCTTGCCACGCTCGATTTCCCAATGATTTTTCTGAGCAATGATTAAGTGGCTAGTTGCGCCTAAGGTGGACGACAGTCTCGCAGTGGAAGGTTTGCGGGAACAGGTCAACTGGCGTGATCTTTACGGGGGAGAAGGTGCCTTCTTCGACAAAGCGTTTGAGATCGCGTGCCAGGGTGGCCGGGTCGCAGCTCACGTAGGCGACATCGCGAGCACTCGTGCTGGCGATAAGGTCGATCGCTTCGGGGGCGAGGCCTGCGCGCGGCGGGTCGACCACCAAGACGTCGGCATCCTGGTCGGGGAACTCGCGCACTGCGTCTCCGCCAATGACGTCGACGTTATCAAGCTTGTTGATGTCCAGGTTACGGCGTAGATCGCGCACGGCGGGGCCGTAGGCCTCGACGGCAGCGACAAAGTCGCAGCGGCGGGCGAGCGGCAGGGTAAAGGTGCCGGCACCGCAGTACAGGTCCACGGCAAGCTCGTCTTCCTGCGGGTCGAGCGCTTCCATGACAAGCTCGATCAAAATCTCGGCACCCTTGGTGTTGACCTGGAAAAAAGACGGGGCAGACAAGCGCATCTGACCCTCGGCGATATTCTCGGTCCATGAGCCCTCTCCGGCGAGCATTTCGACCTTGGAGACACGGCGGGCCTTCTTTTCGCCCTTGCTCATCACGCGCACGATGCTCGTGGGATGAGCGGCGTCCGCCAGCACGCGGGAGACCTGCGAGCGCGGAAAAGAGCCTGTGGGCGTCCAAAGCGCGACCTCGAGTGCCTTGGTGCGACGCGAGGCACGAATGCCCACGCGCTCCAGACCCAGGTTGTGGCTGCCGCTCAGATAGTTAAGCGCGCCGACGACTGACTTGAGCGCCTTGGGAAAACGCTTATCGAACAGCGGGCACGAATCGACGGTCACGATCTTGCTGGGGTCGACGCCGTGCATGCCAAGGCGCACGCGACCGTTGACGACGGTCGGTTCGAGCTCGATTTTATTGCGGTAGCCCCAGTCGTCCTTGGTGTGGCAGATGGGCTGTACCAACTCATCGACCTGCTCAGGAGCGAACTTGCCGATGCGCTCGAGCGTGGAGCGCAGGTTTTGCTCCTTGGCGGCGAGCTGTGCCGTGCGTGAGAGATTGCCCCACGAGCAGCCGCCGCAGATGCCCACGAAGGGGCAGGGAGGCTGAATGCGATCGGGGCTTGGCTCCAGAATCTCGGTGGTGCGGGCGCGCATGAACGACTTGCCGTCCTGTACGACCTCGGCCTCGACGGTGTCGCCTGCCGCGGCACCCTGCACAAAGACGGCCTTGCCGTTGTCGGCGTGCGCCAGCCCGTCGGCGCCGTAGGTCATCGATTCTATAGTGAGCTTCATATTCCTGCCTGTCATTCGCGTTGTTGCTCGCACCATGGTAGCAGGGAAAAGCGCCCCGCATCCGAGGCTTTCCTCAAATGCGGGGCGCTTCTACAAACTGCTTCTACAAACGACTATTTCGTCTTGCCGGTAATGAGCGTCTTAAGACCCAGGCCGATCAGGCCCAGGCCCATGCGCACGCGACCGGGGCGATGGCGCTCGATGGCCTTGGTCTTGCCGGCGGGCTTATCGCGACGGGTGCTCGTCTCGGATACGGGCTTGGTGACCTGCGGCTCGGGCTGAGGTGCAGGTGCAGGCTCGGGCTCAATGACAGTCGCCTGGACCTTCTGAACCTCGGGTGTGGTCGGCTGCGGCTTAGGAGCAGGGGTGGGCTTTGCCTCGGCGGCGGGCTCCGGAGTCGCGGTAGCGGGCTCGGGCGCTTTCTCCACGGCGGTCTCTGCGGCAGCCTCGGGCTCATTCACCGGGGGAGCTGCAACCGCTTCCGGTTTGGCAGCTGCCCCGTGTTCAACCTCGGCCTGAATGGCCTCCTCGGCCACACGTTCCTTCTCCTGCGCACGCTGCTGCGCGGCGGCCTCGGCGTTGCGATAGGCACGCTCCAGTAGAGCTTCCTGCGAGTTGAAGGGTTTCTCACCCTCTGCACGCTCCACAGGGACCCAGGTGCCGTCGCTCGTGAGGCTGCGGGCCTTCACGTTGTCCCGCAGCTGCATGCCCATGTACTCGTGTACCAGGGCGCGGCAGGTGGGGTCGAGCACAGGGAAGGCGATTTCCACGCGGTGCTCGGTGTTGCGTGTCATCATGTCTGCCGAGCTCAGGTAAATCATGTCCGAGTCCACGCCAAAAGCGTAAACACGGGCGTGCTCCAAAAAGCGTCCGACGATGGAGCGGACATGCACGTTCTCGGTCTTGCCCGGAACACCGGGCTTGAGGCACGAGATGCCGCGGATGATCATGTCCACGCGCACGCCGGCACACGATGCCTCGGCGATTTTGTCGATGACCTCGCGGTCGGTGAGCGAGTTGAGCTTAAAGAACACACGGGCGGGCTCGCCGGCAAGGGCGCGCTGGATCTCGCGGTCAAGCCCGCGCATGATGAGCGGTTTCAGTCCGACGGGCGCCACACCCAGGAAGCGGTAGTCGCCGCGCAGGTTGCCCAGCGACAGGTTGCGGAAGAACAGGTTGGCGTCCTCGCCGATGCCGGGATGGGCTGTCATGAGCATAAAGTCGCTGTAGAGTTTGGCCGTCTTCTCGTTAAAGTTGCCGGTGCCCAAAAGTGTGAGGCGCGTTAGCGCCATGCCCTCGCGATAGGTGAGCTGGCAGATCTTTGAGTGGCATTTAAAGCCCTCGGAACCATAGATGACGGTGCAGCCGGCCTCTTCCAGGCGCTCGGCCCACTCGATGTTGTTCTGCTCGTCAAAGCGTGCGCGGAGCTCCATGAGCACCGTGACCTCTTTGCCGTTCTCGGCAGCATCGATCAGCGACTCGCATAGGCGGCTCTGCTTGGCCACGCGGTAGAGCGTGATGCGCAACGAGATGCACTCGGGGTCGTAGGCTGCTTCGTGCACCAGGTCCAAGAACGGGTTCATGGCCTCGTAAGGGTAGAAGAGCAGCTTGTCGTGCTGCAGCACCTGCTCGCGGATGGAGCGGGTCATGTCGATGGTGGGATTGGGCTGCGGCTTAAACGGCGTAAAGAGCAGCTCGTTGCGCAGGTGCTCGGGAATCTTGCCCTCAATGCCAAAGACGTAGCCCAGGTTGAGCGGGATATCGCAGGTAAAGACCGAGCGACGCGAAAGCTCGAGCGCCTTGCGGATAGTCTTGAGCGTCGCCTTCTCGAGCGATCCCGAGACCGCGAGCACTACCGGCTGCAGGCGCAGGCGCTTCTTGAGAATGCGCTTCATGTGCTGGCGGTAGTCCTCTTCCTCCTCGACGCCCTCGCCGTCCGGATCGATGTCAGCGTTGCGGGTGACGCGGATCAGCGCACGATCCAGCGGCTTATAGGAGCCAAAGCAGCTGTCCAGGCAGGCGAGGATGACGTCCTCGAGCAAGATGTAGGAGTAGGTGCCGGTGGGCGAGGGGATCTCGACCACGCGGTTCATCGAGGCGGGAATCTCGATAAGGCCCAGCAGGCTCTCCTCGTCGGTGGCACCGTCCAGACCACAGGCCAGATAGAGCGCGCCATTGCGCAGGTTGGGGAAGGGGTGGCGAGGATCGATGACCAGCGGCGAGATGACCGGTGACACGTAGGCCTGGAAGTAGCGGGTTACAAAGGTGCGCTCCTCGGGCGTAAGCGAATCGATGCGGGCGCGGTGAACGCCCAAGGTGTCGAGCTTGCCCTCGATGCTCTTAAAGATGGACTCCCAACGGGTAAGGAGCCCGGGCATTTCGGCCATGACAGCATCGACCTGTTCGGAGGCGGTCATATTGCTCTTGTTGTCGACAGGTTGTTTTTTGAGCTCCGCCAGATCGGACAGGCCGCCCACGCGCACCATAAGGAACTCGTCGAGGTTGGACTCGAAGATCGAGACGAACTTTAGTCGCTCGAATAACGGAACGGTTTCGTCGAAGGCT
The DNA here is from genome assembly GCA_048430825.1 of Collinsella sp. Classification (GTDB taxonomy): domain Bacteria; phylum Actinomycetota; class Coriobacteriia; order Coriobacteriales; family Coriobacteriaceae; genus Collinsella. The sequence goes on from DBFOLV010000040.1 coordinate 6,393, forward strand.
TCGTCGAGCACGCGGTTGTCAAAGCGTAGCCAGCTGAGCTCTCGGTTTTGCGTGTACGAGAAGTCGCGCGGCGGTTTGCGCAGCTTTGCGGCGGCTTGCTTCTTTTCGATTTTGCTCGGCATATGCATCTGTCCGTTCAGTCCCCACAAGGGACGGTAGCCTAACACTAATCACTATTGTCTCAATTTAGTCGACCGCTGGCACGGACGTATCGCGTGAACGGTATCTTTACCTACTTCTTACGCTGACAAGTCATAGGACTGACGTCCTGCTCGTCTGCAAGCGGTCTATATCCTCACTCAACTGGTACGTAAGTGTGAATAAGAATGATGGATAGCTGAATATCATTGAATGCAGGCGGAAACGTAAACAAACATCATTTATATACATAAAACCGATTTAGCTATGCAATTCTGAATCAAAAGTTTAGAGATGCAATTGCAAATAGTTTTTTGGAAAAAGAGCGTTTACCTTAGAAAAGTTACTTTAGAACGCCGAAGTACATTATGGGGGAATCTCGTGCGATATACCGTTCATCGCACTTTGTTGACCGTTCGGGGGCGAGGTGGAATTGCGGGTGGAATTTGGATATAACTAGAGCTGTCAGCAAGCAGCGTCCGCTATGGAAGGGCGCTGAGAGATTCGGCCGAAAGGCCCGAAAGAAAGGTAGGAGGCCATGACGAAAGGTCTGCACGTGCCTTCCGAGATCGGCAAGCTCAGGAAGGTCTGCCTGCACCGTCCCGGCGACGAGCTCCTCAACCTGCCGCCCGACGAGCTCGAGCGACTCCTGTTC
>DBFOLV010000041.1:0-10627 GCA_048430825.1 Collinsella sp.
GAAGACGGCGTCGTAGCCCTCCTCGTGCACGCGGTCGGCCAGGGCGGTCATCCGCTTGCCGGCCTCGTAGACGTTCCTGCCGTCCTCGAGGTAGCCCTCCTGGTCGAAGTGCATGATCTCGATCTTCTCGGTCTCCTTCATTCCCGCTCCTTTCACGAGCAGTTTGAATTGTCGCACGGAATGGACGGGCTTGCCGCCCCGTCGCGCCGCTTAACCTTGTGGACATCTTGCCCCCAAGCTCAACAATTCAAAGGTTCTTAATACCAGTGAACGATTACAGGTTAGCCGTTTTTAATACCGCTTTTTTGATTTCGTCCTCCCATCTCGGTAGACGGTCAGTTTTTGCCGCTCATCGGTCATGCGACACATGTCCGTAAAAAATGAGCACCCCGCCGTGCACGAGGATGCTCTAGACGCTAATAGTTGTAGGTATATCCGCCGGCATCGCCGCGGTTAAAAGACTTGGCATGCTCGATCGCCTGCCCACTCGAGTCATAGGTCAGGCATTCCAGTACGAGCGCCAGATCGCCCGGCTCAAGATTGAGCAAACTCGCATCGCGTGCGCCCAGCGCTTCAATATCGAGTTTCTCAATCGACTTGTCCGGCTTGCGCCCCAACATGTCGTAGGTCTCGAACAGGCTGAAGACCGAAATGTCCACGTCTTCGATGCCCGGAAACAGCAGACACGGAATCAGCGTCATCTCGATCGACACGGGCTCCCCATCAATGCAGTTGAGACGGCGCACCGAGTAAAGCAGATCGTCCTCGGCGATGCCAAACAGGTCGGCGTAATACGGGCCGGCGTAGCGTTTGGAGCGCGCCAGAATGCGCACCGACGGCGTCGCGCCCGACGCCAGAACCGACTGACGGAAGCCGCCCTTGCGTTCGTGCTCGTCAAACCACTTGTGTCCCACAAAGGCGCCCTTGCCCTGCACGCGACGAATCTGGCCACTTTTGACCAGCTCGTCCATGGCACTTCGGATTGTCAGGCGCGTCGTGCCAAACTCCTCGGCCAGCTCGTTTTCGGACGTAATCATCGAGCCCGTCGGGTAGTCGCCGCGCTCGATTCGCTCCGCAATGCAGCGGCGAATTTGTTTGTAAACCGGCAAGTCTTCTACTGCATCAGCCATTCGATACCCACCTTCGTCGCAACGCCGTCTGCCTCGCCGTTATCGGCAAAACGATATTTGGTCGGCAGAATCACGGATTTGCAATACTCGACAAAGCCATCGTTCTCGTCACGCTCGTGCGAAGCCTTGTAAAACACCGGCGTGCCCTCCTGAGCACCCAGCAACTTGGCCTCGTCGGCGTTCAGACGGCTGATGGAAATATGCTCCTTGCCGTGCGTCACATGGACATTCCCTTCTTTGAGCAAAACGTCGTAGAGGCTTTCCTGCTCAAAATCGTGATCGGGAAGCGAGGGGCACAAAGACAGATTGACGTGGGCCGTCTCAATCGACGCCGGGGAACCATTAACCACGCGCACACGTCGAATGCAGAAGAGCGGCATGCCCAGGTCGATCTGGGCCTTTTGGGCCAGATCGATATCGGCGTACACGACCTTGGACCAAACCAGGCGTGCGGTCGACTTTGAGCCAACCCTCTCCACCGCCTGCGTATAGTTCCATGTTTCCTGAAAGATGTTCAGTGGTTTGGGAGGACACACATAGGTGCCCGAACCGCGGCGGCTTTCCAAAGTTCCGCACGAAATAAGGCGCGTAATCGCAGCACGCAACGCCGTGCGCGACACGCCCAGCTCTTCACAGAGCACACGCTCGGCGGGCAGCCGGTCGCCACCCTGCAGGTCATAATGATTGATATACCAAAGAATGCCCTCAAAGGCGCGATCTTTGGGCGGAATCGCATATAGTTCACTCGGCATGGGCACGGCTCCTCAACCGCTTGATGCTGCGGGCATCATTGCTCCGGACGCCCCATGGCGTCGAAGGCTTCTTTGATCTGCTCTGCAACGTTCCGATACGACCGATATAGGCCGGAGTCTCGCTTGACTTCGCCCGCGGTCACCGGAATCTCAAGTTTCGAAATCTCATCCTCGCCGGTTTGCACGACAACGATGACACCCATACCAAGGCACATATTACGCTTGGCAGCGTTGTTTTTGGTAGCCTGAGCTGGATTAATCAAAATCTGCTGAGCTAGTTCGCGATTGCTAAGCTCCGACACATCCTCGGGATTTCCGGTCTCGACAATCTCGCACTGCAGCACGTCCGCATAGTCAAAAATCTTCGGCTCGCCGCCGCGCTGATGCACGGCCCACTTGCGGCGCGTGGCATCCTGGTAGATAGCCGGCAAAAAAGTAAACCGCGGCGGGTCCAAAATCGTATCCGTGATGGTAAACACATCGGGATCAAAGGCATCCTGCGGGTTTTTCTTCTTGAACAGCCCCATATCAGCCTCCCGTTCTAGTATTAAACAACTCAAGCTGAATATAGCACCAATTTCAAGCCGCCGCTTTACCGCATCGGTGCGCGGCGTCTATGGCTCGCCCAGCGGAAAAGTTCACAGACGAGGGTGGGGGCGGGGTGCTTGGTTTTGGAAGTGGGCTTCGCGAACTTCTCAAAACAAAGTATGCCTCCCCGGCCCCGCCGGCAAATAGCGGACACTCCGCATGCAATCTATGCAAACAAACAAGTGCGCTTAGCTTTATTCGGTAAGCTCGAGCACGCTGCCCTTAACGATAAGCGCCGGCTCCAAAACGACCTCTTCGGCACGCCTACCGCCCCTACCGGCAAGACGCTTGGACATGCAGCCAAAAGCATGCTCCGCGAGGACACCAGGATCCTGCTCGATCGCGGTCAGCGCCGGCTCAAAGAGAACGTCGGCCGCCGAGTTGTCATAGCTTACGACCGAGATATCGCCCGGGATGCTCTTACCCATCTCGTGCAAGCGCTTGAGCAGACCGAGGGCAATGTTATCCGAGCTTGCGAACACGGCGGTGGCGTCAGTTGCGAGCACCGCCTCCGACGCCTCGTATGCGCTCGGAATGTAGTACTCGCTCTCAAACTCCAAACGTGCGTCGATCGGCAGGCCGACCTCGCGCAGCGCACGCTCGTAGCCGGCAAGACGTTTACGACCCGTATTGGAACGGCGAGCATTAACCAAGCAGGCAATGCGACGGTGACCCCGCTCGATCAGATAGCGGGTAGCCATGTAGCCACCCATCTCGTGGTCGAACATCACCTTGTCGCACTCGAGCCCCTCAATGGCACGGTCGACCATTACCGCCGGTATGGGCAGATGGCTGACTTCTTCGCGCAGGGCGCGGTCGTCGGAGAACTCGTCACCCACCACCAGAAAGACGCCGTCGACGCCGCGCGTCACCAGCTGGCGCAGCAGCTCAAGATCGTCGTCGGCACTTCCACCCGAGCTGGTAATAAAGAGCGCATAGCCATCCTCGCGGCAGCGCTTTTCCAAGCTGCCGGCGAGCGAGGCAAAAAAGCGGCTCTCGATATTGGGAACGATAAGGCCCAGCGTGCGTGACTCGCGCATGACCAGGCTGCGCGCGATCTGGTTAGGGACATAGTGGTTGCGCGCCGCGACCTCCTTGATGAGCTTGCGGTTTTCTTCCGAGATGCGACAGGGCCGATTATTGAGCACAAGCGAGACCGACGAGGGGGAAAGCCCCACCTCCTGGGCGATCTGCTTGAGGGTGACTTTGTTGGCCATCTCGCTCCTTCCGGGTTTACGCGCAATCTCTTGAAAGTATAGCGACTACCCCTCTACCTCGGTGATAAACACTTTACCAATCCGGTAGACGGCTGTTTTATCGCCGCCAGCGCACCAAATCCGTCCGGGTGGGGTATATTGCAATCGATTGATGACAACGACCACCAAAAGGCGGCTATTAGTATGCACGAAAACGACTTTTTTAACGAGGACCTGCTGTGCGCGCTTGCTGGCGTTGCCGGCGAGGACAACGTACTGATGAGCGAGCCCATGCGCGAGCACACCACGTTTAAGATCGGCGGCCCGGCCGACGTCTTTGTCACGCCCGATACCGAGCAGGGCCTCGTCGCCACGCTCGATACCTGCTATCGCTGCGACCTGCCGCTCACCATCGTGGGCAACGGCTCCGACCTGCTCGTCGGCGACAAGGGTATCCGCGGCGTTGTCGTGGCGCTGGGCGAAGGCCTCTCCGACATTACGGTCGACGGCACGCATGTCACGGCGGCAGCCGGTGCCTTGCTTTCCGATGTCGCCGCGGCGGCAGCCGAGGCCGGCCTCACCGGCATGGAGCCCATCTCGGGCATCCCCGGATCGGTCGGCGGCGCCTGCTACATGAACGCCGGCGCCTACGGCGCCTGCATGGCCGATGTGCTGGAGTCCGTGCGCGTCTACAAACCCGCCCGCATGCTCGACGACGGCACCCGCGGCAGCGGCAACATCATCGAGTTCGATGCCGACGAGCTCAACCTGGGCTATCGCAAGAGCCGCATCGCCGACGACGGCTTTATCGTTCTTTCTGCCACCTTCAACCTCGCACCGGGCAACGCCGCGATGATCAAGGCCGACATGAACGACTACCGCCAGCGCCGCGAGGACAAGCAGCCGCTCGACATGCCGAGTGCCGGCTCCACCTTCAAGCGCCCCGAGGGTTACTTTGCCGGCAAGCTCATCATGGATGCCGGACTGCGCGGCCATGCTGTCGGCGGCGCGCAGGTAAGCGAAAAGCACTGCGGCTTCATCGTCAACGCCGACCACGCCACCGCCGCCGACGTCGACGAACTCATCCGCGACATCCAAGCCAAAGTCAAAGAGCAGTTCGACGTAGACCTAGAACCCGAAGTCCACCGAGTAGGCGAATTCCTTTAACAAAGAAGGCCCCGAAAGGGGCCTTCACCATATTTATTCAGATAACCCAGTCCGGTGTGTCGCGCCCCGAACCCGGAAGGTCCGGGACCGCGGGCGAGGCATAAGGTTGGTCGCGAGTTCCGCACGCAAAGAAGGCCACTTAATGTGGCCTTCGTCTTGCGCAGGACTGTAGAGCAGGCAACCTTATGCCTCGCCCGCGGTCCCGGACCAACTTACTTCAAACCGCAGCTACGACAGCGCAATACCGCCAAGCCAGCCCCAACGCACGCCAGAGCCAGTGCCATAGAAGCTAATAAACGAATCAAGCGACTTAGACGTAATGGCACCCTCGTTGCTCATAACGATGCCGCCGCCAACGTAGATACCCACATGACCGTAGATAAGGCCCGGAGCACCCGTGCCGCTGTGCGAGGAATCGGCCACGATCATGCCCACCTGCAGCGCCGAGCGGTCGGAGCTATAGCACCAGGCGTTAAACATGTCGCACGCATTGCCGCCAAAGTAGCCAACGCCGGCGTTACGGAAGACATTGGTGACCCACGCCGCGCACCAGTTCTGACCCGGCGAAGGCGTGGAGTAGCACGCGTTGACGACGGCCTGCTGCTTGCCCGAGCCGGCATTCTGCTGCGGAGTTCCCGGCGCATACGATCCACCACCCGAGCTCAAACCACCCGAGTAGGAATTGTTCTTGTTCGCGGCGGCCGCGGCAGCGGCGGCCTTCCTGGCAGCCTCCTCGGCCTGGGCGGCAGCGAGGATCTCGGAATCGCGCTGAGCCATGAGCTCCTTGACGTCGTCGGAAAGACCGTTCAGCACGGTCTGGACTTCTTGCTGCTTGGCCTGCATATCCTGCATCTGAGCCGTCTGCTGGTCCTTGAGTTTCTCCAGGTCGGCCTTTTGTGCTTCGAGCTCGGTCTTCTGTGCGTCGAGCTCAGCCTGAATCGTCTGGATATCCTCGATGGCATCGCGGTCGCTCTTGTTGATCTTCTCAACGTAATGCGCGTTGGCGACGAGTTCCTCAAACGAACCAGAGGCCAGCAGCAGCGACAGGATGTTCGTGCCGCCGGACTTGTAGCTGGCGGCCACGCGATCGGAAAGGTCGTTGCGCTTCTTCTTGAGCTCGGCCTTCTTTTCATCGATCTGGGCCTGCGTGTCGTCAATCTTGCCCTGGACATTCTCGATGTCGTTGAGGGTCTGGGCATTCTTGTTGGCCAGCGCCGCATACTCATTTGCGATGCTGTCGAGCTGGGCCTGAACCTCGTCGAGCTGGGCCTGGGCGGCATTCAGTTTATCGGTGGTTTCTTTGGAAGCCTCCGCCGCATGGGCGCGAGCGGGCAGGCCAAAAAGAACTGCCGCAGAAGCGGCGCCGAACAGGGCCTTGAGGGCAGTGCGGCGCGAGAGCTCCTGGGAAAGGATGGAATCGCTGTTTGGTGACATATGTACTCCGTTACATGCTTATTTATATGTCGCTCAACTCATACATATTAGCGTACATATGGCGCGTCCCAACGATTTCCACGAACGGCAGGAAACTGCAAGGTCGGCGGCTCGTAAGCAAATGCCAAAGATCAGGTTATGCGTACGCAAGCTCTTTTATGAGTACGTTAACATAATCCTCTGCTTTTCTACTGCGCACGATTTGGGCGTCCCCGCCTGCGCTATACTCCCCTCTAGAAGTGTTCCTGATTCGATAGGAGACTACATGTCCAAAGCACTCGACCCCAAAGACACCTGCGTCCTCGTTACCGGTGGCGCCGGCTTTATCGGCTCGCACACCGTCGTTCAGCTGCTCGAGGGTGGCTACCAGGTCGTCATCGTCGATGATCTCTCCAACTCCAGCGCCGTCGCCGTCGACCGCGTCAAGACCATCGTGGGCGACGAGGCCGCCAAGAACCTCTCCTTCTACGAGGCCAACGTGCTCGACCGCGATGCGATGAACAAGATCTTCGATACCCATCAGATCGACCGCGTCATCCACTTTGCCGGCTTTAAGGCCGTCGGCGAGTCGGTGAGCAAGCCCGTCGAGTACTACCACAACAACATCGAGAACACCCTGGTGCTCATCGACGTCATGCGCAACCATGGCTGCAAGTCCATCATCTTCTCGAGCTCCTCGACCGTCTACGGCGACCCGGACAACCCGCCCGTCACCGAGGAGGATCCTAAGAAGCCCGCGACCAACCCCTATGGTTGGACCAAGTGGATGATCGAGCAGATCCTTATGGACGTCCACACCGCCGACCCCGAGTGGGACGTCGTGCTGCTCCGTTACTTCAACCCCATCGGCGCTCATCCGTCGGGTCTGATCGGCGAGGACCCCAAGGGCATCCCCAACAATCTGGTGCCCTATGTCGCCCAGGTCGCCGTGGGCAAGCTCGAGGCCGTTCAGGTCTTTGGCAACGACTACCCCACCCCCGACGGCACCGGCGTACGCGACTACATCCACGTGTGCGATCTGGCCTCTGGTCACGTTGCCGCCCTTAACTGGATGAACGGCAAGACCGGCGTCGAGATCTTTAACTTGGGCACCGGTACCGGCACCTCGGTACTCGAGGTCGTCGCCGCTTTCTCCAAGGCTTGTGGCAAGGAGCTGCCCTACGTGATCCGCGAGCGCCGCGCCGGCGACATCGCTGCCAACTGGTGCGATGCCTCCAAGGCCGAGCGCATGATGGGCTGGAAGGCCCAGTACGACATCGCGGACATGTGCCGCGATAGCTGGAACTGGCAGAGCCACAACCCCAACGGCTTCGCCGACGCCGAGTAGCACTCAACCGCGGTAGATTTCTAGGCATATTCCAAAATCTACGGGCCCCGGCCTCCAATGTGAGGTCGGGGCCTTTTAGGAGCTCGTTCTCGGGCTCGAGCTCGCGCATGCACTTGCGGCCGCCGCGACCGGGTGGTTGGTCAGCTCCTTCTTCCTGACCGTCACCCATCTTCCCAGGGTCTTCTCGTTGATGCCGAGGTCGGCTGCCACTTGGACGATGGGCTTCCCCGACGCGGCGGCGAAGTCTGCGGCCTCGGCGCGGTACCCCGCTGTGTAGGAGGGCCCGTCTGCCATGACTGACACTCCTTTCTTTTTGGCGCTGAAACGATTATCGCCGCTCAACGCCATTCCTCTAAGTCAAGTGTCCTTGAATACGATACAGTTCAAATGGACGAGGAGAATCTGGCGCTCCTCTCGATGAGCCCGGAGAGGTCCCTGGTCGTCACCTTCCCCCGCGCGAACGCGAAGCGGACGGCGGCGAGCCATGTCCTCACCGCGCGTTCCATTTAGGGAGTCCTCGAGAAGTCGATCTCTCTGTGCGATAATCGAGCTATTGAGTCTCGCGAGTTTAGAGCTGGTGATATGCATTGAAAATCAAGATGAAAAACATCGGCAGGGTCGCTGAGGCCGATATCGAGATTAATGGTATTGCCGTGATCGCCGGGGAGAACGGGACGGGGAAAAGCACGGTTGGAAAAGCGCTTTATGCGGCCTTCAACAGCATGTCCGATTCGGAGAACAAAATCGACCGCATGAGGCGCAATAGTGTTGAGCGCGCCATCAGGAAGGCATATGTGGGAAGCCCTCTCGACTCCACGTCTCGCCACAGGCGAACTGCTGGAAGAATGAATAGTTTCATCGACAGGGTTTTTTCGGGCGAGTGCACGAGGGACGAGCTTATTGATGAGATAAAGGAGTATTACGGGGAGGAGATCTCCCGTGAGATCGAATCCGATTTCACGAATGGCGTAGCAGGAGTTGCCGATCAGATTATCGAGATCATGGATATCTCCGATGATGAGGTATTTCGTGCGATTGCGACAAACAGGTTCCGAAGCGAGTTCAACGGCCAGATCAATTCGGTTTTCGGCGAAGAGCCCGGGAAGGTCGAACTCCAGATAAAGGACGCATCTACGGTTTTCTCGGTTGCAAGTGACGAGGTGGCGGAGGTGCACGATAGGAGGGTTTTGCGATTCAGGGCGCATTATCTGGACGACCCGTTCCTGATCGATTCTCTCGGAGGACCCTACGGCCCCGCTTTTCGGTTCAAGCCCCTCCTTGGACACCAGGAGGAGCTGCGGCAAGATTTGATTCAGGCGACCATCCGTAACGATGACAGCGAGTCCTCGCTGTTCGAAGAGATCGCGAAGGAGCGACACCTGAAGGTTCTCATGGACAAGGTTTCCTCCTTATGTCCGGGGCATTTCGAGAGGAGCGAAAGTCGCGGTCACCTTACGTATCTCGAAGAGGGCTTCGCTCGGGGGTTGGAGCCTGGGAACCTTTCTGCTGGCTTGAAGACGTTCGCCATCATGAAGGTGCTCTTGAAGTCCGGCGCGCTAGATGCCGGAGGGACTATTATCCTCGATGAACCCGAGATTCATCTTCATCCTGCATGGCAGCTGGCCTTCGCCGAGATAATCGTGCTGCTCCAGAAAGAGCTCGGGATGCACGTCTTAATGAGCACCCATAGTCCATATTTCCTGAATGCGATCGAAGTGTATTCTAAGAAGCACGCTGTTGATGGATTGTGCTCATATTATCTTGCGGAGACCTGCACTGATGGACGCTCTCGCTTTGCCGATATAACCGGCTCGACTGAGGTCGCCTACGAGAAGCTGGCGGCTCCTTTTGATACGCTTGAGAGGGAGGAGTACGGCCTTGAGTAGCGACCTGTGCGCCTCCTGCCCTCATCCGAACTCTCCCGCGGTGCCAGATGGCAGCGATGGTTGCTCCCGTTGCAGGACCTGTATCCTAAGGGACTGCACGTCGACCATCTCCAAAACATCCAGAGACGGGAGCGTCTCTCTTGTGGATGACGATTTGCCTGTTGTCAATTTTGACTCTGTTAAAGAATGCTACTGCAAGAAGGTCAATAGGTGGATGCAACTCCCGCGCTCCGCCGATGCGCTGTATTGCGATCGGGAAACGTTATATCTAGTCGAATTTAAAAACGGCAGTCTGAAGGAGACGCTGGGGAAGAGGCTCAATCCCAAGGATGACGAAGAGCTTGGTATCAATCTTGGCCAAAGGGACGCCCTCATCGAGAAGTGCAAGGACAGCGTTTTGATCTGCTCGGACCTGTGGGGAAAGAGGACGAGATGGTTTCGCGAGCACTGCGTCTTTGTTTTGGTATACAACGAGGACAAGAACAAGACCGCGTTGAAGCGGGTTGCCAGCTCGATTAGGAAAAAAGCGCGTTTTGGGCTTCCTGACAAATTGAAAGGGTTTTGCGTGAAGGATGTCTTGACGCTAACCGAAAAGGAGTTTTCGACATCGCTCCTTTCAACTTGGCGAGACGCAGAAGAAATCGCGGAGGTCGACGCGTAGGAGACCGAAAAGCATCCGGTGGCTATTTGCTCCCGATATCGATCGTTCGTCTGCAGTCGGTTTTCTTTCCGCTGCGCCCGCCAGTTTGCGATGAGTCGCGCACCGTGTGAAGCTCAACACGGATGAAATACAAATATAATCCCCCCTTGCAGTGTGTTGATAAATATTGCTCGTCGAACTCATCTGAACTGGGCTTTCTTGCATAGAACTGCCTGAACCTGAGCGTTTTCGGGTATCGCATTGCCCGATCGAGCACCATCGCGACCTTCTCAAGCTTGTCCTCGGGCGGACTCATAGCCACAGCCCCGCATGTCGTCCCGGTTGGAGCCGGGATGAGCCCTCAGGAAGCACTGCATGAAGTAGCGCATCCGGTTCACGGGCCCCAGCGGGTTCTGGCCGTCGGGAACGCCCTTGAGCAGCTTCGCGTTGTAGTGCTGGCTCTTCAGTGACAGATTGTTGACGGGAGCCGTGTGGCGCCCGGCTCCA
>DBFOLV010000042.1:0-34274 GCA_048430825.1 Collinsella sp.
CATATTTCACTCACATTGTTTACGCAGGTAAAGTGCGTGGAGTCGCCTGGGCTTGGCAGAGGGGCGGCGAAATATATTAAGTTTGCTGCTCTACAGTCCTGCGCAAGACGGAAAGCACATTAAGTGCTTTCCTTTGCGTGCGGAACTCGCGACAAACTTAATATATTTCGCCGCCCCTCTGCCAAGCCCAGGCGACTCCACGCACTTTACCTGCGTAAACAATGTGAGTGAAATATGAATCTCGATGGATACGCCCGCAGCCGTGTATACTAATCAGCTGTGTGTAACCAGGGGAGTATTCTGGCTGGACAAAATGCCTGCTTAATAGGGTTGTCAGGTAGTCCGGGCGAAATACAAGGCTGGGGAGCACGTCGTGTAAGTAGTGGTCCTCTAGGGGCGTACGCTCGGTGGTGTACGCATTGTCCCAAGACCACGCGAGAGTTGGGATCATATCTTGATCAGCATGATTCTCGGCCGCAAGATTGGCATGACCCAGGTTTGGGACGAGGACGACAACGTCGTTCCCGTCACGGTCATCCAGGCTGGCCCCTGCGCTGTCTCGCAGGTTAAAACTCAGGCAACCGACGGCTATGACGCCGTCCAGATCGGTTTCGGCGACATCAAGGCCAAGAACGTGAACAAGCCCATGGCTGGTCACTTCGCCAAGGCTGGCGTCGAGCCTGTCCGCTTCCTTCGTGAGGTCCGCGTCGAGAACGGCGAGGAGCACAAGGTCGGCGAGGTCGTCACCGTCGCTGATTTCGCTGATGTCGAGAAGGTCGACGTCATCGGTACCTCCAAGGGTAAGGGCTTCCAGGGTCGCATCAAGCGCTGGGGTCAGCGCCGCGGTCCTATGACGCATGGCTCTCACTTCCAGCGTCACCCCGGTTCTATCGGTCAGTGCGCCTATCCTGCGCGCGTCCTCAAGGGCGTCAAGATGGCCGGTCACATGGGTAACGAGCGCGTTACCGTCAAGAACCTTTCCGTTGTCCGCATCGATGCCGAGCAGAACCTCATCTTGGTCAAGGGCGCTGTCCCGGGTGCCAAGAATGGTCTCGTCGCCATCCGTATGGCCTAAGGGCCCAGCCCATTTAGCCCAGCGTCATACCAAGGAGAACACTTAAATGGCAAAGTTTGAAGTAAAGAACAGCGAGGGCAAGAAGGTCGCCGAGGCCGAGCTCGCCGCTGAGGTGTACGGCATCGAGCCGAACATCCACGTTATGCACCACATCGTCAAGTGCCAGATGGCCTCTTGGCGTCAGGGCACCCAGTCCGCTAAGGGCCGCTCTGAGGTTTCCGGTGGCGGCAAGAAGCCTTGGCGTCAGAAGGGCACCGGCCGTGCCCGCCAGGGTTCCATCCGTGCTGCCCAGTGGCGTCACGGTGGCGTTGTCTTCGCCCCCAAGCCCCGTTCCTACGCTAAGCGTATGAACAACAAGGAGGTCAAGCTGGCTATGCGCTCCGCGCTGTCCGCCAAGCTGGCCGATGGCGAGCTCGTGCTCGTCGACGACTACGGCTTCGAGAAGCCTTCCACCAAGGCTGCCGTCGCCATGCTCAAGGCTCTCGGCCTTGAGGGCAAGCGTCTGACCATCATCGTTCGCGATGAGGACGTCAACGCCTACCTGTCGTTCCGCAACATTCCCAAGACGTTCATCATCACTGCCGACGAGGCCAACACCTACGATCTCGTCAACAACAACGCCGTGTTGATGCCCGCCGACATCGCCGCTCACTTCGGGGAGGTGCTTGCATAAATGACCGCCCACGAGATCATCATCCGTCCGATCGTGTCCGAGCGTTCCTTCTCCGGCATGGAGCTGAACAAGTACACGTTCGAGGTCGCCAAGGATGCTAACAAGTATCAGATCAAGGACGCTGTCGAGGAGATCTTCGGCGTCAAGGTCGTTCGCGTGAACACCCTGACGGTCAAGCCCAAGACCAAGCGCGTGCGCTATGTCGCCGGCAAGACCCGTTCTTGGAAGAAGGCCATCGTCACGCTGGCCGAGGGCGACACCATCGAGGTCTTTGGCAACCAGGCCTAAGACTCGCTGCTGTTGAGTGAGCTCATGCCTCCCAAATAGGGGAGGCGAGAGCTCAAGGTTTTGGGCGTATAAAATGGACACGCCCGGAACCGTGTATACGTCCGGTGTCATCGCACCCGAGGCAGAACCTCGAATCCCTGTCTGCGATGGCTAACGGATTCCTATTGAAAGGGATTGTAATGGCTGTAAAGCACCTTAAGCCGACCTCCGCTGGTAGGCGTTGGCAGACGATCTCCGACTTCTCCGAGATCACCTGCACCAAGCCCGAGAAGTCTCTTCTCGAGCCCCTGCCCAAGAAGGCCGGTCGTAACAACAACGGCCGCATCACCACCCGCCACCAGGGCGGCGGCGTGAAGCGTCGTTACCGCGTGATCGACTTCAAGCGCAACAAGGACGGCGTGCCCGCCAAGGTTGCCACGATCGAGTACGATCCGAACCGTTCCGCTCGCATCGCTCTGCTGCACTACGCTGACGGTGAGAAGCGCTACATCCTGGCCCCCAAGGGCCTCGAGGTCGGTCAGACCATCATGTCCGGTTCTGACGCCGACATCAAGCCGGGCAACGCTCTGCCCCTCGCCGACATCCCCGTCGGTACGCTCATCCACGCCGTCGAGTTCCAGCCGGGCAAGGGCGCTGCTATCGCCCGTTCCGCCGGTAACTCCTGCCAGCTGATGGGTAAGGAGGGCAAGTACGCTATCGTCCGTATGCCTTCCTCCGAGATGCGCCGCATCCTCGTTACCTGCCGCGCCACCGTCGGTGAGGTCGGCAACGCCGATCACTCCAACATCGTCATCGGCAAGGCCGGCCGCAAGCGTCACATGAACGTGCGTCCGACCGTCCGCGGTACCGTCATGAACCCTGTCGACCACCCGCACGGCGGTGGCGAGGGCAAGAACCACACCTCTGGTCGTCCCTCTGTTACCCCCTGGGGTAAGCCGACGAAGGGCCTTCGTACGCGCAAGAAGAAGAAGGTCTCGAACCAGCACATCATTCGTCGCCGTAAGAAGTAATTTCGGATACCGAGTTTTAGGAGAAAGCACTTATGAGCAGAAGTCTCAAAAAGGGCCCGTTCGTGGAGACTCGCCTTCTCTCGCGTATCACCGCGATGAACGAGGCTGGCAAGAAGGACGTCGTGAAGACCTGGTCCCGCGCGTCCACCATCTTCCCCGAGATGGTTGGTCACACCATCGCCGTCCACGACGGCCGCAAGCATGTGCCCGTGTATGTTACCGAGTCCATGGTTGGTCACAAGCTCGGCGAGTTCGCGCCGACTCGTACGTTCCGTGGCCACAAGGCCAAATAGGGGGTTAACCGTAAATGGCAACTAAGTCTATTGAAACTGAGGCCACCGAGGTTCGCGCCGTCGCTAAGTACGTGCGTGTTTCCCCCAGCAAGGCCCGCCTGGTGGTCGATCTGATCCGCCGCAAGCCTGTCGCTCAGGCCTTCGACATCCTCCACTTCTGCGACCGCGCCGTCGCCGTGGATGTCGAGAAGGTTCTCCGTTCCGCCGTTGCGAACGCCGAGAACAACAACGGTCTGCGTGCCGACAACCTGGTTGTCGCCGCTGCCTATGTTGACGAGGGTCCGACGCTTAAGCGCATCCGTCCCCGCGCCAAGGGTTCCGCTTCTCGCATTCTGAAGCGTACTTCCCACATCACCGTCGTCGTTGCTCCTCGAAAGGAGGCGTAAAGCTGTATGGGTCAGAAAGTCTACCCCACCGGCTTCCGTCTTGGCATCACCGAGAACTGGCGCTCCCGCTGGTTCGCAGAGAAGGATTACGCTAAGACCCTCGGTAACGATCTCGAGATCCGCAAGTACCTCGAGAAGCGTCTTTCCCGCGCAGCTGTCTCCCGCGTCGAGATCGAGCGCGCTGGCGACAAGGTGAAGGTCATCATCCTCACCGCTCGCCCCGGCGTTGTCATCGGTAAGAAGGGTGCCGAGATCGATACTCTCCGCACCGAGCTCGAGAAGGTCGCTGGCGTCTCCAAGGGCCAGCTCTCCGTCGACGTTGTCGAGATCAAGCGCCCCGAGCTCGACGCCAACCTCGTTGCTCAGTCTATCGCCGAGCAGCTCGAGGGCCGCGTTGCCTTCCGTCGCGCTATGCGCAAGGCTGTCCAGTCCGCCCGCAAGGCCGGCGCTAAGGGCATCCGTATCCAGTGCTCCGGTCGTCTCGGCGGTGCCGAGATGGGCCGTCGTGAGTGGTACCGCGAGGGTCGCGTGCCTCTGCACACCCTCCGTGCCAAGATCGACTACGGCACGGCTGTCGCCAGCACCACCATGGGCGCTTGCGGCGTGAAGGTCTGGATCTACCTGGGCGAGAAGCTCCCGGGCCAGCCTGTTCCCAACCCTGCACTCGAGGGCTCTTCCCGTCCTCGTCGTCGTAACTCCGAGAGGAGGGGTCAGTAGTGCTTGCCCCTAAGCGTATTCTTCACCGCAAGGTGCAGCGTGGCTCCATGAAGGGCCAGGCCAAGGGTAATACCGAGCTGCATTTCGGCGAGTTTGGTATCCAGGCTCTCGAGGCCCATTGGATCACCAACCGTCAGATCGAGGCCGCTCGTATTGCCATGACCCGCTACATGAAGCGTGGCGGTCGTGTCTACATCACGATCTTCCCCGATAAGCCCATCACCAAGAAGCCTGCTGAGACTCGCATGGGTTCTGGTAAGGGTAACCCCGAGGAGTGGGTGGCCGTCGTCAAGCCCGGCCGCATCATGTTCGAGGTCAAGGGCGTGCCCGAGGAGGTCGCTCGCGAGGCTCTGCGTCTTGCACAGCACAAGCTTCCCATCAAGACCAAGATTGTTGCTGCTAAGAACGCTGAGCAGCGCATCGAGAAGGAGATGGCTGAGGAGGCCGCTCTCGAGGCCAAGTGGGCTGCTGAGGACGCCGCCGCCGCCAAGGAGGAGAACTAATGAAGCCCGCAGAGATTCGTGAGCTCTCGGACGCTCAGCTCGTTGAGAAGCTGAAGGAAATGCGCGCCGAGCTCTTTAACCTTCGTTTCCAGATGGCCACCAGCCAGCTGGACAACACCGCTCGCGTCAACACCGTGAAGAAGGACATCGCTCGCGTCCTCACGGAGCAGCGCGCCCGCGAGATCGCAGCGGAGAAGTCCGCTGTCGCCGAGTAGGACCTAAGGAGAGAACATGACTGATTCGCGTAACTCGCGTAAGGTCCGTACGGGTGTCGTTACCTCCGTCTCCGGTGCCAAGACCATTGTCGTCACCATCACCGAGCGCAAGCGTCACCCCAAGTACGGCAAGATGATGACCAGCTCCAAGAAGCTGCACGCTCACGACGAGGAGTGCACGGCTGGCGTGGGCGATACCGTCCGCGTTATGGAGACCCGTCCTATGTCCAAGATGAAGCGTTGGCGCCTCATCGAGGTCGTCGAGCGCGCTAAATAAGCAGTCGCTCTTACGACTTGTACGTTTCCGAAGATGTGCGTATGCCTGGTTTGCATACCACAGGCCGCCTAAAGGCTGCGCACCTCTCTTCGGTTCTTAGTTCGGAGGAACATCTACCATGATTCAGATGCAAACCATGCTGAACGTCGCCGACAACTCCGGCGCTCGCAAGATTCGCTGCATCAAGGTGCTTGGCGGTTCCAAGCGTCGTTATGCAGGCATCGGCGATGTGTTCATCGGTGCTGTCCAGGAGGCTACCCCTGGCGCCAACGTCAAGAAGAAGGACGTTGTCCGTTGCGTCGTCGTTCGCACCGTTAAGGAGATCCGCCGCAAGGATGGCTCCTACATTCGCTTTGATGAGAACGCCTGCGTTGTCATCAACAACGATGGTTCGCCCGTCGGCACCCGTATCTTCGGGCCCGTCGCTCGCGAGCTTCGTGACAAGAAGTACATGAAGATCGTCTCGCTCGCTCCCGAGACCCTGTAGTTAGGGGAGATATATGTATATCAAGAAGGGCGATAAGGTCCAGGTTCTCTCTGGTAAGGATCGCGGCAAGCAGGGCGTTGTCCTGCGTGCTCTCCCCGCCGAGAACAAGGTCGTTGTCGAGGGCGTTTCGGTCGTCAAGAAGGCCGTCAAGCCCAACGCTGCCAACCAGCAGGGCGGCATCGTTTCGCAGGAGGCTCCTATCGACGCCTCCAACGTCAATCTCGTTTGCCCCGAGTGCGGTAAGGTTACCCGCGTCGGTCACGAGAAGGACGGCAAGAACAAGCTGCGCGTCTGCAAGAAGTGCGGCCACAAGTTCTAAGCTGCCCGCAACATCAAGTTGCTAGCAAAGGCCCGGATGCCCCAAGGCACCCGGGCCTTTTTCTATCCCTACTCATTGGGGACAGACTTAAATGACTTGTCGTTGGGGATGTTCTTAAACGGCTAGTTGATGGGGACAGTCTTTAGATTTGTATATCTGGCCATCTGGGATAGGCTTCAACGAAAGCGGCACCTAGGGACAGTCCTTTGATGTCTGGTGCCCCCAGAGGGGTGAAGTAGTGCAGCTGGCTCTGTCTTTAGGGCTATGGTGCTCCGCCCCTATATGTTTCACAAGGTTTGTCGCATGCGCATTTACGCGCAGAGTCTTGCGCGATGATGCGCATGGCCGCGCAAATATCTGCTAACTATGGTTAAATAATGACCGATAAACAAATAAACACGCAAATACAAGCAAATGCGCGCGCATTTGTGCGAATATAAGGCTGTTGGAAATGAAGGACTTCCGATGACTCAGGAGGCACATAATGGCAGATTCCAAACAGGCTCCGCTCGACGCCGAGGCAGCCGCAAAGGCGGCGTTTGCCTCGGTCCAGAATCAGCCGTTCCCAAACGACATCTTTACGGCTCCCGAGCTTCGTTGGGCTGTAATTGGGTGTGGCGTTATCGCCAACCAGATGGCTCAGTCTCTCGCCCTTGCCGGCCGAAAGCTCGCGGGCGTTGCCAACCGCACGCTGTCCAAGGCTCAGGCTTTTGCAGAGCAGTATGGCGTTGAGAAGGTCTATGGCACGGTCGAGGATCTCTACGCCGATCCGGACATTGACGCAGTCTATATCACCACGCCGCACAACACGCATATCACCTATCTGCGAGCCGCTCTGGCAGCTGGCAAGCACGTGCTCTGCGAGAAGGCCATTACCCTCAATTCCGCCGAGCTTGACGAGGCCCGCGCCATTGCCGACGAGCACAACGTGGTCCTTATGGACGCCACCACGGTGCTTCACATGCCCTTGTATCAGGAGCTGCGTCGTCGCATGGATGTCGGCGAGTTCGGCCGCATGAATCTCGCTCAGCTCAACTTTGGCAGCTATAAGGAGTACGGCGACCTGACCAACCGCTTCTACAACCGTAGCCTTGCCGGTGGCGCCATGCTCGACATTGGCGTGTATGCGCTCTCCGTTATGCGCCTCTTTATGGCGAGCCAGCCCGCTGAGGTTGTCTCGCTGGGCAACACCTGTGAGACCGGTGTCGACGTTGCGGGCGGCATTGTCTGCCGTAACGCCGAGCAGCAGCTGGGTGTTGTGAGCCTTACGCTCCACTCCAAGCAGCCCAAGCGCTCGGTCATCAGCTTCGACAAGTGCTATATCGAGGTCAACGAGTATCCGCGCGCCGATCACGCGACCATCGTGTGGACTGTGGACGGCCACCGCGAGGAGGTCCACGCCGGCACCGAAGCTTACGCCCTTTGCTATGAGATGGCCGATCTTGAGAAGGCCGTTGCCGGCGACGACTCCAAGCGCGAGCTGCTGGATTATGCTTCTGATGTTATGGAGCTTATGACCAAGCTCCGCGCCGATTGGGGAGTCGTGTACCCCGAGGAGGAGTAAGCGATGCTTGCGGAAGATAGGCTCAATGCGATCGTGTCGATGGTGCAGCAGGCCGGCTCGGTTACCGTGCCGGAACTTGCCGAGGCCCTGGGCGTGACACCGTCCACCATTCGCCGTGACTTGCAAACGCTCGACTGCGCGCACCGTATCGCCAAGGTGCACGGAGGTGCGACGAGTCTGGAGCGCGCGCACGTGACGCGCGACTTGACGATCAGCGAACGCAGTGATCTCCATAACGATGACAAGGAGCGCATCTGTGCTCGTGCCGCGGCCCTGGTGGAGCCCGATAGCTTTGTGTATATCGATTCGGGCTCAACGACCCTCAAGCTCATCGAGCATCTTCCGCGTCTCGACGGCGTCACCTATGTGACCGATTCCGTGCTCCATGCTCAGCACCTTGCTTTGCGCGGCATGCGTACCGTGGTGCTGGGCGGCGAGCTCAAACCCGAGACCGAGGCGCTCGTTGGCCCCGATGCCTTGGCAACCCTGGACTGCTATAACTTCAACTGCGGCTTTTGGGGATCCAACGGCATCGCGGCCGAGCAAGGTCTCACCACACCGGATATCGAGGAAGCACAGGTCAAGCGTATCTCGATGCGCCATACCGCCAAACGCTTCGTAATCTCGGACGCCAGTAAATTTGGCATGGTGGCGCCCGTCAAGTTCGCGGACTTCCGCGACGCAACGATTATTACCGCAGGCGAGGTCCCCGCCAAGTACCGGGCAATGGACAACGTCATCACGGTCTAGCAGCAGGGGACGGGCTAAGGCCAAAACCACCACAAAGGGGCCTGTCCCCATTGTGGTGGTTTAGGGCTCCCAGGGGCAGGGGGCTTCGATGTGGATGTGCTCGCCGGTAACGGGATGCGTAAAGGACACGCTGTGGGCGTGGAGCATCAATCCGCATGGGCGCGGCGTTCCGTACAGGTCGTCGCCAACCAGGGGATGATGCTCGCTTGCCAGGTGCACACGGATTTGGTGCTTGCGGCCGGTGAGCAACTCGACATCGATATACGAGCGCGTGGGCAGGCCACGACGGCTCTTAAGGCGTTTGAGCACCTTCACGCGCGTTTGAGAGGGCTTACCGCTGGCGCCGACGCGCATCTTGCGGCTGTCGTGGCGGTCGCGCGCGATGGGCTTGTCGATGAGCTTCTCGTTCCAGTC
This sequence comes from Collinsella sp., assembly GCA_048430825.1. Taxonomy (GTDB): domain Bacteria; phylum Actinomycetota; class Coriobacteriia; order Coriobacteriales; family Coriobacteriaceae; genus Collinsella. Next base: position 8,972 of record DBFOLV010000042.1, read on the forward strand.
GATCTTGCCCTCGGCCAGCGCCAGATAGTGCTTTTCGAAGGCGTGGTCGATCACCATCTGGTCAAAGGCGGGCTGCGTCTGTTTGTCGAGCGAAAACAGTACCACGCCGGTGGTGTTGCGGTCCAGGCGGTTGAGCGGCTGCATGTCAGTCGCGGCAAAGCCGTCGCCCATGGCCAGCAGCAGATCGCTGGCGTAGTCGGTAAGCGTGCGCGCGCCGGTGCCGTCGCCGTGGACGATCATGCCGGCGGGCTTGTCGATGGCCATGAGCCAGGCGTCGCAGTAAAGGACTTGAGGTTCTTCGTTCACGTGTAAGCCTTTCGGTTAGCTGATTCCCACAAACATGCAGCCCGAGGTCGCCCCGCGCAGGCGGGCGGCGGGCTTGCGGCCGGCTTGAGCTGCCTCGACGGCGCGACGGACGCGAGCGACGGCACGGGCGATCTCATCCGTCTCGAGTAGCGTTCCGTCCACCATGAGACGACGCACGCCGGCATCGAGCAGCTGAGGAACCTGAGGCGTGAGGTCGATGGGGTAGGCGTCGTACAGGCGTGAGCGGCCATGGATGTCGGTGCGCACGGGCATGACCTTGCCGTCGATATTCTTGAGCGACAGCTTGCGGGCGCGCAGGCGGCAGTTGGCGCAATCGTGGATGCAGCCATTGGCCACCTGCAGGATGCAGTGCTCGCTCGTCATAACGCGCGGGCGGCCAAAGACGGTGATGCCCAGAGCCGCGGGCGCGGCGGCGCCGAGCGAGACAATCTCGTCGAGTGTGATCTCGGGCGAGAGCCAAAACGCACCGGCTCCGCGCTCGGCAAGCGCCTCCATGCAGGGCGTGTTGTGCACCGGCAGGCAAGAGCGAATCTCGGCCGTGGCGCCAACCTGGGCGGCCAGGGCAAGCTCAGAGATGTTGCCAATAGCGACCGTGGCGCCGGCAACAACCCACGGGTCGACGCGTACGTGGTCAACGGCGCGGCAGACCTCGTCGAGCACGGGTACGATGCCCTGCTCAAATGCATCGGTGGGGGAGAGCTCGGCCGCATCGAGCGCGTCGGTGGTCATGTAGATGCGCGTTACACCCTCGGCGCGAGCGGCCTCGGCGGCCTCGAGCGAGGTGACGGTGGCGCAGATCTGCGGCTCATCGCGGTAGTGCTCGGGCATGGCGCGCGTACATTTGTCGAGCACCGGCAGCTCGAGCGTTTTCGCGCGCTCCTCGTATGGTGCCAGAATGGCCTCCTCCAATGCTTTGCAGGCGGCGGCGCGCACCTTGTGCACGGCAGAGAAGCCCATACCGCAGCCGGCGTCGAGCGTCACATCAAAGCTCGCTGCCTCAAAGGGCGAGGAGCCCATGCGGCCCACATGCTCAACCAGGTCTGCCGCCTCGACGGCGCGGGTCTTGGCGGCCTCGACGGTGAAGCCTGTGGCGGTGGCGGTGAGCGCGGGGCTGTCACAGCAGGTGAGTGTGACGGTAAACGGCTCGCCCAAGCGCGCCACGACGGACGCATCAACAGCTCGGCGGCGCAGCACATCGCGCTTGAGCGCGGCGCCGGCGGCGTCGATGGCACGCTGACTGCGAATCACGCGGACGCGGCAGCCCTCGGGCATGCTGCGGGGCACGCGGCACTCGATAACATTACCGGCGGCGGCATCATCGGCGGCAATGGTGGTCAGGAACTGGTCAAACTCGTTATCGTGGCGAAGCTCCAGCAGGTCGCCCTTGCCCACGGGCTCAAACAGCTCAATGCGGGCGATGGCGGCGCGGCGACGGCGGTCGTCGGGCTTGAGGCCGCGCACATCGCGGTTGGCCGGGCGGCTGCCCAGCACCGTGCCCACGATCTGGCCGCGGTTGTTGGAACGCTCGTAACTCATCATCTCGTCGCCCGAGGTGCCGTCCTGATAGGCGTGCGTAAAGTCGCGGTTGAAGCAGCGCTTGAGCTGGCGTTGACGAGCGGCTTCCTCGTCCTTGGCAACGGTGGCTCCGGATAGCATGTCGTCAATTTCATGACGATACACATCAACGATGGAGTACACGTAATCGGGCGCCTTCATGCGGCCCTCGAGCTTGAGCGATGCGGCGCCGGCGTCATACAGACGGCGAACAAGCTGTGAGGTGTTGGTGTCGCGTGGGCATAGCGCACGCTCGCGGCCGGCGGGGGAGAGCGCGCGACCGTTCTCGTCGATCAGCTCGTAGGGCAGGCGGCAGGGCTGGGCGCACATGCCACGGTTGGCCGATCGTCCCGCCATTGCAAAGCTTGAAAGCAGGCATAGGCCCGAGTAGCAAAAACAGATGGCGCCATGGCTAAAGACCTCAAGGTCCACATCGGGCGCGGCATCGTGAATGGCGGCAATCTCGTCGATGGAAAGCTCGCGCGAGAGGGTCACGCGGTCGGCGCCCTGCTCGCGGCACCAAAGGGTTCCGCGGTCGTCATGGATGTTTGCTTGGGTTGAGATGTGCGTCTCGATGCCGGGCATCGTGCGCTTGACCTCAAAGAACAGGCCCCAATCCTGGATGATAAAGGCGTCGGCGCCCAGCGTGGAGCAGCGATGGATGAGCTGCAGCGCATCGCTCATCTCGGACTGCTTGATGACGATATTGACCGTGACGTAGACGCGCGACCCGGCTAGATGTGCGGCGCGGCAGGCTTGCTCAAAGGCCTCGTCGGTAAAGTTGGTGGCCTTGCGGCGGGCGTTGAAGCTGCCCATGCCGCAGTAGATGGCGTCTGCCCCGGCGGCGAGTGCGGCGGCAAAGGGCTCTGGCCCTCCGGCGGGCGCTAAAAGCTCGGGTCTGCGGTTGGTGGTTCGACTGGCGGTTGCGGTCATATCCTGCCTTTCAAAATGCTCAGATACTCAAAAGTATAGTGGCGCCGTCGCGATGGGCGATGCCCGTGCTCCAAGCGGGATAAAGTCTTCAGCAGCTTGGGCTGGCTGCTCCACATAAGAACCGTTCAGCGGTCCTGGGAAACCGTTGGGCGATAAAATATTCTCGCAACGTGATAATAATCTTGCATCTCGCGGAAACCTTGAGTACTATCCCAAATCAAGCGCGGTGTTCAGACCGAATTGTGCCTCCCGGTGCGAACGCCGCGCTCACGCTCTCTATCTGATCGTAAGGAGAAAAACATGAGCAAGACCGTCGTGTCTTCCGATAACGCACCCGCAGCCATCGGCCCGTATTCCCCCGGCATCCAGACCGGCAACATGGTGTTCCTGTCCGGCCAGCTGGGCATCGACCCCGCAACCGGTAAGATGCCCGAGGGCGTCGAGGCCCAGGCCAAGCAGTCCCTCGCCAACGTCGAGGCCCTGCTGACCGCTGCCGGCGCCACCTTTGCCGACGTCGTCAAGACCACGGTCTACCTGGCCGACATTGCCGACTTCGCTGCCGTGAACGAGATCTACGCCTCCAAGTTCGAGGCTCCGTTCCCCGCGCGCAGCGCTTTCCAGGTTGCCGCCCTCCCGGCCGGCGGTCTGGTCGAGATCGAAGTCGTCGCCGCTCTCTAAGGCGTTGGCAACAACTAAACATGACATGCAAAAAGACCCTGCAGTGCGAGCTGCAGGGTCTTTTGTCAAGCGACGGATCGCTTGTGGAGCCACCAAGGACAGTCTTTTTGGGACGGGGCCATTTTAGCTACCCCTATATGCAGGATTGATTTTACTTGCGGCTCATCGAAATCGCGGGCAGAGGGAGGGTAGCTAAAATAGCCCCGTCCCAAAAAGACTACCCGCGCTCCATTTTGCTTGTTAGCCTTCCTTGCGGACTTTTTGCAGGTAGCGGTAGACGCTGGGCTCCGAGATGCCCAGCGCGGTGGCGGCGCAGGCCACGGCGCCCTTGAGCATGAACACCCCGTTGCCGTTGAGGTGGCGAATGACGTCCACGCGGTCGCTCTGACCAAGCGACGCTACATCCAGCCCGCGCGCGCTCAGCAGCTCAGCAATGCTGCGGTCGATGAGCTCCTGCGTGGACTCCGAAAGGCTTTCGACCTCGATAGACGCGGGCTCCGTGCGCGTCGGCGCCGCGTCGAAGCATGCCATGAGCTGCTGCGCCATGGCGTTGATGGAGCGCACGGTCGAGAGGTCGGTGTTGACGCAGAGCATACCGACGATCTCGTCATGCTCGCGGATAAAGTACGTCGCTGACTCCAACGTCTTGCCGCCGGCACCGCGCCCCTCGTAGCCCGTAATAAACGGCAGGTCGCGATACTTGGCATCGTGCATGATCTTGAGTGCCAGATCGGTGGCGGGACCGCCGACCTTGCGGCCGCTCACGATGCCGTTGCGAATATCGACGATGGCGTGGTCGGGATCTGAGAAATCGTGCAGCACGATTTCGCTGTTCTTACCGAGTATCTGCTCCAGGAAATCGACCATCGGCAAAAAGCGACGTACGGTCTCGTTCACGGGCAACTCCTTGGGGTGAAATCGGAAATGTTCATAACAATTTTTTCTCATGGTAACACGCCATTCCTCATCTCGCATATTCGCAGGTACATTGCGTAATACAGACGAACGGTAGGAATTTGGCGGTAAACGGTTGACCAAAAGAAAAGTTAGATGCTATTTTGACCGGACACTTTCCTGACCTGCGGAAATTCGTTATATCAGCTTAAGAATAGTCTGATAACAAAAAATTATTATTGAGAATGAGAATCATCTTTAATACGATATGCAACGAAGGCACAACCTCAACCCCGCACTGCGTCACAATAGAGCGTTAGATGCGAAAACAACTATTTCGAGGATTGGTGGTCAAATGACCCAGGAGACGGTTACGAACGGCACTGAAGCCCTGTTCACTCGTGAAGGCATGCCTCCCGTTAAGGAAATGATCCCGTGTGCCCTTCAGCACGTACTGGCTTCGTTTGCCGGTATCATCACCCCGGCTGTCATCATGGCTGGCGTCTACGGCTTTAATAGCCAGCAGAGCACCGACATCATCCAGGTCGCGCTCATTCTTTCGGCAATCGACACGGCCCTTCAGGCCTTCGCTCCCTTCCGTCGCATCGGCGGCGGCCTGCCCATCGTCATGGGCGTTTCGTTCGCGTTCCTCCCGGCCCTCCAGGCCATGGGTGCCTCGGGCTTTAGCTTTGGCGCTCTGCTGGGCGGCGAGATCGTCGGCGGCGCCGTCGCGGTCCTCTTTGGTCTGGCCTACAGCAAGATTAAGTGGCTGTTCCCGCCTGTCGTGACCGGTACGGTCATCTTCTCCATTGGCGTCTCTCTCTATCCCACGGCCGTCAAGTACATGGCCGGTGGCATGGGCACGCCGCTGTGGGGCACTCCGCAGGCCTGGTGCGTCGCTCTTATCACCTTCGCCGTGGTCTTTGCGCTCGCCAACTTTGGCAAGGGCACGCTCAAGCTGGGATCCGTGTTCTTTGGCATGATCGTTGGCATGATCGTTTCGATTCCCTTTGGCATGATCGACTTCTCCAGCGTTGCCACCGCTCAGGTCTTCGCCCTTCCCAAGCTCATGCCCTACGCGCTCGAGTTTGATCCCGAGGTCTGCATTACCCTCGCCGTCGTGTTCCCCATGGTTGCCATCCAGGTTATCGGTGACGTCTCCGCCGCCTGCCTGGGCTCCATCGACCGTATGCCCACCGAGCGCGAGCTCTCCGGCGCTATCGTGTCCCAGGGCCTCACCTCTATGGTCGGCGGCCTGCTGGGCGGTCTTCCCACCAGCGCCCTTGGCCAGAACGTGGGCATCATCTGCTCCAACAAGGTCGTCAACAAGTGGGTCTTTGTGATCATCGCTGCCGTCTTTGCCATCGCCGGTCTGTTCCCGCAGCTCTCTGCCGTCCTTTCCGCTATCCCACAGCCCGTCATCGGCGGCGCGACCGTCGGCGTCTTTGGCACCATCACCATGAACGGCGTGCGCATGTTCACCCGCGAGGGCCTCACGCAGCGCACCACCACCATCGTCGGTACCTCCGTCGTCTTTGGCCTGGGTATCTGGATGGCCAGCGGTTGCCTTGCCGGCGAGGGCATGCCCGCCTGGGTGTCCACCGTCATCGGCTCCAATGCCGTAACCCCCACCGCCATCATGGCCATTGTCCTTAACCTGATTCTTCCGCAGACGCCGGTTGTGGCTCAGCACATCGATGCTGCCAAGGACGCTGCCGTGGATCTGGTCTTGCCCGAGAGCAAGAAGTAACCAATTCGGTGCTATTCGTCGGCGGGCGCATCGCCTCGTCCGCCGACGTCATGCGGCGCCAAGCCGCACTTCAAAGGGTTTGTCCCTTTGGTGAAGCGTTGACGGGAGAGGGCCCGTTCCCGGTGTAGGCCGGCGCTTCGCACTCCGCCATGTCAGAGGTGTCAAACCCCGCCTCTGATGTCGAAGGGAGCATCCATGCTTCTGGTCGCTAACGGTTCCGTCTTTACCCGCAACGCTCAGGCCCCGTTCATCCCCAACGGTGCGGTCGCCATTGACGGAGATACGATCGTCGAAGTGGGCCCCGAGTGCGAGCTCAAGGCCAAGTACCCGGATGCCGAGTACGTCGACGCCCTGGGCAACCTCATCATGCCCGGACTCATCAACTGCCACACCCACATCTACTCGGGTCTGGCCCGCGGCCTTGCCATTAAGGGCTGCAACCCCACCAACTTCCTGGAGAATCTTGAGCAGCAGTGGTGGAAGATCGACGATAACCTGACGCTCGACGGCACCAAGGCCAGCGCCTATGCCACGATCTTGGACTCCATCCGCGATGGCGTCACCACGATCTTCGATCACCACGCGAGCTTCTGCGAGATCCCGGGAAGCCTCTTTACCATTAAGGACGCCGCTCAGGAGCTGGGCATGCGTTCGTGCCTGTGCTACGAGGTCTCCGATCGCCGCGGCCAGGAAAAATGCGACCAGGCCATTGCCGAGAACGCCGAATTCGCCCAGTGGGCCGCCAAGGAGCGTCGCGATAACGACAACCACATGATCGCCGCCATGTTTGGCGGTCACGCCACCTTTACGCTGTCGGACGAGACCATGGACAAGATGGCCGAGGCCAACAACGGCCTGACCGGCTTCCACATCCACGTGTGCGAGGGCATGAACGATGTGTGGGATTCCCGCCTCAACCGCGGCGGTATCAGCCCCGTCGAGCGCCTGCTGCAGCACAACCTGCTCGGTCCCGACACCATGCTCGGCCACTGCATCCACGTGACGCCCGCCGAGATGGATATCGTCAAGGAGTCCGGCACCTGGCTGGTCAACAACCCCGAATCCAATATGGGCAACGCCGTGGGCTGCGCCCCCGTGCTCGAGTTCTTCCGCCGCGGCATCCCCGTGTGCATGGGTACCGACGCCTACACCCACGATATGCTCGAGAGCCTCAAGGTCTTCCTGATCATTCAGCGCCACAACGCCGCCATGCCCAACGTGGGCTGGTGCGAGGCCATGACCATGCTGTTCGAGAACAACGCCAAGATGGCCAGCAAGTACTTCGATCGCAAGCTCGGTGTGCTCGAGGCCGGCGCCGCTGCCGACGTCATCGTTATGGACTACAAGCCCTTTACGCCGCTGAGCGAGGAGAACATCGACGGCCACATGCTCTTTGGCATGATGGGCAAAAACTGCCGTACCACCATCATCAACGGCCGCGTCCTGTACAAGGATCGCGAGTTCGTTGGCATTGACGAGGAAAAGATCAACGCGTGGACCATGGCTGAGTCCAAGAAGCTCTGGAGCACGCTCAACGATCGCACCTACTAATTCACAAGTAGATTCACGCGCGTCGGATGTTTCGCCGCATCCGACGCGCGTATAGGCGACCTCCGCGGGGTCGCCGGCGCTGTGCTAGCGCTACACCGTATTTGCGCCCGCCGCGCGGTCTCGCCGGGCGTTACAGAGAGGAGCTCATTATGAGCGACATCATGAGGCCGATCCCGTTTTCGCAGCTGATGAACTGGATCATCGAGGAGCACAAGACCCAGGACGCCATCTTTGGCGTGCGCAAGATGGTCACGACCAACCAGGAGGGCGCGCTTCCCATTTTTGACGAGCGCATCGAGACTCCGTTTGGCCCGGCCGCCGGCCCCAATACGCAGCTGGCCCAAAACATCGTGGCATCCTACGTGGCCGGTTCCCGCTTCTTTGAGCTCAAGACCGTTCAGGTTATGGACGGCGAGGAGCTCTCCAAGTGTGTGAACAAGCCCTGCATCGTGGCGCAGGACGAGTGCTACAACTGCGAGTGGTCGACCGAGCTCGAGGTTCCGCAGGCCTTTGCCGAGTACGTGAAAGCATGGTTTGCCTGCCACCTGATCGCTCGCGAGTACGGCCTGGGCAGCCCGGACGGCTTTGTCTTTAACATGTCCGTGGGCTATGACCTGGAGGGTATTAAGAGCCCCAAGGTCGACGCCTACATCGAGGGCATGAAGGACGCCAGCGGCTCCGACGTCTGGAACGAGTGCCGTACGTGGGCGCTCGCCAACCTGGACAAGTTTGAGCATGTCGATGCCGCGTTTGTCGAGTCCATCCCGGCGCGCGTCTCCAACTCCATCACCGAGTCCACCCTGCACGGCTGCCCGCCGGCGGAGATCGAGCGCATTGCGACCTATCTGATCACCGAGAAGGGCCTCAACACCTACATCAAGTGCAATCCCACGCTGCTGGGCTATGAGTTTGCCCGCCAGCGCCTCAACGAGCTGGGCTTTGATTACATCGTCTTCGACGATACGCACTTCCGCGAGGACCTGCAGTGGGCCGATGCCGTGCCCATGTTCGAGCGCCTGATTGCCCTGTGCGCCGAGCACGGCCTGGAGTTTGGTGTCAAGCTGACCAACACGTTCCCCGTCGACGTGACGAGAAACGAGCTGCCTTCCACCGAGATGTATATGTCCGGCCGTTCGCTGTTTTCGCTGACCATCGAGGCCGCCCGCCGCATTACCGAGCAGTTCGATGGCAAGCTGCGCATCAGCTACTCCGGCGGTGCTACGGTCTACAACATCCGCGCCCTGTATGACGCCGGCATTTGGCCCGTCACCCTGGCGACCGACGTGCTCAAGCCCGGTGGCTACGAGCGCTTTAGCCAGATGGCTGGCGAGTTTACCGACCTGGATGGCAAGCCGTTCGCGGGCGTCTCGCTCGAGGCCGTGACCGCGATCCAGACCGATTCGCTTACCAACCCGCTCTACAAAAAGCCGCTGCGTCCGCTGCCCGACCGCAAGGTCGCCGGCAAGAGCCCGCTTTCCGACTGCTTTACCACGCCGTGCCGTACGAGCTGCCCCATTCAGCAGGATATTCCCGCCTACTTGGCGGCTGTGGACGAGGGCCGCTACGAGGACGCGCTCAACATCATCATCGAGCGCAACGCCCTGCCGTTCATTACCGGCACCATCTGCCCGCATCCCTGCGGCCGTGCCTGCGAGCGTGCGTTCTACGAGCCCGAGGGCGCCCAGATTCGCGCCAGCAAGCTCAAGGCCGCCCGCGAGGCCATGACCGCCGTGCTGCCCAAGCTGCGCGCCCAGGCCATCGCCAACGACGGCGAGCACAACGTTGCCGTTATCGGCGGCGGCCCGGCCGGACTGGCGACGGCGTTCTTCCTGACGCGCGCCGGCGTGCCCGTCACCATCTTTGAGGCCCGCGACTCGCTCGGCGGCGTGGTCCGTCACGTGATCCCCGAGTTCCGTATCGCCAGCGACGATATCTCCCACGACGCAGAGCTCTGCCTGGCCTTTGGTGCCAAGGTGCAGCTCAATGCCCGCGTGGAGTCCATTGGCGAGCTCAAGGCTCAGGGTTTCACCGACGTGGTCGTGGCCACCGGTGCCTGGATGCCCAGTTCCGCCGGCCTGGGCGAGGGCGCCGAGCTCGACGTGCTAGAGTTCCTCGAGGCCGCCAAGAGGGGCGAGAAGCTCGAGCTGGGCGAGGACGTCGTGGTCATCGGCGCCGGCAACACCGCCATGGACGCGGCCCGCGTGGCTAAGCGCCTGGCTGGTGTGAAGAACGTGCGCCTGGTGTATCGCCGCACCAAGAAGCAGATGCCCGCCGACGAGGAAGAGCTCGATCTTGCTCTTGCCGACGGCGTTGAGTTCTGCGAGCTGCTGGCGCCCAAGGCACTCAACGGCGCCGTGCTGACCTGCGACGTTATGGAGCTTGGCGAGCCGGATGCAAGCGGCCGTCGCAGCCCCGTCGCCACGGGCGAGACCGTGGAGCTTCCCGCCACCACGGTGATCTGCGCCGTGGGCGAGGGCATCGACGCCAGCCTGTACGATGCCGCGGGCGTCGAGCACGACCGTCGCGGTCGCCTTGCCGCCACTTCCACTGGCGTCGAGGGCGTCTGGGCTGCGGGCGACTGCCGTCGCGGTCCTGCCACCGTGGTTGAGGCTATCGCCGACGCCGCCGAGGTCGCCCGTGCTATCGCCGGCGTGGACTTTAACAAGTACGCCGACCAGAATGCTCAGGCCGGTCGCGAGCACACCTGCTACGAGCGCAAGGGGTCGCTGTGCCGCGACAAGCGCAACTGCACCAAGACCCGCTGCCTGGGCTGCGGCTCGGTGTGCGAGGTCTGCTGCGACGTGTGCCCCAACCGCGCCAACGTTGCCATTAAGGTGCCGGGCCTGGCCAAGCATCAGGTCGTCCACATCGACGGCATGTGCAACGAGTGCGGCAACTGCGCCGTGTTCTGCCCCTACCAGGAGGGCCGTCCCTACAAGGACAAGCTCACCCTGTTCTGGAGCGAGCAGGACATGGAGAACTCCGAGAACGAGGGCTTCCTGGCCGTGGACGAGGACCACTTTAAGGTTCGCGTCGCCGGCACGGTCCGCACCGTCTCGGTCGATGCCGTCAACACCGGTCTGCCCGAGGCCGTCCGCCTGACCATCAGGGCCGTGCGCGACAACTATTCGTACCTTCTTAAGAAATAGGCGAGTCTCTTATGGCCAAATCCATTCAACATAACGTGGCCTACGTTGCCTGCGGAAGCGGCTGTACTTCCGCAGGCGGCGACGCCCGCTGCAGCGAAGGCTGCATTGGCTGTGGCGCCTGCGTCACGGCCTGCCCTCACGGCGCCATTGCTCTGGTCGATGGCATCGCCCGCGTGGATCGTTCTAAGTGCACGGGTTGTGGCCTGTGCGGCATGGCGTGCCCGCAGCGCGTGATTGCCTTCGTCCCCGGCTACCAGAACATTCTGGTGCGCTGCAACAACACCGATAAGGGCGCCATCGCCCGCAAGATCTGCGACACCAGCTGCATCGGTTGCGGCATGTGCGCCAAAAAGTGCCCTGCCGGTGCTATCCGCATCGAGGACAACTGCGCCCACATCGACGGTGCGGACTGCCTGTCGTGCGGCATGTGCGCCGTCGTCTGCCCGCATGGCGCCATCCACGACCGCACCGGCATCGCCGCCGGCGTGTAGAAGGGAATCACCATGGCACAGGAATTCACTTTTACCGTTAACGGCGTCGAGCGCACGACGACCCAAAACAAACCGTTGCTGCGCTATCTGCGCGATGACCTACACATCCATTCCGCTAAGGATGGCTGCTCCGAGGGCGCCTGCGGCACCTGCACCATCCATGTGGACGGTGCAGCTGTCAAGGCGTGCGTGCTGACCACCGCTCTTGCCGCCGGTCGCAACATCGTGACCGTCGAGGGCCTGCCCGAGGACGTGCGCGAGGCCTTTGTGTACGCCTTTGGCGCCGTGGGCGCCGTGCAGTGCGGTTTTTGCATCCCCGGCATGGTCATGGCGGGTGCAGCGCTCATCGCCGAGGATCCCGAGCCTACCGAGGAGCAGATCAAGTACGCCATACGCGGCAACGTCTGCCGTTGCACCGGCTACAAAAAGATTATCGAGGGTATCTCGCTGGCCGCTGCGGTGCTCCGCGGCGAAAAGCAGATTGATGAGGACCTGGAGCGCGGCGACGACTACGGCGTGGGCAAGCGCGCCTTCCGCATCGACGTGCGCAAGAAGGTGCTCGGCGAGGGCAAGTACCCCGACGACATCGACGAGCTCGATCAGCCGGGCCTGACCTATGCTAGCGCCGTGCGCTCCAAGTATCCGCGCGCCCGCGTGCTCTCCATCGATACCTCCAAGGCCGAGGCCCTGCCCGGCGTGGTGGGCATCCTGCGCGCCGAGGACGTGCCAGTCAACCAGGTCGGCCACCTTATCCAGGACTGGGACGTCATGATCGCCCAGGGCGATATCACCCGCTGCGTGGGTGACGCCATCGTGCTGGTGGTTGCCGAGGACGAGGCGACGCTCGAGAAGGCCAAGAAGCTCGTAAAGATCGATTACGAGCCGCTAGAGCCCGTGCGTAACATTGTCGAAGCCAGGGCTGCCGACGCCCCGCGCCTGCACGACAGCTTCTTTGCCTTTGGCAACACGGTGGAGCTCAAGGACAACGTGTGCCAGAGCCGCCATGTGACGCGCGGCGACGCCGCCAAGGCGCTGGCGGAGAGCGCATTCACCGTGACGCAGCGCTTTACCACGCCCTTTACCGAGCATGCCTTCTTGGAGCCCGAGTGCGCCGTGGCCTTCCCGTACAAGAACGGCGTCAAGGTGCAGTCGACCGACCAGGGTGCCTACGATACGCGCAAAGAGTGTGCCCACATGTTTGGCTGGGACAACGAGCCCGAGCGCGTGGTCGTCGAGACCATGCTCGTGGGCGGCGGCTTTGGCGGTAAAGAGGACGTGTCCATCCAGCATCTGGCCGCGCTCGCCGCATATAAGTTTCAGCGTCCTGTGAAGTGCAAGCTCACGCGTACCGAGTCGCTCGCTTTCCATCCCAAGCGCCATGCCATGGACGGCACCTTTACGCTGGGTTGCGACGCCGAGGGCAACTTTACCGGCCTGGACTGCGAGATCAACTTCGATACCGGCGCCTACGCTTCGCTGTGCGGCCCGGTGCTCGAGCGCGCCTGCACGCATGCCGTCGGCCCCTACAAGTACCAGAACACCGACATTCGCGGTTTTGGCTACTACACCAACAATCCGCCCGCCGGTGCGTACCGTGGCTTTGGCGTCTGCCAGTCCGAGTTTGCGCTCGAGAGCTTGATTGACCTGCTGGCAGAGAAGGTCGGCCTGGATCCGTGGGAGATTCGCTACCGCAACGCCATCGAGCCGGGCGAGGTTTTGCCCAACGGCCAGATTGCCGACTGCTCCACGGCGCTGAAGGAGACGCTGCTCGAGGTCAAGGATGCCTACTATGCGCATCCCGGACATGCCGGTATCGCCTGCGCCATGAAGAACGCCGGCGTGGGCGTTGGCCTGCCCGATGCCGGCCGCTGCAAGATTCGCATCGAGGACGGCGTGGCTGTGGTCTATGCCGCCACGTCCGACATCGGCCAGGGCTGCAACACCGTCTTTTTGCAGGACGTTGCCGAGGCCTGCGGTCTGCCGCTGAGCTGCATTGCCAACGGCGAGTGCTCCACCGAGAACGCTCCCGACTCCGGCACCACGTCTGGCTCGCGTCAGACGGTCGTGACCGGCGAGGCCGTGCGCGGTGCCGCCTTTCTGCTGCGCGATGCCATGGTCGGCATCGAGGCCGGCAAGCCTGCGCCTACCGCCCCGGTGAGCGCGCATGGCGACGGCGTCAAGATCGAGTACGACGACGGTCGCGCCTATCAGCTGCACACGCAGGAGCTCGTCGCCGGCCAGGGTATGCATCCTCAGGATCCCGCGGCCGCCATCAAGGCGCTCGAGGGATGCGAGTTTGGCTACGTGTACCTGGAGCCGACCGACAAGCTGGGCGCCGACGTTCCCAACCCCAAGAGCCATATCTGCTACGGCTTTGCCACGCATGTGGTTATTCTGGATGACAACGGCCGCGTGAGCGAGGTCTATGCCGCGCACGATTCCGGCAAGGTGGTCAACCCCATCTCCATCCAGGGTCAGATCGAAGGCGGCGTGCTCATGGGTATGGGCTATGCGCTTACCGAGGACTGGCCGCTCAAGGACTGCGTGCCCCAGGCAAGGTACGGCACGCTCGGGTTGTTCCGTGCGCCCGAGATTCCGGATATCCACGCCATTTACGTGGAGAAGGACGAGCTGCTGCCCGTGGCATACGGCGGCAAGGGCATCGGCGAGATCGCAACGATCCCCACGGCGCCCGCCGTGCAGAACGCCTACCGCACGTTTGACGGCAAGCTGCGTCCCGATCTGCCCATGGTGGATACGCCCTACAGCCGCGCCCGTCGCCGCGGGTAGGGTAGAGCGTGGACGGCCATTGCTGATGGGCTGTTTGCGCTCAACATCAACTACATACGCTGCGCCTTTGGCCCCGGCTCCATCGCGAGTCGGGGCTTTTGTTTGGAGCGCCTCCGCATGCGGAAACTGTGTCCCGGAATCCAGCTTCGGAACGGGATGAACTTTCCCAACGGGGCCGCATGCGGAAACTGCGTCCCGGAATCGTGCCTCAGAATGGGATGTGTTTTCCGCTGGCCGGCCGTTTGGAAAGTGCATCCCAGTCTGAGCGTTTATTCCGGGATGCGGTTTCCGCTGAAGGACTCAACCGGAAAGCACGACCCGTTCCGAGACCTGATTCCGGGACACAGTTTCCGCTAGGCCCGCCATCCGGAAAGTGCGTCCCGTTTTGAGCGTCCAGGCTGGGACGCGCTTTCCGTTGGCGTGGCCGTTGGGAAAACGCGGCCCAGATAGGGGGAATGCGATTCGGCGATGCTTGGCCTAACAGCTCCTACAGGTCCACCTCGTTGAGCCATGTCGGTAGAGCGGTCTGCCGGATGCCTGCCGTCTGCAGCTTTTTGGCGAGCATTCCTGTCGAGCGGACCTCGTTCATGGTAAAGCGCAGCAGAGGGTGGCCGTAGAGCGATAGGTGCGCTTCGCGCCGTCGTTCGGCAACGAGCGCCTCGGCGGTGGTGCGTCCGGCCAGCATGGTCTGGTCGGTATATTTGATGAGCCCGTCGAGCTCGCCCAGCGTGAGTTCCCGCGCCTGGCGCTCCCAGGCAAAGTCCGTTCGTATGGGCTTGGCCGAATCGAAGGGGTCCGTCAGCTCGTATTGAAGCCAGTCGGGCGCAAAGCCCGTCTCGATCATGACGGCTCGGGCGACCGATTCCCCGCCGCTCTCGGCGCGGGCGTCGGCATATCGAAGCGTTGTGAGGGCGGTGCGAATCGCGCGACCATTGCGGGCAGTCGCTCGTTGCTCAACGGCCTCCATCAGCTGTTCCGGCGCAAGGCCGAGCTTTGAGATCGCCGAATCGGCAATGGGCATGCCGTCGGCAAAACCAGTTTGCAGCAGGCAATCTGTGGTCGTTTGGATGGGCGGCGTTACCGATATGCCGGCTCTGCGTATTGCTCCGACCGGCTCAATCTGGTGTCGCTGAATATGTGCGCCCGGACGAGCCGACGGCTTTGTCGAGCTGCAAACATGCACGACATTCAGGTGTCGCCACGAGACCTCGAGCCCCAGCAGGCAAGCTGCCGAAAACGAGCAGAACGTCCAATCGGGGTGGATGATCGCAAGGGCGCGGATAATCTCGCAATGACGTTGCGCTCGGTTGAGTTCATCCCAGCGCATTCTGCGCGCGAACAGTCCCGGCATGGGGGAGACGACCGCGCTGTCGGTGCGCCGAAGGAGCGCTTTTCGGATCGCCGTGCTCGGGGGAATCAGACAGCGCCCTTCTTGTTCGGCTTGAGTGAGCAGTTGGTCGATGAGCTGGTCATTGCAATGGGTCATGAGCTACCGCCTCCTTTTGGGTGGCAAAAACGTATCAGCTGGAACTTGCCGCTCAGCTGACCAAAAGCTGACCAAAATCTAACCATGCAGGTAGATGACCTGCTTTTGGCGACATATTTCTTGTTTGAATCGGTGGGCGGTAATCGGCGACCGTGAACGGTAGCTGGATATGAAGTCTTGGTAAGTTTCGGGACGTGTACTTTTTGAAAAAGAGCATTCTATCTGCTGTTGTGTGTTTCTGGATCGCATATTTGAAGGCATGTGATAAGGGCGGCGGACTGTCGCCTTGTACCTGCGGAAACTGTGACCCGGAATTGCCACTCGGAATGGGACGTGCTTTCCGGATCGCCCTTCAAGCGGAAACTACATCCCAGATTTCGGCCTCAGAGTGGGATGCCGTTTCCGGATCGGGCCTCAAGCGGAAATTGCATCCCGGAATGAGCGCTTAGAGCGGGATGAACTTTCCCAACGGGGCCGCATGCGGAAACTACGTCCCGGAATGAGCGCTCGGAATGGGATTCGTTTTCCGGTAGAAGCTTCAGCGGAAAGTACATCCCAGAATTCAGGCTCAGAGCGGGACGCGCTTTCCGGATGGCATGCTTGGCGGAAACTATGGCCCAGTTTTTGGCTCCAGAAGGGGGTGCGGACAGAAAGTTGGACCGTGAAGCGGTCCGGACTGGAGGTTCGCATGTACAGCAGGGAGAAGGTCGAGCTCTTCCTCCTGGCGACGGAGGACGGCATGGGGCCGACCGCCGCCGCGAAGTTCGCGGGGGTCTCGGTGGGCGCGGCCAAGAAGTGGGCGACGGGGCACCTCCCGCACAGCTACACCGGGGCGCGCTGTAGAATCGGTGCGAGGAAACCGCGCCGGAAGGAGGCCAGCTTGGGCCCCGACAAGTCGATCTACGCCCCGCCCGCGACCGGCCCGCTCGCCGGGCTCAACGAGGACCAGATAGAGAACCTGCTGCTCAGGGCGGTGTTGGCCGACCTAAAAGCGGAAGGGTGGGACCCGGCTTCGATCTCGAACAGGAGCAAGTGCGAGCTCGGCGAGAGATTGAGGCGGGCGACCGCCCTGCCCCTCCGCTCGATCACAGGTTTCTTGAGGATATCGAAGAGCTCCTATGAGTACTGGAGGCCCCGCGTCGCCGCGCCGCGCGACCGCGACGCCGACATACGCGACCGCGTGGTGCGCATCTTCCGCGAGGGCTCGGGGTGCTGGGGGTACCGCACCGTCTGGGCGCGCCTGCGCCGCGAGGGGGTCCGCGCCAGCGAGAAGCGCGTGGCCCGCGTGATGCGCGAGGAGGGCCTCGAGGTCGTCTACAACAAGAGGCGCGCCCGGGGCTACAGCTCCTACGCCGGCGAGGTCTCCAAGGCGCCGGAGAACCTCGTGAACAGGAATTTCCACGCCGACGAGCCCAACCGGCTGTGGCTCACCGACATCACCGAGTTCAGGCTCCCGGGCGGCGAGAAGGTCTACCTGAGCCCGATAGTCGACTGCTTCGACGGGATGCCCGTCGCCTGGTCGATCGGGCTGCACCCCGACAAGCGCCTCGCGAACTCGAGCCTGCTCAAGGCCTGCGCGGCCAGGCCGGCGGGCGCCCGCACGACGATCCACTCGGACCGCGGCGGCCACTACCGCTGGCCGGAGTGGATCGGGATCTGCGAGGAGAACGGGCTGGTCAGGAGCATGTCCGCGAAGGGCTGCAGCCCGGACAACTCGGCCTGCGAGGGCTTCTTCGGCCGCCTCAAGAACGAGTTCTTCCGCTACAGGGACTGGGAGGGCGTGACGGCCGGGGAGTTCATGGGCAGGCTCGAGGCCTACCTCGTATACTATCGTGAGGAGCGGATCAAGAAGTCCCTCGGGTGGCTCAGCCCGATGGAGTACCGCAGGAAGCTTGGATACGCCTAGGCGCGGTCCAAGAAATCGTCCGCACCCCCGAACGGGATACATTTTCCGGAACGGTCCACGTGCGGGGGTGTACCGCCCCTTTTGCGTGCGCCGCTTGTCGAATTGCGTTATAGCTAGCTATATTATAGGAAGGTATAATATAGCTAGCTATAACGCAAAGGAAGGATGGCCCTATGTTTATCGGAAGAACAGTGGAAATGTCCGAGCTCAATCGACTGTATGGCACGGGCTCCTTTGAAATGCCTGTGATTTACGGCCGCCGTCGCGTGGGTAAAACGCGTCTTATCACAGAGTTTATCCAAGGCAAGAAGGCTATTTACTTTCAAGCTCGTCGTACCAATGCAGTGGCAAACCTGCACGGCTTTAGCCAGGCGATACTTGCGGGTTCGGTTGGTGCTGCAGGTGTGTCGTTTCGTAGTTTTGACGAGGCGTTCGATGCGTTGGCCACCATGGCTCGCACGGAACGTTTGATTGTCGTGATTGACGAGTATCCCTATCTCGCCCAATCGAATCCCGAGATCAGCTCGTTGCTGCAAGACAAGATCGATCACTTGTACAAAGAGACCAAGCTCATGCTTATCCTGTGCGGGTCGTCGCTTTCGTTCATGGAAGAGCAGGTGCTGGGCTACGAGAGTCCGCTATACGGTAGGCGTACGGCCCAGTTTAAGATCATGCCGCTGGATTTTACGACGACCCTCGGCTTGTGGCAGAGCATGGGTCGCGAAGACGCTGCGGTTTGCTATGGCATGACGGGCGGCATTCCTGCATATATCGAGAAAGTCGATCCTACCGTATCGCTCGAGGACAACATCAAACGTCTTTTTCTTACTCCTACGGGCTATCTCTTTGAGGAGCCGAGTAACCTGCTATTGCAAGAGTGCCGCAATCCCGAGCAATATGATGCGATCGTGCAAGCAATTGCCCAGGGGCGCTCGAAGATCTCAGAGATTGCGAGCTCTATGGGAATCCCTGCGAGCAACGTAAAGAGCTATGTGGATAAGCTGGCGTCGCTTGGGATTGTCGAGCGCGAGCTGCCCCTAAACGAGATGAGCAATAAGCGAGCCGTGTATCTGCTGAGCGACCAGATGTTTAGGTTCTGGTACAAGTTTGTGCCGCAGAACATTGGGCTGATTCAAAACGATATGGCCGAGATGGCGTATAGGCGCATTGAGCCGCACGTATCGGATTACATGGGTACGGTCTTTGAGCTTATATGCAGACAATACGTGTACGAACTCGCACGCGCGGGCGAACTTGGTGTGGTGCCGGCAACAGTTGGCCGTTGGTGGGGAACGGACAATCGGACGCGTACGCAGGAAGAGATCGATTTGATTGTTGACGATGGCGAGGGCACTGCTCTGTTTGCGGAGTGCAAATGGCGCAATGAACCGGTGGGCGAAGACGTGCTGCAAAAGCTCGTGCACCGAAGCGAGCTCTTTAGACGGCAACGAAAAAGCTATGCACTATTCTCAAAAAGCGGCTTTACGCAGGGATGTCGGGATGCCGCGGAGAGCAGGGGAGACGTCAAGCTGATCTCGTTTGCCGAGATGTGCGAGCGGAGATAACCAAGCGCGCTCTGATGTGATGCTCGGAATGGGACGCGCTAAGGATGCCAAGCGTAAAACCTACAATGAAAATGGCGTAAAAACTACATTGAGAACGGCGTAAAAACAGCATTGCGAATGGCGTAATTTCGTATATCGCATGATCGCCCGAGCTTGCACACGGCCTTTTGCGAGCTCTTGCCATGAACGAGAGCCAGGCTGTCACGTACAAGACGCTCGTAAAGGACGCCTCGTACGGTGAGGCGGGCCCCGACGAGAGGACCATCGCTGCGTACTTGGACCTCTTCAACAGGCTCAAGCTGACCGAGGACCTGTGCGGATGGGAGCCGCCCATGCGCTCGAAGGCCCGCGTTCGCGTGCGCCCCAAGCGCTACTTCTGTGACCCGTCACTTGCGGCGGCGTTGCTGGGGGCTACCCCTGAGCGGCTGCTTGGCGATATGCAAACGCTGGGGATGCTCTTTGAGAATCTCGTCCTGCGCGACGTGCGCGTGTTCCTTTCCACCTACGGCGGTGTCGACAACAGTGTCCATTATTTCCGAGATGAGAAGGGCCTTGAGGTCGATCTGATCGTTGAGCACGACGGGCGCTGGGGAGCCATCGAGGTCAAGCTGAGTGATGCGAAAGCAGACGATGGAGCGAGAAATCTCAAGGCGCTGGAGAGGAAAGTGCTCTCCAATCCTGCCGCCCAGAATGCCGCGCCGGCGTTTTTGGCGGTCGTGGTTGGAAAGGGGAGCATTGCCTACACACGCGACGACGGCGTGGCGGTGATTCCCATGGCGGCACTTGGGGCGTAGTGGTTTTGCGGGCGTGCCGTGCTTCCTTTACCGAAAATCCATTTGGTAAACCAGATGCTCGCGGATAGAATAAAGTTGACGGCAGCCCAAGGGTGATAGCTGGGCAGCGCCGTTGCTTGGTCAAGAGGTCAGTGCCTTAATGGCAGCGACTTGTTATGCTTCGAATGCTGCTTGAGTGCCTCGGAAAGTTCGATAAGCGCCGTGAAGAGCGAGACCAAAGCAACCAAGAGCTCTACGAGCTCTGATGGGCCCGGGATGACCGCTGATTCAAGTCACCGGGCCTAAATCTTTTTCATGCATTTGAATAAAGCGGTCGACTCTCTTGGGACCGTCTGCATGGCGTGTGCTTGGCGCATGGTATATTGCGTCCCGCTTTCATGTCCGCACGGGTTCCTATCCTTACGGCAATGTAGCCGCCTATGTAGCAAACGGCAGTTGACGGAGAAAGGCCCTAACCGTGTCAGCTGAAAAGACGCCGTGTATCTCGGCTATCGATACGACGAACTTTGCGCGCCAGATCGTGCTGGACTTTGAGTTTGCGCCGGTGCCAAAGCAGCGCCAGCGCCGTGGACTGCGCAATGAGATTATCGAGGTCGGTGCCGTCAAGCTCGATTACCACGGCAACGTTATGGGCGAGTTCTCGCAGTTTGTGCAGACGGAATTTACCGAAGGCGTTGCGTTCCCCGTCCGCGAGCTTACAGGGATATCGGCCGTGGACACCGCGATGGCCGACCCGTTCTACATGGTGATCAAAAGGCTCAGCGATTGGATCTGTCACTACTCCGCCCAGGTGGTTTGCTGGAGCGGGGCAGATCGTCGACAGCTTTTGACCGAGTGCCAAGCAAAGCACATCGATCTTTCCGCATTTCCTACGGACTGGGCCGACCTGCAGGCGTTTTACACCTCGATCATGGATGTGGGCAGCCACGGGTGTGTCTCTTTGAGTGACGCGGCGACGTGGTTTGGCATCGAGTTCGACGAGTCGACGGGCCACGCCCACAGCGCCTTAGCCGATGCGCGCGTGACCGCCAAGTTGCTCAAGCAGGTGATGGACGGGAGCTATCACGTGAGCCCGCGCGCCCAGGAGATCCGCCAGCGGTGGGGGATGGGCGAGCGAGCCCAGACGCGCCTCTCCAGCAGGTGCCCCGAGCTGAGCGATCTGCTGCTGAAGCTGAAGGCGGAGGGGAGGTAGGCGGGGCTCCGGGAATGACCTCTGACTCAAGTCAACGGGGCTCATTTTGCTTTCTTTGGAGCTTTCTCACGGGGCTGACTTTACTTCGTCTCATTTCGTATAAAGCGGCTGCTAGATTGCATAGTGATGATAAAATTAATCAACTCAACATCAATAGCTGTCGCTTTGCGCAATGAGGGGTTCCGAGACGTATGAACGAGTCTGACACACGGCTTAAACTCATTGATCCTGCGATTATGAAGTCGTGGGATCGCAACACCCAAGTCTTCACTGAGTATTTCTTTACCAGTGGCGAGATTGTCGTGCGCGGAAGCATGGTTTCCCGCAAAGACAAGAAGAAGGCGGACTACCTTCTTATGTACGCTCCCGGTATCCCAATCGCAATTGTCGAAGCCAAGGATACGGAGCACACCGTTGATGCCGGTCTCCAACAGGGGATGGGATACGCCCAGCTGCTCGATATTCCGTTTGCGTATAGCTCAAACGGAAAAGGTTTTGTTGAGCACGATTTTTTTACCGGGAAAGAGCGCGCTCTTGCCATGGACGAGTTTCCCACTCCGACGGAACTCTGGACACGATACTCAAAAGCTAAGGGGCTTGAGCATCCGTATAGCCAGGAGATTGTGACTGCTCCGTATTACCAGGAGCACGGTGGCAATCATCCTCGCTACTATCAGTGCATCGCTATCAATCGTACGCTTGAAGCTATTGCGCGAGGCAAGAATCGCATCTTGCTTGTTATGGCAACAGGAACGGGAAAGACCTTTACGGCTTTTCAAATCGTTCATCGCTTGCGACAGACTACCGAGGTTCGTAAGGTTCTCTATCTGGCAGACCGCAATATTCTCGTCGATCAGACCATAGACGGCGATTTCAAGCCCCTCAAGAGGGTTACAACCAAGGTCGTAGGTCGAAAGCTCGATTCTGCTTACGAAATCTATTTCTCGCTCTACCAACAGCTTGTTGGAGAAAACGGTGAAGAAATATTCCGCGAGTTCGACTCGGAATTCTTCGATTTGATTATCGTCGACGAGTGCCACCGCGGAAGCGCCGCGGCGGACTCCGCATGGCGTAAGGTACTTGAGTATTTCAATTGTGCAATTCAAATCGGTATGACGGCCACGCCAAAGGAGACTGAAGAGGTTTCAAACATTACCTACTTCGGCGAACCTGTCTACACCTACTCCCTTAAACAGGGAATCGAGGATGGCTTTCTTGCCCCGTATAAAGTTATTCGCCCTAAGCTGAACGTCGACATTTACGGATACCGTACTGAGGAAGGCGCCATAGACGATCGCGGCGAAGCTCTGCCCAAACGTGTTTTCGAGAAGCAAGACTTCGACAGCGAGATTGTCATCAAAGAACGCTACGAGGAAGTTGCCAAGCGGATAACTCAATTTCTAAAGGAGACGGGTCGTTACTCCAAGACCATAGTCTTTTGCGTTGACATCGAGCATGCCGAAAACATGCGACGTGCCCTTGTAAACGAGAACGCCGATATCGTAAGAGATCACCCCACCTACATCATGAAGATTACGGGTGACGACCGGGAAGGTAAGGCCCAGCTAGATAACTTCATCGACCCCGACGAGAAATACCCGACCATCGTCACGACTTCGAAACTTCTCACCACTGGCGTTAATTGCAAGACGTGTAAGGTGGTCGTGCTCGACAATAAGTTCGGTGAGCACGGAATGACGGAGTTCAAGCAGATTATCGGCCGCGGAACTCGTATTTGTGAGGACTACGACAAACGCTATTTCACCATCCTCGATTTTCGTGATGCATCGCGTCTGTTCGCAGATCCCGAGTTCGATGGCGAGCCTGTTGTTGTGTTTGAACCAAATCCTGGTGAACCCATCGCTGGACCTGGTCCCGATGACAACGACGGCAAAACCGGCCCCGTCCCGCCGCCGGTCGTAAACCCACCCGTTTTGCCGCCGGACGATTCGTCCTCTCATGTAAAATATCACGTTCATGGCGCTGACGTCTATGTGGTGTCAGAGATGGTGCAGTACTACTCTTCCGATGGTCTTCTTGTAACTGAGAGCCTTAAGGACTATACGCGGAAAAATATTCTTGGCGAATACGACACTCTTGACCACTTCCTTGCGGCGTGGAGCTCCGAACATAAGAAGCAGGCGATTATCGATGAGCTGCGCGCTCATGGCGTATTTCTAGATGAGCTGCGGCGTGAGACTGGCCAGGAGCAAATGAGCGATTTTGACCTCATCTGCCATATTGCTTACGACCAGAGGCCTCTTACGCGCAGCGAGAGGGCCAATAGTATCAAGAAAAAGGGCGTGCTCTATGAGTATGCCGGCGTCGCGCGTGAGGTCCTTGAAGCGCTTCTCGACAAATATGCAACGTCGAACCTCGTAGACTTGGACGACACCCACGTCCTCGACCTCGAGGAATTCCGTCGGTTTGGCAGCCCAATGAAGATCGTCGCCGCATTCGGCGGCAAACAGCAGTACATTCAGGCAGCGCAGATGCTCGAGGACGAGCTCTACATCGCATAGAGAAAGGTAACGATAGCAAATGGCACTGGGATCTCTTGTAAAGACCCTGCAGAATATCATGCGTAAAGACGCCGGCATCAATGGCGATGCGCAGCGCATCGAGCAGATG
Source organism: Collinsella sp. (assembly GCA_048430825.1). Classification (GTDB taxonomy): domain Bacteria; phylum Actinomycetota; class Coriobacteriia; order Coriobacteriales; family Coriobacteriaceae; genus Collinsella. Next base: position 32,663 of record DBFOLV010000042.1, read on the forward strand.
ACCTGGCTTTTCTTCCTTAAGATTTACGATGCCAAGGAACAGGAGTGGGAGTTTCACGATGACTCCTATCAGTCCATCATTCCCGAGCGCCTGCGCTGGTATAGCTGGGCGCACGATGCGAAAGACGGCAAGGCGCTTACTGGCGATGAGCTTCTCGATTTTGTAAACAATGACCTATTCAAGACCCTTGAGAGTCTTGAGCTTGCGCCTGATGCGCCTTTGCGACATGTCGCCGTCAAGGCTGCTTTTACTGACGCCAACAACTACATGAAGGATGGGATTCTGCTTCGTCAAGTCATCAACGAGATTGACGAGTCGGTTGACTTTACCGAGTACAAAGAGCGCCACGCCTTCGGTGAAATTTACGAGACCATCCTGAAAGACTTGCAGTCCGCAGGTAATGCCGGCGAGTTTTACACGCCTCGAGCGGTGACTGACTTTATGGCCCAGGCGCTTGCGCCCAAGCTCGGCGAGACTGTGGCTGACTTCGCGTGTGGCACGGGCGGCTTTTTGACGAGCACCCTCAAGATTCTCGACTCCCAGGTTCAGACTCCAGCCGATCGTGAACTCTATGCAAGATCGGTCTACGGTATCGAGAAGAAGCAGCTCCCTTACCTGCTGTGCGTGACCAACATGCTGTTGCACGATATCGATAATCCTGAAGTCTTTCACGATAACTCTCTTGAGAAGGACGTTCGCGAGTGGAAGCACAAGCTTGACGGCCAGTTTGACGTTGTACTTATGAACCCGCCCTACGGCGGGTCCGAGAGTGCATCGGTGCAAAACAACTTCCCTGTTGCGCTCCGTAGCTCCGAAACTGCGGATCTATTCCTTGGACTCATCCTTTATCGTCTTAAGCGAGGCGGCCGCGCTGCTGTTATCATTCCGGATGGTTTTCTCTTTGGCCAGGAAAGTGCAAAGACGGAGATCAAGCGTCGCCTGCTTGAGGACATGAACCTGCATACTGTTTTACGCCTTCCGCAGAGCGTTTTCGCTCCCTACACGAGCATCACTACCAACGTTCTGTTCTTCGATAATTCCGGGGCTTCTGAGGGCGTCTGGTTCTATCGCATGGATATGCCCGAGGGATATAAGCACTTTTCTAAGACTAAGCCCATTAGGCTCGAACATTTTGCACCTGTAAAGGAATGGTGGGAGAACCGTCGGGATATCGAGGAAGACGGCAATCCCAAGGCCAAGTTCTATACGGTTGACGAGTTGCGAGACGGCGGTTTTAACTTTGACCTGTGCGGCTATCCTCACGAAGAAGAGGAGATCTTACCGCCTGACGAACTGATCAGGAACTACAAAGAAGAGCGCGCTAAGCTCGACGCCGAGATTGACCAGAAGTTGGCTCGAATTTGCGAGATTCTTGGGATTGAGGCGTAGATGAAGGCAAAAGACCTGAAGAACTCAATTCTGCAAATGGCGGTCGAGGGCAAGCTTGTGCCACAGGATCCGAACGACGAGTCTGCCAGCGTCCTTCTCGAACGCATCCGTGAAGAGAAACATAAGCTTATCGCTGAGGGTAAGGCCAAGTTCCCCAAAGGCGGGGAGAGCATTATCTATACCGGTTCCGATGGCTCCCCCTATGAGAAGAGGGTGGATGCCA
>DBFOLV010000043.1:0-24021 GCA_048430825.1 Collinsella sp.
GAGGGAAGGCAATCCGGCCTCCCGCCCTGCGCTCCGGCGTTGGGTCGTCGCGTGCTCGTTACTGAAAAGCTGATTAGAAGTTTGTGTGCCGCCCCTTTTGGGGCGGCACGTTTTTGTAGGGGGACTGGTTGGGACGGCACCGTTCATGGGTGGGGTACACTGGGTAGCGGCTTTTATTTTATCTACTACCTGATGGGGTGTTTTTTATGGGTAAGAAGTCTCGGGCTCGGGTTGCTGCGGCGGGAACTCGCAAGGATCCTGGTCGTCGGGTTCCTGAGGGCAAAAAGGCCGATCGTGCCGAGAAGGACAAGAAGGTCGGTGCGCACGCTCATCCTGAGTGGGCGCCCCATTTGAATTCGGCGAGTGAGGACCTAACCGCCAAGCTGTTTACGATGGTCGAGGTTATTTTGGGCGTGGTGCCTGTGGTGGTCATTGGCCTGTTCCTGGCCTCTAAGGATGCCACGAGCGTGGATAAGCTCACCGGGGTCTTTTCGCAGGACCCCTCGATGGTGGTCTCGTTTATTTCTGCGTGCTTGCAGCCGTTTGTGGCGTACATGCTGTATATGGTCTACCGCAAATACTGCGAGGGTGATGCGGGCTTTGCCGCCGGTAACCTGATCGGTCTTTTGTGCTCCGAGATCCTACTGCTCAATATCCCGGGCGTCATCGGTATGGGCATCTTGCTGTGGCGTGTTTGGCGCAACGTCGCCCCGCACTTTGAGAGCTGGTTGTTTGAGCGTCGCTTTGCGGGCGTGGTGGCCGATATTGCGGGCTCGCTCGTGATTCTAGCCTTGGCGTTTCTGTGCGCCACCGCCGCCCGCGGTCTCGCGGGCATGTAGTCTGTTCTCACCGACCACGGGGCGCAGGGCGGGGAAACCTTCCCCTCTCGCTCACGGCTTCGCAGGGTCGCGCGAGGCAAAGGTTTCCCCGCCCTGCGCCCCGGCGTTGAGTCGTCGCATGCTCGTTACAGAAAAGCTGATAATAAGTTTGTGTGCCGCCCCTTTGGGGCGGCACTTTTTGTGTGGGGTCCCGGTCTCCACAATTTTCGTCAAGCTATTGGTTAGATTTTGGTCAGTTGGCGTAAGGGTGGAAGGCCAAAAGATTGTTGGCGAAAAAAGCTCAGAGAAAGTGCTGGTAGGGGAGTTGTTGAGGTTTTCGACAGCTTTTGTCAACAAGAAACTTTGCGGCTATTGCTACGGATTGCGTTGCCGTGGCATTGGCGGTGCGGGATGCTGGCCGTAAGCGTCGAATGCTCCGACTTTGGAGGCCAACATGGACCTGTTTCTTGAGACTCCGCAGCAACAAGCTGAGCGCATGCTGCGTCAGCAGCAACGACTCATGGAGATGCAAATGCAAGGGGCGGCAGCCCAGCCCTTTGCGCAAAATGTCGTGCCCGCTGCTGTACCTGCAGCTGTGCCCGGGTGCGAATCGGCACCAGAGGCCTATTCCGTACAGCAAGATTCATATGCGCAGGAGCTCGCGTTCGACAAGCGTCGTGCGCGTCGTCGCCGCGTGGGCCAGCGCCTGCGCACCTTGGCGATGATCGTGCTCATCCCGTTAGGGCTTGCGGCCATCTTTCTGGCGTCGTATGCCCTCACGTGCATCCTCAACGGCGCATCGCCCAACGAGGTGCTCCAACATCTGTCAGCCCTCGGCCAGCGCCTAGGCGATGTCATAACAACAATCCGCGCCGGCTGGGAGAGTTAGCGTTTGTCACATTAGGACTTCTAGGGTGTAGGGATTATCGCCATGAGTAGAATCCTCGCATCCTGTGGGTCCTGTCATGCGACTTAATAGTATTATTGAAGATGAATAATAATAGGATTTGTTATGTATAAGCAGGATTTAGAACAGACTCTTTTGGGCATTGACGAAGAGGCGGAGCTGGAAATAGGTCCAAGAGACGACAGGCCGAACGTTGTATTGGTGGGAGGAAGCGCCTTCATGCTAAACGATGTGACGAATCGTTCGGTTACACATGACATTGATGTGTTTGAGGCAGATAGGTGCCTCCGCGAGATCATAGCTCGATACCCCGAGGTGAATGGTATGGCGGTGGCATATTGTAATCAGATGCCGTTCAATTACGAAGATCGTTTGATTCCCTTGGATATTGGGGCGCGTTTTATCAGGTACTTTACGCCATCCTTGGAGGACCTGGCGGTAATGAAGCTCTATGCCTGTCGTCCGAACGACATCATCGATCTTCATAGTCAGGCATTCGTCGACCGACTTGATTGGGGGTTGCTCGAACGGCTTATATTCGACGAGGGAGAGGCGCTGGCGTCGTCGCCTTCGGAGCGGAGTTATCAAGAGATGGTCTGTGCATACAGGCAATACAAAAAGGAGGTGCTCGGTTGAATCTGACCTTTGAGGGATTCTTAAAAGGCTATTGCCGAGAGCTATCCGGACAGCGGTCGCTGAGTTTTAGAAAATTGGTTGAGCAGGCGACGACGGATGCGCCGCGCGTGGCGGAGCCTCTGTTTTTGCTCGCTTTGGCGCAAGGAAAAGCCGAATACGTTCTGGGTTTATCCGAGGGCTCGTGGATGGAACGGGATTACCGAGACGTTTTATCCTTGTACGGTCAAGCGGGTAGCATGGCGTCTCTATGCGCCAAAAGTGAGCTCCCAAATCGTTATGCCAACGTTTGGCGTGCGTATAGAGCGGTGAAGGAAAAGCCGGCGGCCGATAGAAGGGTGAACGCCCTGATGAGAAAGAAAACGCTGGAAGCATTGGAGGAATCGGGTGTAACGCGCTATGGCCTCTGCCGTGCTCTGCGCCTGAATAAAGGAAACGTATACGCATACTTGGCCGGCGATGACTCAAAGGTGAGCAGGAAAACGGCGCGCCGCATTATGGAATATGCGGAGGAGAGGGGCACCCAAGAAGGGGCCGGGCGCCCGGTGTGTGTGGCGGGGTAAGATTGATCGCGGTTTTGATTGGTGCTCGATTGGGTTTGTTGGGCGGAGATTATGTCTGCTATTGATATTGTGCTTGTTGCGATCGCCTTGGTGGCGGTGGGGGTTGCTGCGGCTTGCGCCCTTCAGCTCAAGAGCCTGCGTGCCGAGTTGCGGGAGCGTGGCGACAGTGGCGCGGAAACGCTGGCAGCACTCGAGCAGGCCAACAACGCGCTCGATGCCCTGAACGTCGCGCTGGCCGAAACCCGCCGCACGGCCAATGCCATCGCGCAGCAGCAGACGACCGATGCGGCCGTGGAGCAGCAACGTTACCTGACCATCGCACGCGAGTTCTCGCAAGCTGGTGACCGGATGGATGACCTGCGCCGCGAGACGGCCCAACAGCTCGGCGCCAATCGCGAGGGCATCGAGCATCGCCTGGACAAGGTGCGCGAGACGGTCGATGCTCAGCTGGGCGCCATCCGCAAAGACAACAACGTGCAGCTCGATCAGATGCGCGCGACGGTGGACGAGAAGCTCTCCCGCACGCTCAACGACCGACTGTCGGCATCGTTTAAGCAGGTGAGCGACCAGCTCGAGGCCGTGTATAAGGGCCTGGGCGATATGCAATCTATCGCCACCGGCGTAGGCGACCTCAAGCGTGTGCTGGGCAATGTAAAAGCGCGCGGCATTTTGGGCGAGGTGCAGCTGGGTGCAATTCTGGCGGACATCCTTACACCCGACCAGTATCTGGAAAACGTCGCCACCAAGCCCGGTGCCTCGGAGCGCGTTGAGTTTGCCGTCAAGCTGCCGGTAGACGAGGGCGATCCCGTGCTGCTGCCGATCGATTCCAAATTCCCGGGCGACGCGTACGAGCATCTGATCGACGCCCAGGAGTCGGGCGATGCGGAGGCCGTTGCCGCAGCGCGCAAGACGCTCGATATGATGGTGAAACGCGAGGCAAAGGACATCTGCGAAAAGTACCTGAGTGTGCCGGCAACGACCAACTTTGGCATCATGTTCGTGCCGTTTGAAGGACTGTACGCCGAGGTCGTCAGCCGCCCCGGGCTTATCGAGACCCTGGGCCGCGACTATCACGTCAACGTAGCCGGTCCCAGCACCATGGCGGCCATCCTCAACAGTCTGCAGATGAGCTATCAGACGTTTAAGTTGCAAAAACGTACCGACGACGTGCTGCGCGTGCTCTCCGCCGTCAAGGCCGAGCTGCCGCGCTATCAAAAGGCGCTGCGCCGCGCCCAGCAGCAGATCGAGACCGCGGGCAAAACGGTCGAGGGCATCATCACCACGCGCACCAACGTCATGGAGCGCAAGCTCAAGGACATTGACGTGCTGGAAGATGCCGAGGAGGCCGACGAGATTTTGGGGCTTACGTCCGTGGAGCTGCTCGCAGACCAAAAAGACGAGGACTAATTGCAACAAGACGGTGGGGCGCCGGCGTAAACGCGGGTGCCCCGCTGCTTTTCGCATCGCGCTTGCCTGAAGTGCGCTTTAGTGTGCAACAATGGCGTTTCGCCCTATCAGACGCGAAAGGAAGCCCATGTCCCAGAGAAGCACCAGCCCGCTCAGCCGCTCCACCGTGCGTCGCACGCTGCAGCGTTTTTGGGACGTCACGCGCACGCAGCCGCTGATTGTCTTTCTCTCGGTGCTCTCGTCGGCGGGCTACATCTTTTTGCTGACGTTTGCCAATACCTATGTGATGGCCCTTATTGTCGACCGCGTTCAAGCCGCTCCCGTGGTGGGCGACCAGGTGTTTGAGGTCTTCGGCCCCTATATCCTGGCGCTCGTACTCGTTAACCTGGTGGGTCAGATCCTCTCCAAACTGCAAGACTACACCGTCTACAAGCTTGAGATTGCGGGCAACTATCACCTGGCGCGTCTATGCTTCGACACGCTCTCCAACCAATCCATGACATTCCATACTAGCCGCTTTGGCGGATCGCTTGTGAGCCAGACGAGCCGTTTTATGAGCGGCTACACGGGTCTGGTCGACGTGACGGTGTATTCGCTCATCCCCACCATCACCTCGGTCATCTGCACCGTGGCCGCACTCGCCCCGGTGGTGCCGACGTTTACCGTGATCCTAGTGTGCATCATGGTCGTCTACATCGCGTTTGTCTGGCTTATGTACAAGCGCATCATGCCGCTTTCAGCCGCGACGTCCGCCGCGCAGAACAAGCTGTCGGGCGTGCTGTCCGACGCGGTCACGAACATCTTGGCCGTCAAGACTTGCGGGCGCGAGGACTTTGAACGCGATCTGTTCGACGCCGCCGATCGTGCCGCGCGCGATGCCGAGACGGTCTCGATGCACGCCATGATGCAGCGCAACTTTACGACCTCGGGTCTTATCGTCATCACTATGGCCGTGGTGAGTGTGTTCGTGGCGGGCGGCAACGCGTGGTTTGGCATCTCGGCCGGCTCGCTCGTCATGATCTTTACCTACACCTATAACCTCACCATGCGCCTGAACTACGTAAGCTCCATGATGCAGCGCATCAACCGCGCGCTCGGCGATGCGGCCGAGACGACGCGCGTGCTGGACGAGCCGCGTCTGGTGGCAGACGACGAGAACGCTCCCGAGCTTAAAGTGACCGAGGGCGCGATTGATTTTGAGCACCTGAGCTTTGCGTACCGTGACGCTGCGGCGGGCGAGAGCGTGTTCGATGACCTGACACTTCATGTGGCGGCGGGCCAGCGCGTGGGCCTGGTGGGCAAATCGGGTTCGGGTAAGACGACGCTCACCAAGCTGCTGCTGCGCCTGGACGATGTTCAGGGCGGCCGCGTGCTCGTGGACGGTCAGGATGTCTCGCGCTGTACGCAGCAGAGCCTGCGCCGCCAGGTTGCCTACGTGCCGCAGGAGGCGCTGCTGTTCCACCGCTCCATTCGAGAGAATATTGCCTACGGCCGCCCCGACGCCACTGATGAGCAGATTCGCGAGGCCGCGCGCCTGGCCAACGCCCTGGAGTTTATCGACCGCTTGCCCCGTGGCTTTGACACCATGGTGGGCGAGCGCGGCGTCAAGCTCTCGGGCGGCCAGCGTCAGCGCGTGGCTATCGCCCGCGCCATCCTAACCGACGCGCCGATTCTGGTGCTCGACGAGGCGACCTCTGCCCTCGACAGCGAGTCCGAGGCGCTGGTGCAGGAGGCGCTCGAAAACCTGATGCGTGGACGTACCTCCATTGTGGTGGCGCACCGCCTGTCCACCGTGGCGGCGCTCGACCGCATTGTGGTGCTGGCCGATGGCGAGATCGTCGAGGACGGCACGCATGCGCAGCTCGTCGAGGCGGGTGGCGAGTACGCGAGCCTGTGGAGCCGTCAGACCGGCGCATTCTTGGAGGCGTAAGCGTCTCGGACGTGGGACAATTGTGCCCATAAGTTTATTGTGCCGTTGAGCCGAGGAGTCGTTATGCCACGCGAGACCAATGCCGCCAAGCGCGAGCGCGCCATCGAGGTGTGTGAGCGCCTCAACCGTCGCTATGGCCCGGTCGAGTGCTTTTTGGACCACGAGAATCCCTTCCGCCTGCTGATCGCGGTGCTGCTCTCGGCGCAAACGACCGATGCGCAGGTCAACAAGGTGACGCCGCGGCTGTTTGCCCAGTGGCCCACGCCCGAGGCCATGGCCGGGGCGAGCGTGGCTGACGTGGCAGACACCATCAAGTCACTCGGCTTCTACAAGAGCAAAGCCAAGCATGCCGTCGAGGCCGCGCAGATGATCGTCGCCGACTATGGCGGCGAGGTGCCGGCCGACATGAAGGAACTCGTGAAGCTGCCGGGCGTGGGACGCAAGACGGCGAACATCGTGCTCAACGTGGGGTTTGGCATTGTCGAGGGCATCGCGGTGGACACGCACGTCAACCGCATTGCGCACCGCCTGATGCTGAGTCCCAAGACACATGCCAAGGAACCGCTCAAGACCGAGCAAGATCTGCTCAAGATTTTGCCGCACGAGTATTGGGGATCGGCCAACCACCAGTGGATTACCTTTGGCCGCGAGATCTGCGACGCCCGCAAACCCAAGTGTGACGAGTGTCCGCTGGCGGATTTGTGCCCCAGCGTGCGCGTAGCGGGGTAGGGCGGAACGCATCTTCGTCTGGCGTTTTTTGCGGGGCTGGGTTTGCCCTTGAGCCGGAGTCCTCTCCATGCGCTACCATGACAGGCAATGAAATCCGCCGCATACCCGCCGAGCTTGCCCCGGCGGGCTTTTGGCGTTGCGATGCCGGAGGAACAGCATGCTCATTCACCGTATAGCCGCGCAGCTCTATACTGCCGAGGCGCTGCAGACCGTCGAGGCCGGACTCGATGCCGGCGAGGACGTGACGCTGGCCGTGTCGCAGTCGGGTCGCACGCTTATGGCGGCCGCCCAGTTTGCGCGCCGTCCGCGCCCGACGGTCTACATTGTGAGCGGCGAGGATGCGGCCGATCGCGCCGCGCGCAGCCTTGCCGCCTACGTGGGTCTGGCACACGTGTGCCGTTTTCCCGAGCGCAAGGACTATCCGTGGCGCGAGCAGGCGCCCGACGATGCTGTGGTTGCCCAGCGCTGCGAGGCCCTGGGACGCATCGTTCGCGGTGACAACTGCATCATGGTCGCCTCGGCCCGCGCGTTGCTGCGTTGCGTGCCGCCAGTCGAGAGCCGCTACTGGGAGTCCACGACCTTCGCGGTGGGCGAGGAGATTCCTTTTGACGAGGTGCCGCAGCGCCTGGTGGGCATGGGCTACACCAATGCCGGCGCCGCCGACGCGCCCGGCTTGTTTCGCGTTCACGGCGACACCGTCGAGGTGTTCCCCGCGCAGGAAAAAGCGCCCGTGCGCATCGAGTTCTTCGGCGACGAGATCGATCGCATCCGTCGCATGGTGAGCTCAACGGGGCAGACCATCGGCAACGAGGACAGCATCGAGATCTTCCCCTGCCGTGAGCTGGCGCTTACCGACGAGGCCGTCCACAACATGCATGTGGCGCTTTATCGCGCCAGCCAGGACGACAGCAAACTGGCAGCGCTGCTCGAGATGGTGGATGCGCGTATCGTCACGCCCGAGCTCGACCGCTTTTTGCCGGTGATGTACGGCCAGACCGTGAGCCCGCTGGCGCACGTGAGCGGCAAGGCGCTCGTGGTGCTGTCCGAGCCGCGCTCGCTGTTCGACGATTGCCTGCGTGCCTACGAGGATATCGAGGCCCGTGCCGGCGAGGCGGGGGTCGACCGACTGGATGGCCTGTATGTACGTGCCCAGCAGCTCGATTTTGGTGCTCAGCAGCGCCTGAACTACGTAAGCCTCATCCGTGCCGGCGGTGCGGTTACGGCCGAGCTCAAGATTGAGCAGCCGGCCATCGCGGGTTCGGACAATCGCTTTATGACGCGCATTCAGGAAGTCGTGGGCAAGCGTTACGCCTGCGTGTTTGCCATTCCCGACCGCGGTGCGCGCGAGTCGATGGAGCTCACCTTTGGCGACGAGGGCATTACCTTTGAGGAATCGCTGACCGCGGCGCCCGAAAACGCCGGCGTCATTGGCGAGCGCGTGCGCGTGGCGGCGGCAGATTCTGCCGACCGTGCTGCCCGTCAGGATGCCCATGCTGCAATTCGCGAGCGCAAAGCCGATGCGCTCAACGCCCGCTCGCTCGAGGCAGGTGCCGCCCAGGCAGCCGCCGGTGCTGCCGTGCCTACTATCTCGCGCGGACGCGTGACCTTTGTCGATGCCGCTCTGCCGCAGGGCGTGGTGGTGCCCGATGCCAACCTGGCCGTGTTCTCGATTGCCGACCTCAACGCCCGCATGGACGCCAACCGCGCGCGCAGCCGCCGCAAGGTGGACATTACGCAGATCACGTTCCCGTTTAAGCCGGGCGACTACGTGGTGCACGCCACTCACGGCATCGCACTCTTTAGCGAGATCGCGCGCCAAGAAGTGGGCGGCAAGGAGCGCGACTACTTTTTGCTGGAATATGCCGACGGCGACAAGCTCTACGTGCCGCTCGAGCAGGTCGACCGCATCACGCGATACGTCGGTCCCGACGGTGACAAGCCGCGCCTGACCAGGCTCAATACCGCCGACTGGACGCGTGCCACCAACAAGGCACGCAAGAACGCCAAAAAGCTGGCGTTTGACCTGGTCGACCTGTATACGCGCCGCTCGTCGATTACCGGTATCGCCTGTCCGCCCGATACGCCCGAGCAGATCGAGATGGAGGAGAGCTTCCCCTACGACGAGACACGCGACCAGCTGGAGGCTATCGCCGACATCAAGGCCGACATGGAGGCGCCCAAGCCCATGGACCGCCTGCTGTGCGGCGACGTGGGTTTCGGCAAGACCGAGGTCGCCCTGCGCGCGGCGTTTAAGTGCGTAGACTCCGGCCGCCAGGTCATGGTGCTCTGTCCCACGACCATTCTGGCCCAACAGCACTACGAGACGTTTTTTGAGCGCTTTGCCCCGTTTGGCCTGGAGGTCGAGGTGCTCAGCCGCTTCCGCACCCCGGCGCAGCAAAAGCGCGCGCTCAAGGCGTTTGCCGAGGGCACGATCGATGTGCTTATCGGCACACACCGTCTGCTTTCGGCCGATGTGAACCCCAAGAACCTGGGCCTGGTGATCATCGACGAGGAGCAGCGCTTTGGCGTGCAGCACAAGGAGCAGCTCAAGAACCTGCGCGAGCAGATTGACGTGCTCACGCTTTCGGCAACGCCGATTCCGCGAACCATGCAGATGGCCACGAGCGGCGTGCGCGATATGAGCCTGATCACCACGCCGCCGACCGGGCGTCGTCCCGTGATCGTGCACGTGGGGGAGTACGACCCCGACGTGGTGAGTGCGGCGATTCGCCTGGAGGTGGGCCGCGGCGGTCAGGTGTATTACGTGTCCAACCGCGTCAAGACCATCGACGATGCCGTGGCGCGCGTGCACGAGGCCGCGCCCGAGGCGCGCGTGGGCGTGGCGCACGGCAAGATGAGCCCGCGCGAGGTCGAGGACGTGATGATCGAGTTCGCGACCAAGAAAATTGACGTGCTTATCGCCACGACCATCGTGGAGAGCGGCATCGACAACGCAACGGCCAACACGCTGATCATCGAGGACTCGCAGCGCCTGGGCCTGGCGCAGCTCTACCAGCTTAAAGGTCGCGTTGGCCGCTCGGCCACGCAGGCATACGCGTACTTTATGTTTCCCGGCGAGCTGCCGCTGACCGAGGAGGCCACGGCACGCCTGACCGCGCTTTCCGAGTTCCAGGACCTGGGCAGCGGCATGCGTATCGCCATGCGCGACCTGGAGATCCGCGGCGCCGGTTCGCTCATGGGCGCCGAGCAGCACGGCAACCTGTCGAGCGTGGGTTTCGACCTGTTTACGCAGATGCTGGGACAGGCCGTGGCCGAGGCACGCGGCGATGACGATGCCGGCGTGGAGGCGGCGAGCGTGGGCATCAACCTGCCGGCTGACTACTTTTTGTCCGAGGAATACATGCCGGCGGTGGACCAACGCGTGCTCGTGTACCGTAAGCTCGCGGCGGCTGAGGACCTGGAGAGCATCGACGAAGTGCAGGAGGAGACCGAGGCGGCGCACGGCGAGCTTCCGTTGGCGGGGCTCAACTTGTTCAACCGCGCTCGCATTCGTATTCGCGGCGAGCGCCTGGGGCTCGAGAGCGTCACGCTCAGCGGCGGACGCATCACGTTTTTGGGCGTCGACGTGCCCAAGAAGGTGGCCTTTGAGCTTAAGACCCGCTATGGCGCGGTGAACTTTCCCAAGAGCCGCAAGCTGTCGGTGCCCTACAAGGCGGGCGCCGGCGCGGGCAGTGGCCTGGGTCGCGGCCTCGACGCCAACGACGGCACCGGCCCGGTGGCCGCGGCACTCATGCTGCTGCAGCAATTAGGCACGAGCGACGATGACTAACAAGTAGGGGCGTGGCGGGGCAGAGCTACCAGTTGTTCTTTGCCCCGCCACCTCGCAGGTTGATTCCAGCCCCATCGAAAGGAAAGCATGTTCGGGTACATCTACAAGAAAGACGCCGCCGCTATCGCGGTTGTCCTGTGTCTTTGTCTGGGCGTGGGCAGTTTCTTCGATTATCAGATCTCGAGCGCGCTGTTCAACATCGGCAGCATGTACGGCCGCTTTATCGAGGCCGCTGGCGAGTTGCCGTTTGAGCTGACGGCGAGCATCGCGGGCGTTATGCTCGTGCGCGCGGTGCGTCCCGACTCCAGGGGCAGCAAATGGCTCGCCGTGCTGGGCATCCTCGTCAACGTTGGCCTGACCGGCTACGAGATTGTTTCGTCCCTGCGGGTTGGCGGTAAGCTCATCGCGGTTCAGCTGGTGCTGACGTTTGTGCTGGTCATCGCTGCTAACCTTGTCGTCTATCGCCTCACGCGCACGACCGAGCCCGACGAGCTCACACGCTGGGCGTTGATGGTGCTTGTCGTGTGGGTCGCTCAGGCCATCATCCTCAACGTGATTGTCAAGCCGCTGTGGTCGCGCCCACGCATGCGCGTGATCGAGGTGACGCAGGGACTCGAGTTTCAGCCGTGGTGGGTGATCGGCAACCCCGACAAGTGGGCCTATATTGCCGCCGGTGTAGTCAAGGACGGCTTTAAGTCGTTTGCGAGCGGACACACGGCGCACGCGGCAATCGGCCTCATGCTCGCGGGGCTTCCCGCGACGGCCTTTAAGGAAAAGCCGTCGCGCCGTCGTGTGGTCTTTTGGACGGCGGCTGTGGTCGCGGCGCTCGTCGCGTTTGGCCGCATCGTGATCGGAGCGCACTTTTTGAGTGACGTGAGCTGCGGTTTTGCTCTGGTATTGGCACTTGAGTGTCTTGCCGCGCGCATTGCCTATCCTAGCGGCGTACAATAGCTCCGTTTGAATCATCTGGCCGATACCCGGTAAGAGAGGATTGCCATGCTCGCGTTCAACAACGACTATTCCCACGGCGCACACCCAGCGGTGCTGCAGGCGCTCGTCGACACCAATATGGAGCCGCAGCCCGGCTACGGTACCGATGCACATACCGAGCGTGCCAAGCAACTTATTCGCGAGGCCTGCCAGGCGCCTGACGCCGACGTGTTTTTCCTGGTGGGCGGCACGCAGGCTAACGCGACGGTGATCGACATGCTGCTTGCGCCGTACGAGGGCGTCGTTGCTGCCGAGACTGGCCACGTTGCCTGCCACGAGGCGGGCGCCATCGAGTTTGGCGGCCACAAGGTGCTCACCATCCCCGGCTACGAGGGCAAGATGCACGCCGAGGACCTCGAGAACTATATCCAGGTGTTCTACGAAAACGAGAGCTACGAGCACACGGTGTTCCCGGGTGCCGTGTACGTGAGCCTATCGACCGAGTACGGCACGCTTTACTCCAAGGCCGAGCTCGCGGCGATTCACGCAGTGTGCCAGAAGCGCGAGATTCCGCTGTTTGTGGATGGCGCCCGCCTGGCCTATGCGCTGGCGGCCGATGAGTGCGACATTACCCTGCCCGAGCTGGCGCAGCTGTGCGACGTGTTCTACATCGGCGGCACCAAGTGCGGCGCGCTCTGCGGCGAGGCTGTGGTGTTCTGCGGCATGCGCGCCCCGGCGCATCCCATTCCGCGTATTAAGCAGCACGGCGCGCTGTTGGCCAAGGGCCGCCTGACGGGCGTGCAGTTTGAGGCGCTCTTTACCGACGGCCTGTATTTTGAGATTGGCCGTCAGGCGATCGAAGCCGCGCAGGCGCTTCGTCGCGTGCTGCACGAGCACGGCTACCGGTTCTTCTTGGAGACGCCGACTAACCAGCAGTTCGTGATTCTGCCCAACGAGGACATGGCGCGCATTCGCGAGCATGCGGCGATCGAGTACTGGGAAAAGTACGACGAGACCCACACGGTGGTGCGCTTTTGCACCAGCTGGGCCACGACGCAGGAGGATATCGACGCGTTGGCGGCTGTCCTGTAGCCTGATGTAATGACGGGGGGCCGCCTTGCGCTGGGTTTGGCGCAAGGCGGCCTCTGTTTTTGAGGGGAAAGGGTTGTATGACCGAGATGTCCGAGCCGACGATTCGCCTGGCGACGCCCGATGATGCGCCGGCGTTGCTTGCCATCTATGAGCCGTATGTGCGCCAGACGGCGATTACCTGCGAATACGAGGTGCCGAGCGTTGAGGAGTTCGCCGGGCGTATTGAGCGTACGCTCAAGCGCTATCCGTATTTGGTGATGGAGTTGGACGGGCGTCCGGTAGGCTATGCCTACGTGAGTCCGCTTAACAGCCGCGAGGCATACGACTGGTCGGTCGAGACGTCGATCTACCTGGCACGCGATGTGCGCCATGGCGGGCTGGGTCGCAAGCTGCACGCTGCGCTCAAGCAGTGCCTGATCGCGATGGGCATCACCAATATGTGCGCCCTCATCGCCGTGCCGCACGACAAGGACGACGAGTACCTGACGCACAATAGCCAGGACTTCCATGCCCATATGGGATATCGCTTGGTGGGCGCCTTCGATCGCTGTGCCCAAAAGTTCGGCCGCTGGTACGACATGTGCTGGATGGAGCTGGTCCTAGCCGAGCGCACACCCAACCAACCCAAACCAACCTGGTTCCCCGACCTCCCCAAACCTACCATTTAGGGACAGGTTTATTTTGGCAGGTTAGCCGATTGGCTCGGTGTATTTGGCGCGGTCGGTGCGTTGGATGCGCTTAGAGACATGGAGCGGTCGGCCGTCGGTGTCGTAGACGTAGTCGGTGATCAGGATCAGCGCCTGCCCGCGCTCGACGTTGAGCAAAAACGCCTCGTTTTGCGAGGCATAGCACACCTCAAAGGTCTTATGTCCCTGTGCTGGCGCGCGATGGAATTCTTGGCGCAGCGTCGCGTAGAGCGAACCGTTGATATCGCGATCGATGAGCGTCTCGAAGCTTGGCGGCAGGTAGGTGGTCTCCAGGCACAGCGGCACGTCGTCCAGGTAGCGCAGGCGGACAAGTTTGACGAGCTTGCTGCCCACGGCGGCGTCAAAGAACTTAGCTATGCTGCCGGCCGCCTTGGCAAAGCCCGAGTCCACGGTGCGCGTGGTGGGCTTCATGCCCTGACCTTCGACCTGCTTGGTATAGCTCGAAAACACTAGGTTGTTCTCGTGGAGCGCGGGCGTGTCGGCCACAAAGGCGCCACGCCCGCGCTCGGTGCGCACCAGGCCCTCATCAACGAGAGCCTTAAGGGCGTGGCGCACGGTGCTGCGCGACAGCCCCGATTCGTCCATGAGTTCCATCTCGGACGGCAGCTTGTCTCCGCGTGCGTAGATACCGGCGGCGATGCGGTCACGCAACATGCCCGCCAAGCGCTCGTATTGGCTCAGTTTCTTTTTAGACGAAGCGTTCATGTGATCAACCTGTATCTAACTTGTATGCCTATCTAAGCAAGCATGTATTCAATACAACAACAAAACCGCTGGTAGCCAATTATCAAAAACCGCATCAGCAAAATTTCTAAGACAAATATAGCATACAACTAGTCGACATAACCAAAACATGTATGTAACTTGTATGCCATCGAGAGCATCAAACGAGAAGAAAGGCTGATGCGCGATGACTACTCAGGAACAGGTTAAGGATGTCGTCTCCCAGGTTTTGGCTGACAAGGCAGACAAGGGCGGCATCAAGCGCGTCGTGTGGATTGGCGCCGGCGGATCCAACGGCGGCAACTATCCTGCCCAGTACTTTATGGAGCACGAGGCCACGCAGGTCGTGAGCTCCAGCTACACCAGCAACGAGTTCGTGCACGCAACCCCTGCCTACGTTAACGAGAACACCCTGGCCGTCGTCGTGTCCATGCGCGGCACCAAGGAGACCATCGTCGCCGCACAGGTCGCCAAGGACCACGGCGCCAGCACCATCGCCATCTATGTTGACGAGTCCGGCCTCACCGAGGTCTGCGACTACAAGATCCAGTATGACAGCCTGGCCGTCGACGAGTCCTGCATGGGCCGCACCAACTCCGCCGTCGTGACCATGATCGCCATGGAGCTTACGCAGCAGACCGAGGGCTATGCCGAGTACGAGACCGCCATGGCCGCCTTCGACTTGGTCGACCCCATCTATCGCAAGGCCGTCGAGTACACCCGTCCGCTTGCTGCCAAGTGGGCCGAGCAGAACGCCGACAAGCCCTGCATCAACGTGATGGCTCAAGGTCCGCTCTTTGGTGCCGCCTACGTCTTTAGCATCTGCAACGTGCAGGAGATGCTGCAGATCGACTCCTGCACCATCAACACCTGCGACTTCTTCCACGGCCCCTTCGAGATTCTGGACAAGCGCACCTCGCTGTTCCAGCTCATCAGCGTCGGCCGCAGCCGCTGCAACGACGAGCGCGGCATCCGCTTCGTCAACCAGTACGGTGGCGAGCGCGTCTATCAGCTCGACGCCAAGGAGCTTGGCCTCAACGACATCAAGGACAGCGTGAGCGAGTACTTCAACCACCTGATCTTTGCGCCGATCCTCAACAACGTGTACATGCGCGCGCTCTCTGCCGTCACCCACAAGGACTACATGACGCGCCGCTACATGTGGAAGCTGGATTACTAGGGGATATTGGTTCCGCCGTTCTACCGAACGGCGGACCAGCCGACGCTGCGCACCCGGCATTTGGCCAATCTGCCGTTCAATTTCAAAGGCGCGACCAGAAGGTCAGCGCCTTTTCATTTCACGGCACCTTGGCTCAAATGACGGGCGCTCGCTGACATTGCCAAAACGTCGGCGTTGCCGTGGTTGGCACTTGGGGACGTTTCTTTTGTGCTGGCACTTGGGGACACTCCTGGGAATCATTTCCTCGTTCGCCGATTTGTGTCTTGAAAAATGTATATAACGACTATAACGTAGTGTGAAACATATTGGAAACAATATCGAGGAGGCTGCGTTGAAGAAAAGCAATCTGGGCTATGTGCTGGTGCTGGTCGCCGCGCTTATGTGGGGCAGCATCGGAATCTTTGTAAACGGCATCTCGGCCATGGGCGTTTCGTCCCAGAGCATGGCTGCCTTTCGCTTGTTGGTCGGAGCGCTTATCTTGGCGCCGGTCCTGATGTTTATGGGCTGCCGTCCGGGTGAGGGGTCTACCGTGGCTCAGGGTCCGCTGGCCCTGTTCAAGGCAAGCCCTAAAGAGCTTGTTCCCTGCGCGCTTGTCGGTATCATCGGTTTGGCCGCCGCCAACACCTGCTATTACGAGTGCATGCGCGAGGTGGGTATGTCTACGGCCTCGGTGCTGCTCTACACCTCGCCGGTGTTTGGCGTCATGCTCGGCCGCGTGCTTTATCGCGAGGACGTGACCCCCAACAAGCTCGTTGCCATTGTCTTTAACATCGTTGGCTGCGTGCTTGCGGTGACCAATGGCGACCTTTCCGGTTTTCATTTTTCGGTTTGGGGCGTCACGTCGGGCGTGATTGCAGGCCTTTGTGGTGCGTCGCTCGCGGTGTTTAGCCGGATAGCAACCAAGACGGTCCACCCGCTGGCTGTCACGTTTTGGGGCTTTGTTTTTGGCGGTGCGGTTATGGCGGCTATCGCGGCTCCGTGGCCGGATGTCGCCGCGGCAATGTCGCCACAGCTGCTGCTGCTGTTCCTTGGCTTTGGACTCATCCCCACAGCCGTGGCTTACATCTTATATATGCAGGGTCTGTCCATGGGGCTCGAGACATCGAAAGTTCCCGTCGTAATGTCTTTCGAGACGGTCGTCACCGTACTGGTGGGCATTGGTGTCTATGCCGAGCCCGCCGGCGTGATCAAAGTCCTGGGCATCGTGCTGGTGCTCGCGTCCATCCTGATTATGAACACCGACTTCTCCAAGCTACGCAACAGTGTGTTTGTCGGTCATGTTGTTGAGAGCATGACCTTTAAGCCCAACGCGTGGTGGACCGAAAAATCTCAGGACATGGATCTGTTTAAGGAACGCACCGGCATCGCGCTGGAGCCCACCGTACAGGAAAGCCCCTGGTACTTCGTGCGATAGGGGATTGCGCGCGGTGTCCGACCTGGGGTTATCCAGTCAGCGCCGGCCAACCCAGCCCCAACGTTTCAAGTACGTTAAACCCGCCAACGGTCGATTTTCACCCGCGAGCGGTCTTTATACTAATTAGCAATATCCGAAACGTATAAGACGTTATAATGACCGTAACGAAAAGGAGGAGGCAAGATGAATCAGATCATTCTCGCATCTCATGGCGGCCTGGCCGCAGGCGCCAAAGACACGCTCGAGATGGTTCTCGGCGACGTGTCGAACGTCCACGTCGTGTCGCTTGCTCGTGACGACAAGGAGCCCATCACCAATAAGGTGGACGCCATGATCGCCACGTTCAACACGGACGACACCGTCTATGTGCTGACCGATATGCTCGGCAGCTCGGTCAACAACAACATGGTCGAGCTTTCCAAGAACGGCACGAAGTTCACGGTTGTCAGCGGTTTCAACATTCCGCTGGCACTGACGCTCGCTATGAGCCCCGTCCCCGTCAAGGGTGCCGAGCTCGCAGCCCTCATCAACGAGGCCCGCACCGGTCTGACCAACCCCAACGCACCGGTCGAGGCCGCCGCGGCTCCCGCCAAGAAGGCCAAGGCGTCCCGTCACAGCTCCGGTCCCGCCAAGATCGTCCTCGCACGTCTTGACTACCGTCTGCTGCACGGCCAGGTCGTCTTTACCTGGACCACCAAGGTTCAGGCCGAGCGCATCATCGTCGTCGACAACGCCGCCGCCAACGATGACATCAAGAAGGGCGCTCTTAAGCTGGCCAAGCCCCAGGGCGTGCGCCTGAACGTCTTCACCGTCGAGCGTGCCCTCGCCAAGATGGACAAGCTCAACACCCTCGGCGAGCGCGTCATGTTCGTCTTTGGCAACACTGCCGAGATGCTGCAGTTCTGCCAGGGCTACAAGCTCGACGCCATCAACCTGGGCGCCACCGCCAACCACGACGGTGCCGATCAGGTCGGCGGCAAGGACAGCTCCGTCTTTCTCGACGCCACCCAGAAGGCCGACGTCAATCAGCTGCTCGACATGGGCATCAAGCTCTATGTTCAGCAGACCCCTACGTATCAGAGCGTCGACATCGACGCCAAGCTGTAATCAACCAGGCTTTTGCCTGACTGAAAGGAGAAGGGTATGAATACGTTCATCAGTGCGGTGCTCGTCGGCCTCGTCGGCGTGTTCTGCATGTGGGACTCCCGCCTGCTCGGTCGTCTTAACTTCGAGCAGCCCCTCGTTGGCGCTACGCTCGTCGGTCTGCTGCTGGGCGATGTGCCCACCGGCCTTGCCGTCGGTGCCGCCGTCGAGCTCGTGTCCATGGGCCTGGTGCAGGTCGGCGCCGCCGTTCCGCCCGATATGGTCCTGGGCGGCATCGTGGCCGCTGCCTTTGCGTGCCTGACCGATGCTTCCGCCGAGACCGCCATGACGATCGCCATCCCGGTCGCCGTCCTGGGTCAGCTTCTCGGCATCGTGTTCCGTTCCATCATCGCCGCCCTCACCCATGTGGCAGATAGCGCGATCGATAACGGAAAGTTCAAGACCGCCTACCGTATGCACATCTGCGCCGGCTCCGGTCTGTACGCCGTCATGTACTTCCTGCCGATCTTCCTCGCCGTTTTTGTTGGCACCGACCTGGTTCAGGCCATCGTCAACATGGTTCCCGAGTGGCTGTCCACTGGTCTTAACGTTTCGACCAAGATCATGACCGCCTACGGCTTGGCCCTGCTGCTCACCATGATGATCAAGAAGGGTATGACTCCGTTCCTGTTCATCGGTTTCCTGCTCGCCGCTTACCTCAACCTGTCCGTCATCGCGGTCGCTCTGATCGGTGTGTGCCTGGCTGTCGTCTTCATGGGCTTCAAGTTCAACGGTTCCCATGCAGCCGCCGGTGTCGATTCCGACTACGATCCGCTCGAAGACGACGAAGACTAAGGAGGAACACACTATGGCAACCGCAACCAAGGACGTGTCCCTGAACAAGAAGGTCAGCCAGTTCTTCTGGCGCTCCTGGGCCATCCAGGCCTCTTGGAACTACGAGCGTCAGATGAACATGGGCTTCCTCTACGGCATGGTTCCCACGCTCGACCGCCTCTATCCGGACGAGTCCGACCCCAAGCAGCTCGCTGCTAAGAAAGAGGCTTACCACCGTCACATGGCGTTCTACAACTGCACCCCGCAGACGAGCGCCTTTATCCTGGGCCTCACCGCCTCCATGGAGGAGGAGTACGCTAAGGATCCCGAGAACTTCGATCCCGATTCGATCAACGCGGTCAAGACCTCCCTCATGGGTCCGCTTTCCGGCATCGGTGACTCCTTCTTCCAGGGCACCATCCGCGTTATCGCCTTTGGCCTGGGCGTTCAGCTGGCTCAGCAGGGCTCTATCATGGGCCCGATCCTGGCCATGCTCATCTCCATCGTCCCCTCTGTGCTGATTACTTGGTTCGCCGCCAAGATGGGCTATCAGGGCGGCCACGAGTACCTGAGCAAGCTTCAGGGCGGCGACCTCATGGAGAAGCTCATGTATGTCTGCGGCATCGTGGGTCTTATGTCCGTGGGCGGCATGATCGCCACGCTGATCGGCGCCACCACCCCGCTGCAGTTCGCTGAGGGCACCGTCGTTATCCAGGACATCCTGGACGGCATGATGCCCCAGATGATCTCCCTTGGCCTCACCGGCCTTATGTACTGGCTCATCAAGAAGAACGTCAACACCGGTTGGCTTCTCGTGATCGCCATCGTGGGCGGCATCGCCCTCTCCGCGGCCGGCATTCTGGCCTAGTCGCGACCAAGCGCCTAACCGCTTTCCCCCGGGGGCCTGCCTGGCATCCCATACCCCAGGCAGGCTTCCATCCCCAAAATGCGACAATGGGACAGTCCCCTTGTCGCATCCTCAACGGACCGGCGACTCGGTCCAAACCACGGTAACCCTGCGAGCGCCCGGCAATGTGGCGCCGCAAAAATCGAAAGGAATGTGTCAGATGTACGAGATCGACCTTAACCTCCCTAAGCAGATCGTCGCTGACGTCCTGTCCAACCACGAGATCCACAGTGTCGCCTTCGTCGGCTGCGGTGCTTCCATGTCCGACCTGTACCCCGCCAAGTACTTCCTGGCCAACAACACGGACAAGCTGAACGTTCAGATCTTCACCGCTAACGAGTTCAACTACGACACGCCTTCCTGGGTCAACGAGCACACCTTCGTGATCACCTGCTCCCTCGGTGGCTCCACGCCCGAGACCGTCGAGGCCAACAAGACCGCCAAGAAGCACAACTGCCCGGTCGTCTCCCTCACCAACAAGGCTGGCTCCGCTCTGACCGTCGACGCTGACTACGTCATCGTTCACGGCTTCCACGCCAACTTCGCTGCCAAGTGCGAGAAGCCCGGCTATGCCATCGCTCTTGCTCTCGAGATCCTTCAGCAGACCGAGGGTTATGACCACTACGAGGACATGATCACCGGCCTCACCAACGTCTTCGAGCTCTGCGAGAACGCCGCTCAGTCCTGCAAGAAACTCGCCAAGAAGTTCGCCGAGGACTTCAAGGACGACAAGATGATCTACTTCATGGCTTCCGGTGCCTCCGAGAAGATGGCTTATTCTCACGCTGCCTTCCTGTTCACCGAGATGCAGTGGATCGACGCCGCCGCCTACAACACCGGCGAGTACTTCCACGGCCCGTTCGAGGTTTCCACCGAGGGTAAGCCCTACGTCTTCTTCATGTCCGATGGCGCTACCCGTCCGATGGACGCCCGCGCCCTCACCTTCCTTAAGCGCATGGGCGCCAAGGTCGCTCTGATCGACTCCAAGGACTACGGCCTGGCTGACGCCGTGCCCGCGAGCGTCGTCACCTACTTCAACCCGCTGCTGCACCTCGCCGTTATGCGCGAGTACGGCAACCAGATCGCCGAGGCCCGTCAGCACCCGCTGACCATGCGTCGCTACATGTGGAAGCTTTCCTACTAATCACAAGTAAGTAGACCTTACGGGTTGATTGAGAGGGGATGGGGTTTGCGCCCCGTTCCCTTTTTTGCTTTGGGGAGGGCACGCCTGTCGCGTCGCAAAACCCAAGATAAAACCTACCATAATAAACCTGTCTCTTTTTGGCAGGTGGGAGGAGATGCGTATGATCAAAGCAGTGCTGTTTGACATGGACGGCGTGCTGGTCGATACCGAGTGGTTCTACAACCGTCGTCGCGTGGCGTTTATGGAAGAGAAGGGGTTCCACTTTGACGAGATCCCCGATCTTTCGGGGTCTAACGAGCCTGCCATTTGGGAGGCACTGGTGCCCGACGATGTTGAGCTGCGCGAGCGCCTGCGCGTGGAGTACAAGCAGGTTTATAGCCCGGACCATCCCGTTCCGTATGCCGAGCTGCTCAACGAGCAGACGGAGCCGGTGATGCGCAAGCTGCACGAGCGTGGCGTGAAGTGTGCCATCGCGAGCTCGTCCTATCGCGAGTTGATCGACGAGCTGGTGGAGATTGCCGGTATCGCCGACGTGTTGGACTACACCATCAGCGGTCACGAGTGCAGTGCGTTTAAGCCCGACCCCGAGATCTACCTGCGTGCCATGGAGGCGCTAGGGGTGGAGCCTGCCGAGTGCCTGGTTATAGAGGATTCGCCTTTGGGCATCGAGGCTGGTAAGCGCTCCGGCGCCCGCGTCCTGGCGCTGCGTCCGCACGAGGGTGTCAACCTCGATCAATCGCGAGCCGATGTCGTTATCGATAATCTGACCGACATTTTGGCCGCTTTGTAGTGTCAATCCGCCGCGAGAAGCACTGATTCACGCGTCTTTTGCTGCGGATTGGCTTAATTTGTCATCTATTTGGATCCGTTTGGCTTCGATTCGGACTAAGTGAGTAGACTTTTTGGTGCAGGACGAGCACAAAGTGCATCTGCTCTAGTAAAACCGCAGGTCACAGGGGTGGCGGTTTTGGGTGTGCTCTGCAGGTCGCGTAAAGTCTACTCACTTGTAATTTGGGCCTTTGGTCGTGGGGTTGCTGGTCCCGCTTTGGTTGTCGAGGGAGGGTGAATTGAAGCGCCCCCGCACGCTCCGTGCTACAATCGCGGGCATGCCCCACAACTACATCTGCCTTCGAAAGGAGCCTGCGTGGCGAACGCCATCGATCAGCTCACGGACCGAGTGCTCGTGCTCGGTCGCCTCACCATCGTCCGCCGCGCCATCACCGCCGTGGCGGTCACCATTTCCGCCGTTCTCCAGACATTCCTGATCCAGGCGTTCATTCGGCCCGCCGACCTGCTTCCGAGCGGTCTTACCGGCGTCGCGGTCCTGCTCGATCGCGTTACCTCGCTGGGCGGCGTTCACATCGACATCTCGCTCGGCATGCTCGCGCTCAACATCCCCGTGGCGCTCCTATGCTGGAGCGGCATCAGCAAGCGCTTCGTCATCTTCTCGATGATGCAGGTCGTGCTCTCATCGCTGTTCCTCAACATCTTTCACTTTGCCCCGTTTTTGGGCGACAAGATCATGCTCATCATTTTTGGCGGCGTGGTCTCGGGTCTGGGCGCTGCCATCGCGCTAAAGTCCGGCGCATCCACCGGCGGCACCGACTTTATTGCGTTGTGGGTTTCCAACCACACGGGCAAGACCATCTGGGGCGTCATCTTTGGTTTCAACTGCTTTATCCTGGCGATCTTTGGCTTTATATTTGGCTGGGACAACGCGGCGTACTCCATCGTGTTCCAGTTTATTTCGACCAAGACCATCGACAGTTTCTATCGTCGCTACGACCGCGTGACGCTGCAGATCACGACGCGCAAGGCAGACGAAGTCATGACCGCCTATGTTGACCATTTTCAGCACGGCATTAGCTGCGCCGAGGTCATCGGCGGATACAGCCGCGAAAAGATGTACCTGCTGCACGCCGTTGTCTCGACCTACGAGAGCCAGGACATTATCAAGCTGGTGTGCGACATTGATCCCGGCGCCGTGATCAATGTGTTCCACACGCTCAACTTTGTGGGCGGCTGGTGGGGCGGTCATGTCGACGAGCCCATGCCCACGGCCGTTCCCGATCCCGACAAGCCCGCGCGCATGGCCAGCAGGCAGGCGCGCCTCAGCGAGCAGGACAGCCTGCAGCAGGACGACGGCAAGTAGGGTATTGGCATTTTGCTGGTCCGGCGCAACCCTTCCGTATGAGCTCCTCGAAAGCCCCGTTGCATTCGAGGGGCTTTCGTTTGCCCAGATAAAACCTACCAAAATGAAGCTGTCGCTTTTTGGCAGGTGGGGTGTATCGTTTTATCAATATGAGGTAACATGAAACTAGACGTTATATACGTATTAGAAATTTAGCTATTTTGATAAGAGTGATCAGATATGCCTGCACCCAAAAATGCACCGCTTTACCAGCAGATTTACGACGAAATCAAGGATGCGATCGAGAAAGGTGTTTATGCACCCAAGGAGCGTATTCCGTCCGAGCTTGAGCTAGCCGAGCAGTACGAGGTAAGCCGAATTACGGTGCGCCGCGCCGTCGAGGAGCTGTGCTCCGATGGTTACCTGGTTAAGCAACAGGGCCGCGGCACCTTTGTTTCCACGCCGCATATCAATCGCCAGTTTCACGCCTCGACGCTGCAGACGTTTACCGCGCTGTGTGCCAACAACGGCATGAAGGCCGGTGCGCATGTGATCGATCGCCAGATCGTTCCGGCACGTCAAAACGAGATGGAGTTCTTTGGCCTGCAAAAGGACGCGCTGCTGCTGCATATTAAGCGCGTGCGTACGGCCGACGGCGAGCCCATCTTTGAGGAGAACATCTTTGTGCTGTTTGACGCCTACCGTGAGCTGTTGACGGCCGATCTTGAGGACAAGTCGATTTTTGCCGAGGTCGAGCGTGTTGGCGGAACGCCGATTGTCTCGGTTGGCTACCGTACGGTCGAGGCCGTTCGAGCTAATGCCGAGCAGGCGGCCGAGCTGGGCATTGCCCCGCATGATCCGCTGCTCAACCTGCGCGCCGGCTTTACCGGTCCCAACGATGAGCCGGTCCTGATGGGTAAGCAGTACTACGTGGGATCGCGCTACGTCATGGTCATGTAAGTTACGCGGTTTTACCAAACCGCGTAACGGCTCGACGCTGCAAACGCCCCTAAGCGGCAATCTGACGTTCAATCGTCGGTCGCGTACCGAAGTACGCTTCCCTCCTCTTTCACGTCACCTTGCTCGCTTAGGGGCGTTT
>DBFOLV010000044.1:0-20703 GCA_048430825.1 Collinsella sp.
CCGGGCCCTCTACGGGGCAGGGGCAGACGGCCATCCGGAGGCGCCCGATCGGCGGCCCCTCGGGGCTTGCCCGTATCGTAGGCAATGCGCCGAATGCTCGCCATCGAAATTTATCGATGGCCTATTTCAGACTGTAATGGGGGGTGCTCACCCGCGAGCAATTCCTCCCGCATGAGATGCGCATCGTCGCTGCCCTTCGTATGCAGGGCGCAAGTGACGAGCAGGTCATTGTACGCGTAAAGAGCGAGAACCTCTTTCAATATCCCACGGAGCGCATGGTCGCCAACCGCGCAACCGTGTGCCTTCGCCGCCTTGACGCCATGGTGCCCACGGACGCCGTATGCGCCGCGCGCGGCATCGACCCCAAAACCGCCGTCGAGGCTGCGTCATCCCTAACCAGGCTCATGGCATCCGGCACTCCCACGCAGGCGGACCAGGCCATCTTCTACAGCATGATCTGCCGCTACGATATCGTGCGCGAGCTCGTGCTCGTCGAGGTAGGGGAGCGCCTACAAAACTTCGATTATGCCTTTACGGCGGTTGACCTCAACGCCTTTATGACACGCTTTACCACGGAGTATCCGGACGCGGCCCGCTGGACTGAGGCCACGGTCAGGCGCATTAAGGGCTCGCTCCGCCAGACGCTCCGCCATGCCGGCCTTATCGGCGAGGGCCAGGGCCCGGAGTCCGAGCGCCTGTCACCACTCTTCCTCGATTCCGATGTCGAGCGAGCCTTGGTTCAGCTAGGCGAGCAGTCGCTTATCGCGGCCCTTACCGGCAGGGCGGTGATGTAGCGTGGCTCCCGTCAAAAGCGCCGTCGACCCTGTTATCACCCCGGCGACCGATCTCACCACCAATATCGGCATCCATTCCCGCAAGAGCGTCGTGGCGGCGCATGTCCGCTCCGAGCGCGCCTGTCAGGAATTTGAGCGCCGTGCGCAGCTTCTGCGCGAGTGCCTGCGCAGCGAGGACTTTTTGGCCAACAAGGGCATAGGCAATGAGATCGGCTTCCACACCTTTTGCTATGACCCCGCGCTGGAGTTTGACGCGCGTGCATTATTTGACACCCTTTCACGCGATGCCGAGGCCGACAAGCTTCCGTGCACGCTCAAGGTCGTGAACCTTTACGACGCCGTGCTGGCAATTCTCGAAAAGCGCCGTGTCCTCAAGGCTATCCCGCACCAAGAGGAGCGCCGCGGTACCCAGCGCGTTCTCGAGGACGTGGCCAAGTTCGCTTCGCCCGAGAAAGTCGCCGCGTACATCCTTGAGCAGACCGAGCCGCACGCGCCTGGAGACGTCGTTCTCCTCACCGGCGCGGGCGAGGTTTTCCCGTTCTTTCGCATACACACGCTTCTCCACTGCATGCTTGCGGATTTTGATGAGGTGCCTGTGGTCGCCGCCTATCCGGGCAGTTTCAACGGTTCTTCTTTCCAGCTCTTTAACCGTCTGCCGGCCGACAACTACTACCGCGCCATCGATATCTCGTAAGCACGGCTCCCCGCAGACAAGTCCCTGCCGCCGGTAACAATCCTTTGTCATAACGTTCCCAAACCCAAAGGAGCACCCATGGACAACACGATCATTCGCGACCTCTTTGCAAAAGACATCAACCGCTCCATCAACGGCGTGGTCAAGGTCCAGGATTCAAAAGATGGGTCCATCCGCCAGGAGCTTGACGAGTACGTGGTGACGCGCGAGTTGCAGAGGCATTTTGCCACGTTCTTCAAGGCCTACGGCGATGCCATCGGTGTGCCCACCGACAAGATCGGCGTGTGGATCAGTGGTTTCTTCGGTTCCGGTAAATCGCACTTCCTCAAGATGCTGAGCTACCTGCTCGAGAATCGCCAGATCGGCGGCAAGAGCGCCATCCGCTACTTTGACGGCAAGATCGTCGACCCCATGGTCGAGGCTGCCATGGAGCGCGCCTGCTCGGTGTCCACGCAGGCCATCCTCTTTAACATCGATAGCAAGGCGGGCCAGTGGAAGCAGGGCGATACGGCTCCCACGGCGCTGCTTCGCGGCTTTGAGCGCATGTTCTACGAGGCGCGCGGCTTCTACGGCGAGGACCTAAAGCTTGCAAAGCTCGAGGACCACATCGATTCCCTGGGCAAGACCCAGGAGTTCCGCGAGGCCTTTGAGCGCGTCAACGGCGAGTCCTGGCTCCAGGCCCGCGACACCTACAGCTACTTTGAGGACGACGTCGTCGAGGTGCTGCAGAGCGTGCTCGGCATGAGCGAAAAGGCCGCATGGAACTGGCTTGAGGGTTCTGAGGACGAGGTTTTGGCCCCCGATGTCTTTGCCAAAAAGGTCAAGGACTACGTAGACGCTCAGGCAGCGGCCCACGGCGGTAACTACCGTTTACTCTTTATGGTCGACGAGGTGGGTCAGTTTATTACAAACGACCGGGATCCAAGCCTTATGTTGAGTCTTCAGACCATCGTCGAGGAGCTGGGTGCCGCCTGCGGTGGCCGCGTGTGGGTGATGGTCACGAGCCAGGAGGCCATCGACAACCCGAACCTGCCCGTGGGCAACGACTTTTCAAAGATCCAAGGCCGCTTCAATACCCGCCTTTCGCTCTCCAGCTCCAGCGTGGACGAGGTCATCCAGCGCCGTGTGCTCGAGAAGACCGCGCCGGCGGCCGATATGCTTGCACAGGTCTACGAGCAAGACGCCGCCGTCCTCAAAAACAACTTTACCTTTGAGGGTGGCTCGCGCTCCGACCTTGCCGGCTTCGCCAACTCCAAGGATTTTGTGGCCAGCTACCCGTTTGTGGGCTACCAGTTTAAGCTTCTGCCCGACGTGATGACCGAGGTACGCAAGCACGGTGTTAAGGCCAAGCACATGTCCACGGGCGAGCGCTCCATGCTGAGCGCGTTTCAGGAGAGCGCTCAGGCCATCCAGCATGACCAGACTGGTGCACTCGTGCCGTTCTGGCGCTTCTTCGACACAATCTCCAAGGATTTGGAGCACGGCATCATTCAGGTCGTCGTCTGTGCGGAGCGCGCGGCTGAAAACGCAGAGGGTCTTGAGAGCTACGATGTCCGGGTGCTTAAGCTCCTGTACTTGATCCGCTACATCGGCTACGTCAAGGCCACGGTCGAGAACATCTCCATCCTTATGATCGATAGCCTGGACGTGGACAAGCGCGCCCTTAAGGACCGTGTCAAGGAATCTCTCGCCCGCTTGGAGCGCGAGAGCTACGTGGCACGCCAGGGCGATACCTATAGCTTCCTCACCGACGAGGAGCAGGAGATAGCGCAGGAGATCGCACGCACCCCGATCGACAACGCGAAGGTGATTGAGTACATCAAGAAGCGCCTGTTCGAAAGCATCTACACTGCGCGCAAACTCAACCGCGGGGCCAACGACTTTCCGTTTGACCGCTATGTGGATGGCTCAATCCACGGTACCAGCATGGGCGGCATGGAACTCTCCGTGGTGACCATGGCCAGCGATCTGGGCCGTTCGGACGATGCCGAGCTGGCATTGAAATCCGTGGATAAGGCCATCGTGGCCTTGAGCGACGAGGTGGATTATTGGGCCCCACTCGTCAACGCCGCTAAGATTCGCATGTACGCCCAGACGCGCAATCTGCAGGAGTTACCGCCGAGTACCCGCCAGATTGTCGAGGCCAAAATGCGCGAGAAGGACTTTAGCGAGAAAGAGGCTGACGCCCTTTTGGCTGAGGCAGTGCTCCATGCACGATGCGCCGTCAACGGGCGCATGATTGAGGTCCGTGCTGCCAAACCCGCTCAGGTCTTTGAGCAGGTGCTGGCGCAGCTGTGCGATGTGGTCTTTGAAAAGGCCGACTATATCGGCGCGCCGGTCACGAGCGATTCCGATATTCGCTCTACTCTGGTGGGCAACGTTCAAGTGGGGCTCGCTGGCATGGATGCAGGTAACACGCGTGCGCTCAAAGAGGTCGAGGACTACCTCAAAGTGCAGCACCAGCGCCACCTGGATACCGCTATGGGCGATATCCAGCGCCAGTACCAGCAAAGGCCCTTTGGCTGGCGCGAGGTCGACATCGCAAATGTGGTGGCGCAGCTTGTGGTGGAGCAGCGCGCGCAGGTGCTGTTTGGCGGTCAGACGGTTCAAGCTAACGACAGCCGCATGGTGGCGCTCCTGCGCAAGGATGCCGATAAGGCCCAGGTGCGCTTGCGCATGCGCATGAGCGACCGGTTGCTGCGCGCCACGGGCGAACTCATGTGTGACCTGTTTGATCTCAAGACCGTACCCTCCAACGAGGATAGGCTCGTGGTCGAGCTCAAGGAGCGCCTTGAGGACTTGCGCGAGGCGTGCCTCGCCATGGCACGCGACTACTACACGGGCATCAAGCCGGCCTACCCGTATCCCGGTGAGGACGAGTGCGAGAAGATGCGCTCGGAGGTGGCCGACGTCCTTAAGGACCAGAACGAGGCCGAGGCGTTCTTGACCACGTTCACCAAGCATGAGGAGCGCTTGCTCGATGCCAAGGAAGACTTTGACAAGGTGGTTGAGTTCTTCGAGTCCAATCAACGAACAGCGTTTGACCACGCCAGGGATTTCTTGAACCGCACCGAGGGTATCGAGTATGCCTCCGATGACATTCCCGGTGCGGTGGAGAACGTGGCAACGGTTCGTGAGATCCTCAAAGATCCCAAGCCCTACGGCCGTATTAAAGACCTGCAGCCGCTTATGGATCCCGTCGAGGATGACATGAAAAAGCTGTTGGGCATCCGCCGCAATGAGTTTTTGTGTCGCATCGAGAGCGATCTGCAAGACCTGCGGACGCAGGCCGAGAATCAAAAGGGCTTTGTCAATCAGGCCAAGGATGCCATAGCAGACGCCGGCACCAAATACGAGTCGTTCAAAAACCGTGCCCACAGCGCTCAAAGTCTCAACGAACTGAGCGTTGTTGCAACTAACTGGGGCGACTGGCTCAGTGCGGCGGCCAACGAGATGTACGACGCTGTGGATGAGGCCCGCGTGCGTATGGACAACGAGCGCCGCACCACCGAGGTCATGAGTACGGGCGAGGTGGTCAAGAAGGTCTCCAACAAGGGCGCCGCATCGTCTGCTCCCGTGCCCGCGCCCAAGCCCCAGCGCAAGATCAAGACTGTACGCCGCGCCGATCTGGCCAAGCCGAGTCGTCTCTTGTCCGCAGAGGACGTGGAGCGCTACGTGGACGACCTGCGCTCCCGCCTTATGCAGGCGCTCGCTGCAAACGACGAGATCCGTATCAACTAACCCGCGGAGCCACTGGTGCCAAAGCGCGCACCGGTGGCTTATGGCGTTTAGAAAGGCTCATCAACCATGAACGATTCTGCTCTTAAGAGCTTCTGCACCTGGGCCCGTACGGAGCTCATCAAAGGCGTGGAGGCGCAGATGGTGCGCTACGGCATCACCGAACCTGCACCCGCGCCCGTTGGGTCCGAGACCGTCAACGGCCTGCCCCTAAGTCCGGCTGAGATTGAGCAACGCGACGAACTGCTGCGCATGCAGGCAGAGGTGGGTCACGAGGTGCTGCGCGACCGTGCGGCCTACACCTGGTTCAACCGCATCGTGGCCATTCGCTTCATGGATGCATGCGGATGGCTTCCCAGCCGTATGCGCATGCTAAGTCGTGCGGACGGCAGCCATGGCAGCGAGGCCGTGGAGAACGCACTGGACGTGGAAATAACGACGGCCGATACCGATCGCATAGCCGAGCTCAAGATGGCGGGCTTGGATGAACCGTTGTGGCGCTACCTGTTTGTTGCTCAGTGCGAGGAGCTTGCCGATTGCCTGCCGGGCGTCTTTGAACGCGTGGGCGGAGCCATGGGGCTGCTGTTGCCCCAGGGCCTCATGATGGCTGACAGTGTGGTGGGCAAACTCAATGCCGTCCTCACTGACGAGGACTGGCGCGAGGGCGTGACCGTTCTGGGCTGGATGTATCAGTACTACAATGCCGACGTTAAAGACGAGTTCTTCAAGTCCAAGCGCAAGGCAGCGGCGGCGGACATCGCGCCCGCCACGCAGCTCTTCACCCCCGAGTGGATTGTGCGCTACATGGTCGAGAACTCGCTCGGCCGTCTGTGGATGCTCAACAATCCGGGGAGTTCGCTACGCGAGCGCATGGAGTATTACATCGAGCCCGATGCTGAGCACGAGGACTTCATTCGCATTTCGAGTCCCGAGGAGATAACCCTCTGCGACCCCGCATGCGGCTCGGGCCATATCTTGGTCTATGCGTTTGAGCTGCTCTTCCATATGTACGAGGAGCGCGGCTATCGTGAGCGCGAGATTCCCGAGCTCATTCTTACTAAAAACCTTGCAGGTATGGAAATCGATTCCCGCGCGGCACAGATCGCGGAGCTGGCGCTTGCCATGTGCGCCCGCGAGCACGACCGTCGCTTCTTTAGGCGTGGCGTTCGCGCCGACGTTACCGTGCTCTCGAGCATCCCGCTAGGGGAGGATGAGCTGCCGGGTAACAAGAAGCTCGCCGAGGAGCTGAGTCATTTGGGCGAGATTGGTTCGCTGCTCAATCCCTCAGAGGACGAGATCGACGAGCTCAAGGCTGCCGCCGCGAGTTGTTCCGATGACCTTTTTGCTTCTGCGACCAAAACTAAGCTCGAAAGCGCCGTCGCCATTTGCGAGAAACTGTCCCGTCGTTTTATCTGCGTCGTGGCGAATCCTCCGTATATGGGCAGCAGCAGCTTTAATCCATTCATGAGCAAGTGGGTCAAGAAGAACTACCCCGACGTGAAGAGCGACCTGTTCTCCAGCTTTGTCGTTCGCATGTTCAATCTCGCCAAGGACCACGGCGAGTGCGGCGTCATGTCGCCTTTCGTCTGGATGTTCATCGGAAGCTATGAGAAGCTCCGCAACGAGATTATCGACAACAGAACGCTGACCTCTCTCATCCAGCTTGAGTACTCGGGCTTCGCTGGCGCGACCGTGCCCATCTGCACCTACACGTTCCACAATTCGTTCGTCAAGGGCTACAAGGGCGGCTATGTGCGCCTTTCGGACTTCGTTGGTGCTGCTGTCCAGGCCCCGAAGGCCCTCGAGGCGATCCGAAACCCCGACTGCGGCTGGTTCTATCGCCGCGACGCCGACACCTTCAAGCAAATCCCCGGCACCCCCATAGCCTACTGGGCCAGTGACGGGTTACTCTCTGCTTTCTCTTTGGGCCACTCCATTGGCGATTACTCGGACTATACAGGGTCTCAAAATAAAACAGGCGACAACAATTTATATTTGCGCTTGTTTTGGGAGGTCGGCGCGCGTTCGGTTGGGCGAAAAGGCTCATGGGCCACTTACTCAAAGGGCGGCGACTTTCGTCGATGGTTTGGCAATCTTCATTGGTTGGTTTCGATCAAAAAGGACGCAATTGAGTTTTACCAGAGTAATCCGACCTCCAATTTGCTGGCGTCAAAATATTGGTTCAGTGAAGGCGTTTGTTACACAATGCTGACATCAGGCAAGCCGAGTTTCAGGCTGTTGCCGCCGACGGGCGGATTTGACATGGCCGGCCCATGCATTTGTGGCCTGGGCTCAAGCGAGAACTGGACCCTAGGTTTCCTTAATTGCTCTATTGCCGCCGATGTCCTCAGCATGCTTAACCCTACTCTTAACATGCAGGCGAGAGACATCAAAGCACTCCCCATGCTTATTTCCGCTGAGTATAAACCGGCAATTAATAGTCTGGTCGATAGCAATGTGTCCATTTCAAAAAATGATTGGGACTCGTTTGAAACCTCTTGGGATTTCAAACGTAACCCTTTGGTTTAGGTGGAGTTCATGTTTGAATATATTTCAGCAAATGAAGTTGTCTTTGTTGAGGCGAATCCTGCATGGGTCAAAAACGGTATGACGTGCAAGTCTTTGAGCCCTATACTTTCGCCGCTTCTAAGGTTCTTTGTTGTCGAAACTCCCGCTCCGGGATTGTCCAACAGAAGCGTTTCGGTTTCTGAATACGGATGGGATGCTCCTTGGAGAAAGCCTCAATATTTGAATAAAAAGATAAAGGCAGCAAGCTCAAATAAGTCTTTATATTGGTCTGCCGCGGCTGTTGGTGATATGGAACAGACTTTGCGTAATGCTGATTTGTTTGATTGCGCTGGCATCGAGTCAAAGCCCTTCGAGTCTGCTGTCTTTTATGATGCCAAAAGCAATCAAACGATCAGTTTGTTTTATCACTTACGAAATGGATTTGCTCACGGCAGATTCTGTGCATTTAAGTCAAAGGGCGATATATGGTTCGCTATCGAGGATGTTGCGGGAAAACGAAAGGATGACCCGGCAGGTGACATCAAAAGACTCACTGCAAGAATTCTAATCAAGAATTCGACTCTATGTAAATGGATGAAGCTGATAAAGGCTGGGCCTGATATTCGTTAATGGGTTTCAGCTCGTGTCCGGGTATTTAGTTGGCTTTAACTGGTGAGCTGAGAAATGATATCAAGTTGTCTTTCCTTTACGCTTGATGCAGTCCGCAGGGTTTGGCTTGCGACTTCATGAGTCACTAGTGCGTTTTTGCAAATGCCCGATGCGGTGAATAGCTTTTCCAGAAGTCGATCGGTAAGGTCGGGGTATTTTTGGAGATTTCGGTCCCTTAGTTTAAGCCTCTTGACAACTCATCAACAATGAAAGGACGGCCTCATGGCCACTTTACTTCAAGAAAAATACGAGGCCCGCAAGGCCGAGGTCAATGCTCGCTTTGAGCGGCTTCGCGCTAACGAGGAAGAGCTCAACCGAATCTTTGCCAAGATCTACAACATGGAGGGCGAGGTGCCCATCGAGGTCGAGGACAAGTACGTGTCGGTAGCACGCATCTTCGATACCGCCGACGAGATTCCCGAGAGCTATAAGGGCAACAAATACGTGCGCACCAAGCGAGACGAGATCACCTCGCTCATAAGCTATGCCGTGGGCTGCATGTTTGGCCGCTATTCGCTGGATGTGGACGGGCTGGTCCTGGCCGATCAGGGCGCCACAGTCGATGACTATCTGGCCAAGATGCCCAACTCTGATCATGTGACCTTTATGCCCGATGGCGATAACGTGCTGCCCATTACCGATGACGAGTACTTTGACGACGACATCGTGCGCTACTTTATCGACTTTGTGCGCACCGTGTATGGTGAGGAGACGCTTGAGCAGAACCTGGCCTTTATTGCCGAGGCACTCGGCGGCAAGGGTACCTCGCGCGAGGTAATCCGCACCTACTTTTTGAAGGACTTCTTTAAGGACCATTGCCAGACCTATAAGAAGCGCCCCATCTACTGGCTGTTCGACAGCGGCAAGAAGAACGGCTTCAAGTGCCTTGTTTACATGCATCGCTACCAGCCTGACCTGTTGGCTCGCATCCGCACCGACTATGTGCATGAGCAGCAGGAGCGCTACCGTGCCCAGATCGGGTATGCCAACGATGCCCTTGTCAGTGCCGAGCGCGGCGAGCGCGTGCGCTTGGATAAGCGCATCAAAAAGCTCAACGACCAGCTCAAAGAGACCATTGCCTACGAGGAGAAACTGCACCACTTGGCAGACCAGATGATTAAGATCGACCTGGATGACGGCGTCAAGGTCAACTACGCCAAGTTTCAGGATGTGCTGGCGAAGATTAAGTAACTGCAGATACGGTAAGGATATTCATGCCCAAGATCGATGTAGAAGAACAGCTCAAGCTGCGATTTTTGCAGCCGTTGTCCTCATGCGCGCCGCGCCGTGTTGTGGTTTGGCACGATGCGGACGGCGAGTTTGCTCCTGAGTTTGAGCGATTGGCTGCCGAGGGTTTCGACGGCGTGGGGGCCGATGTCGGCGTAATGCCTGCTCACGGTGACTTTGAGCGCCCGGTGCGCTTTGTTGAGGCCTGCGAGGGCCGTATGTTTGCCGTCAAGAAGCTCATCAACCGCGATGACCTTGCGAGCGATATCTTGCTGTATCGCCGTTGCCCGCGCGGCAGGCTTGAGGGTGATTGGCTTGCCGATGTTGAGCTGTATGCCGATCAGTTCCAGGCTGACTATCTTTCGCTTTTGGCCGATCAGCTGGGCATCGAGAATATCGACGCCGTGCGCGAGAGCCTGCGCGAGCACAAGACGTTCTTTGATGCCAAGACCCGCTGCGCTAAGTTTGCCGCGTGTGTTCCACATGCCTCGGGCGCATCCGATATCGAACTCGGCATCCTTACGGTGATTTTTGGCGGTAAAGAGCCTGGTGACGCGCGCCCCGCGTTTGTGCTGCGTGGCTGTATGACCATGCTGCTGCACGAGGGTCCCGAGGCGCTGGCTGAGTTGGCGGACAAGTACTGCGTGCGCGATGCCCTCTCTGCCTTTATTGTGCGTTGCTATGGGTTTGATGGGCCGCTTTACGAGCGTGACTCATTGCTTATGCTTGCATCCCATGTGCTCCTTACGGCGGCATCAACCGCGCTTCCCGAGGGGGCGCTCAAGGGGCTCGAAAGCTATGTGGCTCCCGCCTACGGCCCCTATTGCCTTGAGGCGGTGCGCGCGTGGGACCAGGCCGCCGATACCCAGGCATCGAGCGAGGACCTATTTGAGATCTGTCGTTTGGTGGAGGATGTCCGCGGGCTCTTTGCGCGGTTTGAGGCTCTGCCGATCGATGTGCTGGCCTCGCTTGATGTGTTCCCGTGCGTCAATGAGGCTGTGCTCTCGCAGTTGTTCAAATCGTTTGCCCAGGGTGCAGACCGTGTTGAGGACGCACGCGCCTTTGCGGCGCGTCGCTGCGACCTAAGCTGGTACCGTCGTGTCGAGAGCTACTTTGGCTTGCTTGCCGCTGTGGCCAATATGTGCGCATTTAGGCAGGCACATGCGGGCGGGTTCCATCTGGCACAACCCCAGCAGGTGTGGGATGCCTACACGTCCGATTGGTATGCCATGGACGTTGCCTATCGCCATATGTGCACCGCGTATCTGCGGACGCGCTCCGTTGAGTGCGATGTGCTCGAGGAGCCCACCCGCGCTGTGGCGGACTGGGCGGAGAATCTCTACAGCAACTGGTTCTTGGCGGATGCCAATGCCTGCTGGGCAGCCGCTGCGCAAGGGGAGTGGACCGATTGCGGCTACATCGATGGCCCTGCACGGCAGGATGAGTTCTACTGGCATGTGCTGCCCACCTTTGTGGGCTCTGCCAAAACGACGGTCGTTATCGTGAGCGACGCGTTGCGCTATGAGGTGGCCCGCGACGTTGCGGCGCTGCTCGAGCGCGAGCGCGGAGGCAACGTCAAGGTCTCTAGCATGCAGGCGGTCTTTCCCTCCATTACTGAGGTGGGCATGCCCGCGCTGCTGCCACACCAAGCGCTTGAGCTTGCAGCGGATGGCTCGTTTGTGTTGGCTGACGGCATGCCCACTGCCACGACTCCGCAGCGCGAGGCCGTGCTTGCCCACGTTGAGCCCACGGCCCGCGCTTTACGCTCGAGCACATACCTCAACATGACGGGAACCGAACGCAAGACGCTGCTCAAGGACTCAAAACTCGTCTACCTCTATCACAACAAGATCGATGCCACGGGCGAGAAGGCCGCTACGCAGGACGACGTCTTCGGTGCCTGTGCGGACGCCGTGGAGGAACTTGCCGCATTGGCGCGTCGCGTGTGCACCGACGCCCCGGGCGCGCGTGTTGTTATAACGGCGGACCACGGCTTTATCTACACGCGTCGGGAGCTCAGCGAGTGCCAGATGCTCGGCAAGCCGGACCTTCCCGTCCTTGACGCTCCCGTCATGTGCGGCAAGCGTCATCTGGTGGTGCCCAACGAGGCCGTGGGCGAGCTTTCGGACGAGGTACGCGGGGTGTTTGTTAATGTTGATATGGGACGTTTGGGCGCCGGTTTTGAGGGGTTTGCCCCGCGCGAGAATGTGCACTTCAAGCGTCCCGGCGGCACTAACAACTACGTCCACGGCGGCATGAGCCTGCAGGAGCTCTGCGTGCCCGTTATCGGTTTTTGGCGTGCGCGCTCGGGTTCCAAGGACTTTGTCGACACGCGCGCGGCGACGCTGCGCGTACTAAGTGAGGGACGCCGAGTGACCAACTCGCTCTTCTCGGTCAACTTGATCCAGGAAGAACCCGCCCAAGGCAAGGTTTTGCCGTGCGAGTACGAGCTGGTGTTTACCGATGCAAGTGGCAACGAGGTGAGCGATACGGTCAAGGCGCATGCTAACAAGACTTCTGTTAACTCGCAGGAGCGCGTGGTGCATGCCAAGTTTGCGTTGCATGCAGCGGATGGATTCTCGGCCAAGGGTCCGTACTATCTGGTCTGCCGCGAGCGCGAGACGGGCAAGATCGTTTGGCGCGAGACGTACACCATCGCTGTTTCGTTTGCACCTGTTGCTGATTTTGGTTTTTAGGAGTGTGCCCTATGTTTGATAGCCATGATGACGATCTGTGGGAAGTTCCCTCGATTGATGTGGATGTGCCTGCGGAGGCTGCGGTGCCTGCTGCGGAGGCTGAGACTGCCGCGCCCGTGGGGGCTGCGGTGCCCGCCGAGGACGAATCCTCGACCGATGGCTATGACCAGGCTGTGGCCGAGGCCCCCGAGGACGACGGTTACGACATGGATGGGCTTGACGGCAAGCTGCTCGAGCACTTTGCTGGCAAGATCGTGCGCAAGGACCTGACGGCCCTTATGAAGCGCGGCGCCAACGTGCCAACCTTTGTGCTGGAGTACCTGCTGGGCATGTACTGCTCGACCGATGACGAGGAAGCCGTGGCAGAGGGCCTGGATCGCATCCGCAGGATCCTCACCGATAACTACGTGCGTCCCGACGAGTCCGAGCGCATTAAGTCCAAGATTCGCGAACTGGGCCGCTTTACCATCATCGATAAGGTGACGGCCAAGCTCGACGAGTACAAAGACATCTATGTGGCATCGTTTGCCAATCTGACCATCGAACCGTTTGTGATGCCGGCCGAGTACGTGCGCGACTATTCCAAGATTCTGCAGGGCGGCATTTGGTGCATTATGAGCATCGAGTATCGTCACCCCTTGGATGAGGAAGACGAGTTTGGCATGGAGGTCTTTGGCGACGATGCGCCGCGCCGCTCCAAGGCCAAGCGCAAAAAGCGCGGACCCGAGGACTCTCCGTTTAGCGTGGCGTCGCTCACGCCCATTCAGATGCCCAATCCGGACCTGGATGCCATGATCGACGAGCGCCAGTACTTTACGCGCGACGAGTGGCTCAATATGCTGCTGCGCTCGGCTGGCTACGAACCCAGCGAGCTTTCCGAGAAAGAGCGCCTCCACTTTATCGAGCGCATGGTGCCGCTTATCGAGCGCAACTACAACCTGTGCGAATTGGGTCCCCGCGGCACCGGCAAGAGCCATATCTACAAAGAGGTCTCGCCTTACGCCATCTTGCTTTCGGGCGGTCAGACCACCACGGCCAACTTGTTCGGCCGTATGAACTCCATGCGCGCCGATCGCGTGGGCCTGGTGGGCCACTGGGATTGCGTGACGTTCGACGAGGTCGCCGGCATGCGGTTTAAGGACACCAATGCCGTGCAGATCATGAAGGACTACATGGCGAGTGGCAGTTACGCACGCGGCCGCGACCAGATTAACGCCGACGCCTCCATGGTCTTTGAGGGCAATATCAACGATACCGTGCAAAATGTCCTTAAGACCACGCACCTGTTTGATCCGTTCCCGCCGGAGTTTAACAACGATTCGGCCTTCTTCGACCGTATCCATTACTACCTGCCGGGCTGGGAGATTCCTAAGATGCGCTCGAGCCTGCTGACCGGGCATTATGGCCTGATCACCGACTGCCTGTCGGAGTTTTGCAAGGAGATGCGCCGCAAAGACTTTACGCACCATATCGACCGGTATTTCCGCTTTAACAGTGACTTTAACAAGCGTGACGAGATCGCCGTGCGCAAGACCTTTAGCGGCCTTGCTAAGCTGCTGTTCCCCGACGAGGCCATGGACAAGGACGACGTGCGCTGGCTGCTGGACTACGCTATCGAGGGCCGTCGCCGCGTAAAGGAGCAGCTCAAGATTATGGCGGGCGTCGAGTTTATCGACGTCAACCTGGGCTATATGGATGCCGACAACCCGCAGGACGTGCACGTGGTGCGCGTGCCCGAGCAGTCCGAGGACACGCTGATTCCCGATGGGCCGCTGCTGTCCGGCCACGTGTTTGGCGTGGGCAGGTCGCAGGGCGGCGAGGTTGCCGTGTACAAGCTGGAGAACAAGGCCGTTGCCGGCGAGTGCAAGTTTAAGCACGAGGGCGTGGCCTTTAACAAGCCGGTGCGCGATACGCTGGAGGCCGCGTTCGACAACTTTGTGAACCTGGCGAACCGCGTGGCGCCGGGCATGCACATTGGCTCCAAGGATTACCTGCTGTTCTACAACGACCTGCAGAGTAAGGGCCTGTCCGAGGAAGTTTCGCTCGCCGAGTTTGTGGGCCTGTGCTCCGCGGCATGCAATCGCCCGGTGATGCCCGCGCTGGCGATTCCGGGAATCTTGCGCATGTCGGGCTCTATGGACGAGATCCGCGGGCTCGAGGACATTATGCGCGTGGCCAAAAACGCCGGTGCCAAGCGCGTGATTTTGCCGCTGAGCGCTATCGCGGGCCTGCAGAGTGTTTCTTCCGAGATTATCTCGGGGTTGAGCCCGGTGTTCTACATGGATGGGGACCCGGTTGATGCCGCGAAGAAGGCGCTGGATCTGTAGGGGTGCGGGCGTGCGGGTTTGCGTACGCGTGGGCCCGCGAGCGTATTGGCGTGTTCGGGTAAGGAGGCCTTGCCATGGCGGGCGAGCGTTCTGTTGGTGAGCTGCTCGACGAGCTGTTTGGCTTTGAATCGGTGGCCAAACGCCAGGCTGCGCTTGAGCAGTATGATCGCGGGGAGTTGGCGCGCAAGGCGCGCTCCCGCGAGCTGCTGGGCGTGCTTAGGGGTGTCGAGGCTGCCGAGCACGCTGCGCGCGAGTCTGCCGTGCGGGCTGTTGACGGGTATGTTCGCCGTGTCGAGGGCGCGGCCCTTGCGCGCGCTCGCAAGCAGGCGGGTGTTGTGGGCTCGCTGCAGATGGAGCGCCGCTATGCTGCCTTTTTGCGCATGGAGGACAAGGCCGAGTTGCTGACGCGACTGGATCAGACGCTTGCGTTTATCGAGGTAAAGCTGCGCGTCAATACGGCGGACAGGGTTCGCGCGGCGTACGATGCCGCGGGGGCTATGGTGCTGCAGGACGTGGCGCGCCTGAGTGACGTGCGCGTTGCCGAGGCCGTGCCTCTGGATGCCGATCTGCTGTGTATGCAGCTGGAGCAGATGCGCTGTGCCGCCGACGCGACGGACCTTGCGGGTATGATCACAGCGACGTTTGAGTCCGAGCTGAGTGCGACGGGGTCGCAGGGCGTCGACGGGTTTACGGGCGATTTGGCTGGCGATGTTGCTGGTGACGTGGCGTTGGAGCGTGAACTTACCAACGTGCGCGGCGCTGCGCAGCGAGCGCGCTTGGCGGCGCAGGCGTATCGGGCCGAGCGCGCCGCCCGCGTTGCGGGGAGCACGGTTGAGCCGGTATCGTTGCCCGAGTCTGTGTGCGTTGCGTGTGAGACGGCGTGCGATGCCGGAAAGCTTTCCGAGTTGCTCGCTCAGGTTAAGAAGTCGTTTGAGACCTACCGTCGTGTTGTTGCCGACGGCGGGTTGTTCTGTGC
This sequence comes from Collinsella sp., assembly GCA_048430825.1. Taxonomy (GTDB): domain Bacteria; phylum Actinomycetota; class Coriobacteriia; order Coriobacteriales; family Coriobacteriaceae; genus Collinsella. Next base: position 15,630 of record DBFOLV010000044.1, read on the forward strand.
GTTTGGCACGGGCTCGCCGCACGGCATTTGTTGTGGCACGAGCTATTTGGACTACGAATCTCGGCTTGACGAAGATGTGCTGGTGGGCGAGTACGATGGTACTACCAGGCATAATGTCCGGCGCGAGGTTGCGATTCCCGAGCTGGTGGAAGAAGTGTCGGCCGAGGGCGGCGACTCGCTTGAGGTTGCCGTGGCGCGCATACGCGAGTTTAACGGCCGCCGATACGATGGCGTGCTTGATGAGGATCCCGCGTGCCATGTGAACGCGTTTTGGTACGGGCTCAAAAAGCTCAGCCAGTATTGCGAGGCTGCTGTGCGTGTGGACGAGCGTGCTTGGGACTGCTTTATCGATAAGGTGCAGTTCGCCTACGATGAACCCGTGGGCCGTTTGGCCACGCAGATGGACAACAAGCAGGTTGAGGCTTTTGTCGCTGCCGTGGATGCGCTCGGCGCTGACGAGTAAGGGCCTGGTTTGGCGGGAGGTTTCACCATGAAAATCGAAGTCGATGTAGATCAGCTGCGCGAGAGTCTGCTCGATCGTGCGGGGAGTGCGGCGGGAGTGGGCTTTCCGCCCGCCATGCTCGACGTAGCGGATATCGAGGATGAGTCGCCCCAAGAGCTCCTAGCGCGAGCCGAATGCGAAGGCCTCGACCTCCGCGACTTTGCCGTCGATGACGATTGCGGAGCGTCTGACGACTGGTAACCCCGGGTCAGTTCATCCGTTTCTTCCTGAGATATAAGAGAAATCCCTTTTTGAACGTCCTTCGGGTTCCAAAAAATAGTCGATCAGTCTTTGTATCTTCCTTGCTGTCAAACTTGATAGCCGTTAGCTCGATCGTACAGATGTAGTCAGCAACTTGGAATAGCCGGTAGGCTCGTGGTGTGGCTTCTCGGTATACGATGACATCCCTTGCTAGAACGTACTCAAGCGCAGAATGAATGACCTCCGTTACAATCGGTTGGCCGTTGTCGTAGTAAATCTTAACGGTGTCGTATCGCTGGAAGAATTCCAGATGGTCGAAAAGTTCAACTGTGAGGTCTCGCCTCATTCTCTCCGCGAGACCGTTTTGATTGTCGGTGAATTCGCTCATTCGGTATTGTAGGCAGAGGTAGCGTATGGGGAGATGCTGAATGAACGCGCGAAATGCGCTCAACATGTGCCTTCGCTGCTCCTTGGGAAGATCTTTGTAGTCGCCGTTTCCATTCAATAGGGGTCCTGCATGAAAAGGCGTATTGGGAAGCGAGGACTGCGACAGGGCGCGCTCGTAGCGGTCAATGCGTTCAACGATTGCATCGTTTTGATCGTGAAAAACGAGGGTGACGAGGTAGTAGTTGGAGACGCCTCCGAGGTCGCCAGATTCGTCAACAAAGACGGAGAGTTCGCTCATGGTGGGCCTCCATTTTTTCAAAAAAAATGCCGGGGGTAAGACCCCGGCTCTTGGAGGCCCCTCTATTGGAGGGAACCATATTCTTTATACCATGAGATAAGGGGTGCTTTCAAGTATAATTATAATAAGCAAACATATGTTCGTCAAACTACCTGCGAAAAGTCCTTAGCCGCCGAGAGGTTGGGTAGAGCGGCTCGTAAATTGCTGACGCAAGGGCGCCGGTGGTTTCTAGAGAACTGTTTAGTCTTGACTCGCATAAAAAATGCCGGGGGACATCCCCCGGCTCTTGGAGGTCCCTCTATTCGAGGGTACCGACTTCTTTATAGCAGGAGATCGGACGGCTTTCAAATGGCGCCATGTGGATGGGATGGCGCGCCTGATAAAGCCCTCAATGAATGGCATCTAACTAGCGTTCGTGATATAAAGAAGTCGGTCATCTCAAAAGAGAGGGCTTCCAAGTGCCGGGGACGTTTTCCCCGGCTTTTTTATTTTGGTGTCAATTCAAATGTTTTTCAACCCATCCCCTTAATAACTTGCGGTGAAATAGGGACTGTTTAGGCTGCTAGATGGCCTATTCAGTCCCTATTTCACCGCAAGTTATGGGTGGGGAGGGCTACGACGCCAGCGTGGCGATGACGGCTTCGTCGCCGGCGTATATGAGGGTGTTGCCGTCGGGGATGATCGTTTGGCCGTCGCGCTTGAGCATTACGACGATAAAGGGGTGCTTGCCCTGCGGCACGTCGCGTAGACGCTGGCCGGCCAGACACCCGTGGGGAGTCACGGTGACCTCACGCAGCGTAACTTCGGCACGCTCTTCGAACGTTGGCGCGGCCATCACCAGTAGGTCGCCTTCTTCGATCACGGTATCCCCGTTGGGCAGCACCGGGTGCGCGCCATCGCGCAGCACCAAGACCACGAGCATGTTCGTAGCCCTGCCAATATCGGCAAGCGAGCGCCCGGCAAACGGATGTCCAGCTCCCACCTTGAGCTTGACGAACGACATGCCTTCCTCGTCGCGGTAATCGTTAAACGTACGGCGCACGTCACCTTCCGCGTCGATCATGTCGAGCTTTTTCGCCACTGCCGGCAGCAGCGAGCCCTGCACCACAATGCTCGACACGGCAATCACAAACACCAGGTCAAATAGGTCGTGACCGCCGGGGACACCGGCCACCACGGCAAAGAGACTAAAGACGACCGAAGCCGCGCCACGCAGACCTGCCCAGCTAACGAGCGCAACCTGGCGGGGGTTCGTCTTAAAGGGCGCCAGTAGCATGCCGACGGCGATGGGGCGGCTCACGAAGAGCATGAACGCCATGAGCGCCAGGCCCGGCAGCAGCATTTGCGGCAGGCGGGCGGGCGTCACGAGCAGGCCGAGCAAAAAGAAGATGGTCATCTCGGCCATCTCGGTGAGGGTGTCAAAGAAGTGCGCCATCTCGACCTTGCCGGTGATGTCGCTCGCGCCCAGCACGATGCCGGCAAGGTAAACGGCCAAAAAGCCGTTTCCGCCCAGATAGCTCGGCAGTGCGTAGGCGACGATGGCCACGGCGAACAAGAAGATGGTCTGCGCGCCCTCGGCTGTTGCGTGCGCGCGCTCGATCAGGCGGCCCGATGCCCAGCCGATGACAAGGCCCAGGCCCACGCCTAGGATGATCTGCTTGGCCAGCAGCACGGGGATGTTAATGTCGCCGCCGGCCGCGAGTGTGGCGAGCACGGCGGTGAGCATGTAGGCGACGGGGTCGTTGGAGCCCGATTCGACCTCGAGCAGCGAGTCGGTGCCGCCTCTCAGCGAAAGGTTGTGCTCGCGCAGCACACTAAAGACGCTGGCCGCGTCGGTGGATGCCACGACCGAGCCCAGCAGTAGGCCGCCGATCCAGTCGAAGCCCAGTACAAAGTGCGCGAAAACGCCGGTGATGCCAGCGGTGATGACGACGCCGAGCGTGCTCAGCAGCACCGCGGGCACGGCGACAGGTTTGGCACGGTCGATGTTGGTGTTAAAGCCGCCGTAGAACATGATGAACAGCAGCGCCGTGCTGCAGACGGTTTCGGTGAGCGCATAGTCGCTAAAGTCGATGTGCGCCGGACCGTTGACGCCCAGCAGCATGCCCAGCGCGATAAAGATGAGCAGGGTGGGGAAGGGGAGCTTTTTGCCGACGGGTTTGATGGTCAGGCACAGAATAATGACGAGGCCGATAAAAAGAAGTATCTGGTTCATGGATAGTGTCCGCTCCTGGGTGGTTGGCGTGGCACGGTCAGTTGTCTGCGGTTATTTGTACCCAAAGATGGTGGGTTTATGGGCCTGGACTGCGGGCGTGCGCATTTTCAACACGAGGCTGCGACGCGAGCGTCGCTGGTTGGGGCGCTGGGCTAGACGGCGTGGCGTGAGCGGTGCGGGTTGACGGGCGTGCGCTGGCGACCGTTGACGGTATGCAACCCTTTCCAGCTTTATTGCAACGGAGTACAATGGGTAACGTTTAAGTTCAACTTGAAGTTTTAGCTGTGGCATCGGGCTTCGGCCGTAATGCAGGGAAAGGCGTTCCATGGCGATTTATGTGACATCCGATGCTCACGGGCACGTGCGCGCGCTGGACGAGGCCCTTTCCAAGATTTCGCTGACGTCCGAAGACACGCTGTATGTGCTGGGCGACATGATCGATCGCGGACCCGATCCGGTTGGCGTTATTAAGCTCGTGCGCTCGCTGCCCAACGCTCGCGTGCTCAAGGGCAATCACGAGCAGATCATGCTCGACGCCATCATCGGTCAAGATCCGCTCGATGCCGAGACCTGGGATATCAACGGCGGTTGGACTACCCGTCAGCAGCTCAACGATATGGAATTTGAGGCGTACGAGGAGCTCGTGCGTTGGATGGCGACGCTGCCGCTCTACGCGGTGGTCGAGACTGACGAGCGTCCGTACCTGCTGGTACATGCCGGCATCCAGACCGAGGCGGCCCGGGCGTTTTTGTTTGAACATGGGGTTGATTGTGCCGATGGTACGGGGGCGGTGGATGCCGATCGCGAGCTACTGCAGCAGATGCTTGCGGTGCAGTCATCCGATGACTTGCTGTGGATTCGTCACGGCTATTGGGATGCGCCGACAGGGTTGCTTTCTGCCGAGGGCAAGGGTCCGGTCGTGGTGAGCGGCCACACGCCCACGGTGTCGCTTGGGCGTTATTGCGAGGTGGGCGGTCTGGCGGGGCTCGATGAGGAGTCGGGCCGCGGGCAGATTGTGCGGCTGGGCGGCGAGGATACCGCTGGCGTGCCCGATCGCATCGACATCGATTGCGCCGCCGCCACCGGCTCCGAGTTTGGCCGTGTGGGCATCCTGCGTCTGGACGACGGGGCCGAGTTCTATGCAAACATTCTGCCTGGTGAATAATCGGCGCACAGGGTAGCTAATTTGGGACGGGGCTTTTTTGACTACTTTTGCCCTTCTGCCCACCAAATGATTTTTCTAGGACGGGGAATTAATAATCATTTGGCTGCCCGCTGGCTAAGTGAGTAGACTTTTTTGGAAATGCTGAGCACCCAACATGTTTGCTTCAACAAAACCGACGCTCCTATAAGTTGTCAAGAGGCAGTTTGCGGGAGCGCTCTCTCCAATTCGCACAGGAGCTCGTAATACCTCCTCTCCAGTTTCGTCGACCGCCGTTTCCCCCGTTCCAAGTGCCCGAGTGTGGCTGCG